>CAMKTN010000001.1 GCA_946415705.1 uncultured Prevotellaceae bacterium
TTTTCACAGACAATCGGGGCGTGAATCAAGCGAAAAAGCCATTTTTGCCCTGATTCGAGTACAAAACTAAACAAAAATTCTCAATGACAAGGTACGTGCGCGAGAAAAAAGTTTAAATGCGGTAAATTTTGTTGCTTTTCGTCGATAAATCAGCAACAAAAGCAACCTAACATATCGAAACAGCAACAAAAGGCGCCAAAAGACGGTATATCAAGGATCCGGCCATCGGCCTCACCAAGGAGGCGGTGTGCCGCGACGGTCATTTCAGCCCTAAGATGCTGACAGTGGACAAACTGCTGCACATGCAATTTTTAGGAGGCTTCAGCAGGCCTCAGCTACATGAAGAACTTACAATAAACTTGAAGAATATTATGGTAATTTGCCTTCATCCTTCACTTTTTATATTATCATATTGATTATATGTATATTATAGAGTGAAGGCAAACGTGAAGGCAAGGTGAAGGCATGAACCTTTCGACCATTCCACAATAACCTATTACTTCTCCAAACCGCAGTATCGTCATTTCCCAGCAATGGGAAATCAATTTCCCACTAGTGGGAAAACAATTTCCCATTAGTGAGAAAACCAGTTCTCATTAGTGAGAAAACGGTGTCCCATTAGTGGGACAACCGCGTCCCATTAGTGGGACACGCGAATCCCATTAACGGGACACGCCCCTCTACCCCACCCCATAACCCCTAACCGCTAAACCCATAACCGCTAACCCTTAACCGCTAAACCCATAACCGCTAACCGCTAAACCCATAACCGCTAACCCTTAACCGCTAAACCCATAACCCCTAACCGCCAAACCCATAACCGCTAACCGTTAACCACTAACCGTTAACCGCTAACCGTTAACCGCTAACCGTTAAACGCTAACCGTTAACCACTAACCGTTCACCTATAAACTACGCTTTGCCTTCACTAATATCACTTCCTTCACCCTTGCCTTCACCGAAATAAATAGCTTATTTCCTTTTATTTACCATCATTTTGTGAAAGGTGAAGGCAATTATAATAGAAATGTGTTAAGAATAAATTATGTAACTATTGACATGGCTCGATGACAGCTGCATCACCGAAAGAAGGCCACCGATGGGGTGGCTTTCTACGATGATGGAGGCGGGTGGTTTAGGCTTTGATGAGGCTGTATGAAAGTACCAGTCCCTTTGATTCCTCAGATTCCCTCATATATTCTATCTGTTTTTCGGCCGTTTCTTTGGCGGTTCGGAATAAACGCCGTACTTTTGTGCCATGAAAGTACTTCTAGGCCTGTCTTTGGGCAGATTATTGTTTGCAAGCATCCCGGTGCTGACGGATGAGGGCGATCTGGTATTTGCCTGGTGGCTCCTCGCCGTCGTCGCCGTCCTTTTCCTTGCCGCCCTCGGCTATAGGATCTATAAACGGTATAGCAATAACAGCATCGGCAAACATAATCCCGACGCACCCAACACCATTGCCACGGCGCAGCCTCCCTCCCTCCTCCCTCAGATTACTCAGCTCATGGAAGAGCGCCAGCTGTTCCTGCGCAGCGACCTCAAGCTTTCCGACGTCGCCAGAGAACTGGGAGCCTCGCGCTCGGCAGTCACCAACAGCATCCGCACTGCCTGCGGATGCACCTTCCCCAATTTTGTCAACACTTACCGCGTGGACTACGTGAAAAAGTTGATGCTTTCGAATCCCGAAGCCAAGATCTGCAGCCTCTACCTCGAGGCAGGTTTCGCCAACGAAACATCCTTCTTCCGCACCTTCAAGGATCTCACAGGGATGACACCCACAGAGTGGCGTGTCGCCAATCAGCCTCTTTCTTAATAAAACGTTGATTCTTCCGCTATAAGACGTCACGTCTTCCACGACAGACCGTCTTGGGAACAGCAAATTAATGATGTATCAAAATTGCAAATCAACTTACAAAAACGTTTTTGTTAGTCGATTTGCAATTTTGATACATGCTGTTAGCCCCCTTTTTCCTACCTTTGTCACCTAATAGATTACTTTTAACCCTAAAACCTATAATCGTATGAGAACAATCTACCAACAAATGCTCATCGCACTGCTGGCAATGATACCAGTGGGAGCGTGGGCACAAACTACGTTCACCCAAGGTGACTTCACCTATACGGTGACAGATGAAGATGCCAAGACGGTGTCGATTGCTAAGGCCGAAGCGGCTACACTCACCGGCGCACTGGTCATCCCGACGAGCGTGACCTACGAGGCTGTAACCTATGCTGTGACTGCAGTTGGAGAAAGCGGTTTTAATGGAGGAATCACCAGCGTCACGATTCCAGCTTCTGTGATGACCATAGGAAACGCTGCATTCCAAGATTGCGGCAGCTTGGCCAGCATCACCATTGAGGACAGCGAGACGCCATTGACCATGTCAGGATCATGGTATGAACGTCCTTTCTGGAGTCCAGCTTCCACCATTTACATTGGTCGTAATCTGACACTGACAGGAGGGGAGAACAATCCACTCACTTATGATGCCACCACTGTGGAGTTTGGTCCGAAGGTAACCACCATTAATCCTGCGTTGTTCTATAGTAATAGTCATCTTGCTAGTATCACCATCGGCAGTGGTGTGACTACCATCGGTGAGTCGGCTTTTTATTCTTGTGGTCAGTCAGAAGAGGTTACTGAAACAGTGGTGACGATGGGCAGCAACGTGACGAGCATCGGCATAAATGCTTTTCATGATTGCCCTAAATTAAAATCCATTGCCCTGCCTTCAACACTGACAACCATTGGAAATGATGCATTTCGTAACACTGGTCTAACCAGCATCACAATACCTGCTTCTGTGATGACCATCGGAGACGTTGCATTCCAAGATTGCGGCAGCATGACCAGTATTACCATTGAGGATAGCGAGACTCCATTGACAATGCCAGGAACTTTCTATGAACGTCCTTTCTGGAATGATGCCACCACCATTTACATTGGTCGTAACCTGACCCTGACTGGAGGAGAGAACAACCCACTCCTTTATGGGGCCACCAGTGTGGAGTTTGGTCCGAAGGTGACAAACATTAATCCTGCGTTGTTCTATAGTAATGCCAACCTTGCAAGTATCACCATCGGCAGCGGTGTAACCACTATCGGTGATGGCGCTTTTCAGTCAAGTGGAACTTATTGGGATGAAGAAAATAATCAGGGCGTAGAGGAATTGGTGGTGACAATGGGTGACAATGTGACAAGCATCGGTGTAAACGCTTTTCGCGATTGTACCAAATTAAAATCCATCCCTCTGTCTTCAAAACTGGCGAGCATCGGTGATGGCGCTTTCTATCAGTGTTCGGCTCTCAATAGCGTCACCATCCCTGCCTCTGTGCAAACCATCGGTAATCAGGTGTTCTACTATGTTGACGAGCTGAAGAACTTCACCATTGAGGACAGCAATACCTCGTTGACCATTGGCGACCTCGGTTGGGGTATTTCAGGTGAGAACTTCTATTTAGGCCGCGATGTCACCTACAACTCTACCCTCAGTGGACAGTTAGTCTTCAGCAATGCACAGCACGTGACCATAGGTCCTAACGTCACGACGCTGAACAACAACATGTTCTACGAGCGCAACAGAATCAAGTCTGTAGATCTGACCCAAGCAACCAGCCTGACAACGATTGGTGACTGGGTATTCTACCACTGCGACTCACTGGAGAACATCACCATTCCCGCCACGGTGACCACCATCGGCAAAGAGGCATTCTTATTTACCGACAGACTGAACGATGTCATCTTTGTGGATGGCGATGCCACATTGACCATGGACAGCAGTATTGGTTCTGGCCTTTGCGGTCAGTCCATGTATCTCGGTCGTAATATTAGTGGTCCGACAACACGCTTCGTCTGGACAGACTGTAAGACTTTGACCGTTGGTCCGAAGGTGACGACACTCTATGCCAACATGTTTAAGGAGTCGGCTCTGGAGACGATTGATTTGACCAATGCCACCAGTCTGACGACCCTCGATGCAGATGTTTTCGGCAATTGCGCAAATCTTACAAACGTAAAGGTGGGATGGCTGACACCTCTTGCCATCGACGACAACGCATTCAATGGAAGCATCACACATGAGGAAGAAGCGTATGCAACTTTGAATGTTCCCGCTGGAACCAAGGCTGCCTACGCCGCTGCCGACGGATGGAAGAACTTTGAGAACGTTGCTCACTGGTCAACCCTTGTGACTCTGACGGCTTCAACCCACGGCTCTATCGCTACTGCTGAGGCAACAGCAAGCAATGGCACTGAGCAGTATCGTCAGCCGAAGAACGATGCAGTGGCATATACGCTGACAGCCGATACCGGCTATGAGCTGACCGCCCTGACCGACAACGACGAACCTGTAAGCCCGCTGCCAGCGCTTGGTGAAGAACAGACTCGTGTTAACACAGAGGGTGAGGAGTTTGTAACTCTTAACGCTACCTTCACTACCATTAGCTATACTATCAGTTATGAATTGGCTGGCGGTTCTGTGTCTTCTGCTAATCCTACCAACTACACCATCGAGAGCGCAGCTATCACCCTTAATAATCCTACCCGTGAAGGATACACCTTTGCCGGCTGGAAACTGAATGGCGAGGGCGACGCAATGATGGAGGTGACCATCGCCACTGGTAGCACAGGCAACAAGGCTTACACTGCCACATGGACACCTATTATATATAATATAGCCCTGACACTTGACGGCGGTGCTGCTGACAATCCAGACACTTACACCATTGAGAGCACAGCCATTACCCTTAATAACCCCACTAAGACTGGCTACAGCTTCAAGGGCTGGAAGCTCAACGGCGAAGGCGAGGCGTTGATGGAGGTGACTATTGCCCAGGGCAGCACAGGTAATCTGGCCTACACCGCCACATGGCAGATTAACCAGTACACCATCACCATCGACAAGAACGATGGCACTGACGTTACAGTTATTACTCAGGAATACGCCACAGTGGTTGAGGCTCCTGCCACACCTACCCGCACAGGTTACACCTTCGCTGGCTGGACACCAGAAGTGCCTGCTACCATCCCTGCTGAGAACATCACTTGCATAGCACAGTGGACTGTCAACCAGTACACCATCACGTTCAACACCGCTGGCGGTTCTGTAGTTGATCCCATCACTCAGGACTATGCAACAGCAGTTGTAGCACCTGCCAACCCGACACGCGAGGGCTACACATTCGCAGGATGGGACAACGAGATACCTACAAGCATCCCTGCTGAGAACGTGACTATCAACGCTACATGGACTCCTGTCAGCTACACTATCAGCTATGACTTGGCAGGCGGTGCATTCGCAATTCAAGATGATGTGGTGCTGAATATCAATGCTACTACTGGTGCTTGGACAGCAACCAATGCGAATGGAACTTGGGCTTCCAAGTGGGAGTCAACATCTGACAATCCTCATGTGAAGTTCATTGCAAGCGGCAACAACATGAGCTTCTACGACGGCACAAACATCCAGTGCTATAACACCTATGGTGGTACGACCACAAATACGAACTACTTAATACAAGCCCCAGAAGGATGGTATATCACTCGTGTAAACTTCGACTTTGTGGCCAATTCTGCTAACGGCGTTGCCGTAACCCTGAATGGTAACCAAAGTGCACAAAGCCTGAGCACTACTGACACCAAGCACCTTGAAGCTACCAACATCTGCAAGAATGAAGTAATCATGAATGTAGCAATGGTGAATGCGAACAGCGTGTTTGCCCAACTCACCAACTTTGTGGTAGAGCTTACTGCCCATCCTACTGCCTACACCATTGAGAGCGGTGCGTTCACCATTGAGAATCCGACCAGCACTGGTTTCGATTTCGCCGGCTGGACAGGCACAGGACTCGAGGCAGCCACTAAGGATGTGACCATCGCCACTGGCAGCACTGGCGACCGTAGCTACACAGCGACATGGACAGCGGCTGTTTACGCTGTGAGCATCACTGGTAGCGGCGTGACTGCCGACAATATGGCTCCTAAGTATGGCGACAACGTGACCATTACCATCGCAGAGGATGAGGATCGCGAGCTGAATACCCTGACCGTGAACGGCGTGGATGTAACTACAAGCGTGAAGGATGGAAAATACACCATCGCAAATGTGACAGGCAACGTGGTTGTTGTGGCAACATTCAATTCCACCAAGGAGTTCATCACCCTGCCCGCTTCCAGCGACTATGCAACGTTCAGCTGCTCACAGGATCTCGACTTATCCGAGGTTTCTGGCTTGAAGGCTTACATCGCCAGCGGCTTCGACAAGACAACGGGCACAGTGCTGCTGACCCGCGTGGAGAGCGTGCCTGCCGGTACGGGTCTGCTGCTCAGGGGTACTGCCGGCGAGACCTACAAGGTTCCTTATGCCGAGAGCGCTTCCTACTACGTGAACATGCTGAAGCCCGTGCTGGAAGCTACGACAATCGCTCAGACCGAAGGCGATTACACCAACTACTTCCTTGGCAAGCAGGGCGACCCCGAAGTCATAGGCTTCTATAAGGGCAAAGCAGGGGGTACGGCCGTATCCGCACAGAAGGCTTACCTGCAGCTACCCACCAGTGCCGTGGCTGCCGGAACCAAGAGCATCGGTATCTACTTCGACGACACGACTGGTGTGGGTGAGGTCAAGGCCAGCACCATGGCTCCCGAAGGTGTCTATGACATCCACGGCCGCAAGATTCCTGCTGGTCAGAAGCTGACCCGCGGCATCTACATCATCAACGGTAAGAAAGTTTCCATCAAATAAGTTCCAATGCGTATGAAAAAGACTTATTTGCAACCAGAAGTGGAGGTGCACGAGCAGTGCACCACCACTATCTTCGCCTCCTCGGGCAACTTCAAGGAGGGCGAGACAGGACACATAGGCGTCAGCAATGAAGAACTACAAGGCGGCGCTATGACCAAAGACAACAATTGGGGTAATATCTGGGATTAATGAGCCCGCATTACAATAGGGGCGGCCGCATCCATGAGGATGGGGCCGCCCTGCTTTTTCATAGAATTCATAGAAGCCTTAGTCGCCTTTGGTCAGTTCCTGAATCAAGGGGAGGACGACCTTGCGGAGGACTTTATCGTTGAGGCGGTGTTCGCCGTCGAAACGGATGGCGTGGGGGTAGTGGCGGCGGAAGAGGTCGTAGGTGTTCACCTGCGTGTCGTGGATGCCGAAGAGGCCGTAGCAGTGCTCACGGTCCCAGTCGGTGATGTCCTTCCACTGCTGGCGCTCCATCTGGTTGTGGTGCTGTATGATGTCACGCGTGATGCGAAATGTCTTCTGCCCGTCCTTACGTCCGTTGAAGAACTTATGTTCTCCCGTGCGCAGGACACTGCTCATGGTGGACATGTTCAGGGCGGGGTTGATGCAGATACGCACAAAGCCACGCATCTGCTGGGCATACATGCCGCCCATGCTGGTGCCGATGACGATGTCGGGCTGCTCGTCGGCACACAGCTGTTTCAGATAGGGCAAGGCCTCCACGGGATCGATGGGGATGTCGGGTGCTATCACCTCATCCTCGGGCAGCAGTTTGCGCAGGTTCTCCACCGTGCCACTCGCGCCCGATGAGCCAAAACCATGAAAATAGATCAGTTTCATACGATTTATAGTAGTGTGAGGGTGATGACGTGGCGGGTGGAGGAATCGACTTCGAAGCCGGCGGCGGCACGGAGGCCTACGACCCAGGCGATACGGTCGCCGCTGGTGACGAGGAGCTGGCGCTCTTTGTCGAAGAGGGAGAGCTTATGGTCGGTCATCAGGTCGCTGACGAGGCGCGTGCCGTTCATGCCGAAGGGCTGGAAGCGGTCGCCTTCGCGTGTGAGGCGCAGGCCCAGGGGCAGCGTGAGCTTCTCGAGGTCGAAGCAGGCGGTGTGGGCATCGCGCGGGATGTCGAAGGTCGCGGGGTCGATGGCCTGACGGCGTATGAGGAGGCGGAGGCCGTGGGGGCCTTCGTAGAGACCGTCGAGGGGCAGGAAGGTGCCATTGGCAGGTGTCGGGGTGGCATCACGGTCGTTGTCCTGCATCAGCAGACGTCCGCGGTCGCGCAGGAGGCGATGGCCCTGACGGCTCTCCCACAGCTTGCCGGACTCGCCCTCCATGGTGTCGTGGATATCGCGCACCTGCTCGGCGGTGTAGCCGCGCGGGTGCAGGATCTCGTGGAGGACGGTCTGCGAGGAGGTGGCCTGCTTGAGGGCCGACACGGAGAGGCTGCCGTCGGGTTGTGAGACCTCGGAACTGATGTCGCGCACGGCATCGCCCATGAGGGCCTCGGCCTCGGCCAGGCGGTGGGCGGTCTCGGCGAGGCTCTCGCGCACACGCGGGTTCATCTCTTCCATTAGGGGGAGGAGCTGCAGACGTATCTTATTGCGCAGGGTGGCATCGGGGTCGAGGTTGGTATGGTCTGTGACCCATGTCTGGTCGCGCTCCGTGAGCCACGCCTCGATCTCGGCACGGGAGACGGCAAGCAAAGGCCGAACAATGGACAATGGACAATGGACAATTGACAATTGAGAATTGAAAATTGAAAATTGAGAATTGAGGGGGGAGATGGGGCGCATGCCGGTGAGGCCGTGGATGCCGGTGCCGCGGATGAGGTTGAGGAGGAGGGTCTCGATATTGTCATCGCGGTGATGGGCTACGCAGACGGCCTGCGCGCCCTGCGTGGCAGCCACCTCGGCGAACCACTGGTAGCGCAAGTCGCGCGCGGCCATCTCGATGCTGATGCCGTGGCGCTGCGCATAGCTGCGTGTGCGGAAGTGCTTGACGCTGAGGGGTATGTCATGAGCGTGGCAGAGGCGGCGACAGAAGGCTTCATCGCCATCGCTGGCGGTGCCGCGCAGCTCAAAGTTGCAGTGCAGGGCATGAACGGGATAGCCCAGCTCATGCAGGGCCAGCAACAAGGCCACGCTGTCAGCGCCACCACTGAGGGCTACGAGGAGGGCATCGCCATCCTTCAGGATGGCAGCATCAGTCAGTACTTTTTGTATGGGAGGGAGGAAGGAGGACATGAGTTTTTTAATATAATAACGAAGATTTTTGAAAAAAGTTGTGCAAAAGGCTTGCAATATCAAAAAAATGACGTACCTTTGCACCCGCATTCAACAAGGTGCCTTGGATGAGTGGCTTAGTCAACGGTCTGCAAAACCGTCTACAGCAGTTCGAATCTGCTAGGCACCTCCAACAGGAATCCCCGCAACATCGCTGTTGCGGGGATTTCGCGTTGTCAGCGGTTATTTCACATAGACCTTCTTGCCGTTGAGGATGTAAACTCCCTTCGGGAGTTGAGGGCTGAGGGCTGAGGGCTGATGGCTGAGGCGGCGGCCAGAGAGGTCGTACCATTGTCCATTGTCCATTGTCCATTGTCCATTATCCATTGTCCATTGTCCATTCTCTATGGATTCAATGCCGTCGGTGAGGTTGTAGATGGCGGCAATGGCATCGGCGGAGAGGGCTGTGTTGTAGATGCGGAAGTCATCGATGTAGGCGCGCAGGAGGGGATCGCTGGTGAACTGGCTGCGGCCGATGTAGTTGAAGATCGGACGGAAGTCAGCCGGACGAATCGTCATCGTGGTGGAGTTGCCCACGGCGGCGCCATTGAGATAGATGACCACCTCGTTCTGGCTGAAGGTGACAGCCACGTGTACCCATTGGTTGGTGGTAAATGCCGAGGGGAAGTCCAGCGTCTGCTCGTCGCCGCCGTTCTTGATGGCGAGGCGCGGTTTGCTGGTGTAGCTGTTGCGGTTGGTCAGGAAGACGTAGTGGTCGGTGTCCGTACCGAAGTCGAAGACGCGCTGCCAGTTGGAGTTGTTGCGCATATTGACCCACGTGGCGATGGTGAGCTCGCGTTGGTTGGCGACGGTGGCGGGGAGCTGCAGGTACTTGGCTGTGCCGCCATTCAGCTGCAGGGCCTTGCCCACCTTGCCCGTCTGCTGGATATAGGTGCCCAGCAGGGCGCAATGGTTGCCATTGAGGGTGGCGTCGGTGAGGCTGTCGCCCGTCATCAAGAGGATGCAGTCGGGTGTGGCGGCAGTCTGTGCGGTGATGCTCTCGGAGGGTTCCGAACGGTTGAGGAAGTTATCCACTGCGCGCACGCGGTAGTAATAAGTGGTGGCGGGGTCGGCGGTGTTGTCGATGTAGGCTGTCGTGGGAACGCTGTTGTGAATGGTGTACCACTCTACCCCATCGGCAGAACGCTGCACGATATACTGCGCGATGTCGTTGTCGGCAGGGGCTGTCCAGTCGAGGCGAATGCTACCTGCCTGCGGCGTGGCCTGCAGGGCTGTGGGCGCTGCGGGGGCTGCCATGAGGGTGGCATAGCTGTTGGTGGCGACAGTTTCCACAGCGCTCGCCGGGATGAGGCGCCACTGCTGGTATTTCTCGCCAGTGAAGACACCCTGTATGACCGCTCTGCCCGGATTGGCCAGCTGCTGGTCGGTGGCAGGCTTGCCGTTGACGAGAGGATCCACCTCCAGGCACAGGGCACTATTTCGGTTGCGGATATAGAACCAGCCGTCACCCGCATATTCCAGATACCACTGCTCCAGCGTACCGCCATCGCCCGTCCAAAGGATGATACTTCCACGGTCTTCCAGTGACCAGTTCTTGACATCGGCGTACAGGGTCTTAACCTTTGCGTTTCTCAGGGTGAAAACGGGCGAGAGGTCTAACTCCTTCATGGGCAACGGCGTGACAATCCACTGCTGTTGGGTATAGCCCTTGGTGTAGCGCGCGTGGGACATGGCCCTTCCGCTGACAGCCTGGTTGCCGTTTGGCGCGAGGGGGTGATTGCTGCAGCGAGGAATAATATAATAGGTGCCTTCCTCGGTGGGGATAGTGGGCATGATATCTTCGCCGCCCTGAATGTTGAAAACAGTCTCTGCATTCACCTGACCTTTCTGATAGCCCGTGCCACCAGGAATCGTCATCACATACTCGCGCGTCGGTCCCTGACCATTGTAGAAGACATCGTGATCCAAGGCCGCAAAGCGGTAGGTGGTCGTATATGCCTGTCGCTCACTCGTACCTACGAAACCCTGCACCGGGCATCCTTCCTTATAGCTGTCCGCATGGCGATAGACGGCAGCTGCCGTCCATTTATCCCTATTCTCAGCATAAGCCAGACGTGTGCCGCGACTGGCCTTCATGAACTGACTGCGGGTATGCTCGCAAGTGCCCCACCAGATGCCTTTCGTGAGACCATATTCGGAGCCTACCATACACTCCATCGTGTTATGCAGCTCATCACCCACGCCTACCTTTCCGTCAGCCGCCACCTGCTGATAGAAGGCGGCAAATGTATCAAAGGAGCCAGCCAGCTGGTGCGTGTTGCCCTCGTCGAGGTAGTCCTTGCAGTGGTTGTACCACTCCAGTGCGCGGTCGTTGTTCAGCGTGTTACCACCGCAGAGAACGACATCCTTGAAGGACTCGACGTAGGCGGGATCCTCGCGGAAGAGGCGACAGATCTCCTTCATCTCGGCCATGGAGCCCTGCTTCCAGGGGGTGTAGTCAGGCTCGTTGAAGGGCGAGACACTCACGACCTTCAGGCCCTTGCTCTCGACATAATCCTTGGAGGCAGCGATGAGGGCTGCCCATCGCGGCGGGAAGACCGCCACGGGGTCTGCCACGCTGGAGTGGTACCAGTCGATGACGCCTGCCTCCTGGTCGGAGTTGAGGTTGATGCCGGCATTGGGTGTCCATTTCTTGACATAGCCGATGCGCTCGTCGAGCTTGGCCTTCTGTGCTGCCGAGAGCTGTCCGTTCTCCACGGCGTAGGTGGTCTGGAAGCTCAGGCGCACGATATCGATGAGGTCGCCAGCGTAGTTGGCGCCACGCGCGAGGTTGCCTTCGCTAATCCACGCGAGGTCGAGACCCCATGAGATATCGGGCAACTTCGTGCCCTTGTCCTCGATGCGATACGGGACGGTGTTGTGAGGCACCTCGGTAGCCACCAGGTTGGAGGCGCCGGAGATGACCTGCGCTGTTATCGAAGAGATGCCGGCAACAAGGAAAGCCAGCAGGATGAAACTCTTTTTCATGCGTGTGGTATTGGGTAAATGATGATAGCGAATTAATGAAATGGATTGCGGTTGTAGTGGTCTTCGTCGGCGGCCTTCAGGTCGATGATGTGGCGCTTGCAGAGCTTGCGCAGCTCGTTGCAGAAGAGCAGGAGCGCGATGCCCAGCAAGCCTTCCATGCCCTCGGACACCTCCTCCGTCATGGCGATGGTGTCGAAGATGCCATGTGCCAGGATGGGTGCAAAGAGCACCCATACGGCATTGCGGCGCGGATGGTGGCCGAAGTGTACGAGGCTGTAGTAGTAGCCCATGAGGACAGCGAAGAAGAAATGTGCCGGCACGGAGAGCACGCCACGAACCAGCGCCGTCACCGCCCAGTTGTCACCCGCTTCATAGACATACATGATATTCTCTACAGCGGCGAAGCCAAGGCCTACGCACACGGCATAGACAATGCCGTCGAGATGTTCGTCGAAATACGGGTTCTTGCGCAGCAGCAGCCACAGGCAGAACAGCTTCGCACACTCCTCGGGGATGGCTGCCAGGGCAAAGGCATTCCACATAGCGCCCCAGAACGTGGAGTAGTTGTCTAACGACCCTGTGAGCGCGGACAACGGCCCGGACATCGTAAAGGAAACGAAGACGGAGAGAACGCCGAAAAGCACACCCTTAAACAGCATGCGGGGCGGCTCAGGACGCTCCTTGTCGCGGATGAGCATGATGATCATCAGGACAATGGTGGGGAGGAGTGCAGCAGCAAGGATAACCGAGGCGTAAGCGGACATAACAGCACAATTTTCGGACAAAGAAAAGAAAAAGTTCAAAGCCCCGCAAATTTTTCCAAAGAAAAATGTGCTTCAGGCCTCACTTTACATTTTCTTGCAGAAAAAATTTGCACATAAATGAGAATGCCCCTACTTTTGCATCACCGTTCTTTGACACACGTGATGACACACAGCTGTCACAACGACTATAGCCGCATCGGTTCGATTGGGAGACTCATCAATTACATTCAGAAAACCGAGACAAGCTTCGCTCTCCAATGGCGGGCTGCGCCCTTCGGGGTAACCTCTTACGAGGCCGGCAGATTACAAAGGAAGCGGGCACTCAAATCATTCTTACTCGGAGTTCTCATCACATCATCGATGCGGCTTTTTGTGTCCTTATTCGCCCTCCCTTTCAACCTTTTCAACACTTCATTAATTCTCTAAAGGCCAGTAGTTTCTCTTTTATTGATTCATCCGTTAGTTGAGGCTCTTCTGCGCGTAGCCACGCCACGAAAGCTTCCTCGGCTTTCTTGGTCGCCATGGCACGGCCCATCTTCAGTCCACTGGCGTAAGGTGTCTGGGGTAACAAGGCCCTGTTGAAATTACCGTCGCTCATGAGAGATTGTTTAAGGGTTTAAGGGTTCAAGAGTTCAAGAGTTAGCTTCGCTGACTTTTGTCACGACTCGGCCATTTAAGAGCAAGCTCTTATGGCTCTCGCTGCTCCAAAAGTTCAAGGGTTCAAAACGCTGCAAAGGTAAGGAAAAAGGAGGGATTGAGGGAGGGAAAGGGGGAAAAATACGCTCTTACCCCCAAAAACTTTAAACTTTAAACCATAAACCTTAAACTTTTTTCTTACCTTTGCGCCCATAAGGAGTAAAAAGACATTTCATGAGACGCTTTCTATTCATATTAGTAAGCCTGCTGTGCACGTGTAACCTATGCGCAGCCAAGAAGGTGGTATGGGTCATTGATGCCGGCCACGGCGGCTACGACGTGGGCTGTGAGTTCGGCTATGCCTACGAGAAGCATATCTGTCTGGCCGTGGCGAAGGAGGTGGGACGCCTTGTGAGCAAGAACATGAGTGATGTGCGGGTGGTCTATACGCGTGAGAAGGACGCCTTCCTCACCCTGCAGCAACGCTGCAACGTCGCCAACGCGCGCGGTGCCGCGCTGTTCCTCTCCATCCATGTCAACTCAGCCCCTAACCCCTTCGCGCGTGGCACGGAATCGTTCTTCGCCACGAACGTGCCCATGAAAGGGACGCAGGCGGGGAAGAGCGAGCTGCTGGCGCTGCTGTTGCAGAAGCAATACCTGAAGAACGGACGTGAGGTGAGCCGCGGTGTCAAGCAGCGCGAGCTCTACGTCTGCGAAAACACGAATATGCCCAGCGTACTCACGGAGGTGGGCTTCATCACCCATTCCGGGGATCGCAACTACATCACCTCCAAGGCAGGACAGAACGAGCTGGCACAGGCCATCTACGAAGCACTGAGCGAATGGAAGCAGCTGACGAAAGGCGGTAAGGTGCCGCAGCGCACGCTCCGCAATCTACGCTATACCCACCACGACCCCATCACGATGGTCACGACGCCCCAGCGCGAGACGACAGAAGCCGATGCGCGTGCCAAGGAGGCGGCAGAGGCCAAGGTCGTGGCGGAAGCACAAGCTGAGGAAAAGGCCAAGGCACAAGCACAGGCACAGAAGCAAACCCAGCAAGGAGCGACAGCAGAACCTGCCACGCCCGTGGTCACAGAGCCCGCAACGCCAACGGCTGATGAAGGCAAAATCTACTTTGCCATTCAGCTGATGAACACGGCGAAGAAGCTGGAGGCGGGTGACTACCGTCTGAAGGGCTTCAAGGATGTGCGTTTCATCCCCGCCGGCGAGCGCTTCAAGGGCATCTACGGCTACTCCGAGAGCTATCTGGATATCAAGAATGAGCTGGTGCAGGTGCGAGAGACCTTCCCCGAGGCCTTCATCGTCGCCTTCCGCGGCGACCAGCAGATCACCACAGCAGAAGCACTGGCAAACCTTAAACTCTAATGGACAAGCACTACCACCCTATCGTCTGCCAGCGCCTGCAAGCTATCTTTGAAGGGCGCGACTGGGACGCGCTGACGCCCTACCTGACGACCCTCTCCAACTCGCACTTCCGCACGGCAGGCTACCTCATCGGCGAGCGCTTCCTGCCAGCAGCCCCGGCCGCAGACTTCTGGACGGTGGCGCAACGTCTCATCCTCTGGGACGCGAAAGCCTTCACCGTCACCGTGGGGAAGGCCGCTACGGCACGTTTTCTGGCCACCACCCTCAGCCTTCAGGACGCGGGGTTCCTGCAGCTGATGGACGCATTGCAGGGCGACAGCCATGTCATCGACCGCGAGAAGCTGCTGCGCCTGTGGTTGCCGTCGGCCACGAAGCCCGATACAATGGAGCTTCTCTTCAACCACTTAGGCGTGCAGGCTCCGCGCCGCCGCGTGGATTTCCTGCTACAGTACGACAACCTGCCGGCGGCCTTCGTGTTGCTGCGCACGCTCCGTTTCGAGGAGCATGACCGCTACTACCTCACCAGCGTCTGCCGACAGCTGATACGCCGAGCGGCCGCCGTGTCCTCGGCCACCAGCAGCGGCGGCAGCCTGAGCTTCAACCTGGCGAGCCTGCTGCGCACCTATTTCGACCTCCCCGACCTGCGCGGTACCTTCTCGCTGCAACTGGAACCCTACGAGCTCACACGCATAGACACCGACTACGAGGTCTTCCGGCGTGCCGTCACCAAAGTATGATTTTCTGCTCCACATACAATAAAACAACCTCATCGCGCGTTATTATGATAAACTGCGCGCAAGAAATATGATTGAATACATTCGCGGCTCCATCGCGGAGCTCTCTCCCACCCTCGCAGTCCTGGACGCCAATGGTGTGGGCTATGGGCTGAGCATCAGCCTCAACACGTTCACCGCCATTCAGGGTCTGAGTGGCGATGTGAAGTTATATGTCTATGAGTCGATTCGTGAGGATGCCTACCAGCTGTGGGGCTTCGCCACGAAGGTGGAACGCGAGCTGTTCCTGCTGCTGACATCGGTGAGCGGCGTGGGCGGCCAGAGTGCGCGTGTCATCCTGAGTTCGATGACGCCGCGCGAGCTGTGCGACGCCATCAGCCGTGGCGACGAGCGTCTGCTGAAGTCCGCAAAGGGCGTCGGCGGCAAGACGGCGCAGCGCATCATCGTGGAGCTGAAGGACAAGATTGTGGCCTTGGGGATTGATGCGGCGGCAGGAGGAGTTACAGGGCCCGCAGGAGAACCTGCGGGAACGGTAACTAATAAGGAGGTGCTGGACGAGGCGGTGGCAGCGCTGACGATGCTGGGTTTCTCGCCCGCGCCTTCGCAAAAGGCCGCCCTCGGCATCCTGCGTGCCGAACCGGACGCCACGGTGGAACGGGTGATTAAGCTGGCGCTGAAGATGCTATAGACTCACCCCCAGCCCCCTCTCTTTCAAAGAGGGGGAGACTAAAGAGAGGTAAATAGTTACTTGACAAGAACAGAAAATAAGAGCCTTGAAAAAATATTTTGCTTTTAGCTGGTACATAGTGGTTATCATTCTTTTGATAACCTCTGGTTCGCTATTTGCAAAAGTGACCTCTCTCCCCCTTGAGGGGGAGCGGGGAGGGGGGCTCGATTCCCTCCGCGTGCGGCCGCAGCGGACGGTGCCTGAGACGTACGAGGACTTGGACACGGTGGCGGTGAGCCTGCTACGCCCTGACAACCTGAAGCAGGAGGCCGAACTGGACTCGCTGACGGGCAACTACCGCGTAGGTACGAAGCTGGGCAGCGGCGGCTACCTAAACACACCGATCTTGATGACGCCCGACGAGTACCAGCAGTGGACCCTGCGCCAGTCGATGGGCGCCTACTACCGCCAGAAGAACCGCGAGGCCTTCGAGAGCAGTGGCAAGAAGAAGTTCGACTTCACAGATATGCACTTCAACCTGGGCCCCGCCGACAAGATCTTCGGCCCGGGCGGCGTGAGCATCAAGACACAAGGTTCTGCCGAGGTCAAGGTGGGCGGTAATATCAAGAAGCAGGACAACCCCTCGCTGGCCGCCAACCGCCGCAAGGTCTTCAGCTTCGACTTCGACGAGAAAATCAACCTGAGTGTCACAGGTAAGGTGGGCGATAAGCTGAACATGAACATCAACTACAACACCGATGCGACGTTCAACGTGGATGCCCAGCAGCTGAAGCTGAAATACGACGGCAAGGAGGATGAGATCATCAAGCTCGTGGAAGCCGGTAATGTGTCGATGCCCTCGAACTCCACGCTCATCCCGGGCGTGAGCAGCCTCTTCGGTCTGCGCACCGACGTGCAGTTCGGTAAGCTGAAGCTGCAGGCCGTGGTGAGCCAGAAGAACTCAGCCTCGAAGAGCGCCAGCTCGAAGGGCGGCGCGCAGACGCAGAACTATGAGCTGGCCGTCGTGGATTACGAGGAGAACCGCCACTACTGGCTCTCACATTTTTTCCGCGACAACTACGACCGATGGATGAAGACGCTGCCGACGATTGCCAGCGGCTTGGAGATCAAGCGCATCGAGGTGTGGGTGACGAACAAGCGCGCCGCCTCGACACAGAACAACCGTAACCTCATCGCCTTCACCGACTTGGCCGAGACGAGCCATATCAGCAACTCCATCTGGAAGAGCACCGGCGTCAGCGTGCAGCCCCAGAACCGCTCGAACTCGCTCTACGAGACCATCACCGTCAACTACCCCGACGCCCGCGACATTAGCATGGCGACCACCGTGCTCGATGCCATCGACGGCTTCAAGGGCGGTGATGACTACGAGAAGCTGCAGAGCGCACGCCTGCTGACCAGCAGCGAGTACTCCCTCAACAGCGCCCTGGGTTATATCACACTGACGGCACAGCTGGAACCCGACGAGGTGCTGGCCGTGGCCTATGAATACACCTACGGCGGTCAGACCTTCCAGGTGGGTGAGTTCTCCAGCGACCTCACCGAGAGCGGCATGAGCCTTTATGTGAAGGCACTGAAGAGCACCAGCAACTCGCCGAAGATGGGTAACTGGCCGCTGATGATGAAGAACATCTACTCGCTGGGCGCCACCTCGACGCAGAAGGAGAAGTTCCGCCTCGACATCAAATACCTGAGCGACAGCACCGGCGTCTATCTCACCTACCTCCCCGAGGAAAGCCTGAAGAACGTGACGCTGCTGCGCGCCCTGAACCTGGACCGCCTGGACAACAACAACCGCGCGAACCCCGACGGCCAGTTTGACTATATCGAGGGCTACACCATTAAGAACGGCCGCATTATCTTCCCCGTGGCGGAGCCTTTCGGCGCCCATCTGCGCCAATGGATCGGCAACGACGACATCGCCAACAAATACTGCTTCGATGCCCTCTACGACAGCACCAAGACGGTGGCCAAGCAGGTGGCCGAGCGCAATAAGTTCCTGCTCACGGGTCGCTACAAAGGCACCAATGGCGCAGAGATAGACCTGGGCGCCACGAACATCGCGCAGGGTTCGGTGAAGGTGACGGCGGGCGGTATGGAGCTCACGGAGAACGTGGATTACCGCGTGGATTACTCGATGGGTATCGTGTATATCCTCAACCAGAGCCTCATCGATGCCGGCACGAAGATCAACGCCAGCGTGGAATCGAACGATGTCTATGGCATGCAGCGCAAGACGTTCCTGGGCGTGAACTGGGACTATGAGTTCTCCAAGAACTTCGTCATTGGCGGTACGCTGCAATTCCTCAACGAGCAACCCATGACCACGAAGGTGAACATGGGCACAGAGCCGCTGAAGAACACGTTGTGGGGCCTTCACATGGATTGGAAGAAAGAGAGCCAGTGGCTGACGAACGTACTGAACGCCATCCCGTTCCTCAACTTCACAGCCCCCTCGCAGATTGCCTTCTCAGCCGACTTCGCACAGCTCATCGCCGGCCAGAACCATAAGGTACAGGCCAACGCCTCGTACATGGACGACTTCGAGAACACGAAGAACCGCCTGAGCATCTCGGCGCCCACGGCATGGATGATGTCCTCTGTCCCCTACCCCTTCGAGGGCGCGCGCCTCACCAACGACGTGCGCAGCGGCTACCAGCGTGCCCTGCTCGCCTGGTACTATATCGACCCCATCTTCACGCGCCGCAGCAGCTCGCTGACACCTTCGCACATCAAGAGCGACCTGGCGCAGCTCTCCAACCACTATGTCCGCGAGGTCTATGAGCGCGAGCTCTACCCCAACAAATCGCAGACCAGCTACTCCGAGGCCGCCTCACTGAACGTCCTGAACCTGGCCTACTACCCCACCGAGCGCGGCGCCTATAACCTCACCACCGATGTCGATGAGCGCGGCCGCTTGCTGAACCCCGCACAGAACTGGGGCGGCATGATGCGCAAGATGGACAACCCCGACTTCGAGGCCCAGAACATCGAGTACATGGAGTTCTGGATGATGGACCCCTTCTTCTACACGGGCAGCGACGAGAGCTATGGCGGTGAGCTGTACATCAACCTGGGTGAGGTCAGCGAAGATGTCCTCAAGGACGGCAAGAAGTTCTATGAGAGCGGCCTGCCCCTCGATGACAACCCCGCCTATTTCACCGAGACAGCCTGGGGCCGTGTGCCGGTGGGCACCAGTGTCACCTACGCCTTTAATAATGAGAACGGCGCGCGCGTGAAGCAGGACGTGGGCTTCAACGGCCTCAACAGCGAACAGGAGCGCACCTACGGCGCTTACGCTCAATATCTGGCTAACATCCAGGGCAAGGTATCGCCCGAGGTCTTCGACAGCCTCCTCATCGACCCTGCCGGCGACGACTACCACTACTACCGCGGCACCGACTTCGACCAGCAGCAGAAGAGCATCCTCGACCGCTACAAGCGCATCAACATGCCCGAGGGTAACTCCCCCGACACCGACAACTCGCCCGAGAGCTACGAGACAGCCTACAAGACCACGCCCGATGTGGAGGACATCAACCAGGACTACACCCTCAACGAGTACGAGAAATACTTCCAGTACCACATCACGCTGCACCCCTCCGACACCGTCGTGGGCACCAACTTCATCTCCGATGTGCGCCACGCCAGCGTGAAGCTCCGCAACGGCGACACGCAGACCATCAAGTGGTACCAGTTCCGCGTGCCGCTGCAGGACTACGAGCGCGCCGTCAACGGCATCAACGACTTCACCAGCATCCGCTTTATCCGTATGTACCTCACGGGCTTCCAGAAGCCCATCGTGCTGCGCTTCGGTACCCTCGACCTGGTGCAGGCCGACTGGCGCAACTACACGCAGAGCCTCACCGTCGGCGAGAACCCCTCCACCACCGCTCAGATGGAGGTCAGCGCCGTGAACATCGAGGAGAACAACGACAAGCTTCCCGTCAACTACGTCCTGCCGCCGGGCGTCAGCCGCGTCACCGACCCCTCGCAGACGCAGCTCGTGGAGAGCAACGAGCAGGCCCTCTCCATCATCGTCAAGAACCTCATGCCCGGTGACGCGAAGGCCGTCTTCAAGAACTGCCACTATGATATGCGGCAGTACAAGCACCTGCAGATGTTCGTCCACGCCAACGCCCTGCTCAACGATATCACCGACCTGCAGAACGGCGAGACCGCCGTCTTCCTGCGCTTGGGCAGCGACTACAAGAGCAACTACTACGAGTATGAGATCCCACTGCAGCTGACCCCCCCGGGACACTACGACACCTACAGCGCAGAAGGCTGTACAGCCGTGTGGCCACAAGAGAACATGGTGGATATGGACCTCAGCAAGTTCACCGCCGTCAAGAAGAACCGCAACCGCGAGAAGAGCCTCGGCAACGCCAGCTACAACCGCGAGTACTCGGAGTTCGACAGCGACTGCCCCAGCAACCGCATCTCCGTGATGGGTAACCCCACGCTCGGCGAGGTGAAGACCATCATGATCGGTGTGCGCAACAACGGCCGCGCCGTGAAGGCCGTAGAGGTGTGGGCCAACGAGCTGCGCCTGCAGGAGTTCTCCAACGAAGGCGGCTGGGCCGCACAGGCCGCGCTGAACATACAGCTCTCCGACCTCGGCTCGGTCAACCTCACGGGCCACGTCGAGAAAGCCGGCTTCGGCGGCATCGAGCAGAGCGTGGAGGAACGCTCCAACGAGGACACCTACGAGTACAACATCACCACCCAGATGGACCTCGGCAAGCTGCTGCCGCCGAAGGCCAAGGTCAGCGTGCCCTTCTACTACAGCTACGCCAAGGAGACCATCAAACCCAAGTACAACCCGCTGGACACCGATATGCTCCTGAGTGAGACGCTCGACGCCACCACCACGGAGCACGAGCGCGACAGCATCACCAGCCTCACCACCCGCAAGCAGGTGTCGAAGAACCTGTCCCTCACGGGTGTCAAGGTCAACATACAGTCGCGCAAGCACCCCATGCCCTGGGATCCCGCTAACTTCACCCTCAACTACAGCCAGCAGCACACCTACAACACGGGCGAGACCACCGTCTATGAGCACGACAAGAGCTGGCGCGGCGGCCTCAACTACAGCTGGACACCCAACTGGAAGGCGTGGGAACCCTTCAAGAAGATGAAATCGAAGAGCAAGTGGCTGCAGCTCATCAAGGACCAGAACTTCAACTACGCGCCGCAGAGCCTCACCTTCAACACGGACATCGTCCGCACCTACTACGAGATTCAGGAGCGCGATATGGACAATCTGGAAACGCCCAATTCCATCCCCTTACGCTGGACACCCTCCTTCCTGTGGAACCGCGAATTCAGCCTGCGCTGGGACCTCACGAAAGCCCTCCACTTCAGTTTCCAGAGCGGCACACACGCCGAGATTGAAGAGCCCTACGTGCCCGTCAACAAAGACCTCTACCCCGACCAATACACCGCATGGAAGGACAGCGTCTGGCGCAGTATCCGCCACTTCGGCACGCCCCTCGACTACAACCAGAGCGTGCAGGCATCCTACAAGGTGCCCTTCGAGAAGATACCGCTCACCGACTGGATCAGCGTCGATGGCACCTACCAAGCCACCTACGGCTGGCAGCGCGGCGCACAGCAGGAGGACGGCAGCACCCTCGGCAACAGTATCCGCAATCAGCGCAGCATCAATGTCAACGGCAAGCTCAACCTGGAAACGCTCTACAACCACTCCACCTTCCTGAAGGAGGCCAACAAACGCTTCTCCACCTCTACCATCAAGAGCGAGGGTAAGAAGAAAGACCAGGAGAAGAAGAAGGAGAAGGAAGCGAAGAAGAAGGAGAAGGAGGCCGCCGCCAAGGCCCTCGCAGAGGCGCAGCAGAAAGCCGCCGCCGGCGACAGCACCGCGCTGCAGGCGCTGAACGACCCCACGAAGGCCAAGCCGCAGACCAACGCCCGCGGCACCAGTCAACAGAAGAAGCAGCTCAAGGGCTATGCCGGCGAGGTGACACTCCTGCCCGACACCGTCACCGACGTGAAGCATGGGCAGAAGAGCAAGCGCATCATCGTCACCGCCAAGGACGAGAACGGCAAGGCCGTACCCATTCACTACAAGCGCATCGACGAGAACACCATCCGCATCTCCGGCGTCAAGGACACCACGAAGCTGCGCGTCAACGTCGTCGCCAAGCCAAAGCTCGAGGATGAGAAATGGTACCAGTGGGCGCAGGCTGGCGCGCGCTTCCTGATGATGGTTCGCAACGTGAGCGTCAGCTACCGCAACACCTATGCCCTCTCGCTGCCCAGCTATATGCCTGGCGTGGGCGGCATGCTCGGCCAGAAGAGGCAAGACAATGTCTGGGCGCCGGGCCTCGACTTCGCCTTCGGCTTTGTCGGCGACGGCTACATCGCACGTGCTCAGGACCGCGGATGGCTCCTCAACAGCGACAGCGTGGCATCGCCCGCCACCACCGCCGCCATGGAGGACATTCAGATCAAGGCCACCGTGGAGCCCCTCCCCGACTTGAAGATCGACGTCAGCGCCAGCCGCACGATGAACCGCAACAAGAGCATACAGTTCATGTACGAGGGCTGTCCCACCACCCTCACCGGCAACTTCAACATGACCACCGTCACCCTCGCCACCGCATTCTCCCGCCGTGGTACCGCCGACGACGGCTACAGCAGCGAGCCCTTCCGCCGCTTCGTCGATTACCTCGACGTGATCCAGAAGCGCGTGGAAGCACGCTACGCCGGCACCGCCTACCCCGAAGGCACAGGCAACACCGGCACCTTCGACCCCGCCAACGGCACCGTCAACAAGTACAGCGCCGATGTGATGGTCCCCGCCTTCCTCAGTGCTTACACCGGCAGCCGCGCCTCCACGACGCCCCTCGACCTCTTCCCCAGCCTCGCACGCGTGCTCCCCAACTGGAGCCTCAGCTACAAGGGCCTTGGCAACCTGCCCTGGGTTCGCGACCACTTCAAGAGCATCACCCTCACCCACGGCTACAAGAGCGTCTATAGCATCGGTTCCTTCAACAGCTACGCCTCGTGGGTGTCCTGTATGGCCGGCGAGGATATGGGCTACGTTCTCAACACCACCACCGGACTCTACACGCCCTCGTCGCCCTACGACATCTCCACCGTCACCATCAACGAAGCCTTCTCGCCCCTCATCGGACTCAACGTCACGATGCAGAACAATATGACCTTCAAGCTGGAGTACCGCAAGACGCGCGTCCTCACGCTCTCCATGACCGCCGCACAAATCAACGAAGCCAGCAGCGCGGACATCGTCTTCGGATGGGGCTACAAGGTCAACGACCTCAAGATCGGCTCCCTCTTCAAGCACAAGAGCAGCAGCCAGAAGGCCTCCGCCAAGAACAAGCGCAAGGGCGGCCGCAAGGGCAAGGAGGACGACAGCAAGAACAGCAACGCCTCGTCCAGCAGCAAGTCCAGCGGCAAGAGCAACTTCGCGCACTCCCTGAACCTGCGCTTCGACTTCTCCTACCGCGACCAGGACGCCATTACGCGCAATATCCAGACCGGCACCTCCGAGGCCACCATGGGTAACCGCGCCATCAAGGCCAGCTTCGCCGCTGACTACGCCATTAGCCGCTACGTTACGCTATCCCTCTTCTACGACCGTCAGCGCAACCAGCCCCTCCTCTCCTCCTCCGCTTATCCCACCATCACACAGGACTTCGGCTTCAACCTCAAGCTCACCCTCACCCGATAACATACTTCATACAGAAAAGGTGCACATAATCATGTGCACCTTTTCTGTATGAAGTCATTGGCTTACTGATGCTTGTACTTCAAGTCGAGGTCGCCAATGGTTTCGGTGATTTCACCACCGTTGAAATGCAGTTCCACTTTGTTACCGGTGGTTTTCTCACCTTTTTTAAATCTGAGCGTCAGGAAACCTGTATTCTTGAGCGCATAGATGAATGAGTTGTTGACACTGTCGGCAATCACGTGGGTGAGGCCATGGATGTCCAGCACGGTGATCTCTCGCCATCCTGTGCCGTTGTCAGAAAAATGGTACAGCAGGGAGACATTCTCCGCGTCGGCAGGAATCTCGACGTTGTCGATCTTGGTGTTGCCTTTGATGGCGTAGGAAGACTGTTCAGGAACCCATTCACCAAACAGCAGCTGGGTCTGCTCGAAAGAGCACCCCCCCACGACGGGAATATTATCATCGCTGCAGGAGACAAGTGGCAGCGCTGCGCAACAGAGAACCGTCAAGGCCGTGAGTATGAAGAGGTGAAAGTGTTTCATTCTTTGATTCCTCCTATGCGAAACTTGCATTCTTTGTGTTAACTCGTGTGCAAAGGTACGAAAAATTATGTAAGGAGATAAAATAATTGAGGAAATTTCATCGATAATTGCAAAAATCTTCGTACCTTCGCGCCGCTTTTCGAGAGAAACAGCATCTAAGAAGTAAATATAATATTAATAATGTACGCGCGTGAGCGCATCCTTGCTATGGAATTGACAGCCCTGACGGCCATATCACCCATCGACGGCCGCTATCGCACAAAAACAGAATCCCTTGACAAGTATTTCTCCGAGTACGCCCTCATCCGCTATCGCGTGAGGGTGGAGATTGAGTATTTCATCTTCCTCTGCGAGCTGCCCCTGCCGCAGCTGGCGGACTTCCCCCGCGACCTCTTCCCTGCCCTGCGCGCCATCTACCAGGACTTCTCCCTCGAAGATGCCCAGCGCGTGAAGGACATCGAAGCCGTCACCAACCACGACGTCAAAGCGGTGGAATACTTTATTAAGGACAAATTCAAGCTCATTCCCCGCGCCGCGGGGAATGAGCTTGAATTCGTCCACTTCGGCCTCACCTCGCAGGACATCAACAACACCAGCGTGCCTCTCTCCATCAAGGATGCGCTGACGGAAGTCGTAGTGCCGATGCTGGAGAAGCTCATCGCACAGCTCGACGCCTATGCCGACGAATGGCAGGCCATCCCCATGCTGGCCAAGACACACGGTCAGCCCGCCTCGCCCACACGTCTGGGCAAGGAGATCGAGGTCTTCGCCTACCGCCTGCACCAGCAGCTGGAGCTGCTGCGCCGCACGCCTATCACGGTGAAGTTCGGCGGTGCCACGGGTAACTTCAACGCCCACCACGTGGCCTACCCCGACCTGAACTGGCGCCAGCTGGCCAACGACTTCGTGGCTAAGCACCTGGGCTTGGAGCGCGAGCAGTGGACGACACAGATCTCCAACTACGACAACCTGGCCGCCCTCTTCGACGCCCTGCGCCGCATCGCCATCGTCATCATCGACCTCGACCGCGACGTCTGGCAGTACATCTCCATGGGCTATTTCCGCCAGAAGGTGAAGGCCGGCGAGGTAGGTTCCAGCGCCATGCCGCACAAGGTGAACCCCATCGACTTCGAGAACTCCGAGGGTAATCTGGGCATCGCCGGCGCCATCCTCGACCATCTCTCCACGAAGCTGCCCGTGAGCCGCCTGCAGCGCGACCTCACCGACAGCACCGTACTGCGCAATGTCGGCGTGCCCCTCGGGCATATCGTCATCGCCATACAAAGCACCCTCAAGGGCCTCGGCAAGCTGCTCCTCAACGAGGAAGCCCTGCGCGCCGACCTGGAGAAGAACTGGGCCGTGGTGGCAGAGGCCATCCAGACCATCCTGCGCCGCGAGGGCTACCCCAACCCCTACGAGACGCTGAAAGCGCTCACCCGCACCGGCGCTGCCATCAGCCACGAGAGCATCGCCGCATTCATTGAAACCCTTGACGTCAGTGAGGCTGTGAAAGCCGAGCTGCGCCAGATAACACCCAATAATTATACAGGAATTTAAAAAAGGACGTAATTAAAAGAACAAATGGAAAACAACGAAGAAAAACACGAGAACGGCGCACGCACTCCGCGCCCACGTATTCAGAGACCCGTTTACGGCAGCAATGCCGAAGGTGAACGCCGCACATTCCAGCCCCGTGAGGGTGGCTACCAGCCCCGCTTCAACCGCGAGGGAGGTGCCCAGCAGCGCGAAGGCGGCTACAAACCCCGTTTCAACCGTGAAGGTGGCTATCAACCCCGTGAGGGTGGCTATCAGCCCCGTTTCAACCGTGAAGGCGGCTACCAGCCGCGCGAAGGTGGCTATCAGCCCCGCTTTAACCGCGAGGGTGGCTACCAGCAGCGCGAGGGCGGCTACAAGCCTCGCTTCAACCGTGAGGGCGGCTACCAGCCCCGCGAAGGTGGCTATCAGCCCCGCTTCAACCGCGAGGGTGGCTACCAGCAGCACGAGGGTGGCTACAAACCCCGCTTCAACCGTGAGGGCGGCTACCAAGGTCGCAGTGGCGGCTACCAGGGTCGCGGCGGCTTCGGCCAGCAGCGCGGCTTCGGCGGTCCCCGTCGTCAGCACACCCCCGGCTATGATCCCAATGCGAAGTACAGCTTTAAGAAGCGCATCGAATACTCCGAGGCACACATTGACCCAGAAGCACCTATCCGTCTGAATAAGTACCTCGCCAACGCGGGCGTCTGCTCACGTCGCGAGGCTGATACGTTCATCGAGGCCGGTGTCGTCACCGTCAACGGTGTCGTCGTCACAGAGCTCGGCACGAAGGTGAAGCGCACCGACGAAGTGAAGTTCCACGACCAGCCCGTGAAGATCGAGAAGAAGGTCTATGTGCTCCTCAACAAGCCCAAGGACTATGTCACCACGAGCGACGATCCCCAGAACCGCAAGACGGTCATGGACCTCGTGAAGGGTGCCTGCGACGAGCGCATCTACCCCGTCGGCCGCCTCGACCGCAACACCACGGGTGTGCTCCTGCTCACCAACGACGGCGAGCTGGCCAGCAAGCTCACACACCCCAAGTTCTTGAAGAAGAAGATCTACCACGTCCATACCGACAAGAACGTCACAGCCGCCGATATGCGCCAGATTGCTGAGGGTATCACCCTCGACGACGGCGAGATCCACGCCGACGCTGTGGAGTACGCCTCCGAGACGGACAAGAAGCAGATCGGCATCGAGATCCACAGCGGCCGCAACCGCATTGTGCGCCGCATCTTCGAGCACCTCGGCTACAAGGTCACGCGCCTCGACCGCGTCCTCTTCGCCGGCCTCACCAAAAAGAACCTCAAGCGCGGCGACTGGCGCTACCTCACCGAGGACGAAGTCAACATGCTCCGCATGGGGGCGTTTGAGTGATAACCTCACCCCCCAACCCCCTCTCCAAGGGGCGAGGGGGAGTGAATACCAAGATCGATGGATTACAAATGGCAAAACATTTCTGTAGATCGTGTGGGCATATTAAAGGATTTTGCCCGTAAGAACAGACGGGAGATGACAGATGCTGAAAAATGGATGTGGGAACATCTACGTACAATTCCAGATGTCAGATTCCGTCGGCAACATCCTATTGGTGACTATATCGTTGATTTTGTATGCCTAAAATTCAATCTGATTATCGAAGTTGACGGAGCTTACCACAACGAACCCCAACAACAAGCAGAGGATGCCATTCGCAGTGATTATTTAAGAGACCACGGATTTATCATCCTTCGTTTCACCAACGAAGAGGTCCTATATGATACAGAATCTGTCATCCAGACGATAAATAAACAAATTCAACAACGTAAATTACTATATCTATGAAACGTACTAAGATTATAGATCTTCTGAATATGCGCCCCTCACAGGTAACCACTCCCCCTCTCCCCTCGGAGAGGGGGGCGGGGGGTGAGGTCACCGTCTGTGCCAAAGGTTGGGTGCGTTCCAAGCGTGGCTCCAAAGGAATCTTCTTTATTGCACTCAATGATGGTTCCACCATCAAGAACATTCAGATTGTGGGTGAAGACCAGAACTTCGACGAGGCCACGGTGAAACTCATCACCACCGGAGCCTGCATCAGCGTCGAAGGGAAACTCGTAGAGAGCCCCGCCGCCGGACAGGCTGTGGAGATCCAGGCCACGAAGATCGAGGTGCTCGGCGTGTGCGATGCCACCTACCCCATGCAGAAGAAGGGGCAGACCTTTGAATATATGCGCCAGCATGCACACATGCGTCTCCGCACCAACACCTTCGGTGCTATCATGCGCATTCGTCATAATATGGCGATGGCCATCCACACCTACTTCCACGAGCACGGCTTCTTCTACTTCCACACACCGCTCATCACCGCCAGCGACTGCGAAGGTGCCGGCAATATGTTCCAGGTGACGACGAAGAATCTCTACGACCTGAAGAAGGACAAGGACGGCAAGATCATCTACGACGATGACTTCTTCGGCGAGCAGACCAGCCTCACCGTGAGCGGACAGCTCGAAGGCGAGCTCGGTGCCACGGCCCTCGGTGCCATCTACACCTTCGGCCCCACGTTCCGCGCCGAGAACAGTAACACGCCGCGCCATCTGGCCGAGTTCTGGATGATCGAACCCGAGGTGGCCTTCCTCGATCAGGAAGAGCTCATGGACCTTGAGGAGGACTTCATCAAGTACTGCGTGCGCTGGGCCCTCGACCACTGCCAGGACGACCTTGCCTTCCTCAACCAGATGATTGACAAGACGCTCCTGGAGCGCCTCCAGGGTGTGCTGAAGGAAGAGTTTGTGCGCCTGCCCTACACCGAGGGTATCAACATCCTGCAGGAAGCCATCAAGAACGGCAAGAAGTTCGAGTTCCCCTGCAACTGGGGCGATGACCTCGCCAGCGAGCATGAGCGCTACCTCGTAGAGGAGCACTTCAAGCGCCCTGTCATCATGACCGACTACCCCACCGCCATCAAGTCCTTCTACATGAAGCAGAATGCCCCCGTTACGGTTCCCGAGGGTTCTCCCGAGGGTGCATCGGGTTCTCCCGAGGGTGCATCGGGTTCTCCCGAGGGTTCCATCGGCTACCGCGGCTGCATCGCCCCCGGTCCCACCATGCAGGGCACCGACGTCCTCTTCCCCAGCATCGGCGAGATCATCGGCGGCTCGGTTCGTGAGGAGAGCCTCGACAAGCTGATGAACGAGATTGAGCGCCGCGGCATGGACCGCTCCCATCTGGAGTGGTACATCGACACGCGCCGCTGGGGCTCCTGCCCCCATGCCGGCTTCGGCCTCGGCTTCGAGCGCCTCATCCTCTTCGTGACGGGAATGCAGAACATCCGCGATGTCATCCCCTTCCCCCGCACACCGAAGAACGCGGCATTCTAATAACGAAGAAAGGCAGCCAGTTGGCTGCCTTCCTTCTTTTCATTTATAACGGGTGATATTGCACGAAGGCCTCCATCGCCTCGTAGGCCGCTAAGCCGAGACTGCTGTAGAGCTCTGCGGTAGCATGGTTGCGGTCCTCGGCGCGCTGCCAGAACAGACGCTCGTCGTTGCCCAGGAAGGGTGCGCTCTCCATCTGGCTGGCATGCTTGAGGATGGCGTTGCGTTTTGTGCGCAGTTCCTCGGGGCTGATGGGCACGGCCATCTCGATGTGTTCGATCTCCCACTCTGCCCAGGCACCACGGTACATCCAGATACGGCAGTTCTTCAGCCACTCGGCACCCGCCTCCTTCTCAATGTCGATGGCGGCAAGGACGGCGTCGGTGCAGACGCGGTGCGTGCCGTGCGGGTCGGCGAGGTCGCCGGCCACGAAGATCTGGTGAGGCTTCACCTCGCGCAGCAAGGCGAGCACGATTTCCACGTCGGCCTCGGAGATGGGATTCTTCTGGATCTTACCCGTCTCATAGAACGGCAGGTTCAGGAAGTGTACGCGCTCCAAGGGGATACCGCTGTACATGCTGGCGATGCGTGCCTCGCCACGACGGATAAGGCCCTTCACCTCCAGGATGTCGCGCGTGTCGAAGTCCTCGGGTTTCTTCTTGTTGATGAAGTCGATGAACTCCTTGTAGCGGGCGTTGATGACCTCGTCCTTGCCTTCCTCGAAGAGGTCGTTGAAGCCCTTCGTGAAGTGCATGAAGCGGAACACCTCTTCATCGCCCACGGCGATGTTGCCGCTGGTCTCGTAGGCCACGTGCACCTCGTGCTTCTGCTTCACCAGACGCTGCAGCGTGCCACCCATCGAGATGACATCGTCGTCGGGGTGCGGCGAGAAGATGATGACACGCTTCTGCGCAGGCTTCGCACGCTCCGGGCGGTTGCTGTCGTCGGCATTAGGTTTGCCACCGGGCCAGCCGGTGATGGTGTGCTGCAGGTCGTTGAAGATCTTGATGTTCACCTCGTAGGCCGATCCGTAGAGGGCCAGCAGCTCGCCGAGGCCGTGCTCGTTGTAGTCCTTGTTGGTGAGCTTCAGGATGGGCTTGCCCGTCTTCTGGCACAGCCATACGATAGCGGAGCGGATGAGCTTGTCGTCCCAGTCACAGCTGGTGACCAGCCACGGGCGACGGATACGCGTGAGGTTAGCGGCGGAGCTCAGGTCGAGGACCACCTCCACGTTGTTGTGCATCTGCAGGAAGGTGGCGCTCTGTGCGTCGGTCATCTCGCCTTCCACGGCATTCTTGATGACATCGGCCTTCTCGTCGCCCCAGGCGATGAGGAAGATCTTGCGGGCTTTGCGGATGGTGCTGACGCCCATCGTGATGGCGCATACGGGCACGTTCTGCTCGTTGCCGAAGACCTTGACGGCCTCTGCGCGGCAGGTGGCGTCGAGAAGCACGAGGCGCGTGTGGCTGTTGCGCTGTGAGCCTGTGACGTTCATGGCAATGTTACCCATACGTCCGATGCCGAGGAGGGCGATGTCTATGCCGCCCAGCTGCTCAATCATCTTCTCGTAGGCCATGCAATGCTCCGTGACGCGCTCCTGCGGTATGGTGCCGTCGAGGGGGTAGATGTTCTGCGAAGGAATATCCACGCGGTCGAAGAACTGTTCCTTCAGCGTCTTCAGATTGCTCTGCACGCTGTCGGCAGGCAGCGGGTAATACTCGTGGGTCACGAAGGCCACGACATTCTGGAAGCTGAGGCCTTCTTCCTGATGCATGCGCACGAGGTGGTTGAAGACCTCCGTCATGGTGGCACCGCCCGAGAAGGCGATGGTGCAGGCGCGAATCTCGCGCTGGCGCTGGCGAATGGTGGCCGCCACCTTCAGTGCCACTTCCTGTGCCCCCTCTTCGATGGTGGCATAGATGTCAGTGGGAAGTTTCTCGAAGCGTGTGAGCACGCTACGCTCAATGGTGCCGTCGGGGCGGTAGTAGCGGGGCGACACGCGGTCAAGGGTGATTTGTGAACTAAGGTTTGTTTTCATAGGACTCTCCCCCACCCCCTCCCTAAACAGGGAGGGGCGTAGGTACTTTTGCAGTTAGGGGTTAATAATTAGGTTATCTTTTATATCTTGTATCACTTGTTTTGTTTGATTGATGACTTGTTCGTTAGTGAAGCGAAGGATTCTGTACCCTCGTTTTCTCAAGAAGGACTCCCTTTCATGATCAGCTTCCTGTTGTTCCGGCACCTGATGATACTCACCATCTACCTCAATCACCAGTTGCTGACTGTATGAGAAGAAATCAACTATGTATGTTCCTATTACATGTTGTCTGACGAATTTTACTTGCAAAGGTTGCTTGCGCAGATGGCTCCACAAAACCTTTTCAGCAGGAGTATCGAAATGTCTTAGCTCTCTCGCATTTTTTCTCAACTCCGTATATGTAAAAGCATTCGCCGTTTTTATGGTCACGATTATTTGCGGTTTATATTGTTCGCTCGCATTTAGAGGGTATATACTCCCCTCCCTGCTTAGGGAGGGGTCGGGGGTGAGTCCTAGAAGTAGTACCCGACCCCGATCCTTAGCCCGACGGTGGAGGCGTCAGCGAAGTCGTTGATGGACATGCGGTAGTAGATGGCGGGCTCGATGGTGACGTGCTCGCCGAGGAAGAAGGCGTAGCCCAACTCAGGGGTGATATAGCAGTTGTGCGTCTTCTCTTCGTCAGCCTTCGTGAAGGCATAGGCTGCGCTCAGGCCCAGGTAGAGGCCGTTCTGAATGATGTAGTAGCGCCCGCCGCCACCAATCTCCAGCTCATGGGACTTGGCCCAGTGCTGGTACTCGTAGCCGAAGATACCCAGGAGCATCCAGTTATCGGCCAGCAGATGACCTGCGCGGGCCTGCATGTTGAAGTTCACTTTTGCCTGTTTGCTGTAGCTCAGTCCCAGCCCGGACATCGATGCAGCGACATACGACTTGCCGGCTTCGAACTGTGCGAAGGCGGTCATGGTTGTGAGAGCCATCACGAGGCTCAGAATCATTTTCTTCATACTTCTCTTTTCTATTTAATAAGGTTTATAATGGTGTGCGAAATGTTGTTAACACGTCCTTTGTTTCCGCAAAGCTAACAATAATCCGTTGCCGCTCCAAAAAGTGGGCTGATTATTTAGGCTTATTTAACGCGAAAGGGGCTTTCGCCCCTTCCGCCATATACTTATTTGCCATTAAGGAGTGTACTCCTTGACCGTTTACTCGCCCTTCTCACCGACGATGACCTCTGAGTTCTTCTTCACCATACCCGAGTCACCGCCGCCATAGACATTGCCCTTGATATTGGCACCGTTGAGGATGCGGACGAGGGTCCATACTGAAGAGCCGAACTGCTCGGCGTCCAACTTCGTATTACCACGTCCCGCACCATAGACCTCACCGCCATAGACTTTGTTGTAGTCTGTCGGCGTACCGATGTTGGCAACGCCCTTGCCGCCACCGATGGTGACGCTATTCAGGGACTGGCGACCCGGACCGTTGACGGGTTTGCCGACAATATCGGCCTGCCCCGGCTTATAGGGGTCATAGTCCTGCGTGATCTTGGGCGCACCTACGCTACCTATAGAGCCACCTCCATAGACATTGCGATGCACTATTCCACCCAGGATGTTGACCTCTGTGAAGCGGGTCACAGAGCCGGAAGAATTGCTGTAGTCGTTCTCCACGTATTTGATGCCGTCGATGGTCACGGTGTCGTTGAGGTCGCCGTCATAGTTGTAGTCATACTTAGCCTTCGTGATACCCGAGCCGCCGCCATAGACATTGCCGCGATGCAGCCACAGCGGGCTGTTGAGTTCCTCGCTCATGCCCAGGGCGGAGGTCTGCAGCAACGAGCGGTTGGCGTCGGTAAAGGGCAGTCCTATCTCGCCGCCCGCCACCGTCACCTTCGTATCGCGGCGCACATGGCCATCCTGTCCACCGCCATAGACGGAGCCGAGGATGGCAGGTCCTGCAGGTTTCTCCCATTTGGCAGTGTCGCCCACTGCCACGGACGCAAACTGCGCAGCAGTCATCCAGTCGCCAACATGGTAGTCACCGTATGCCGTCTTACACCGGTAGCCTCCGATGTTGACGTCCGTCTCATTGACATAGCCTGAGAAGAATGCCGGAACGTACTCATAGCGTGGTGCAAGGTCAACAGGCACGTTGGGCGCCGCCTCACCGGCACTGCCGCCGAAGACGTTGCCATAGATGAGTCCGTTCTTCGTCAGCGCCGGGTTTGCCGGGTCGATATATCCTACCGTACCGCCGAAGACCTTCACCGCGGTCTTACCGCTGTGGAGGAACTGCCATGCGTCATCGCCGTCGCTCGCGCTGGTCCACAGGTTGCCCGTAGGCATCTCGCCATAGCCTGTCGGGAAGTAGTCATCGTCACCGCCGGCATAGTTACCCTTGCCCACAGAGCCGAGGTTGCCGCCGCCATAGACATTGCGCCCTACGTGGCCGTCGTGCATGGTGACTTCGGTGTTACCCATCACACGGCCGGCGATGAGGCTGTAGATGCTGGCATCGTAGGTGCCACCGCCGTCAATCTTGTTCAATGGCTTCGTATAGGTGTCATTACCCTTGCCGGCGCCATAGAGCGAGTGGCCCACGAGACCCTTCATCAGCGTCACCTTCGTATCGCCATAGACATAGCCGTTCTCACCGCTGCCATGGACGGAGCCGGTGACGCAAGGGGTGCTAAGGTCTTGCACATCCGCAATATCTGCGGTGGCCGGATAATTGACGTTAACCTCCGTCTCACCGGCAAATGCCAGATGTGCCGTGGCGTAGCGGTCGCCGGCATAGCCACGGGCACTGCCATAGACATCGCCGTCGCCTACAAAGCTCCTGCCATCGCTGAGCGCCACCTGCGCCCCGATGTGTCCGCCGGTGATGTTGACGGTGGCCTTGCCTGTGCCCGGCTGAACAGTGATCTTGTATGGCCAGCTCAAAGCGAAGCCGGTAAGCTCGGAGCTATGCTTGACGGAATCCGCCTCAAAGGTACCCACCGAGGCCATGGAGCCGGCGCCATAGACGCTGTTGGCAACGATGCCGCCACTGATGTTCACCGTCGTGTTATGACCAATCATACCCGCCTTCGGGTTGTGATGCGGCCTGCCGTCGGTGCCCGTATAGGTGTCGGTGCCGCAGCCGGCGCCATAGACGTTGCCACGGGTCACCAATGCCTTGGCGTTCAGTTCGTCGGTAGCGAAGAGGATCCACGGGTTGTCCTTCTCCACGATGCCTATGGTACCTGCTTTGACGTTCACCGTGGCGTCGCCGCTGTTGTGGCCGTTCTCGCCGCCGCCATAGACAGAACCTCGGATCTTGGGAGCACCAGCGGCCTTATAAGTCTCATAGGACCCATAGGAGCTATAGGGCTCTTCCTCTGCCTTTTCCTCAAATTCGCTTTCTGAAAGTCCAATGTTAACAACGGAGTTGTTGACCCATGCCATGTGGTCATACAGGTCGAGGACCTTATTGTCGTTTAGCGGGTCTGGCTCCGGCTCCATCAGGTCGCCGCGCGACGAGCCGCTGACCATGCCGTTGTCGCGGCCGCTGATGCCGATGGTGCCGCCGGTGATGTTGACAGTGGCCGTGCCGGTGCCCTCCGTCCAGTCGTAGGGTACACCATTGAGAGGGATGTAGTCGGGAACATTATCCTTGGAAACCTTGAAGGTGCCCACGGAGGCGAGCGCGCCGCCGCCATAGACGTTGTGACAGACCGCGCCGCCGCTGATGTTGACAGTAGTGTTACCCCTCACCAGACCCGTGTGGACATGGTTCAGCTCTCCCTTACCGCCACCATAGACATTACCGATATACGTGCCGCCGAACATCACGTTGCCGGCATCGGCATCGTTGGCGGCCTTCACCTCATTGCGCCCAATCTCGCCACCGCTGAAGGTGACGGTGGTGTTACTGTCAACAACCGCCATCTCGCCGCCGCCATAGACGCTGGCGCGTATCTTGGTATCTGCGCCACTGACGCTGACCGAGGTCGAGCCGTGCACGCCGCCGCCGTGGTTCTGGGTGGCATCGTGCTCATCCCTTCCCATGCCGCCGCCATAGACGCTGCCGAAGGTATATCTGACATTGCTGTTGCCGACTGCGGGAACCGGAATCGTGGCCCTCACGGGCGTGCTGCCGGTAACTTCCGTACCGATGGTACCGCCGGTAACGGTGACCGTCGCAGTGCCGCCCTGAACAATCGTGGGATTGGTAGGAGAATCCGTATAAGGTGTCACCACACCCATCTCGCCGCCGCCATAGACGGAGCCCATGATCCAAGTGGTGTCGCCGCTGATGGTCAGGCTGGTGCTCTTCACATTGCCCAGCTTCTTCCATTCGATGGGAGACGTTAGTTCACCTGATGCGTAAGTGGAAATGGGCGTCGTGCCGTCCAGCTTGTAGTAGCGTCCCATGCCGCTGGCATAGACGTTGCCGCCCTTGGCATGGAGCAGGCGGCCGGTGTCGTGGTCGTAGGTGGTGTTGGGCACGTGGTTGTGCTCCTGCCAGGTGGTCCAGTGCGAGTCTGTCCAGGTTGTGAAGTCGGTCGGCACTCCCGTCGGGATGTTGCCCTCCTGCGGCACGATGAACTCGTGGGGGTTGCCGATGGTGCCGCCGGTGATATTGAGGGTGACATAGCCACGGCGGAAGTTCGAGACGCCATCCTCGCGGTAGGCGGAGCCTTCGTCGGTGTCGGTGTTGTCGGGGCGCATCGTGCCATACTTGCCTGTGGCATTTTCCATATAGAGTCCGTAGCCCACGGAGCCTAATCGTCCGCCGCCATAAACGCTGCCGAGGATGCTGCCGCCCTTGATGTTCATCTCGACGCTGCCGGCCACGTTGCCTGCCGTGTAGGCATCGCCGCCGAAGCCACGTCCGGCACCGAAGATATTGCCCTCGACATAGGAGGTGCCCCAGGTGCCTATCTTGGGACCTGTGCCGTCATCCTTGCCGATGGTCACGTAGGCATGGCGCATGACGTGGCCGTCCTCACCGCCGCCGAAGACGGAGCCATAGACGGTGCCGCCCTCCACGGTGACATGGGCATCGCGCACGTCGGTGCTGCGGTTGAAGAAGACGCGCTGATCGCCCTTGCCGCCACCAAAGAGATAGCAGGTGACGGGGTGGGCGTCAATCTCTGCCAGCGTGCGGGGCACGCCCAGCGTGCCACCCGTCATCTTGACATGGGCATCACCCAGCATGCTCGACATCTCGCAGCCGCCATAGATACTGGTCAGCACGTGGCCGCCACTGATTTCGACCCAGGTGTCGCCCTCCACCTGGCCGGCCGTGTCGAGCCACTTGCCTGCCTCGTAGGGGTAGAAGCCAGAGCCGCCGCCGAAGACGTTGCCATAGAACGTGCGTCCGCTGGAGGCAATTTTCTTGCCGCCCTTGGCATCGTAGCCTCCCGCACCTTCATACATGTCGTAGGGTGCCCAGGTATCGTCTTTCCCATCGCTATTGGTGTCCTCGCCGTAATCCCAGCTGGAGCATTCGGGCAGTGAGTTGGCATACCTGGCAGTGACAGCCGCCAGTTCATCGGCATCGCTGAAGTCCTCGGCGGTCGGTATCAGATGTCCCGCAGCCCACTCTGCGGCCGTGTAGCTCCGGTTCAGGCCACGGTCGATGTTGACGCCGCCCTCGTCGATCTTGATATGCCCTTCGCCGATCTGGCTGTCGCCGCTGATCTTCACGCCGGCATTGTGGAGCACGTGACCGTTCTCACCGCCGCCGAAGACAGAGCCTTTCACCCAGGCCGTGCCGCCAATGATGACCTCGGTGCTGTCGCAGAAGGCCTGGTCATCATCGTCAATATGGTTCGTTCCCTTTCCGCCGCCGAAGACGTGGCCGCTGTTGTCGGGCTGGTCGTCTGCGGGGATGACGCCGGTGTGGTACATCTTCATATTGCTGGGACCTATCTCGCCGTTGTTGATGACAACGCGGGCGACACCTGTACCGTCCACGCAGGAGGTGGGCTTGCCGGCTGTCTTGGTGAAGTTGCCCACATTACCCATGCGGCCACCGCCATAGACATTGCCGAGGACGAAGGCAGCCTTGCGCTCGACGGTCTCCGTAAGGTGGGTATTGGGGTTAAACCATGACCCGGTGCCAATCTCGACCGTCGTGTTACCTATCACGTCGGCCTGATCGCCGCCGCCGAAGATGGTGCCGATGGTGCCTACCTTGAGGATGGCGTTGCCGGCAGCGAGGCCTTCAGCGACAGAACCCACCACTGCGTAGTCATCTTCTCGCTCCACATCGATGCCGCCTTTATGATAGCTTGTTGTCAACGTATGCGTATCTACGGTGAAATCCTCCGGATGCTTGTCCACGTACTCTTTCAGCACCTGCCCCTCTTCCATGTTCACGTTGATGGTGGGATTACCGACCACTACGGAGTTATAGCCGCCGCCATAGACCTCGCCAATCTTGGTGGCAGAGATGATGTTGATGCGGGGGCTGGCCTTGGGGAAGCCGAAGAGACCCGCTTCGATGAGGGCATTGTTTTTGACCGTCTCGTTGCCCCTGTCTTCTACGGGGATGGCGTCCATGGCAGCTGCCAGGTCGCGGTCGTAGTCTTCCTTGGTGCGTGGTGATCCGTCGGACTTGTTATAGCCGTAGATAGAATAGCCGGCTTCATAGCCGCCGCCGTACAACTTGTCGATGATGATGGGGTTACAGCCGCCTTCCTTGATGTTGATAGTGATGGAACCGCTGACCTTGCCGCCCTGGTCGTTGCCGCCAATCACGGTGCCGAAGACGCCGTTGGTGATGGTCATCAAGATGTCGTTGTTGTAATCGGCATTGGTGTTACCGCCATACAGCTTGTGCATGTAGCCCACGCACTTGGCCAGCAACTCTGACTTGCCGTCCATTTCAGCCTCGTTGCCGCCAGCGTAAGTGTGGTCGATGTTTGAAGGACAGTCGCTGGAGGAGTCGTAGGACGACATGGCCAGGAAACGGATGTTGCCCACCATGTTGCTGCCGCCGTAGGCACTGTGTATGCGTCCGCCAAATACATCGGTGTGCGCCTCACCGGAACCGTAGGCATAGTTGGCGATGCGGTGTTCCTTCGACGTGGCATCAGTGTTTTCGACTGCAGTGTAGGGGTTTTCCGGTGAGTCTCCATGAGTGCCGTCCTTGACATAGTGCGTATAGTTCCTGTAGCCCACGTTGGCACCCGGGTTGGCATACCATTTGCCGTCGCCGAGCTGGTAGGGGTCTTTACCGTTACCACCGCCGAAGAGTTCGTCAATCTCGTAGCAACCATAAACCGTCAGCGACGATGCCGGCGTGGCCGAAGCGTTGCCGCTGCCATAGACCTCGTGAATACTGGTGAGGGCGCAGCCATCGATGATGACCTCCACGCGGGCCGACTGCCTGACGGCCTCGTCGGTCGAGAAGGCATTGACGGGTTCGTAGCATGCCAAGTCGCCGCCGCCATAGACTGCCTGCACATCGTACTTCTTCTTAGAAATGGCCTCGTGCATGTCGGTGAGCGCTTGCTTCTTAGTGTCTTCATCGGCACTTCCTTCCAGAATGGTCTTATATGCTGAGACATCAGCACCGACAGTCGTTGCCAGATCGGTCAGGTCGCTATAATTCGTAATGGTATATTCATCGAGGTTCTCGTACTTACGATACTTGGACGACATCGTGGCGTGTGCCGTGCGGTTGGGATGCTGGGTGGCATAGACATGCACGCGGACACGGCCTCGCGGCGTGCCGTGCATGTCGTTGCAGCCGAAGACCTTCGTCACGGCGCAGCCCGCTTTCGAGCCATCGGCCGTACCACCATTGTTGTTATTGTTCAGGTCAACCGTCACATCGCCATAGACCTTCGCGAAGATGGCCTCCACAGCGGGCTTATAGCCAGGGTCACCGGGCGTACCTACGGCATCGAGGGGTCTGCGCCCCAGACCGCCGCCGTAGGCATTGCCCTGGATGGTGCCGCCCAGGAGGTTGACAGCAGTAGTGTTGGTATTTGTCGTGGGGATGGTCTCGGTGGGGTTCGTGTAGCCCGTGTCGGCACCATAGTTCTCGGTCACGTTGTTGGTGTTGGTATTGGACAGTGCACCGCCGCCGTAGAGGTTCTTGCCCACGGTGCCGCCGTTCATGTTCACCACGACGCTGCCCTTGACGACACCGGCCTCGCCGCCGCCGAAGACATTATTCTTCACCAGGCCACCGGCAATGGTGACCGTGGTGCTGCCGACATAGGCTAAGTTGAGCGGACTGTTCAGCGCTATGTCGCCTCGGGCTGCACCGAAGACATTACCATCATCGGTGCCGTTGTCGAGGTTGTCGCCGATAACGGCATCGCCCGTAATAGTGACAGTAGTACTTCCCTTAGTTGTACCGAGTGCGCCGGCACCATATACATTGCGGGACACCTGACCACCGTCGATGTGAATGGAGGTGTTGCCATAGACGATACCGGCTTCGGGCTTGTATTTCTCTACGGCATCTTCTGTGTAGGTGTCAGTGCCGCAGCCGGCACCATAGACATTTCCGCGATTATCGAAATATCCGTCTGGGTCACCGATGGTTCCGCTGTGAATCCTGACATCGGTGTCGTGGAATGTGTGGCCGTTCTCACCACCGCCATAGACGGAACCCTTGATGAGCGGATTGGAGAGCGTCGTACCATACCCGGCAGTGCCGATGGTGACGTGGGTGTCATAGACCCATGCCATATAGTCGTCGCGCGGTGCCTTGTCGATTACGTCGCCGCGGGACGAACCGAACACCATGCCGTTTTCACGGCCATCCACACCGATGGTGCCGCCGGTGACGACGATGGTGGCCGTGCCGGTGCCTTCGGTGCTGATACCGTCTTCATGGACACCCTTCACCTTATTGGCTTTATAGGTATCGTCGTATTCTTCTATCCACTTGATGTCACCCACTGAGCCATAAGCACCGCCGCCATAGACATTATGATAGATGGTGCCGCCGGAAATGGTTACCAATGCATTGCCAAACACCTGACCGCAGCGCACAATGGTACGCGAGCCGTTTCCACCGCCATAGACGTTGCCCATCGTGGCTCCACCATAATATATATTGTTGATCTCATCTTTCGTCTTGCCCACCGTGCCATCGCTGACTGTCACCGTGGAACTGCCACGGACGTTGGCCACCTCGCCGCCGCCATAGATGCTGGCCAGCACAGTGCCGCCAGTCATGCTGATGTTGGTGCTGCCATGCACGCGTCCGGAGATGAACTTGGGATTGTCGTTGTCGTCATAGGCACTGTCGTCGACATCGTCGGGCGTGATTTTCTCGACTGTGCTGCCGTAGCCACCGCCATAGACGCTGCCGAAGGTGTAGCGTGTCACATCACCGTCATCCTTGACTTCGGAACCGATAGTGCCGCCGCTGATGGTGATGTGCGTAAGCTCCGTGGTGTTGTTGATAACATCGCTCATGTCGCCCACGAAGCCAAACTCACTGCCGCCATAGACGTTGCTCTTGATAGTGCCGCCAGTGATGGTGAGCGTGGTGCTCTTCACCTTGCCCAGCTTCTGCCATGCGTCATAGCTGAGCAACGGAGTGGTGCCGTCGAGACCGTAGAGGCGACCCATGCCGCCGGCAAAGACGTTGCCGCCCTTTGTGTGAGTCAGACGGTTGTCGGCATCATGAAGCGTATGGGGCATGTATGCCTTTGCCGCTGTAAGGGCTGCACCCGTAACGGATGGGTCAATATAGCTGTATTCATAGTCGTTGCCAATCACACCGCCACTGATTGTGACGGCAACATTGCCATGGGCATCGCCATCCTGAAGCTTACCATAACGTGAATCTTCAGGAGCCACAAGGCTGTAGCCTACCGATGCCAGACGGCCACCGCCATAGACGGATCCCAGTATGAAGCCGCCGCTGACGTTTAACGAGATGTTGCCACCCACGTTGCCTGCCGTCAGGGCTTCGCCGCTGAAGCCTCGCCCACCACCGAAGACGTTGCCTTCCACATAACTGGTGCCCCAGGTGCCGATGACAGGGCCGTCGGTGAAGGTCTTGCCGCCTACGGTATAGGAATCTCCCTTCTCGACAGTCAGCTTTACATTATTTACTACGTGGCCATCCTCACCGCCGCCGAACACGGAGCCGTAGACGATGCCGCCAGAGACGTTGACCTCTACAGCATCCACGTCAGTCCAAGTGTTGAAGTGGGTGCGCTGGTCGCCCTTGCCGGCACCGAAGAGGTAACAGGTGACGGGGTGGTCGGCAATCTGCGACAGCGTGCGGGGCACACCGATGGTGCCGCCCGTCATGTTGATGGTACACTTGCCCAGCACGTCGGTTGTTTCGTTGCCACCATAGACGTTGGTCAGGATGTGTCCGCCGGTAATGTCAACCACGGTGTTGCCTTCAACCAAACCGGCCGAGCGCAGCCAGTCGTGCTTCTTTTCACCCTTGTCTATCTTCTCGTAGGGGTAATAGCCCGAACCGCCACCAAAGACATTGCCGTAGTAGGTGTGGCCGTCGCTGCCCATAGAAGCGGCATCGCTGTCATCGTCGTCTTCGCCCAACAGTGGCTCAAAGTAAAGTGGGTCGTGCGGCATGTAGGGAGCCGTGTAGTTCCAGTGGGCACATTCTGCAAGGGCATTGCCATCGGTGACGAGTGTTTCGAGCGGGTTGATGAAGGCAGACTCTGCGTAACGAATAGGATTGCCAGAACCATCTATCTGTTTTTCGCCGCAGCCTATCTGACCGCCGGCAATCGTTACGTGGGTGTCGCCAAGCACGCGACCATTCTCGCCACCGCCATAGACGGAGGCCATGATGAGAGCCGTACCGCTGATGGTCACGTTGGTACTGTTCACATAGCAATGGAAGTCGGCATCGACATCGGCAGAAGGATCTTCTATCTCGCCACGACCGGCACCGAAGACAAAACCATAGTCCACAGGGCCGTTGCGTTCACCCGTCTTTTTGAAGTAGCGAGCGGTATTCTTCATGCCGCCGTCGGCCTTGGCCACTTCCACAGGACCTACCTGTCCGCCGCTGACAAGGACGGTGCAGGTGCCGCCAGAAGTGCAGGTAGTAGGTTTACCAATACAGGCATCTTTATGATTGGAATGATCGAAACCATTGGATTCTGTCGTGATTGTCTTATCGCGGGTAAACGTACCTACAGAACCATGCATGCCGCCACCATAGACACCGTCGAAGACATAGCCGCCGGCCATGGTCACATGGGTATTGCCGAGCACGTTGCCGTGGTTGCCGCCGCCATAGACACTGCCATTGTCGATGTCCACGCCGGCAAAGCCCGCAACGCCGGAATAGTTGGCCGTGCAGAGGTTCACTGTGGAGTTGCCGGTGACATCATCAAAATTACAGCCGCCATACACGTTGCCGATGATGTGGGCACCCAGAACGGGGATTACATCGGTGGAATCGGGCACGGCGCCTTCACGAACCTTTCCTTCATTGTCGTAGAGAACCAGACCGTCTGTAGCCAGAATCTGATTGTCCCCATCGCGCTTCATGACCTTAATGCCGGTCACAGTGCCGATGTTCACGGCCGTATTACCAATCACACGACCTTCATTGCCACCGCCATAGACGTTACCGATGGTGCCGATTGTATTGGGTATGGTTTCTTCATCATAGGTCTTTCCTGCCCACCAGCCTTTAATCATGTTGATGTTGATTTCGGTGTCGCCTGTTACATCAGCATGGTTACAACCGCCAAAAATATTACCGATTCTGGTAGCAGCCTTGACGTTGATAGTAATCTTAGGAGTGGCATAATTCGCACCAAGGCCAGGATAGTGAGCAAAGTTGCCACCGCCATAGAGGTTATCGATAATGACCGGTTTACAGTCCTCTGTCTCCTCAATGTTGATAGTAATCGGGCCGTTGATGAAACCGCTGGTATGATTACCTCCAAAGACGTTTGTAAAGACGCCGCTGGTGACCGTTAATACTACAGGCCCGAATACGCGGGCATTGTAAGAACCGGCATAGACATTCTTGATATATTCCGTACTCTGGCCTTCATCGACTAGGTCATCCAATCCTCCGGTACAATCCGAGATGATGATATTGATACCTCCTTCAACGTCAGCATCTTTACCACCGCCGAACACGTCGGTTACACGGAGTACACACTCACCAGCGGTGCCACTCTTATCTATATTGGTGTGTTCGACGGTACCACGTTCGTAACTGCCGCCAAAGGCACTATGGATATATCCGCCCTTGAGATAGACATTGCTGGTCGTCACGGCTGCACCGGGACTTACAACCCATTTCTCTTCGGCGCGATCCCAGAAAGGCTCACTGCCGTTACCGCCGCCAAAGACGGTCTCTATCTCGTAGGAGCCCCAGATGGTGACATTCGTCTCGGGCACGGAGGCGGCATTACCGCCACCGAAAACAAACTGGATACTCGTGCGGTCGCAACCGTGAATATCTACGCGGGTGGTCTTTCCTGCTGCGGGTTCGTAGGCTGACAGGTTGCCGCCGCCATAGACATTCTGAATCTCGTAAATACCATATTCGCGGGTGGCACCCTCAGCGGGCGTCGTGGACCAAACGGTCACCTGGATATTGCCCTTCGGGGTTCCCTCCTTGTTATTGGCACCGAAGACACAGCCCTTGGTATAAACTGTTCCTGTCGTTATCTGAGTATGTTCTACGTTATCTGCATCCTTATATGTGCCTTCATAGTCGTGGGTTTCAATGGCTCTCAGGAATCGCGCCGTGCCATATTGTGTTACGTCGGGGTCTGGGTCGATATCCGGGTTGACGGCAACGGTGATGTCCCCATATACCTTGGGCTCTATCGCAGCCGTGTAACCAGGATTACCTACCGTCCCTACGGCATGTGCACCCAGACCACCGCCATATACATTGCCTACTGTGCCACCCGTCAGGGTCACGTTTGTCACGTTGCTTGCCGAGGTCATTCCTTCTGCCCACGTGTCACTTCCGGCATTCCAGTTCGCCGTATTCGTGTTGGCCAGTGCGCCGCCGCCATAGACGTCGTTGACGACGGTGCCGCCTGTGATGCTGACGGTCACGTTGCCCGTGACATCGGCCTGGCTGCCGCCGCCGAACACATCGTTGGCGACGGTGCCGCCGGAGACGGTCACGGAGGGGCTGCCGGTGACAATGGCCGTTGCACCCAGACCGCCGCCGAAGACATCGTTGACGAAGCCGCCCGAGATAGCGACAGTGGGATTGCCGGTGTAGGCTGCCTGGTTGCCGCCGCCATAGACATTCGCGATGGCGTAGGTCGCAGGGGCAACGGGTTCGGCCGTGCCGTTGACGGCGACGGCCACCGTCAGCTGCGGAGCACCATAGATATTGTTGCAACCGAAGACATTGGCGGCCTTGCCGCCGGTGACAGTCACCGTGACAGGGCCGTTCACATTGGCAGCAACAGCCTCCACGGCCGGAGTCTTCACGTCGCCCACGTTCTTGGTGCTGGCGATGACTTCTGCATCTTCTGCCGTATAGAGGACGGCTGGCGTCGCGAGCTGTCCCAGGCCGCCGCCATAGACGCTGCCAGTGACGGTGGAGCCTGCCAGGTTGACATTCGTCACATAAGTCCTATAAGTCTCATTGGCCCCATCATACGCCGTATTGGTCAGTGCCAGCGCACCGCCGCCATAGACATCGTTCTCAACGGTTCCCCCGTTGAGAGCAACAGTGACAGCCTCGGTGACATTTCCCTGGCTGCCGCCGCCATAGACATCGTGCTTGACGGTTCCCCCCTTCAAAGTTACGCTTGTGGCTCCGTTGACCGTGGCCGTAGTACCGAGACCGCCGCCATAGACATCGTTGACGTAGCCGTTTTTCATCACGACGCTGACACCGCCAGTACCGTTGTAGGCTGCCTGGTTGCCGCCGCCATATACGTTGGCGATGGCATAGGTGGCCGGAGCTTCAGGCTCTTTAGTATTATTGATGTAGACGGTTGCTGTGCTCTGTGGAGAACCTAGCACATTGTTACAGCCAAAGACATTGGTTACGCTGCCACCCTCGACATTCACGGTCACAGGACCATAGACGTCGGCAGCATAGTCACCCTCGTTGTCTTCACCAAGACCGCCGCCGTACATATTGCCGGTAATAGTACCGCCATAGAGGTTGACCTCGGTAGCCTTTCCTGCATTTGCAGTGAAGGTAGGACTTTCAACGGTGCCGCCCTTCGTGGCGTTCACCTTACCCTTGGCACTGCCGCCATAGACATCGCCGGTGATATTGGCATAGCCTTCGTAGGTATAGACGGGATCGCCCTCAGCAGCGGTATTTTCACGATTACCGATATTCACCGTTACATCGCCCGTCACCGTGGTCGTCTGACCATAGCCACCACCGAAGATATTGCCGGCGATGTTGACACCGAGGCTCTGTGAGGCTGTGCCGATGATGAGCGTGGTGTTGCCAACCACGTCGGCAGAATAGCCGCCGCCATAGACACCGGCCTCCAGCTCGATGAAGGAATTTGCGGTCGGGTTGAGATAGCCGTTTTCCTCCGTTGCGGCTGTTCCGCTGGTGATGTTGACACCAAGGGGTGCATTCTTCGGGTCGGACGTCTCAGTGCCAATCTCTATCGTGGCATTACCCGTAAGGGGTGCAGCATTGCCGCCACCGAAGACCTGCGCAATCTTACCGATATGATCCTGCTCGACGTCATTTACAGTACCCTTCTGCTCGTTAATCCATACATGCGTATTGCCGACAACGTCTGCCGTGACACCATAGCCTCCGCCAAAGACCCTGCCGATGGAGGTACATGAGAAGACATTCACCCGAATGGCATCGGCATCGACAGCAACATGGGGTTCGCCCTCACGGGCGTTGGGCGTCCATGTCCCGTCTTCATCATCATAGTGGCATCCCCATATTGAGTACGGCGCGTTGTAGCCACCGCCATATAGCTCGCCGATAATGAGGGGCTCACAGCCGCCTTCGTAGGCATTCACGGTGATGGAACCGTTGATGCTGCCGCCCTGGTCGTTGCCGCCGAACACACGGCCGAACTTACCACTACGCACCGTGAGGCTGACATTGCCGTTGATGGTGGCGTTCTTGGCACCGCCATACACAGCCTCTACGAATTCCTCGGGCATACAGTCCAGTTCGATATTGACATCGCCGTCCATCGGTGCCACCTGTCCGGCACCGTAGATCTCTCCCACCTTCAGGGCGCACTTTTCGTTGCTTTCCTTGCGCTCCAGAGCGGTGCCGCCTACTACATTACCTCTTTCGTTACTGCCGCCATAGATGACATGCACCTGACCGCCGATGAGCTTGGTTTTGGCGATTCCGGTGCCGTAGCGGCCATTGGCGTTATCGGCCTCGTAGGCCGCCTTGTCGATGACACCCACATCGGCGCCTGGATTGCCATCGCCGGCACCGTTACCGCCACCGAACAGCTGGTCGATGATGTAGGCGCTGTTGACGGTGACTTCCGTGGCAGGCGCCGCAGCTGCATTACCGCCACCATATACATATTCTATACTTGTCGAATCGCAACCCTCAATGAGCACTTCGGCGAAAGCCTTTTCAAACTTCTCCTTTTTGGTAGCATATTCCGGATCATTGGGGTCTAAGACGATGAGCGCATCTGTAGGCACATAGTCGGCTTGGTTGCCACCGCCATATACGGCTTCAACGTCGTAGCATCTTACACCTTCGCCATCTTTACCACGGTCGGCAAGAGGTGTCGTGTCAACAAGTTTCAGCGCATTCTTTGCGTCATCAAAGTTATTTGTGCGCTTCACATGTACCTTGACATGTCCCTTCGGCGTTCCGTTCAGGTTGTTGGCACCGAAGACCTGTTGCACCTTGGCACCATCAAGCAGCACATACACATCGCCACCCACTAAAGAGACGACGTCGCTGGTAGCACCGTTGACACCATTCTTCTGGCCCAGACCACCACCGTAGGCTTCACCATGGATGGTGCCGCTATAGAGATAGACGTTGGTTTTCTTGGTGGCATCTATAACCAAATCTTCTGCGGGCCGGGAAGCATTGGTATTACCGAATGCCGAACCGCCATAGACATTACCCCAGACGGTGGCTTCGCCGGCATAAACGGGGGTGGGGTCGGCAGACTTCGTACCAACCTTCACCGTGACATTTCCATTGACGAGCGTGGGTTCACCCAAGCCACCGCCGAACACACGGTCGGGAAGCGGAGCTGGTGCGGTGGCATCCCAGGCTGTACCGATGATGCCGCCAGTCAGCGTCACTTCTGTATTACCGCCGATGGCGCCCTGCGCGTTGCAACCGCCATAGACGCCCTGAAGGACGCTACCGCCAATGATATTCACATTGGAGTTGGTGGTGACGTCGGCCATGTTACCGCCACCAAAGAGGCGCTGGCTGACAATGCCGGAATTCATGTTCACAACAGTAGAACCACCAACGTTGGCCACGTTACCGCCGCCGAAGACATTCAGCACACCATTGGTGCCCGTGGCCACGATGTTCACCTGTGTGTCGTGGTTCACCGCAGACATATCGCCGCCGCCGAACACACCGCCGGTGGTTTCCTTGACACTACCATCGGAATTGAAAATCTTACCTTCTACCAGTGTGCTTCCCTTGATGGTCAGGTCGGTGGAGCCCACCTTGCCAAGAGCCGTCAGGTCAACATCGGTATAGAGGTAATGATTCACCAAGTCGCTGCCACTATTACCGTTCGTCAGTGTGACACCATAGTCAGAGGCTTTCTTCCATTCGAACTCGGACTCCTCAAAATCTGCCAGCACACCTGGCTCGAACATGCCGGAGTAATTGTTGATCTTCGGATTCTTTGAGAATGCCGGCGTCTTTCTCACCTTCACTTTTGGCAGTGTGGCAGAAAAACCGCCACCGAACACATTGCCATGCACCGTGCAGCCATCAAGAACTGAGGTGGCTTTTCCCTTCACCTCGCCATAGCTACCACCGCCATAGAAGTTCTCATTAATGATACAGTCTTTCAGGTTCGACTCCACATCGTTGCACGCTGCCAAAGAGAAGGAAGCAAACTTGATATAGAAGCGACCACCTGTGGTACCACCGGACCAGGCAAAGAACTCGTAATCAACATCGGTGGCCACACCAATACCCTTCTTACCATATTGGGCATCATCACCACCACCATTTTTAGAATTGGTCGTCTTACCATCAAAGTATTTGCCACGGTCCTTGGCATTGGTAAAATTACTAGCCCAGCTGCTCCAACTGCCTGCACCTGAGACATCATAATATTTCTTTCTGGAATAGGACGTACCACCGAAACCGGCACCGAAATACTTGGTGAAAGTACATCCCTCGGCATTGGTGGTTACGTTCTTGCCGCTCTGCATATCACCGAACTTCGGGCCACCGCAGTAAAGGGTCACATGACTATTGAAGATGTTCACGGTGACATCGCCCGTGATGGGCTTGGCAGCATTCACACCGCCGCCATAGAAGGCATCCATGTCGGCTTCGTAGATTTGCCACGTGACGCTGCCGTCAATCTTCTCCTGCGATGCACCTGCCGCTTCCTCGAAGTAGCCGCCACTGATGTAGCACTCGGCATTGTCGCCTGCCCTTACCTTAGCATCCTGATTATAAGTGCCGGAAAGGTAGAATTCCTTATATTCTCCACCCGTCACAGAAACGGGGATATGAGGGGTACTCTGGCTTCCATCGCCATGTGTACCCAATCCAAACGACTGTATGCGGACATTGCTACCCACATGGATGTAGGTGGTATGGCCATCGACAGTATTTGACTGAGTAGAGACAAACTGCTCGAAGTCGCCGCCGAGAAGAATCAGGGGGGCATCTTGCTTAGTACCTACGTTGTCCTTGTTCTCATACTCCACCTGGTTAGAATACACCAGACAGGTGTTGGTGGTCTCGAACCATCCCTTTGTCTTGAAGATCGTAAAATTGAGAAATGTTTTCGTACCATTAGGCTTCTGTGCCTGCGCGGTACCGGGTATATTCAGGAAGTCAAAGCGGATAGGAGCAATGACCGTACGTCCGGTATGATGGTAGATCATGCTGTAGTCTGGCTCATTATCGCTATCCCAGTCAACCGACATCATGGTGAAAGCCTTGTCTCCACCCGAAGGAACATTGTCAAGGTGGAGATTGCCCACCAATACAAGGGCATTGTCATATACGGTGGCGCCGTCAAGTGTGCCAAGGGCATCTCCGATTTTGGTGTAAACCTTCTGACCGTTAAGTCCAGGGTACTCTGTACTATTGTTCGTAGCCTGAGTGCCTAACAGATTTGTCTTGCTTTTATAATCCGACTTATATGTCACGTCAAGTTTTTCGTCTGCCACGTATGCTGCCTTACCCCAATAGGGTTCGATGGTGATGGAGGTCACACCATAGGGTACGTCGAAGTAAGCGCCCTGCGAGAAGATGCGGCCGCTGACAGAATTCAGGTCCTTGTTGACGCTCTTACGGTCAGCGAAATTGAAGTCTGGATAGTCCTTAACGCCCGAAGCTGGATAGTTGCTGGAAGAATAGGGATCGGAAGCGGGGACGGGCGACATGGATATGATCTTCCAACCTGTCACCACTCGGTTTTCTGTATAGTTACCCACGCCTACATCATTGTAATAGGGCAACTGCACCTTATCGTAGTTGAAGTTAAAGTGCGCTGGATCCTTGTCAGTGCGGGTGAGCTCCAGGCTGCCGACGGTAGTAATGCTCGCTCCACTTGGCGCATTAGTACCTGTTCCGCTGATGGTTACCGACAACGTTCCTAAATTGCCACCTTTGTTGCGGTCTTCCTCTGTGGGTCTGCCATTGACTAAAGAAATGGTCGGGGCGTTTTCTACATCATAGTTGATAATAGACGGATAACGCCCTTGTGCCTTCAGCACGGGATAGGGTTTGGGAGTAGCGATGTCGCGGTCCGCTGTCTCCAGTACCCATTTTGCCATATCGCTGGGCTGCACTGTAGTGGTGGAGGTTGACGCATAGTATGCCGCCAGTTTCTTATTGCTGTTGAGCAACAGACGATAGAACTCAAAACGGTTCAAGTATTCGTCCTTAACAGCCAGCGCACAATTGTATTTATTATCGGCAATGGTTGTGGACTTCAGTTTTTCATAGGCATAGTAGTTGAAGGTGTTTAATCCGTTTTCACTACTCAGGTTGGTAATTTTATATCCACCATACACAGGAGAAGCATTGCTTCCGCCCGTGATGTCACCGTAGAACATACAGTTCATCACCATCGTGCGCAAATCATCAGAGGTGGAGGCATAGTTGTTGTAACCCACGACACCCCCAACAACAGAGCCACCCTTAATCTCGGCATAGCTATAGCAGTTGGCGACGTGAGAATAATCCTGCAGATGTCCCACGATACCGCCCACGTGGCCCGATTCGGTCAAGCTGCCGGCAAGGACACCGCAGTTGTAAATGCGAGTTTCACCTTGGGCTGTACAAGCGATAGCACCGAGATGGTGCTCAGTGTTACCACTGGAGAGATTGCCAATATCATCCAATATGATATTGCGGATAATGGCATCCTTGGCATATAATACCAACGGTATGTCGAAGGTTTGATGATACAGCTGACCGTCTATGGTTCCTTCAAAGGGATTCGTGGAGCTACCAATGGAGGCCTTCAGGTCGAAATTCTCCGTCAGGACATAGTAACCCCTCATACTCAGGATTTCATCCGTGCTGCTGACAATGATGGGCACCAGCTCAAGCACCAGCGACTGTGTGCCCTCGCCATTGTTGCCGACAGCGGCGGCTGGCAGCTGCTCGGAGAGTCCGGAGAAGGAGGTCATCACCTTGGTGTTGTCAAAGCGGGGCATCAGACGCATATTGCCGTTGCCGTCATCGACAATCATGAACGTGGCGTTGGTGATGTCCAGCGTGGTTTGGTCGTAACCAGTTGCCGTGGTATGACCTACAGACATCTCTCTCAAGGAGACTTTCGTGCTCCCTGTGCCTTTCCAGATGCCACGTTCGATGGTCGAACTCTTGGTGTCGGCGGTAAAGTAACGGGCTGTGTTCGACACACTCTGAATCTGCACGTTGTAGGGGTCGAAGCCGTTCTTGCCTGCCTCATTGTAGGCCGTTTCTATGTCAATCTTGCTCTCGGCTCCGGGCAGTGCACCCGTCTCACCAGAATATTTGTAGCCCATCTCATGGTCGATATTGAAATTGGGCTTCACCTTCCACTGAACGTCTGTCGGGATGACACCCGTGAGGGAAGGTTGATCGACAAGAGCAATGGTATTGCTGCTGTTCTGGGCATACTTGCCTGCCTGTTTCAAGAAATATGAGGAGGCCTTCACGCTACCCTCCGTGGCAGCGCCCTGATAGGCGCCGGCATAGTCGCTCTTCACCGTGTAGGTGACATAGAAGTCGGTCTTGACCTTGGCGATTTGATCGTTTATGGGGGCGTGGTCGTAAGGAATGTCAGCAAGGCTGTTGGAGTTATGTATGTAAGTTAAGGGCTCGACTGTCTTAGCATTACCATCACTATCATAGACAGTAATCTCCTGACTGCTCACGGTGTATTTATGGTAACCGGACACTTTGGAAGCAGAGGATGATGGATACCAATGGTACTGCTGCACCATGGGGCTGTCATACTTCTTCAGCGTGGCCTTCTGGGACATCGGAATACGCGCAATCTCCCATCCGTGCTGGTCGAGAAGGATGACCTCAGGTTCCAGCACAACCGCTTCCACAGAGAACTTACCGGTGCCCATTGAGACGGTCTGGAACCAGTGATTACCTTTCTCGTAGGTCTTCGTTCCACCACCCCATGGCTCGGCGTATGCCCAATCCTGATAGCGATGCCAGTCCCTACCTGCCACAGCGGAAGGGTTCACTTCGCCGGCTTCTGTCTCCACGGTAGGATAGTTCTTCCAGTACTGCTCGAACTTGTTCACCGTTTGATGATCTCCATCGATTTGGTTGACAGTCTTCAGCACCAAGTGATTAACGTCCTCTCCCAACAGCATATATTCTGTAGGCGCAAGCTCGGGAGAGAAAGTCTTTACAACGTCGTGTTGCGTAATCACACCCGTCACCACATTTCCACCATGTTTGAAGGTGTAGAAGTAGGCATTGCCGGCGTAGGAGTTATCGCCCACTTTATACGACTGATTCTGGCGCGACTTGACAATGACGTGATAGGGGTCAACGGCATCGTCCGTCAGATCCGTGCCTTCGTGGTTGCTGACAAGGTACCATAGCCAGCGCGTACGCGTTGAAGCACCGCTGGACAACTGTTTTGTCCACTCAGCAGCACCATATATATAGAGGTTAAAGTCACCATTGTTATAGGGATATACAGCCTTGATTTCACTTCCGATTGGAGCTACACCATTGTTACCATCCTCAGGTAAAAAATTCTGACCATCTTCGAACTTCATCAGATAGGTCATCCCGCCCTCAATGTCAATATCATCCTTTACGTCGTAGGTAATATAGATATGTTCTCCTTCTCCAAGATCATCAAGACCAGTTAATTCTGTCTGCGCGTCCTTGAGTGTATAAACATCGCCCGACTCATTAAAAGAACTGCTTTTCCAGTAGTGATACTCGGCCAACGGGCTCTTCCAGTCGCTTGGTATTGCCAACGAAGAAGAGGTACTTATCACAGGACCTAATATTCTTCTACCGGCTTTATCAATCAGGTAATAACTGGTCGGAATCGTAACTTCATTGATGGTTACAGCAACACTGCCTGAAGCATCCTGGAACGTGACGGTGGACCCGGATTCTGACTTCAGAATGAATGTATTAGCAGTACCTGATACGGAAGGCGTTGATGTCAGGTAGTTGCTTGTGGCCGCACTCGTGATGGTAACGGCGTAGGGGTCGCCTCCAGATATGTACCATATATGGTCTTTATTCTTATTCTGAACATTCGGAGTCGTTTCCGTGTTTACTTCGTCGAAAGTCAACGTTGTGCCACTGCTGTTGACAAAGTACTCACCGGATCCGTTCTTGAGGTTGAACTGGCTGGCACCTTGCAGGTGCAGGAGCTTCCCCCCCAGTTTGTCCACGGTGTAGGTGATGTAGATGTTTTCTGTCGCAGGCGTCTCGTGTATTTCATCCGCTGCATTAAGAGCCGCAGCCGAGAAGGGACCTTCAAACGATTTGAACGTGATCTCCTCATCGCTGATATAGGGGCTTTTTATTTCCTCAGGGATACTGGCATAGCCACTCAATGGTGTACCAGCAGATACAGGGTAAGGGATGGTATGCTGGGTGGCAATTTCTCCAGCACGATTGACAATAATGTAGGTGTATTTCACCACATGCTTGGAAGCTGTCATTGAATTATACATACCAGCCTTCACAGCAATAGCCTGGATAGTTGTAGTGTTAGACACCGTGAAAGGAACGGAATATGAAGAGCTTGAAGTGGTAGGCTCGGTACCGTCAGTGGTATAGTATATCGTTGCACCGTCAGTAGTGGTGGAGATGCTCACCTCGCCATTGGACTCATTGTATGTAATCGTTGGAGTCTCACAGACATCAGCGGCTTCAAGCTCAAATGGAGCATTTGGATCAACTTTATCATCCTTTTCAGAAGGATTGTTGTATAATCCGATCGTTCCATGAATATCATTCTTATGATTGGTTGGCGTAGTGGGACCGTCATTTTTTGATTTACTATTCCATTCAGTAGATCCTGCCAAAGAATTGATATTTCCCTGACAGACGTTGAAATAGATAGTACTCTCATTCTTAGGCGAAATAACAATCTTGCCGTTTCGATTCGTACCTATAAGAAACAATTCATTGTCACCAGGAGTCTCCACATCTGCCAGGTGTATGCGAATACGACCTGCATTTGCATTAGAGATTTTGCCATTATATACCATATATTTGCCATCAATGACATGCTTGATAGTATAGTAATCGCCACTCTTCTCTATCTTCCATAACGCCTTTCTGACATCGTATCCCCCAGTCTTGCACTGATACGTTGTCAAGAAGGGTTGACCATTGTCTGTCTCTGTGAAGGTATTTGTTGCTTCATAGTAAATCCACCCTTCCGTAGGACATATGTAATAGTCGCCTGCAGTTTTTTTGTTGACACTAGCGCTTTTGATTAAGTACGTTCCCGAATAATCCGTCTGCGCACTCGTAGCCCCCAAGGCCAGCAGCAACGCGAGAGAAGCTAACAGTCTTCTTACAAACACACCATGGTGTGTAGCCGCGTCCCAGTAGTGGGACAGCCGTGTCCCATATATGGGACGACCGTGTCCCACTACTGGGACAATCAAATACCTATAGAGCTTAGTGCAATCATGACTAGTCATATCGAGTTTCATATCTAAATTCTGCGTAATTCTGCGTAATCTGCGTTATTTATTTCACGAATACTTTCTTCTTGTTGACGATGTATGCGCCGTGGGCTTGGACGGGGGTCTCGATGGTCTGTCCGGGCTGGAGCACGAAGTTGGCCACGGTGACACCGCCGATGTTGAGGATGCGCACGGTGGTGGGCTCTGCCATGTGCGAACGCGTGACGATATGGCGTCCGCGGACGAAGATCTCGAGGCTGCCGTCGAGGGCGCTCTCGGGTCCTTCGTTGAACTCCTCGCCCGTGCCGCTGGTGAAGGCGATGCTGCGGGTGAAGATGCCCTTGGTGGAAGCGCCCGACACGACAAAGTACGGACGGAAGGCCGCCACCGTCGTGGCATCACCCGATGCGGGCACCTTATCGAAGCTGTCACCGTCAGCGTTCATAACGAAGCTGTTGGTGCCGGCACTGAACTCCTGGTTCATGTAGCTGGGCTTGAAGGCGTAGTCCGTGCTGCTGTACTTGGCCGTTACGGCGCCGTCGTCCATCTCCGTGTCGCTGATGCCGATGCCGATGCCCTTGTTGGAAGCGAAGGTGATGACCTGCTTGCTCAGCTTGGGGATAGCCGCGGCGGTGTTCAGCGCCTCGAAGTTACCGCTGAGGTCGAACTCATAGTACAGTTTGCCCGGCAATCCAAGGATATACGGTGTGCCAGCTGCCAGGAGCGGATAGGCCGCGTAGTTGCGTGACGTCTGGTAGTACCGCTGGTAGGTGTCATCGTTGGCATCCTTCCGGTTGTGAATGCCGCTATTCTGATAGTAGTAGTCCCAGAGGAAGGTGTTGGGAACCTCCTTGGCATCACCTGCAGCCGCAGGATAGTCGAACTTGGCCTTCAAGACGCCGGCGCTCTTCTCTGTCATATCAGAGTTATTTGTCAGTTCGCGTAGCCAATACTCATGACCAATCTTCGTGTCGGTTCCATTCTTGCTGGTCTCGCTACCACTGTAGAAGTGCGTGATCTCACCCTTCGTATCGGTCGTCACGAGCTCTGCCGTGAACGGCAGGCTGATGCCCTGCCATCCGCTGTTGAGATCTACATACTCCTTCAGACTCGGCTTGCGCTGGTACCACATCAGGTGGCTGGCATCGAAGTGGTAAGCCAGCGGTGCATTGAAGTCTTGCTTATCTACGAGGAGGTGGTCGTTGGTGGCGGTCAGGTCGCTCTGTACCAAGTGTCCGTAAATATTATCGGTACTCTCGCTAACCAGTCGATAGCCGCCGTGGTAGTCATAGTGGTCTTCGTAGGCGGGATCGGTGAAGTAGCTGGTCAGCACAGCATGGGTCGTGGCGTTGACATAGCCATCGCCCGACGTTGCGGGAGCATAGACGAGCAGGTTCTGCGTCTCGTCGCAATTCTTGATACTGAGCAGGCCGTCGTCGTCGAGCAGCGGCGAGTAGAACCAGTTGTCAGTCAAGTCGAGGCCGAGTTTGTAGGAGCTCTGGCTGTGGCCCTGCTCATGTCCGGCGAAGTCGATGGCGGTCATTGATGTCTCCGTAACATTCTTGGTGCCGTCGTTGGACTTGAAGGCCAGGTAGGCCGTCGGGTTGAAGTGGTAAACACTCATATCCTTCGAGCGGAAGTAGGCCGGAGCACGATAGACGCGGTTGGCATCATCGCCCAGCGACAGTCGGCCATCCTCGCGGGCAACAGCTGTCGGTACATTCTGATGTGCCTCGGCACCCCAGCCGTAGGTCAGCTTCTGGCCGAAGAAGATGTAGTCATCCGGATAGATGGGATAGAAGCTGCTCAGTTCCTTTTCCTGTGGTGTTCCTTTATCGACTATCCAGGAATAGAAGCGCTCATCCTCTGTATCCGGTATTTCTCCAGCTGCATAGCGGAAGTCACCATCGGCGAAGCGGTCCTCGACGTACTGCAGACCGTTGAAGCCCGATGAGCAGAGGTCATTATGCGATATGTAGGAACCATTCTGCGGTACGAGTTTACCCGTCTCGAGGTCAACCTGATCTGGCTTGTAGTACTTATAGGACAGCGAGCCGCTTGGCTTTGCGTTGTCGTTGTAGCGCTTGAAGAGATAGAAGTTGTTCAAGTCGTAGGCGAGTTCACCGTTGTAGAAGGCTTTGTCGGTCTTCGAAGTGACACTGCCCTTAGAACCGTTGGCATAAGTAATCTCAGCATCGCCGGTCATGGTGGTATAGAGATCCTTGTTGCCAGTATAGTAGTAGGAGTTGACTACCTGGTAAACATTGTAACCATCAGGCTTAGTGCGGCTCGGCGCACCGAAGACAGGATAGGGCTTGGGAGACAGCGTCGTTGTGGCGGCGCTGGTCTTCACCCAGCAGCTTTCTACGTAGCCGTCGCCCTCATCGGCGATACCGGCACCGGTGAAGGAACCCATCACACCGAGGTTATAGACACTACCGCAGAGATTATGGAAGAGCGAACCAGTCGTTCCCGTGGCGGGGGCGAGACCGCTGATGGTATGGCCGTCGCCGTGGAAGGTACCGCTGAAGCAAGGAGCGCTGCCAGAAGCGATAGGCGTCCAAGGATGCTCCACGGTGATGGTAGCCGGTGATTCAGGATTTTCCGGATCATAAGCCGGATTCGGTTCGGTGGTAGGTCCGTGGTCGATATCGGCACGCAGGAAGAACTCTAAGTTGTCTCCACCCTTCACTTGCTCATCGATTGGCTTATGGCCGATGAAGTCGCCGGCATTGATGAGACCGGTCTTCGGATCGGTGGTATAACCTGTAAGCACACTCAGGTCATAGAGTTGTTTGAACAGGTCGAGACCGTTCGCTCCGCTGGCACTATAGTCGTTGATATAAATCTTCGGATCGCGTTGCTTATGTGCTTCGGGGATATCGATGTAATAGTGGTGTTCCTTAGCGTCCATCACCGCCTTCATGTCGTGGTAGTTGGCCACGCTCACGGGCACGGCATTAGAGTAGGTGCGGCCCAGGTAGGTCTTAGCATAGTAAGCCACGTAATGGCCGTTCTGATACCAGTAAAGCGGATCGGTTGCAGGGGCGTATTCGATGCCGTTGGAGTGACGTTCGGCATCAGACTTGGTCTCGAAGAGTTCCCAACCGCCGCCGGTCACCTCGTAGGCTCCCGGTGTCACTTCCGGCTCACGCATGGTGTTGAACCATCCGGGCAGAATGAGGTCGGGCTTTTCGATATCCTCCACGATGGGCACACCGCTCTTGAACTGCAAGTGGATGTTCAGCACATGGCGCTCGCTGACGGGCGTGATATTGCCTGTGCCGTCGGTCTCCTCGTAGTCATACTGATAGATGACGGTGATGATCTTCTCCTTCGACAGGTCGTAGATATCACTCTCGCGACTGACATAGAGCGTGGAGGTCTCCGTCGGTGATACACCGTGGATGGTGAAGTTCCGTTGTTCGTTGGGCAGACCATCATACTGCGACTTGAGAATCAGCGTTCCGGGCTGTACATTGCCGCCGCTGACACCGCCTCCGGCACCGGGGATATCTGTGCTGGATATGGCTGTGACAGAGCCTGAATACTCCTCACGGCAGTAGTAGTAAGTCTGATTCTTGTGAGCATTGTCAATCGTCAGTACTGTCACGTCACCCGGATTGGGCAGGCTGGCGTAGGTATCGGCGCTGATGGTTGTACCCACAGCATAAGGTGTAGCACCGACCTGGAAGGGTGTGTTGACGACATAGTACTTACCAGGATCGGTCACGGCAATGGGTGCATAGTGTCGCTGCTCGTTGGGCAACGATTCGAATTGCTCACGCGACAGTTCATCGCCGACATAAACCTTTCCGCCTGCGATGGCTGAGGTGGCCATATAGTCAACGCCTGTCTTATCTCCCTCTGTCTCAGTTATGTCTCCTGTTCCACCATTATAGGTTGCCGTGTAATCGACAGCCGTCTCAAGCGAGTAAGTGGCCTTATTGGCTTCGGCACCTGCCAAGGTACCTGCGGCAGAGTCATACTGGTACTTCTGACCTTCGGGATGTATCACGACGTTGTTTTCGTTCTTGCTGTAGCGTGGGTCGATGAGCAGGTCGAGGGCATCGTAGTTGAAGTCGAACTTCTCGCGGTCGCCCTCCGACATCGAACTCCACGCCTCCAAGCCACGGTAGTTCTTGCCAGCCACATAGTAGTTACCGCCATAGAGTCCGGGGACGGTGCAGTAGTAGGCCGGTACGACATGTGCCAAAAGGTCGGCGGCAATCTTCTTATCGGCATCCGTTGCACCTACCTTATTATACTTATCGTACAGCGTCTGCCACTCCGTCTGCGTCATCTTCGAATCTTTAAGAATGAGATTGTCCTTACTGATCTGGACGGTCTTGGTGCAGATGTACGCCTCAGCAACGCTACCGCTATGAGCAAGGGCGAAGGTCTGCGACACAGCAGTGCCGGGATAGTAGTTGTGATCTACGCCGCCTTCGGTGACGGTGATCTTACTCGTCACAAGATAGGCCGGCTGGAACGTAGCCTGACCACCGGGGCGGTTGCCCACGGCTACAGCCTGATAGGTATCTTCAATGTTCTTGGAGATGAGGTCGCCTTCGGCATAGTTCTGCTGGCCGAGCATGGTGCTCGTGGAGCCTTTAAGCCGGTAGGTAGGACCGTCCTCATAGTCAGACTGCCCGGATGTCAAGTCATCATATTCCGCCTTGTCAATCTTGCCTGTGTAAGACGTGTTCTTCGGCGTGTACCACGTATCCCACTTCGAGGGGTTGTTCACCTCGTAGGTGAGCAGATAGCCCGTGTCGTGGCTGGCGTTGTTCGACTCGCGGAAGATGTAATCCTTCCCGGCAATTTCCTTGTCGGCGTTGAGGATGGTATGGCCCTCAGCATCGGTATAGGTGTGCGTGCCATAGCTGTTATACTCCGTGTCGGTCATCACGAGTGTGCCAGGCTCATGTAACGTGCCTCCGTCAATGCTCACGGATACGCAGTTCGTGTAGGTCTTCTCCACGAACAGCTCCCTCTCAGAGGTGCTCAACAGATACCAGTCCCAATAGCTGATGGGATCGTTCGCATAGTAGGTATTGTCATTGATGACCATCTTTTTGCCGCTCTCCAGCTTCACGCCGGGTGCAGAATAGTAGGCATAGCGGTTGGGCATCACATTCAGGAGTTTCATCTTGCCATGCGATGCGGCAGCGATGGTCAGCGGGATATCCACGGCCTCGCTGTAGGCATTCGACGAACCTGTATAAGCAGAGATATATTGGTCATAGACGTAGGTCGTACCCTTGATATACCAGTAGTGGGCTGGGACACCGCCAGGAGCCTTATAGCCGTTCATATACCTATTACTTATATTATAGCAGTCGTCGATGATGGTCTGTGTGCTATGCACGAAGTTACCCGAACTCTGCCACTGCGTCTTGTAGTGGCCGTCCTCCGTGTCGTGTGTGTAGTCTGACGATGCCGAACCATCGTCGTCGTACTGGAATTTCTTCTGCGTAATGGCACCGGTGTTCAGTCCCGTCAGGATTGTGTTTTTCTTACCCGACAGCTTTCGCTTGCCGTGGATATTCTGTGCATAGACGAAGCCGCCGCCGATACCCGGAGCAACATTGATGAGGTCGAGTTCCACGACACCCGTGATAGGACCCCAGACCTTTTCATAGAGCCCGGTACCGGTGCTCTTCTCGGTGGTAATCTCCAGATACACACCCGATGCCAGGGCCACCTTATTGTGACTGTTACCGTTGTTGCGCTTGCGCTGTAGGTGGAACTCCTTCTTCCAGTCGTAGAAGGTGGCGGTGCCGTAAGGCTTGCCGTTGGCATCGGCCTGATAGGTGGCAATGTCGGTATTGTCCGTTGTACGGACATCACCGCTGGTGTCATCGCCGAAGTCAACGTCGCTGGTCAGCGCGCCGAGATAGTTCACGATGTTGTAGATACCGAAGTAGTTGCCGTGTACCACTGCATCGCCGGCTATAGATTCCTTCTTGTTGAGCGACACCTCACGCACGCGGTTGATGGTGTAGTTGGTGTAGTCGACTTCTTCGGGCACACGGTCCTGAGCACCCTGCATCACCATGCGGCTGCCGAAGACACCGCAGAAGTCGGCACGCTGAATACTGTTCATCAAGCGGCCGGCATACACGGGCAGCACACCGCTCTCCTTCCAGTAGGCGGGATTCGGGATGTTCTTTCCGTAATTAGGTGATTCCGGCTTGTCATCTACAACGATCATGCCTGTAACGTCCTTGAACAAGGTGAAGAAGTCGTCGGCTGTGATGGTAGAAGCCTTCGAGTTAGCATTCTCAGGGTCTTTCGGATTATAGCGCGTGCCATCTTTATCGACGCACGTTTGCAGGCAAGTGTATTTCAGTTCGTAGTAGGCTGCCTCGCGAGCAGGCAGAGCGTGATACTGATCGATGGTGATTTCCTTGGCAATCGAGTAGTAGTCGGTACCGTAGTTGGTGATGTTCAGTTCACGGTAGCCATCGACAAGGGTCAGGTTACCATCGCCGTAGAGTCCGCCGGTATAACCGGTACCCAGCGTGATCAGGTCGCGGTGGAACACATCGTGGATAGAGGCGGTGGCATTGCCGAAGACAGATGCGGTGTTGGCGCTCGTTGCCATTGCACCCGATGGGTTGTTACCACCGGCAAACACGGCATTGTGGATAATGATACCGGCATCGTCCAGGTAAGCCCATTTGCTATCGCTATTCTTGTTGCCCAGCGTGTTCAGTTTCGCAGTAGGCACGAAATCTCCGGGGGCATAGCCCGTGCCATCGATTTCCACGGGGAGCTTCACCTGGCACATGGGTTCGACAACCACCTTGCAGTCCTCGGTAAGGAGGTTCTCTTCGCCATCCTTGATGAAACCACTACCTTCGCCCGAGTCGGCCCAAGTGTGCTTGTAGTAGTAGCCCTGATGGGCGTCAACCCCATAGCGTTCGCCTATCTTGATGCCCTTGCCGAAGGTGCCGTCGGAATTCTCGTAAGCACTATAGACATGACCGATATCTCCACCGCCGAAGACGTTGCCATCACCCTTCTCCAGTCCGGCTTCAGTTCCAATCTCACCACCGTGGATATGTACCTCTGTCTGACCGAAGACAAAGCCGGGACAGTTCAGCGAGCCTACGCGGCCAAGGTTGTCGTTGCCGCGGCCACCACCATACACATTACGCTGGACGTGGCCTTTAAACATATCCACAAGGGTCTTACCCGGACGGTACATGCCTTTCAGCTCATAACCTGAACCACCAGATTTCGCTTTCATATCACCGCGTCCGATGGCCGCGACCTCGCCGCCGCCGAATACGCTGTTGCGCACAAAACCGCCGTTGAGAATCACATGGGTCTTGTCAACGGTACTGTTGTCGATATAGCCGCCGCCGAACAGACAGCCGGCATCTACCAGCAGCTTGTTGGGAGTTGTCTTGGTGTCATCTTCTATCTTTTCAACGTATGCGCCACCTTTATATTCATAGCCGATGTAGCCTTTGTTGAGTTTCACGTGGGCCGTGCCATAGACTGCACCGCCCTCGCCACCGCCGTAGGCATTGCGCTGGATGGTGGGGATACCACTGGTGAAGCTGCTGCCGTCGAGGTCGCCGATGACCACATAGGTGTTTCCGGGGATATCATCGTCAGAGGTGTCCTTCACCCCGTCCGGGCCTGTCACAGGAACGCTGATGCCACCGTCATGACAACCGACATTTCCCTCCCAGCCGCCACCATAGACGTTACGGCAGGAGCCGCCCTTGATGTAGGCCGTGGCGCTGGCGGTGAAGCCATAGCGATTTGTGGAAGCGTTATAAGCACCGACCCTGGCGAAAGCATCATTCACCGCACCGGCAGTACCGCCGGCATAGATATCCTTCGTGACCTTACCACCAAGCAGCGCGATGTAAGTATGTCCCCATACATCGCCACTAAAGGGCATTGCACTCGAACCAAGGCCGCCACCGTAAGCATAGTTCACCACTTCTGCACCCTCGTTGATAATCACGTTGGTGCTATAGATGTATTGGCGCTTATTCTTCTCCTCTTCGGAAAACGCCGAGTAGTCTCTCTCGTCGATCTCTGCCTTTCTCACCAGAGAGGTGCTTCGCAGACCGGCGAAGGTTTCAAAATAGTTGTCGAAGGTTGCGTTCGGCGTGTAGTAGTGACCCAGCGACCAAGCATCCTTCCAAGCATTGTCCCATTCGGTCTTGTAGGACGGATTCAACGTTCCGCCAACTTTGTCAGTCCAGCGTGCGGGATTATTCCAAGGTTCCTCTTCCGCAATGTTTACCGAAGGCTTTGCCTTATTATTCTGCATATACTGCTGCGCCGTCTCGGCATTCAGCACGTGGCCCATCTCACCGCCGCCATAGACCTCATACACCTTGGCACCGCTGAGCATCTCCACGTGAGTGTGTTCAGACCAGCTGTTGAAACCCTTGCCGGCACCATAGACCTTGGCCAGATAGCCCTTCGACTTGTCAGACCATATAGGCGACGAGATGTTCACATTGGTGAAGATGGCGCGACGCTGGTTATTGTTGCCGCCATAGACGGCACCGGTCACCACGGCCTGCTCGCTCGTGTTGCGATAGTTCACGATCGTCTGGATGACGTCGCAAGGCGGCAGAATCAGCAAACCGTAGGCACCACCGAAGATGTTCTTAACCTTGATGGTCGATTCCTCCGGCACGTTCACCACCGTGCGACAGGTGACACCCTCTCTGTAGCTGCCGCCATAGACATTACCGATCTCACCGTGCAGCAGGTCGATGATGGCCGACACCTTGTCACGGTCGTAGCCGGGGGCAAAGGTTATTTCCTTCTCCTGGCGCATGCCCACACCATTGTAGCTGCCGCCACCGAAGATTTCCACATTCTTGAAGCCATCATTTTTATTGTGGGTAAGGTCCACGAGGATGTAGCTACGGTCTTGCGCCTGGTCATCCTCGCGGCTGGCCGGATAACCCGTACCGGCACCGAAGACGCCGGCGATGCTGTTGCGGTCGTTGCTCTCAGGACGCAGGTTGATGAAGGCACTCTCCTGTCGGGGCATACGGCTGCCGATGCCATAGATCTCCGGTTTGTGATTATAGTCATAGTAGCCATACGAGCCACCGAAGATAGAGTCCACACGACCTTGGAGATATTCAATATACGCCGATGACTTCAGCAGATAGTCATGCTTACCGTCGGCATAGCCGTGCATCTGTTCCTTATTGGTTTCGTAGTCGCGGATACGGGTGGTGGCATCAAAGCCGTCCTCGTAGGCGCCATAGATAGTGCCGCCAAAGTCGTTACCGCCATAAACAATATCCCTTATCCAGGGGAAACCTAATTTATAGCCGCCGCTGCCATTGGGCTGACGACCGATGATGACCTCCGTATGTCCAAGGATGTTGGCATCGCAGGAACCGCCGAAAGCGTCATAGATGCGACCGTTACCTAAGTTGACGTACGTGTTGCCGCAGACGTCACCCTCGTTGCCGCCACCATAGATATATTCCGTCTCGGCCAGATCGTCGGCCGTGTCATCACTGGAATAGATGGGCGACGCGCCATTCAGGTTCACGGTGCTGCTGAAGGCCGGATCGAAGTAGTATTCCCGACCCGTGACAATACCGTGTTCGTCTATCACATCACGCGGTTTTCCAACCACGCCTTGCTCGCCGCCGCCATAAATCTGGAAGGCGTAGCCGTTGTTGTGGTTCACGGTAGTGCTGCCCCAGATCTCGGTTTCCTCACCATAACCGGCACCGAACACCGACAGGGCGATGGCCATCACGTCGTCACGCTGGTTCTCGAAGTTGATACCAGACTTAGGCTTCCCGAGGAAGTTAGATTCTCCAGAAGGTCCGAAAATCTCGTTTTTCTTGACGACGTCGTCGTTGATGTTGATGACCACGTTGCCGTTGACATGGCCGCTTTCATAACAGCCGCCATAGACGTTGCCACCCAAGAGACGCATCTCGGGATCGGTGGGGTCGCTCGCAGATGATGGTACGACGGGCACAAAACCTTGCACGAAGTAGTTGGTGCCGTCGGCAATTTCAGTGCCGTCGGCCTGGAACTCTCCTGCCCCTTCGACCGAGGTGTAATAGTAACCACCTGCTGTCAGCGTCTCGCCTGCTGCAACGGGAACAAAGCCCCACTTGTGTTTATTCCAGAAGAGGAAGTTCTTTATGCTGGGATTATGCCACCGGAGCGGTACGATAGATAGGTTATCGAGGTTGATTTCCAGACGGTCTTTGATCTTGCCCTCGCCATCGGTATAGCTGTCGCGCTCTGCCAGGCTTCCCAACAGGCCGCCCTCGTAGGACGCATTGTATAAGCCTGCAGCCACGTCGGCTTTATTGCAACCGCCTACGAATTTGTCATATACAATCAGTTCCTTGTTGACGGTGAACGTCTCCTTGCCAGGAATGGCCATGCTGCCTACATTACCTCCGCAGAAGAAGGAACCGACATAACTCGTATTAGGCTTGTATGTGTCTCTGTCACCGTTCGCCTCGCTGTCAAACACGATGTCAGGCAACAGCTTCATGGTGACACCCTCCATGTACGAAGCAAACACTGTCTTATCCTTCAGTTCCAGCGAGCTATAGTCCGTGCCGCTATCGTCATCGTCAACTGTATTGCCATCGCTATCCACCCTCTGGGCATAGAGTTTCAGGATATCTGAGTTGGTCATCTCCTCGCCGTTGTTGCCGAGGAACACCTTGTCGGCAATCACGTGGGAACCAATCTTCAGCTCTACCATCGGCTCACTCTTCTTACTTTCCAAAGATGCGCTGTTACCACCTATATATACAGCGCCCTTGATGATGGTGGGATGATTGGCATCTGTACCCTTCAGGCGAATGGACACCTGCTCGGCATTGGGGCGGTGGGCGTTGAGGGCATCAATGGATGTTGCAAAACCGTCTGTCGAATAATAGAAGTCGTTGCAAAGCCCGTCATCCTTCAGACTTGCATTGTCCGTGTAGGCGTATGCGCCGTTGCCGCCGCCATAGACGTTGCCTTCGATGGTGGTGTAGATGCCGACGGCATTGCCGCCATACACATTACCCGTGATATCATTACCGCCATAGACGTTGGTGATATGTCCGCCATGCACGAGGACACGCGCCGACAGCTCGTTGGGGAATGCATAGCCGGGCAGGTTCGTGACGGGCGTATAGACACCGGCCAACATGGGCTTCACATCGGCCATACGGCAACCGCCATAGACATTATCTACCCACAGCTTATCGCCATCTACGGGCTTCAGATCCAAGAGCAGACCTTCAGGACTGGTCATGCTGCCACGGTTACCGCCGGAGTAGATGTCACGGATCTTGCCCTGCTGCACGTTCCATGTCGGACGTATAGCCATCTCGGCGCGGTTGTTGCCGCCGTAGATGCGTGCGAAGTTATAGTCGAAGGAGCCGAGGTTGCTCTGGAAGGGATTGAGCTGCACCCTGTCCTGATAGTAGCCGAGGACCGACCGTACAGCCGCAGCTTTCTTTTCATCTGTATCGTATTCGGGGTGATGTGAGACATACAGCTTCGCAAGTTCCAGCAGGTCGCTGCTCTCGTTAGCGATGTTCAGCGTGGTGCTCTCCGTGACGGTGGCGTTATTGCCGCCGCCATAGACATGGGCTATGCACCCGCCTTTGAGCTCGAGGTAGGTCTTGGCGATATTTGGAATGGTCAGCGGAGTCGCACTGGAGCCTACGATCACGTCGCCCTCCTTGACGATGTAATTGCCTGCGCCGTCTGTCAGCGGGTTGCCGCTGTCATCCACGTATGTGAAGTCGCCGTTGCCGCCGCCATAGAGCGAACCTATGACCACAGGCCATTTCTCCACGGTGTTGCCATCCACGACCTCCGAGGAGCGACTGGTGCGCACGTAGGTTGTCCATGTGTCATTGACGACATTCATATAGGGCTTTCTCTCGGCTGGCGTCACCTCTTCTCTGGCTTCTTCGGTCGGTATGACATCTGTCAGCTCCGTGGGCATCGCCTGTTTCACCGCCTGTGCCGAACCGATGGTACCGGCGATATCATTACCACCATAGACATTGGTGATAGTGATGTCGCCCGTAGCATGTTCGCCGTCGATGTGCACAAAGGCATTTCCGCCCACGTTCGCCATGCGGGCGCCGCCGAAGACGCTGTTCAAGTCGCCCTTATATACTGTCACCTTCGATGTGCCGCGCACAGGACCATGATTGCCGCCGCCATACACGTTGCCGCCAATCATAATCCTGTCCTCATCCTCACTCTGGGCCGCAGCTGCCAGAGGGAGCAGGCTCAGCAATAAGCAAAATAGGAATCTCCCATAGGCCCCATAAGCCCTATAAGCCCTATGAGCCCCATTCAATCCTATTATCTTCTTCTTTATCATTGTCACTGTCATATTACCCTACTCCACCGTCACCGTCGGACTGTTCAGGTCCGGCTCCGAGAGCACATACAGATAGGTGGGTTGTATAGTCAGGTTGATGGTATATCGTCGTCCTCTCAGGAACTCCGTCTGTTGGTCGAAGAGGCTGAGCGAGAAGGTGTTCGTGGCCTTGCAGTCCTTGCGGAGAAGGTTGCCCTCGGGGTGACCGTCCGACGGATTCTTGTCATAGACATCGTACGTACTGGTAAGCTTTATCTTTGTGATGCCGCGTGGCATGAACTGGCATTGATATACGCTGGGCGTCATGGAGAGCAGCTCGCCTGCCGACGACGCGAACACCGTGGCGGCGCTCATCGCGGCCCCCTTCGGTGTGAACACGATACTCTCGATGGGGTCGCTGCCGTCGAGGGTCTTGTTGAGGGTGATGGTAATACATGTCTTCTCCGTCGTAGGCTCGTCGCCCGCACTCGTCTCCACCTGCAGCTCCTTCAGCTTGATGGTGCGCAGTGCAGCATAGTCACCATGCACCCTGATGCTGAAACTCAGTGCCGCATAGAGGTGGTCGAAGAGCAGATATATGTAGTTGCCGCCGGCCTCAGCGCCTCGGTTGGCCTTGGCCTGGTAGTAGAAGTTGCCGCGGCGCAGGCCCGTGACGCTGTAGTCGGCATCGGCCTTATAGTCATCCTTGCCGTTCGTGGCACCTATCACCACGCAGACGTCCGACGGCGTCACCGACGGCACATTGTCTAATGTCATCACGGCACCGTCGCTGTAGGCGCTGTTGTCACCGGGCGTAGAGGATGAGGATATGGCGCATGTCATGCCGGGTGTATGAGGTGCATAGCCATAGAGATAGTAGTTGGCCTCGGCATCGAGTTCAATATCTGTGCGCCATTTGCCGCTGCTCTTGAACAGGTAGCCCTTCTTAGGTTTCTCCCCGTCTTGTGTGAGGCAGATGCCGATGGCCTTGTCAGCGACATCGTAGGGCAGGAACGTCGTGGGCGGGATCCACGCGCGGGTAGCCATCACATGCTCGTCATAGCTCGTCATGCAGCTCATCACCTCCACAGTCGTCTCCGTCACCGCCATCTCATCGACCTCCTCCTGGCCAGAGCAGCCGCCCAGAAGCCCCAGAAGCCCCATGAGCCTTATAAGCCTCATAGGCCCCATAGGCCCCATAGACCCTATGAGCCTCCTCAACCAGCTATGTCCTTGTTCTCTATTCATTATCTCTTTAAATCTCTTTTTCATTCCACTCCCCTCTCTGCATAGAGAGGGGTTGGGGGTGAGTCTTACCAGTTATATACCGTCCTTGCCGTCCCCAGCTCTGTCCACGGTGTCACCGCCGCTTCCACCAGCTCGATCTCTATACCACCCTCTTCGTTGATCTTGAAGATGTAGGTGTAGCTGTAGCCGGGCAGCCAACGCATATATTCCGCCGGCACGACACATTCCTTGGTTTCTGACTTGGTTTCTGTCTTTATCTTTGTATTGATGGTCACCTGCAGTTTGTAGCTGCCCTGCGACGTACACGGCAGCACCATGTACCAACCATCGTCTGTATCTGTATAGACTTTCGTATCATCCTCGGCATCGAAGTCCTCAGTGAAGGCTTCGAGGCGATTGTCAGCATCGGGCGTGACGGTGTACCACTCGCGCGTGGCAGTCCCCGTCAGGGGATAGATGACGGTCACGGTACCGCTCATCGGAATCTTCACCTTGTCGCCATCCCCCGCTGTGTAGTCCGTCGTGGGCTTGAACGTCTGGTCGGAGAGCGTGAGTCCCTCACGGGGATACACATATTTATATATATAGCGCACGCGCGCGTAGGGCTTCAGGAACTCCAGCTGCACGGGCTTGCCGAACTGCTTGTCCGGATAGGCGACAAGATTGCCGTCGCTGAACCACAGTCGTGTGAAGTAAGGCGTGGCAGCCATCTCAGCGGCTGTCGCATCCTTATCGTATTTTCCTGAGCCATTCCACACCCTCGCCTTAGCCTTCATGGACACCGCGTAAGCCGGATATTCCCCAGTAGCCTCATAAGCCCCATAAGTCTCATAGGCCCCGTATGCCCCATAGGTCTCATAGGTCCCATAGGTATTATAAGTCTCCTCTGCCTTGGCGGCGGGGTCAGCGACCTCGCCCCCCCACTTTGTCACCGCGAAGAAGCGGTAGGCGGCAGCGCTCCAGTCCCAGTACTTGATGGTCTGGTCAGGGGAAGGCATGACATACTCCCAGTTGCTGCTGTTCGAGGTCGTCGTGCCTGCGCTGTTCTCCTGCCACTCCACGACATAGCCGGGGAAAACCTTCTGCAGGTCGCCGTAGTTGCCGTCCGTGCAGCTCATGTTCTTGTAGCCCCAGACATTGAAGGTCGAGACAGCCAGCTCGCTCAGCGGTGTGCCAGCGCGCGTTATCAGCTGTTCCTCTTCCTCATGCCCGCTGAACGTGATCGCCGTCTCCACCACCGGCTCCTCCACCTCCGGCGTCACCACCTGCACCACCTCCGGCTCCTCATCAGAAGAACAAGCACCCAGCAGCCCCATGAGCCCTATAAGGCCTATTGGCCCTATAAGCCCACGCAGCCCCTGTGCCCCTCTCCTCTGAGAGTTGCCCATGCCCAGTGCTATGTTCTTTATCTTTAGCATCTCTAATCTCTAATCTTTAATCTATCGCTTCGCCACCGCCTTGTGGATTATTTTTCAATTCTTTTTATCAGGTTCTGTGGTGCACGACGCGTGTCCCAGATGTCTTCGATGATTACAGTATCGTTTGCTTCGTTATACCAGTATATGATTTTAAATCGTTTGTTGATGAGACAGGAACGATAGACAGGGAGGTGGCTTTCCAGCAAAGGCTCTCGGAATCCCATACCAGGGAAGAGGGATAGTGCATCTGTTAGAGACTCTATCCTTCGAGCCATCTTCAGCGCTGTAAAGCTGCCGAAGTTCATGACTCCACTCCAGTAGAGTTCTCTACGCATCGCCTTTGCCTTACCAGTCCACTTTACCGTAGCCATGGAAATTCTCTTTTTAGTTCTTCGCGAGATTCCTCTTCCGTGTAAACCTCTCCTCGCAGATACTGTTGATGCGACTCATCAATGCGGGCATACAGTTCTTCGAGGGTGTAGGGCGGCAGGCCACTGTTGTAAGAATCCCAGACTTCGTCGTCATCAATGTCCTCTTCGCTAACCACTTCCTGAGTGATATAGCCTATTAGACACCTCTTGTCTGCCGTGCTCAGACTGCTAATCTGTGTGAGCAGACCGCTGTTCACCAGATTTTCGCTCATGCCGTATGTCATCGCCACCGGCTCGCAGACTTTATCCTTGTATTCTTCCATATTCTTTAATCTCTAATCTTTAATCTCTTATCTCTAATCTTTACTCTCTCACTTCGGCCCCGCCTCGTGGATTGTTTTTTCTTTTTTCTTTTGTACTCTGATGCGGAGTCGAACCGCATCAGAGTTGAGTTTCCTTTCTCACTCCCCTCTCTTCCCCCTCCCGCCCTTACGGGCCGGGTCGGGGGTGGGTCTTTCTCTCAGACAAAAGAGAAGTGGAGAGTGAGGAGAGGGAGAGGATTAAGGAACGATCTTGATGACCTTGTAGGAATAGACACCAGGATTGTCAACAACTTTCTTGTAGTAGTGAGCTTCTGCATCGTATACAGCATCTCCTACAGGTGATGTGCATGTAATATCTGTATAAAGATTAAATGCTGCTTTGGCTGCGGTGAATGCTGTTGCATCTGCGATTACAACTTCTTGTCCGTTCGTTTTATATGTCCGTTCAGTATCAACATATTCAATAACGATAGCTGTAGTGGCAGTGGTAGCTGCAACGCCCGTAAGTTTCAAAGCTGATGTCCACTTCTTGAAGTATGTGCCATCAACATATGTGCTGGGAGCCGCTGTTGTACAGCCTTTGTCAGTGTAGTAACCTGTAGGCCAACCAGTAGGCTCAGCCGTCAATGGTACAGCAATAGAGAGCCAATTACCATCCTCGCTGGGTATTTCTGTTGCCTGGGCGGGTGCGGCAGTGAAGCAGGTAGCGTCATCAGCGTTTTTAAGAACCGTTGTAATCTTCTTGGCAGCATCTTTAACTGAAATCTCTGCGAGGGATTCTGCTACAGCAGCCTCAGTGATGGGGAAGTTGGTCGCATCAGTCGTGGTCGCAAGATAAACATTTACTTTAGTACCAAGACCGATAGGATCAACGACAGTACTACCATCCATGAATGTTACATAGATGTCGCTACCAGACTCATATTGCTCCTTATCATAGGTATATTTCCCAGCTTTCACACCAAATGTAGTAATGCTAGGTTCGCTGATTGTTGTGATGTACTCAGCCTGACCATCTTCAGCAATAGTCTCTGTTGCATCGAACGTGATGGGCCACAGGCCAGCAGGACCTAAAGAAGGATTCGTATGGCCATTGTTGTTGTCGCTAATCTTGAAGAGATAGGTGTACTTGTAGTTGGGCTTCCACTGCAGGTAGTTATATGGAATCTCGGCTGTAGCATCCGTAACATTAATTGTCTCATGAGTAATAGGATTGTAAAGTGTGTAACAACACTTCAATTTCAGACTATTCCCATGAATGTATGGAATAACAGGTGTGTATTCACCCACGCCATCACCGTTTTCATCGGTATCCCAAGTGGGTGACGCTGCGGTTTTATTCAGTACAGTGATTGTGCTAATACCGTTAATATTGGTACCAAGAATGAGGTCTGCTGCAGCAGCTGTTGGAGAAGCTGGGGTTCCAGCCAAAATGATGGGGCGGTTTTCGAAGTCTGTAGCGCCATCTCCATAAGTGACTGTTAGAGTTCCCGTATAGTTTTTGCCAGAAATGTTGGGGCAGATTGCACCAAATGCGTCCTGATCACTTGTATTCTTTGCTGCGACATCGCTAGTAACTTTGAAACTAATGGCAGAAACATCATATCCAGGAATGGTTTCATAAATACCTACGCGTATTTGAGAGAGAATATTACGGAAGTTAAATGTAACATTACCACCATAGGCGTTGGTCGCAGTGCGATCAGCACCTGCCGACTGGTCAATTTTCACACGATCTGCAAGAAACAATTTATCTAATGATGCACCTGAGCCAATGGTGAGTGTATAACCCTTCTGATAAACATTATCTGCGCCCGTTGTGTTCTTTTGTATTACTACTTTACCGTCGGAAATGTCCGTATTCAGAGCTGAAATTGCAGTAAATGTGTATGATGCTGCACTGTAGTCCCAATACTTGATTGTTTGTGCATCAACTGTTACAGTCGTCGTTGCTGAACCGTCATACATTTTAACGTTACTTTGAGAGATAGGGGTAACTCCCACGTATTCCCAATTCTTGGTGTTGGAAGTGGTCGTATAAGCGGTGTTAGCACCATACTGCACGGTGTAGTTGGGAAATACAAGCTTACCATCTGCATATTTAGTCTTTTCCGTTTCACCTTTCTCGCCATAAACGATAAAGTAATTACCTAATGCAGTTGCAGCATCAGCCCCAGTCTTTTCTGCTCTTGTTACGGCAGACGTATTCAGATTAAAGCTAATAGCCTCCTCCCCGCTTCCGGCTCCGAGAAGGTTCTCATCGCCTACGAACTTCTCGTCGGCGCAGCTGACCATCATCGTGATGGCGGTTGCTGCGAGAATAAAATACTTCGTTTTCATAATTGTGTTGTTTGAGTTGTTATTAATAATGTTGCTTATCTCTAATCTCTTATCTTTAATCTTTAATCTCTAATCTTTAATCTATCCTTGAGGCCCCGCCTCGTGGATTGTTTTTTCTTTTTTCTTTTGTACTCTGATGCGGAGTCGAACCGCATCAGAGTTGAGTTTCCTTTCTCACTCCCCTCTCTTCCCCCTCCCGCCCTTACGGGCCGGGTCGGGGGTGGGTCTTTCTCTCAGACAAAAGAGAAGTGGAGAGTGAGGAGAGGGATGAGGATTAAGGAGCAGGAGCAACAACCTTGATGACCTTCACAGCGTATGCACCTTCGTTATGGTTATATACATCGAAGTAGAAATTACCGTCTGTGAAACTCGTAGCCTTTGTAGAAAGAATAGTACCCTCATAAAGACCTGTTACGTCGTCGCCGACCTTAGTCTGCTTGAAGGTGTAGGATACATAAATGCCCTTAGCATCAACGTTCTTGACGAAGTAGACCTTACCAGCCTTAGCTTTGCCATCACCAGAAGTTTCAGCAACTATAGAACTAAGGGCAACCTCATAATACTTTTGAGCTGATGTGTTATCAACTGCATCTGCAGCTAAATGGTAAATCTTCTCGTCAGCAGCAGCAGGTGTCACAACATATACATAAGCGAATGTGCCTGTTAGACCCGTAAGATCAATCTCGGCAACATCACCAGGAGTAACACTGATAGGCTCATCGTCAACACCATTAACGATAGCATCTGCTGCATTGTTAATCACTTGACCTGCGCCTTGAGTTTGAGCAGTAAGAGTAATGCCATTGCGACCAACAGGACTTGCAGCGGTATAAGCATATTCTGCTTTACGGTTCTGGAGAGCGTCCATTACAGAAGCCTCAGAAATGGTTGTTGTACCATCTGATGTAACCTTGAAGAAGAGAGAATTACTAGAGCTCAGGCCTGAAATAGGAGTTGGAGTAGCACCGCTATTGTTCATTACCTTAACATACAACTTATTACCATCATTTTGATACTCGTCAGGTACAGTGTATGCTCCGTTATTACCGGTATTATGACCCTGCTGATAGGTTGTAATAGAAGGAGTAGCAACGGTAGTAACAGTTGTCTGCTCTGCATCTGCTTCATAAACTTGAGCTACAACGGCATCGAAGGTGATGGGGAACAAACCAGCATCCTTATCTGTGGCTCCGGTCCAACCATTGGTATTGTCAGAAATCTTGAAGATATAGGTGTAAGCGTAGTTAGGCAACCACTTGGTATAAGTAGATGGAACTACGGCTCTAGCACCCTTAACAGTAATGGTCTCAGCAGCGCCATCGATAGGAACCAATGTGTAATTTACACGAAGAGTCAAAGCCGAAGGAGCATTTACAGGAAATACAGTCTGATAAAAAGCATCAGCAGGATCACCTACAAATGATGCATTAGGAAGGGTACGACCCAAGTAAATATTATCGTCTGTGACTTCAGCCCTTTCTCTACCCTTTAACTGAGGACTAGCCAGAGTACCGAATGTCAAATACTTGTCATAAGTCATAGGACCTACACCAGGAGCGGCTACAGTTGCAGAGGCTTTGTTGTAGTCCGCTTCACCATCATTTGTATTACCAACATGATTGAAGATGACATTCACCTTTCCCTTGTTAGGAATACCGTTTGCATCAGCACTGATTAACTTACCAGTTCCATTCTTAAGAGCATCTGTTAAATCTGTTGTCCCATCTACGGTATAGAATACAACATCCTTTACAGAATAACCTGGAACAGTCTCATACAAAGCTAGACGAATCTTTGCGCCAAGGCTTTTAAACTGCAGCTGGACCACTTTACCATAGTTAGCTAGCGGAACCTCTACGATATCTGATATGTAGGCTTGCTTAAGAGCCGTAGTACTTGGGATATCGAAAGTATAAGCAGTTGCACCACTAGTAAGGGTTGTACCATACTTCATAGCAGTTACGCCTATTTGGTTAGCAGCTCCAGAATTGTTTAAGACAGCCTCACATGTGCCAGTAGAGAATGCGAGGAAGTCATACTGTTCCGTAGCGTAATCCCAATACTTGATGGTCTGAGCACCTGAAGTAGAAGACAACTTCACACGATCGTAGTTTTCTGGTAATCTTTCGGCAGGAGTGGCTGAACTCTGATCGATACCTACATACTCCCAGTTGTGAGTGTTAGACTTTGTGGTACCGGCGGTATTAGCATCATAGTGTACCAGATAGTTGTCAAATACAAGTGTAGGAGTAGGGTGAGCGTCATCCTCTGTACCCTTAGTACCTGTGACGTAGAAATTGTAACCGAGCTTTTCAGCAGCGGTAGCGCCTGTAAGTGCACGGGTTGCATTCGGCATATTGAAGCCGAAGCCAATGGAGCCGTCGCCGGCGGCTTCGGCAGCCAGGGTGGCGTCGTTGTCCCCGATGAACTCATCGTTTACGCAGCTGGTGAGCGCGAAGGTTGCCATAGCAGCGAGGAAAAATAATTTAGTTTTCATAATTGTAAAAAATTAAGTTGTGAATAAAAAAATTGGTTTGTTTCTTGTTTTGGGTCCGATTCGTTTGGAATCGGCGTTAAGTGATTAATTCGTTTAACTGCTCTCTGATTTGTTGTTGGGTTGTTTAATTGTGCACTGTCTGTTTCGTAATAACTCGTTTTTGTTTGATGGATTAATACTTATTTAGTTTAATGAATTTATGAATCATTGATGGTTGAATTTATGAGTAATTTATGTGAGATAGTCAGGCCTTTTACATGAATTATCCATGAATTATATCACGAATTTATCATGAATTATATGTCTTATTGTCACCTTACGTCTCATTGTCTAATTTTATGAATAATTTATGATTGAATTTGTGAGTAATTTATGTTAGGAATTATTGGTTTCAATTACATATCGAACTCCCATGTTCCGCCGTCCTCGAAGTCCTTGACCACGGCGTCGAAGCCGGAGCCGCCTCGGCGCTGGGGGATGGGCACGGTGTCCAGGTCGAGCTCCACGGTGAGGACACCGCCTTTGAAGCGGCGGCGCACCTGGTCGGTGACATCGAAGACGAGGGTGGAGTCCATACCGTTGTAGAACTGCATGGTGACATCGATGTAGTGGCGCTGCTGGTCGGTGACCTGGCTGTGGTGCGTCAGCTTGTGTGGCGTCTGGCCGCACATGCCGAAGGTCATGAGGCGTCCTCCGATGATGTCGGCGTGCTCAACGATCTTCCGCTTGGGGGCATCCTTAGGGGTATCATAAGGCACGAGCGGGAGGTCCTTCTTCATTCGGCAGTTGTAATAGACCGTGATGGCGTCGTCGCCCGCACGTCCGCTGTTGAGGGTTGTCGAGCGCGCCATGCCGGAGAGGTTGGCATTACCATCGACACCCGTCACACGGCCTTTGTTATGGTGGAGTATCACTTGCGTAAGATATATATAGGTGATGGGCTGCAGCAACATATTCAATGTTCGCACGTAAATGCCACGCTCCTTATTATATACGAACCCGCGCAGGTCGGGGTTGATGTCGATGGCCTGTTCGTAGGCTGCAAACAGGGGCTCGGGGGAGTAGAACGACCTGTTGTAGCGGGGGGCATGGTAGCGCGACATCTGCATGGAGGGGTTGGTGTATGCCATGACCGAGTCGAGCGTTGTCTCCTCGTCGAAGACCAGGCTCTGCACGCCGTCCAAGGTCTGGATATCGTTCCACGCCAGCAGATCCCAGTAGCCCCAGTCGAAGCGGTCTCTAAAGTACCGGCCCTGGATGGGCGGCGGTGCGTGGACATAGGTATGCGGCGCGTATGCCTCCGAGCCCGTGTAGTAGCGGCGCAGGTTGAAGGCGGTAGGTTCCGCGTAGCCCAGCTCGCCGAAGATCTCCCTATCGACGTCATCCCAGTCGTAGTACCACTCCGCCTTCCAGTCGTAGTGGACATCGAAGGACAGCTCATAGTCCCAGAGCACGTCCAACTCCAGTTCCACCTCCGGCATCTGTATCTCCAGCTCACGAGCATCATAGAGATGCAGGAGAGGCTCACGCTCGCAGGAAGTGAGGGATAAGATTGAAACATTGAAACATTGAAACATGGAGAGAAAGCATAGCAGACGGCCTGCGACAATGCGGGCGCGCTGTCGCAATGCTGTCATGTTCACTATGTTCTTTCTCTTCATCATTTTGATGCTTTCGCTTTAGTCTTCGTTATTTCGTTTTCTTTTTCGTTATTACGTTATTACGACTAATTTTCATTTTCAAGAACCGTCTCCTTGCTCCTGAAGCTCACGCCTTTCTTCTTCCAGCGGCGGTAGAGGAGGTCGTAGGAGATGGTGATGCCTACGCGGGTGGGGCCGAACCATGTGAAGCGGTACTGGCGTTCGCGGAAGTCCTTCGCCCTGCCTGTCCACTTATAGTAGTACAGGTGGTCGCGATAGGCGGGGTTCACGGGGTTCTCAAACTGATACGGGTCGTAGCCGCTGAACAGCACACCCGCCTGAGCTGCAAACTCCAGGCGCCAATGGCCCTTGCGCGAGAGCGGCAAGACGAAGCCAACACCCAGGCCGCCGCCCAGCGCCTCACCTTCCCAACCGTTGTCAGCATCAAAGCAGATACCGAAGATGGCAGCGTGGGCGTAAGCGGAGAAGTAAAGTCCACGGAAGGCAGCTCCTTCGCCCGGCGTGCGGCGCTCGATGCTGCCCGAACGTAGGTAGAAGCGCGTCTCCAACTGATAGTTACGTATCTGGAAGAACTTATGGTCGTCGTAGTGCTGCCACCAGGGACAATCGAACGAAGCGCCGTAGGTGAAGTGCCCGCGCATCGGGTAGTACTCGATGGCTATGTTGGGAATCGGGCACCAACGATCGTAGCCGAGAGGCACGTAGGCGAAGTCGAACAGCAGGTTCGTCTTCACAGAGAGGAACTCGCGACGCGGGATGCGGAGGGCGACAACAGGTTGAGGGTTGAGGGTTGAGGGTTGAGGGAGCTCCAAGGTATCCAGGATCACATAGGTCTCATAGTGAGGCTCGATTATTTCCGGGATTTCCGGAGTTTCCGGAGTTTCCGGTATTTCCGGGGCTTCCGGCATTTCAAAGAACAGCACCACACGCGCTGCACGCAGCTCGGGGAAGTATTCCTTGAGAAGGCGCCTCCAGAGGCGACCGCCCTGCTGGCGTTGCAGCGCACTCTTCAGTAAGGCATAATCATTGTTCGGCAGGTATTGGTCGCAGATGCCCTGCACCACAGGCAGGTCGGCATCGCCGGCGCGGCGCATCATCGCCAGCAGCAGACGGTAGTCCTCGGTGACAGCCTCAGTGGTGAAGCTTTGCTCATCCACAGGCACGCTCAAACGCGCGCGTAAAAAAGAAGCGAGTGCATCCACACGGCGGCGACCCAGCATACGGTTGTTGGCTATAGGGCCTTCAGGCGAGGCCGCACCGCGCACCACAAGGCGGACCAACTTCAGGCTGTCCTGGTTGATGCGAGGCAGGACCTGCGTTTCCAACGTATGCAGAAGAGAGTCGTTGGTATAGCGGTCGTAACGGTTCACTACGAAGACCACCTTACCAGCCTGATTGAGGAACTCCTCATCGCTGATACGGACTAAAGCGGCATCTTGTCCGCGATCTACAAACCGAATGAAGGGATACTTGGCATAAAACGCGGAATCGAGACTCAACGACTGAGATGTTAGAGGCATCGCATGTAATGCGCATGCACCCGCGCTCGTTAACAAAAAAATAAGCGTGAGTTTCAGCCTCTTAAGAATTCCTATCGTTTGATGTCTCGTCATTCTGCTAATCTTGACTTCTATTTATACTGCAAAGTTAGGGCGTTTTTAGGTCATTTACAACTAACCGCGATGTTTTAACAAATAAAATTGTTAAAATTAAGCTTTTTTAACCAAGAGAACAGAGCAAACCACTTGCACCACTCAACAAAAAACATCTATACATTTTATAATATGTACGCGCAATAAGGCCGTTAAGAAGAAGTGAACTTTTAAGTGTAAAACTACATTTATTTATTCCGCAAATATTTTGCATTATTTTACAGATAAAAAAGCATCATTCATCGGTGTTAACAAATTTGAAGTGCAAGACTGTTTCAATGTAACCGCCTTAGGATGCGCATTCTACGCAGTTTTAAAAGATTTTAACAAACGCAAACATACACACGCTTGACATATATCAATCCTTAAGTTCCGTTAATCTAATAAGTGTAATAATTACAATCTTTAAACGATAAACAATGCAAAAGAATCATCTTTTATAGACAAACGTATCGCACTTTTCAACAAAAAGCCTTAACTTTGCCTGTAAATAAAAGCAAAAATATTCCATCGAAAAAAATGAAACACATCCAACTCATCCTTATCGCCCTCGTCTGCCTGACGAGTGGCATCGTGAAAGCACAACAAACACCTCCTAAACGTGAGTTCCGCGGAGCCTGGATACAGGCTGTCAATGGACAGTGGAAGGGCATCGACCGCACGACCATGCAGGCCGAACTGACACGTGAACTAAACGCCTTGAAGGCCGACGGAATCAACGCTATCCTCTTCCAATGCCGCGTAGAGGGCGACGCACTCTATGCCAGCTCGTTGGAACCTTGGAGCCGCTACCTGACAGGTCAGCAGGGCACCCCACCCGACCCCTACTGGGATCCGTTGCAATGGATGGTAGAACAATGTCATGCGCGCGGGATGGAACTGCACGCATGGATCAACCCTTTCCGCGCCAAGACAAAGGGTACCACGGAAATGTCGATTATGCACTATGCCGTGCGGCACCCCGAACGCTGTTTCCAATATGAGGACCTGCTCATCTTCGACCCAGGACTGCCAGAAAACCGCTATTTCATCTGCGAAATTGCCAAGGATATCGTCAACCGCTACGACGTGGATGGCCTGCACATTGACGACTATTTCTATCCCTACCCTGTGGCAGGTGCGACCATCCACGATGAAGTGTCCTACGCTATCTACGGACAGGGTCGCGACCCTGGCAACTGGCGCCGCGAGAACGTGAACACCTTCATCCGTGAGTTGCGCGATGCCGTGAGGAGCGAGAAGCCGTGGGTGAAATTCGGTGTCTCGCCTTTCGGCATCTATCGCAACCAACGCTCATGGGTCGGGGGTTCTGCCACCAACGGACTGCAGAACTACGATGACCTCTACGCCGATGTGCTGAAATGGATTGACGAAGGTTGGGTGGATTACACCATCCCGCAGTTGTACTGGGAGATAGGTCACAATAAGGCCGACTACTACACGCTCATCCGCTGGTGGAGCGAAAATGCTCACGCGCGTCCTTTATATATAGGTCAGGATGTGGAGCGCACGGTGAATGCTACCGACCTCCAGAATCCCTCCTTGAACCAGATGGCTGCGAAATACGCCTTGCAGCGCGGTCTGCCCGGCATCAACGGTTCCTGCCAATGGTATGCACGCGCCGTGGCAGATGACACAGGAGGCTACGGCACCGCCCTGCGCGCCCTCTACCACCGTACACCGACATTGCAGCCTTCGATGCCGTGGATAGACAAAAAGGCACCGGGCAAACCGCGTAAGCTGGAAATGGTGTTGACGGAGGACGGCTATGTCCTCTTCTGGACAGCACCCAAGGCCAAGACCGAGATGGACGAAGCCCGACAATATGTCGTCTATCGCTTCGCCCAAGGCGAGCGCGTGAATCTCGACAACACCGAGGCCATCGTGACCATTACACCCCAAACCTTCCTGCCACTGCCCTACAGCAACGGCCTGCAGAAGTGGACGTATGTCGTCACAGCCCTCGACCGCCTGCACAACGAGAGCAAAGGGGCGAAGAAAACAGTAAAACTATAGATTCCCCCCCCCCAGCCCCCTCTCTTGCAAAGAGGGGGAGACAGGTCCTACACTTGCTGAGAGCGTGTTATGGGAGCACCTGAGAGAACGTCCATGTGGAGTAATCTTCAAAAGACAACATGTGATAGGTGACTATATAGTAGATTTTGCAGCACTCTCAGAACATCTGATTATCGAGGTTGACGGTGCCTATCATTCCGAACGGCAACAGCAAGATAATGATACAATTCGAACAGAAGAGCTTCAAAGAATGGGATTTCGAGTGATTCGTTTTACAAACGAAGAAGTCCTATATAATACGGAAAAAACGATGGCTCAAATTGGAACAGAATTAGGAAGACTCACCCCCGACCCCTCAAGACTCACCCCCGACCCCTCTTTTGCAAAGAGGGGAGAAAAGTTACCAGAGGAGATGAGCTCCCCCTCTTTACAAGAGAGGGGGCAGGGGGGTGAGTCTATCCATATCCATAAGGCGCGGGTCAATAACCTGAAGGACGTGACGGTGGATATCCCGAGGAACAAGCTGGTGGTCATCACAGGCTTGAGTGGCTCGGGCAAGAGTTCGCTGGCCTTCGACACACTCTATGCCGAAGGGCAGAGAAGGTATGTGGAGAGCTTGAATGCCTATGCCCGTCAGTTCCTGGGGCGCATGAGCAAGCCGGAATGCGACTATATCAGCGGCATCCCGCCCGCCATCGCCATCGAGCAGAAGGTCATCTCACGTAACCCGCGTTCCACCGTGGGCACCAGCACCGAGATCTATGAATACCTTCGCCTCCTCTACGCCCGTATCGGCCGCACCTACAGCCCTATCAGCGGTCAGGAGGTGAAGAAGCACAGCACGGAGGATGTGGTGCAATGCATGCTCTCCTACTCTCCCGGGACCCGTTTTCTGGTTCTCTGCCCTATCCGCATCACCGAGGGTCGCACACTGGAAGAACAGCTGAAAGCCTACTTGCAGGAGGGCTATACGAGGGTAAGACTCACCCCCGGAAGACTCACCCCCGACCCCTCTCTTGTAGAGAGGGGAGTAGAGAGGGGAGTAGAGAGGGGAGTTGGGAGGGGGGACAATTCCGATGGCATTTGGAGGATAGAAGAGTTACTCGATGAAATGGGGAAAAATCGCGGGCTAGCAGAAACAACAGAAAAGAATCTCTATCTTCTTATCGACCGTCTCTCAGTCCCCGCCTCCCCCTCTTTGAAAGAGAGGGGGTTGGGGGGTGAGTCTGTTATTTCTCGTTTGATTGACTCCGCCGAGACGGCGTTCTATGAGGGTGGCGGTGAGATGCGGCTGCGGTTCCTGCCTGCCGGCATCGAACACACGTTCTCCACACGCTTCGAGGCCGACGGCATCACCTTCGAGGAGCCGTCCGACCAGCTCTTCGCCTTCAACTCGCCTATGGGTGCCTGCCCGACATGCGAGGGCTGGGGTAACGTGCAGGGCATCGACCCGCACCTGGTCATTCCCGACAGCAGCAAGAGCGTCTATGAAGGCTGCGTGCAATGCTGGCGCGGCGAGAAGCTCAACGAATGGAAGACAGAGTTCATCCGTCAGGCCGAAAGCCTGAAGTTCCCCATCTTCAAGCCTTACTACGAGCTGACCCAGGAGGAGAAGAACCTGCTGTGGCACGGCCGCTACCCCGAGCTGTCGCTGGACGGACGCTGGGAACACGGCGATGTTTGCATCGACCTCTTCTTCGACTACCTGCGCGAGGCACGGTATAAGATACAGAACCGCGTGATGCTGGCGCGCTACACTGGCAAGACGGAATGTCCGGACTGCCACGGCACACGCCTTCGCAAGGAAGCCACCTACGTGAAGGTGGCGGGCAAGGCCATCACGGAGCTGGTGGACCTGCCGATCACAGAGCTAATGAAGTGGATAAAGGGACTCACCCCCGACCCCTCAAGACTCACCCCCGACCCCTCTCTTGCAAAGAGGGGAGAAAAGTTACCAGAGGAGATGAGCTCCCCCTCTTTACAAGAGAGGGGGCTGGGGGGTGAGTCTATTGAGGAGATGAGCTCCCCCTCTTTGCAAGAGAGGGGGTTGGGGGGTGAGTCTTTTGCCATCGCCAAGCGTTTGTTGGTGGAGATAGAGAGCCGCTTGCAGTTCCTATTGGACGTAGGACTCGGCTACCTGACATTAGGGCGCCGCTCGAATAGCCTCAGCGGCGGCGAGAGCCAGCGCATCAACCTGGCGACATCACTCGGCAGCTCCCTCGTGGGCTCGCTTTATATCCTGGACGAGCCCAGCATCGGCCTGCACAGCCGCGATACGGCACGCCTCATCAAGGTGCTGCGGCAACTGGTGGATTTGGGAAACACGGTGGTGGTCGTGGAACACGACGAAGACATCATCCGTGCCGCTGACTATATCATCGATATCGGCCCGGAGGCCGGACGACTGGGAGGTGAAGTGGTATGCCGACTCACCCCCCTACCCCCTCTCTTACAAAGAGGGGGAGATGGGGAAGCTGTCTATCTCATAGGAAATCCAGAATGTGAAAAAGATATTCCTGAGGAGATTATTCAACGTTCTCATACCCTTCAATTCCTATTGGGAAGAGAAACAATCGATACAAATGGACGAGCTCTCCCCCTCTTTGCAAGAGAGGGGGACAGGGGGGTGAGTCTCTCACGCCGCCCATGGAATAGGTATATTGAAGTCCTTGGGGCGCGGGCGAATAACCTGCGGGGCATCGATGTGAAGTTCCCGCTGAACGTGATGACCTGCGTGACGGGCGTCAGCGGTTCGGGCAAGAGCACGCTGGTGCGCGACATCTTCTACCGCGCCATGAAACGACAGCTCGACGAGGTCACCGACCGCCCGGGTGAGTTCACGGGCTTAGATGGCGACGTCAACGCCATCAAGGTGGTGGAGTTCGTGGATCAGAACCCCATCGGCAAGAGCTCCCGCTCCAACCCCGTCATCTACGTGAAGGCCTACGATGAGATCCGGAAGCTCTTCGCCGATCAGCCGTTGGCGAAGCAGATGGGCTTCACAGCCTCACATTTCTCGTTCAACACCGAGGGCGGCCGCTGCGAGGAGTGCAAGGGCGAGGGTACGGTGACCATCGAGATGCAGTTCATGGCGGACTTGGTGCTGGAATGCGAGAGCTGCCACGGCCAGCGCTTCAAGAGCGACATCCTCGACGTGCGCTTCCACGACCAGAACATCAACGATGTACTGAATATGACCGTCAACCAGGCGATGGAGTTCTTCGCGGAGCACGGCGAGAAGAAGATTGTGAAGCGGCTGCGGCCACTACAGGACGTGGGTCTCGGCTATATCAAGCTCGGACAGTCCTCCTCTACCCTCTCCGGCGGTGAGAACCAGCGCGTGAAGCTGGCGTATTACATCGGTATGGAGAAGCAGGAGCCCACGCTCTTCATCTTCGACGAACCCACGACAGGCCTGCACTTCCACGACATCCGCCGCCTGCTGGCCAGCTTCAACGCCCTCATCGAGCGCGGCCATACCATCCTCATCATCGAACATAACCTCGATGTCATCAAGATGGCCGACTATATCATCGACCTCGGTCCCGAGGGCGGCGCCGAGGGAGGCAACCTCGTCGTCTGCGGCACTCCCGAACAGGTCATGGCCTGCGACACCAGCTACACAGGCCAGGCATTAAAGAAAGCAGCCCGCTAAGTTAGCGGGCTGTTTCTTTTAGCGGTTGGCATACATATTTTCGTAGTATTTCTGGTAGTCACCGCTGGTGACGTTGTCCATCCACGCCTCGTTGTCGAGGTACCAGCGGACGGTGCGCTCAATGCCCTCCTCGAACTGCAGGGACGGCTCCCAGCCCAGCTCACGCTGTAGCTTACGCGAGTCGATGGCGTAGCGCAGGTCATGGCCGGCACGGTCGGTGACGTAGGTGATGAGGTCCATATCCTCGCCCTCCTTGCGGCCGAGCAAGCGATCGACGGTATTGATAACCACCTTGATGATGTCGATGTTCTTCCACTCGTTGAAACCACCTATATTATATGTCTCTGCAATCTTACCGTTGTGGAAGATGATGTCGATGGCACGGGCGTGGTCCTCGACATAAAGCCAGTCGCGCACGTTTTCGCCCTTTCCATAGACGGGCAACGGCTTGCGGTGGCGGATATTGTTGATGAACAGCGGTATCAGCTTCTCGGGGAACTGATAGGGGCCGTAGTTGTTGGAGCAGTTCGTGACGATGGTCGGCAGGCCGTAAGTGTCGTGGAAGGCACGCACGAAATGGTCGCTACTGGCCTTGGCGGCGCTGTAGGGGCTGTGGGGCTGGTACTTCAGGTCCTCGGTGAAGAACTTCTCGCCGTAGGCGGGGTGAGCGGCGGACGTACCGCCGCCAACGGTGTGGGACGCGGTGGAAGCCTTCGTGGTGAAGGGGGCAGGGATGCCCTCGGGGTGGGTCATCTCCAGGGCGCCATAGACTTCGTCGGTGGAGATATGATAGAAGCGCTTGCCCTCGTACTTCTCGGGCAGCGACTCCCAGTAGAGCTTGGCGGCCTGCAGCAGGGAGAGGGTACCCATCACATTCGTCTGTGCGAAGGTGAAGGGGTCTTTGATGCTGCGATCCACGTGGCTCTCAGCGGCAAGGTGTATGATACCTGTAACCTTCTCGTCCTGCATCAGCTTGTAGAACGCGTCGAAGTCGCAGATGTCCATCTTCACGAACTTGTAGTTCGGTTTGTCCTCGATGTCCTTCAGGTTGGCGAGGTTGCCGGCATAGGTGAGCTTGTCGAGGTTGATGATGCGGTACTCAGGGTATTTGTTCACAAAGAGGCGGACAACATGGCTGCCGATGAAACCGGCGCCGCCGGTGATAACAAGAGACTCACCCCCTAACCCCCTCTCTTTCAAAGAGGGGGAAGTAGTTACTTGCTGGTTAGTTGTATTCATAGTTTTTCAATATTGGATTTACTATCTCTGATTTTTTATTTCAATTTTTCTCTTTCCTCTCCCCTTCCTCTCCCCTCTTTGAAAGAGAGGGGGCGGGGGTGAGTCTAGAATGGACTGCTAAAATCTTTGAGGAAGGGTTGTTTGGTATCTTTCTCGCTGAGGATGGCGTCGGCGAAGGGGATGCGCCAGTCGATGCCGAGGGAGGGGTCGCAGAGCTGGATGCCGCCGTCGGCCTCGGGGTGGTAGAACTCATCGCACTTGTACTGGAACACCGCCTCGTCGGAGAGGACGGCGAAGCCGTGGGCAAAGCCCTTGGAGATGAAGAACTGACGGTGGTTGTCCTCGGTGAGCTCCACGGCGACGTGCTGGCCGAAGGTCGGCGAGCCCTTGCGGATATCCACGGCCACGTCGAGGACGGCGCCACGCACGCAGCGCACGAGCTTCGTCTGGGTGTAGGGCGGACGCTGGAAGTGGAGGCCGCGCATCACACCGCGCACGGACATACTCTCGTTGTCCTGCACGAACTGCACAGGATAGACCTTCTCATCGAACTCGCGCTGCGAGAAGCTCTCGAAGAAATAGCCCCTCGCGTCCTTGAATACACGCGGCTCGATAATGAGCAGGCCCTTGATGGATGTTTCTATAACGTTCATATCCTTAAAGGTTAAACATTAAACGTTAAACGAATCATACCCCGTCTTCCTCGTGGTCTTCCAGTTCTGCATCGCCGCGTTCATCGCGGGTGATGACAATGCCTCCCTGGGTATCCACCTGCATGAGCAGCGGCTCCATCATATCGCTTTGGGGCAGGCTGACGCTCACAGCGAAGCGAAGGCCGGGGAGCGACTTGTCGCACATCATCCCGTCAAGGATGCCACGCTGCTGGAAGTCACTGGAGAGATACGACAGGAACGTCTTCTTTGTGAAGCTGCGGTTGAAAACCGTCTGCTCGCCCGAACGAATCGTCAGCGTATAGACATTGTCGGCAAAGCGGTTGCCCTCCTCATCGGTAATGACGGGCAGGCTGTCCGAGGCCTCGCGGTGCACGGTGTAGATATAGGTCTTGCCCTCCGTGCGAACGGTATCCGTGAAATCATAGACCGTCATGCGCTGAATGCCGTCGCTGGCGACCTCGGTGTCATAGTCCGTGGTGCTGGAGGTCTGTTCCGTAGCGGTCTTGCTGCCACAGGAGAGCAACAGTCCCACGGCGCAGAGGCAGATGAAAGAAGGATGTTTCATATATGAAGGGTTCAAAAGTTCAAGGGTTCAAGGGTTTAATGAGATTCGTCACTCGTCACTCGTCATTCGTCATTCGTCATTCGTCAGGATCGTGTCCAGATTTTCGGCCAGTGCCGCCATGGAGGGGAAGAGCCAGGTGGCACCTTCGTTGAGCAGGAGCTGCGGATCGATGGGCCCTGTGTTCACGGCGATGGTCTTGATGCCCGCCGCTACGGCGGCACGCACACCCAGGGGTGCGTTCTCCACCACGAGGGCCTCGTCGGCGGTGATACCCGCCTTCTGCAGTGCCATCAGATAGGGTTCGGGGTTGGGCTTGCCGTAGCGCACATCGTCGCCCGTGACCATCAGCGCCGGCGTGAAATGGCCGGGGTAGTGGCGTTCCAGACGCGTGAGCAGCGACTGCTGGGCGGAGCCCGTCACGAGAACACGCATCAGCCCTCGCGCGCGTACCTTATTTAATACGTCTGCCGCCCCAGGCATCTCGGGGGCCTCGCCGCCGCGGGCCGACATATACTCGTTGAAGACGATGGTCTTCTTTCGGTACAGCTCCTGTGCTTCCTCCTCGGTGGCGTCGCGGCCCCAGTAGCGTTGGGTGAAGATGCTGATGGTGCCGATGCCGGTGCGCCCCTCATGCTCAAAAGCATCGGACTCCTTCATCGGCAGCCCATACTGCGTCATCACCTTCGCCCACGCATACGCATGGCCCGGCATGCTGTCAAACAGCACGCCGTCCATGTCGAAGAGCACTCCCCTCACCATCAAAGCCTTGCTTTGATGGTGAGGGTTTCCTGCTCGTAGCCGGGTTTGCCGAGGAGGGCGAACATATTCTTCTTGTAGGCTTCGACGCCGGGCTGGTTGAAGGCGTTGACGCCGAGGAGCTGGCAGTGGATACCGCAGGCACGCTCGAAGAAGTAGATGAGCTGTCCGAGGTGGTAGGCATCCAGACGCTCAATGGCGATGCGGATATTGGGTACGCCACCATCCACGTGAGCCAGCTGAGTGCCCAGCTCAGCCATCTTGTTAACCTCATCCACACGCTTGCCGGCGAGGAAGTTCAGGCCGTCGAGGTTCTCGTCGTCGCTGGGGAACAGCAGCTTATGCTCGGGGTTCTCCACGCTGATGACCGTCTCGAAGATGGTGCGCTCGCCCTCCTGGATCCACTGACCCATCGAGTGCAGGTCGGTGGTAAGATCCACGCTGGCGGGGTAGATGCCCTTGCCGTCCTTGCCCTCGCTCTCGCCGAAGAGCTGCTTCCACCATTCAGCGATGTAGTGGAGCTTCGGCTGGTAGTTGGCCAGGATCTCGATCTTCTTGCCCTTCGTGTAGAGCAGGTAGCGCGTAGCCGCATACTGTGCGATGATATTCTCGGCAAGCGGAGCGGCAGCAACCTTCTCCATATCCTGAGCGCCCTTCACGAGCTGGTCGATGTCGAAGCCGGCCACGGCAATGGGCAGCAGGCCCACGGGTGTCAGCACGCTGAAGCGACCGCCTACGTTGTCGGGAATGATGAAGCTCTTGTAGCCCTCCTTATCAGCGCACGTGCGGGCAGCGCCGCGCTTGGCGTCGGTGATGGCCACGATGACCTTGCGGGCCATGTCCTTGCCCATCTGCTCCTCGCACTGCTTCTTCAGCAGACGGAAGGCAAGGGCCGTCTCGGTGGTCGTGCCGCTCTTAGAGATATTGATCACGCCGAACTTCTTACCCTTCAGATAGGTCGTCAGCTCGCTGAGGTAGTCCTCACCGATATTGTTACCAGCGAAGAGGATGGCGGGGCCGTTGCTGCCGACGAGCCACTGGAAGCTGTTGCTGAGGGCTTCGATGACGGCCTTGGCGCCGAGGTAGCTGCCGCCGATGCCGGCGACGACCACAGCTTCGCACTCCTGGCGCAGCGTAGCAGCCACTGCCTTCACCTCTGCGAGGAACTCGGGAGTGATGCCTGTGGGCAGGTGCAGCCATCCCAGGAAATCGTTGCCCGGGCAGGTGCCCTCTTCCAATGCCTTCTGTGCCTCGGCCACGCGGGCCTCCAAGGCGTTCACGTCGGCGCCGCTCACCATCGGCGCCACCTTTGTAATGTCTAATTTAATCATTGTTGTGATATTTAATAATAGAATTATAATCGGGAGTTATAGGAGGGAGTTAAAAGGGGAGTTAAAGATTACATTCCCCAGACGAGGATCGTGCGGCCATTGTACTCATAGGGGCGATGCCAGATACGCTCATCCCACGTCTTCTCCTGCGAACGGTCGAAGATAATCAGATGACCTTCATCCACGGAACCTACGGTGTCCATATAACCTGCCGTCTGCTCCAGTCCCTTCTCAATAACCACATCCAAATCGCCACGTTTGATTTTCAGTTCCAGCACGATACGCTGGACAGGTCCGCCGTAGCGGTCTGTCAACGGTTTGCGAATAAGCAAATCCGTGCGCTTGCGTCCTAATCCGTATTCGCGGTCAATATAGCCACCGCCATTCACAATCCGCTGCAGGAAGGCCTGCAACAGCAACTGCGGTCCGGCTTCGGCATAGTCAAAGCGTCCTATCCACGCATCTGCATTCTGGCGGAAGAACTGCTGGAAGTCCAGCAGCAGTTTCTCCATATTGATGCTATTGTCGGGATTCTGATACCACTGAGGCTCCTGAATCAGACCCGTCTGTGTACTCCACGTCAACTCGCGAGGTATGATTTCGCGATAGATGCCATTGGCGATACGACGGGGTTTTCCACGCTCCACCGTAATCAAGCCCATATCCACCACATATTGAATATCATCCGTCGGTATCTGATTGTCGTCAGCCTCTTCGCTGTTTGCCAGCATCGGTTCAATGACCCTGCGCACGCGAGGCTCTTCCAGCTTGTCGATAAGGATATCAATATGCGTGTCGCGGCGGTAAATGATGTTCTCTATGGCCTTGTCTATCATCTCCGGGATAATGCGGACAGCACGATCGCGGTTCTCCTTCATCTTATAGGTGACCTCATGGCCCAAGGCATTCACCAGCCAGGGCTGTCCTTCAGTAGCATCCCAGACCATCGGAAAGCAAGCCTCGTCAAACTCCTGACCCGTCTCCCTCGTATGCTGCATATACAGCTCATGAATCTCCTCTTTCGAGAAGTTTCCCAAGCGCAGCGATTCCGACTTGATATTGAATGTGGAGCCACCTGTGATGATATCCTGATTAGAAAGGACGATACGGTAGTCACGCACATCCCGCACACCACAGAGAATAACGGTCTGCGGGAAAGCCTTAGGACGATCGACATACCCCGACCTGATTTGCCGGAGGACGCTGATGAGACTGTCGCCTACTAAAGCATCTATCTCATCGAGAATCAGGACTATCGGTTTGGGCAGGTTCTCGGATAAGCGGCGCAGATAGGTCGCCAGCATAGACTCAGCCCCCACCTGTTGAATCTCATCACGAATCTGGAGCGGCAAATCACTCTTCACGACACCACGAAACTGCTCAGCCAGTGTGTCCACGGTTGATTTCACCACCCTCTGGACATCGTTCCTCGCAGCCTGGCCACCCTCCACATTAGCATACACGGCAATGTAGTCATCCTCGGCATTGAGATAGTCTCGCAAAGCAAGCATACAGGATGTCTTACCCGTCTGCCGAGGCGCATGCATCACGAAGTAGCGCTGCTGCCGTACTAGCATGAGTATCTCATCCAGATCGAACCGCTTCAATGGGTCGATGGTATAGTTGATATCAGCCTTCTGAGGCCCTGCTGTATTGAAGAATCTTTCCATTCTCTTGCTTTTGCTTTGCAAAGGTAGCGCTTTTTTGTGAGATAGCGGCATAAAGGAGATAGGATTTGCATGAATCAGGGAATTTTTCCTTTCGTAACAGCAACAGCCCGCTACACAATCATGTGCAGCGGGCTGTTTGGTAGTTGCAACTGTAGTTGCTATAGAACGTTTGTACTAACTGTAGCGATTACTTTTCCCAGATGTCGCCCCAGGAGTTCTCTTTGGTCGTAAACTCTCCACTGTAAGAATTAGTGTCCTTTTCAAGTCTTGCAGAGTTCACCAACAAAGAAGATTCCAGTGTTAGAACATCAATGTGAGTGATGGGTGCTTGATATGTCTTCTTCATAATGCTATAAATCTTATCATTTAACAAGAACCTTCTTACCATTCACGATATTGATACCCTTGCGAGTCTCGTTCAGCTTACGGCCACCGAGGTCAAAGATATCGCGTATCTCATCAGCCGACATCTTCACGTAGCGTACACCCGTGGCAGTATCGGCTTCGAAGCGGAAGCCTTTAACTTCAGCAGAAGTGGGGAAGTCGAAGTAAGCACGGAAGCCCTTCATGCTGGCATCAGCTGTACCCTTAGCAATAGAAGGCTTGGGTGTGACACCCCACAAACCATCCATCGTGCCCGCAGCCATGGGAGCGTAAGTACCCTGGAAGGTAATACCGTCAGCTACAGTATTATCAGGAGCGGTGTAGCCAAAACCTATTTCCACGTCGTGCAGGATATGCTTCTTGGTTTCATCGGTACTTGCAGCTTTTGCTTCTACGAGGTACGGAACACCAGCTTCCATTGTTACCACCTCTGTGAAGCGCAGTTCATTGTCGATGAGACCTGCAAATTCGTATGCAATAGCATCTTTGCCAAAGATCTCTTCAGCAGTCGTTGCAAACGGCAGGCAGACGGTGTTGAAACCGGCAACCCAAGAGCGGTTCAGCACGAGGACTTCGTATGTACCATTGACAACCGCATCGGATGATGTTTCATCCAAGGTGTAAGGCTCAGCGATGGTCAGATCAACCTCCTCGGTTGTCAGGTCAATTTCAGTACCAGTTACAGTAATCTTGGCCTTGACAGCTTCAGCAATAACCTCCTCAGGAGTCCAGGTCAGTGTGATAACAGTCTGGCCGTTAGCGGTCAGCGTCTCATTCTCAGTGTCCTTCTCCTCACCGTTAACGATGAGCTTAGCGGTCACTTCCTCAGCCTTACCGGCATTCTCCTGCAGCGTCACAGAAGCTGTGTAAACTGCATACTGAGTACCCGTGGTCGGAATGTTGGAAGCGGCAATCTCAATGTCGTGCTCAGGAATGTTGAGCTCGAAGCCCACGAAGTTGTCAACATAGACATACTTGCTATTGGCATCGCCCAGCTTAATGTAGTAGTTGCCGTCGGCAGGAGCGGTGAACTCGGCCTCGATGGTCTGGTTGTCGATAGTAGCCGTATAGGTACCAATCTCCGACCAGTTCTGGCGGTCAGTAGAGTATTGTGCCTTGATGCTGTAGCCGCTGTAGGGGAAGATGACATCGAAGGTTAGCACATCGCCTGCATTGGCAGCGAGACGTGGAGACATCAGGGTCTTGCCTGCGGTGTAGGTGCTATAAGCAGCCTTGCGGGAACTGTTCCACTCCCAACCATTGTTGGTCCAAGAAGCAGGAATCTCGCTATCGAAGGTCTCGACCCAAGTGCTCTCGTTAATCGAACGTCCGCTAAGAGCGAGCGTGAAGGTGTTGTTGGTATTTTCGTCCACCTTATAGGTAATGACGAGGTTGCCTGCCACCTTACCCTGCTCAGCCTTCAGCGTCACATCGATGTCGAGTGCTCTATCAACCGCGATGGTCTTGTTTCCTTCGGTAAGTGCCGTAGCCTCGAAGCCCTCAGGAGCCACGATGCTCACGAGTTCCATAGCCTTGTTACCTTCGTTCTTAATGGTGTAGCTGAAGGTCTTGGCATCCTTCTGGAGTCCGAAGTTCACGGCAGCGTTGTTCTCTAGGGCTGTCTCACCCTCGTAGAGAGCGAACTTAGGAGCAGCTGCGTTGACGGTGATCGTAACGTCAGAGGCCGAAGTTGCCAGAGCTTCGCCTTCAGCGGTCCAATATGCCTTAGCGGTAAAGTGGAGTACGCCACCTTCACCAGCAGAAGCGTTGGTCACGTTGACAGCAATCATAGTCTCGCCATCTACTGCAACGGCATCAGCAGCGGTAGCAGAGCCTACCTCTGTCTCGCCGATGAAGATCTTCACGGTCGGGGTAGCCTCGGTTGTACCGGTGTTCTGCACCTTCACAGAGAAGGCTGCAGAGAACTGGTTGCTTGCATTGGCATCAATAGCTCCTTCGCCTTCGCGAGTGAACTCAGAAATAGATAATGTACGCGTGTGGGCGACCTCCACGTCTGTCGTCAACGTCTCAAAGGCCACGCTGTTGTCGCTGTAGTAAACGACAATCTTGGCAGCGTAGGTCTTCTCCTCGACAGGTACGTTACCGGTCAACGTGAAGCTGGCTGTGCCGTTTAGAGCAATGTCCTGAGCATCGGCAGTAGCCACCTCTGTCTCGTCGAAGAACAGCTTAGCATAGACACCCGTCTCAGCAGCGCGCAGGCTGGCGACTGTAGCAGTAGCAGTAATGCTCGTCTCGGGAACCTTTGTCTCTACAGGGATGTTCGACGTGGTGATATACAAGTCGTGCTCGGGAGCAGGAATAATCTTCTTCAGACCAGTGAGGTTGTCGATAGAAGCATTCAGCGACTCGAACTTCACATAGTACACGCCATCGGCCAATGCATCGAGAGTGACAGTCTGGTTCTCAGCAGTCAGTGTTACTGTCTTGGCCAGCGTCCAAGCCTTGCGGTCGGCAGAGGTGTAGACATTCAGCTCTTTGCTATCACCATAAGCACTTTGCTGCTTAGCCTCGAACGAAAGCACGTTCTTGCCAGCCTCAGCTTCGTATTGCTCAGTGATGAGTTCCTTAGCCACACCAGAATAGATATGAGCAGTGCCATCGACTGTCCATCCGTTATTGTACCAACCTGCGGGCAGGCTTGCAAGATCTTCATTTACGGCTGTAGCGTCGATAACCTTAGCGGTGAAGTTGAGCGCAACATCGGCAACAGGTTCATTGCTTGTGATGGTCACGCTTCCTGTCTTAGCGCCAGGAGCAGCTGCATCGAAGGTCAGGCTAACGGTAATCGTAGCACTCTCGCCCGGCTCCAGCGTCACGGTCTGGTTCTCGTTAGAGAGCTCGCCGTCGGTAGTAGCCAGAACGGCCGTCACGTCGCCCGTAGCAGCGATGGTGCTAACGAGGTTGCCGTTACCACTGTTGGTAATCGTAAACACTTTATCGGCAGGAGCAGCCTGCAAGCTCTGACCGAAGTCATACTTGCCGTCTGTCAGCGTCTCAGAGGTAGCGAGAGCGAACAACGGAGCTGTAGTGGGAGCAAAACCAGAGATGTTATCCAACTTCACATAGCGGCCATAGAACTCTACGACAGCGGTGCCAGCGGGAACACCCGTCAGTTCAAGGGTAACAAAGCTACCAGACGTGATTTGTGAAGCGTAGTCAACATACTCACTCCATGTGACACCACCATCCATGGTGTAGCGTGCTTTCAGTTCTGCAGCACTGTAACTACTATAACGCGCAGCCTGGAAGGTCAGAGTCTCGCCTTCTGTAACGGTCAACGGAGTAGTAACGAGCGCTGAAGCTGTGTTGTAGCTGGACTGCTGTGCATAGCCAGATGTAACGGTCCAGCTTGTACCAACCGTCCATCCTTCAGGCATGCTGCCGTCAGAGAAGTCAACAAACATCTTTGAAGCATCGCGGGTTGTGCCGCTCAGCGTAATTACCTTATCGGCGATACCCTCGCTGGTTGCACTGATGGTCAAGGTAGCGGTGTGAGTGCCAAGGTTATCCTTCAGCTGCTTCACAGTGATGGTAGCAGTAGCGTTTGCAGCCAGATTGCCATCAGTCAGCCCAGTTACTTCAACGCTATAGTGAGCTGCCTGGTCGCCGCTCAGGGCTGCGGTCAGTCCTTCGAGCACGGCCTTGCCTTCGTTCTTCACAGTCAAAGTCCATTCTGCATCAGCATCATTGGCCACATTACCGAAGTCATAGGTGGCACCAGCCAATGACTCACCATCATAGACAACCATCACAGGCTCCTGAGGCTCAGTAAGACCATAAATGCGCTGGATAGATGCATAGTAACCGTTAAACTGTAACAAGTAGTCACCAGCCTCAGCGATGGTGCCTGTCAAGGTCTTCCATGACGTACCGATATTAGTCGCCGGAATGAGGTCACTCCATTCCTCTGCACCAACTTGCTTATACTTAACGCCAAATGTATAGGAACTAGAAGTAGAGCCATTCTTCGCAACAACAACCAATTGTTCGCCAGCAGTAGCAGTCAATGTGGAAGTCTCCATAGAGGTGTTGCTATAGCCACTTTCGCCTGTCTTGATATACCCACTGCCATCTTTCGTCCATGCGTTGGCGGTCCAAGTAGTAGGAATATTGTCTGTAGCAAAGTTGAGGTTCAGTTTGCTATTGTCAACCATCACGCCACTCACAGCTACTGTGAATGAGCTACCATCGTTACCATTAACCACGATGTTGCCACCACGATAACCGCCAGAGATTTGGCCGAAGGTGATTGTCAGCGAAGTGCTCTCATCCTTGGCAAGTTCACTCTTACCCAGTACGGCAGAGAATCCAGCAGGAACCTCCTCCTGATCAAGCACTAACGTGCCTGTACCATCGTTCTTGATATAATAGGTATAAGTAGCGTCCTCCGTCACAAATCCGAAGTCCTTCGTTACACTCGAAGCAGCAGCCACAGTGCACTCAGCATCGGTATAAGCACCCATCTTCGGATCATTCTGATTGCGCTTGAAACCTTGGAAATTGTCAAGCGCAAAAGAATTGCTCTTGAAACGGAACTTATAAGTACCAGCTGCAAGTCCAGAAATAGTTTTGGTTAACCAGTCTGCGCTCAAATCAGCATTTCCATAAGATGCTACTTCGGACCAAGCGCTCCATCCAGATTCGCCTTTTACTTGCTTTTCTACTATGTATGTACGGTAGTAGCCATAAGCCAAGTCTTTTATATCAAAAGAAAGAGCGTCCCCTTCTTCTACAGTGAGAGCAGGAGTTATCAGGTAGGTATAGTAGTATGAATTGTTTGTTCCTTTAGCATATCCCTCGTTAAATGCCCAATATGTAGAACTTGAGCTGTTCTCTATCTCCCATCCTTCGGGCAGTGACCCACCGCTAAAGTCCTCACTCCACTGCTCAATGCAAGTACCTGTAACGGTGAAGCTCTTAGGAGCGACACCCTCATTACTTGGAGTAATGGTGATTGTAGCTGTTTTCCCAACATTGAGTGCCTCAGCATCATAAACGAAAGTCACAGTAAAGGTTTCTGATGAATGGCCAGCAACCTCTAGGTTTTCAGGAGATACTGTAAAGTCTGTCGTATTGTCAGAAACAATGCTGGTAATATTCAGCATCTGATCACCATCATTGGTAATCGTAAAGGTCTTCTCTGCCTGTTTGCCAACACTACCGAATGCAACTGTCTCTCCAACGGCAGCCTCAGCAATTGTAATTACCATCGCTGCAGGAGTTGGTGCTTCGTATGTGGCAGTAACATTTACAACCTTATTATCAACATTTGCCTGGCTAACTGTAATGGTTTCAGAATAATCACCTGCAACGTCCTTCACAAACGTAACAGTGATAACCTTACTTCCCTCGGCAGGAATATCAAAGCCAGTTTCAGACACAGTAAATATCTCATTGTTACTGCTAACTACAGACATATTATCTAACGCATTGTCGCCATCGTTGATGATGGTGAAGGTCTTTGTGGTCGTAGTGTTCTTAACAGTACCAAAGGCGATGTCTGTATCGCTAACGCTCATAGCATATGCAGCAGCTTCCTTCACTTTCAAAGTGTAATCCTGTGCTACGCAATAAGTACCTGTCGGCGTTGGATCAGCACCAGCTGCAGTATCCATTGTCTTGTGAGAATCATAATAAGAATCAGCTGCACAAATACGCATGCGATAATTACCCGCAGCTTGTTCAGCAGGCACAGTGAAAGTTGCATTTAGAGTGTTTGGCTTATCTTTAGTACACTCACCAGCAAAAACAATTTCACTATCTTCAAACTCATAGTTCTGGTTCCAATCCACCCAAACAACAGTACCATAAGTGTAGCCAGTACTGAATGTAATTGCGACTGTGGTTTCACTACCAGCAGTAACAGCACCAAGCTGTGCAGTGTTGTCCTGATAGTAGGGACTCTTTGAAGTGTCGTAGTTTACTAGTTCTGCACCAGAGCCGTATGTTACATTCGTGATACCATTTCCATCTACTGATGTAGGTGCAGGCGTGCTATATGCTAAAGCAAACGAAGTGTTAATCCAACCACTTCCCTCGCTTCCATGATTGGCACGAACCCAAACATAATAGGTGGTTCCAACGGTCAAATCACTCAGAGTGCAAGTAGCTGCATTAACTGTTGTTGCAGACAGCTCGTCAGGATTAGCAGATGAATTGGTAGAATAAGCTACATCCCATGCCGATTCTGCCCCACCAGCAGTCCAAGTCAAAGTCGCATTCGTTCCTTGCTTGGCAACAGCCAGATCTGTAGGCTTTGCATACTTCTCAAGGGTCGTAAAGCTTATTTTTGAAGTCCAAGCGCTGACGCTTTCACCAGATTTCGCACGAAGATAAGCATAGTAGGTAGTCTCTGGAGTGAGACTTGTCAGTGTATAAGGATTATCAGTAATGTCAATAGGAGTTTCTGTATCCTTGTCAACACTAGCATCTGTAGAGTATATGAGTTGCCATGCAGATTCTTCTCCACCAGCAGTCCAGCTTAATTGGGCTGTATTATAGGTAATGTTCGATGCTGTGAAAGCAGTGGGCTTATCAATGTCACCTTCTTCTACAGCTTCTGTATAAGTGACACTCCACATTTTAAGATTTTTATTTGTTCCTACAAGGCAGAATGCAATGTAGGTCGGGGTGTCTCCTGCGTCAAATTCGTATGTCTTTTCAGATGCAGTCTTAGCAGGAACTGAATAAGATGATGCCTCACCTGTTACAGCATAACTATTTCCTGATTCAACTGCCTTTGACACATAAATAGTCAATGCGCCCCAGTTATATCCATTCGTTGCATTAAATGAAACAGTACCGGTAACTTGCTTTCTTAATACCAACCAAATTCCCTTTGTATAATTGTTATTGGAACTGGTTGCGACCCAAGCGTCACCATAACTATTATTGTGTTGATAATCTTTGCCAGTACCAAATTGGGAATAGTTTCCATCACTGCCAATAATTACCCAATTGTCACCAAGTGTTGTTCCACTCGTTGTCTCAGGATAACTGCTAAAGTCATCTGTCACCTGAGCCCACGCGGGACTGAGTCCTCCTGCGAAGAGGGAGAGGAGGAAAAAGAGCAAGAACCGTGTCTTGCATTGTTTGTAATTCTTTTTCATAAAGTAATTATTTAGTTTTAAAATGTAATCTATTTAGGAGTTATTTTACTACCACCTTCTGGCCGTTGTGGATGTAGAGACCAGGTTTCATTGATGATTGACGATTGATGATTGAGGAATGGTTAACACGGCGGCCGGAGAGGTCGTACCAGGGGGTAGCGACGGGAGCGGGGGCTGACACGGAGGTGACGGCATCGGGAAGGATGGAGGCGATGGGGAACGTGGCGGCGTTGGTGACGTCGCAGTTATCGAGCAGCGTGCCATCGGTGATGGTCTTGCCGAGGAAGGCGACCGCGTGCATGTTGGCGAGGTTCCAGCTGGGATCCACGGAGATGGTGTATTCCTTGGTGAAACTCATGGGGGTGTTCCACGCGACGACGTCGCCGAAGGTGGCGGTGGCGATGTGACGCAGGACATAGTCATGGGCGAACGTAGCCACAGAGCCATCGGCAAGGGTCTGGTCGGCCATGACCTGATCCTCAGTAAGATAGAGGGTGACAGCACCGTCGCCGAAGATGTTCAGGTAGTCACCACCACGTTTGCCAGTGACGGTGATGACGAGCTCGTTCGTGGCCTCGTTGTAGGTCGCGGACTTGATGCTGACGGTAGCGAAGGAGGGTGTGCCGGCATCGATATAGTCGAGGAGGCCGGACATATTGGCTGCGGCACTCTCGCCGGTGTCGGGTTGCAGCAGCATATTCGCATAGCCGCTGACGACGACACGGTTAAATGTCATCGCAGGCACGTCGAAGAGGCCGAAACGCTCGCCGAGGTCAGCGGCCTGCGGGAGAGCAAGGACATCGGACTGGCTGTCGAGGAGGTCGGTGTGGATGAAGACGGGGATGACCGCGGGCTTCGACTTCACGAGGGCTGCCACGGCTTCCTGCACAGCAGGAAGGCTGCCATCGTGCTGACTGACATAGACTTCCATGAGCTGACCAGCACGCGCGTTGGAGTTGGTATAGATCTGGAAGGAAGTGGTCGTCTGGTCATCGGCCTCGGTGCCCGGAGTAATGGTGGCGTCCTTGACAGAGAGAATCTTGATGGTGAAGGTGTGCTGACCGGCAGCGAGGCCGAGGTCCTGCAGCGAGAGGGCCTGGTTGACCATGCTGGAACCGGTTATCTCCTCGTCGATGACGAGTTGTCCCACGGGGGTCTCATCAACGGTGAGGTCGAGGGTAACACCCGGGAGGGCCTTCGTGCCGTGGTTCTCGATATAGAAACGGATGCGCATCTCCGAGGCATCGGACTTATAGTAACGGGCATCCGTAGCGAAACCCACGACGGCAGGGTCATAGTCGGGCAGGTTGCCACCGCTGAGGACGAGCTGCACGGCGAGGGTGCCGGAGGCGGAATAGTCGTACCAGCCGAGGCCGTAGGTGTCGGTGGTATAGGCCAGCAGTCCGTAGGTGCGTTCGGTGGTGTTGACCGTGATAGGGCGCGACTCCGTGGAAGGATAGTCCACGTAGTAGCCCATATACAGTTCCTCCTCGGTGCCCTTGATGACGTAGGGCGTGGCGAAGGTCACCTGGTTCCAGCCCTCTACCACGTTCTCACCGCTGAGGGTGTAGGAGACCAAATCCTGTGCAGGCTTGCTGGGATCGGGTTCGACAGAGACGAAGGCGCGCACGCTGTTGACAGCGGTGGAGCCCAGGGAGATACGCATGCCCACAATGGCAGAGCCGGCATATTTCGTGATGATGTCCTGCCCGATGAGGGAGCAGACGCCCTGGGGCTGGGCATCGATGACCTGCAGGAGGTCGTCATCGGTGACGTAACCCACATTCAACGTGCCCTGCGCCTTCACAGCGACTGCGGCGAGGATTACGAGAAAGGAAAAGAACAGCTTCTTGAGGGACATAATCTGAGGCGCTTACTTGATGATAACCTTCTGTCCCTTGCCGCCCTGGCGAACGACATAGACGCCGTTCTTGGCAGGCTTCACACGACCCATGTACTTACCCGTGAGCGAGTAGAAGCCATCGGGCTGAGCTGTGCGAGCAGTCTCGACGCCCTTGACGCCTGTGGCAATGACGGTGTAGAGGTTGGAGAGGGCGCTTTCACCTTCCTGATAGACGGCACTGACGCCATAGACATTGTTGTTGTGCTGGTCCTGACCGTCCGCATCGTAAAACTCGAGGTCGGTGAGCAGCTCGGCATTCATCTTCACACCATTCTTATATACATTGTATCCAAGGAGGTGTGCGCTGGCGGGCGTGTAGGTGATATCATCGATGAAGAGCATGAAGCCCTCGTTGTCGTTGTTGCCGAAGTCATACTCGGTCTCGTCCGCGGGCACAGGCGTCGTGCCGACGGGGTCGCTGACGCATTGGATGGCGAAATACTTGGCACCCTCGGGGAGGTCGAAGCTGAAGTTCCCCTCGGAGAACCACATCGTGGCTTTCTTGGTGCCGCCCAGGGCAACGAAGCTCTCGGGGTTGGCATCGGTGGTGGAATAGAGGACGTTGAAGAGCTCTACATAGTGGCGATAGACACCAAAGTTGTCTTTCACCTGCGATGTCCAGCACTTGGCATAGAAGGAAATGGTCTGTGCCTGGCCGTTGAGTTCGGGAGAGATGAGCCAGTCGTTGCTGAGGACATAGTCAAAGCCGTCAGCATTCGAGGCACGCTTGGCACCCACCATCGACATCAGCATCTGCGAGCCGGACTGGCAATAGAACGAGCAGGTGTCCTCCTCCCAATAGTAGGGGTCGATGCCGGCCTCACCGGGATTGAAGACCTGATAGGCGAAGGGCTTACCGGCATAGGGATAGCTAAGGGTGCCATACATCGGCATATTGATGACGGCCGTTGCCTCCTTGCCGCCGAGCTGCAGGGTTGTCCAACTGCCGATGCCGGAGATGATGAAGGGAGCATAGCTCTCGAAGTCCTCCTTCACGGGAGCACCCAGCTGGGGAGCCTCCCAGGCGAGGGTTGTGGCATCGCCCATCTGCATACCCATCAGGCTGACAGTAGGCAACAGAAGGTTCGAGACGCGCACGCTGGCAGGCTGTGTGCGGTTGTTGAGGGTGTTCTCATCGGCAGCGTAATCCACCGTGACATAGATGCTCACGGTAGAGCCGTCGCCGGCGGTGGGGGTATAGGCGAGCTCGTAGGCCTGCGTCTCGTCGGCAGCAATGGTCTCACCATTCACGCTCTTCACCAGCCTGTCATTCACATAGAGGTTCACGGTGTAGCCGCTGGCCTCGTTGACGCCGATGTTCTTGACCTTGGCCACCACGGTGCCGGGCTGGTTGGCCTGGAACTGTTCGGGCAGCTCTACGCGCACGCGCAGGTCATTATTATTTTTTACGATGTCGCCTTCAATCCAAAGGCCCACGACAGACTCCTTATAGGGGAACTTGGACAGGAGCGTAGCCTGGCCGGTGTTGATGTCGATCTCATAGAGACCTGTCGTCTTCACGCTGACGGAGCTGGTGCTCTTCTCCACATCGCTGTTGAACATATTGCCGGCGTGGTAGAGCTTGCCGGTGCGGAAGTCAGCCACCATGGACTGCATCTTAGTGCGGGGAATACCGTGACCGATGTCACCAATCTTCGCGTATTCACCAGTGCGCTTGTCGATGGTGTAGAGCGTACCGGGGAACGTGGTGTTGCCGATGGAACGGCCGCCATAGGCCAGGGCATAGAGGTTGCCATTGGGGTGAGCGGCCAGCGCACGGAACTCAATGGGCAGCGCCGTCTTGCTGATGCGCGTTACGGTCATGGTCTCCAGGTCGAGGGTGCCGAGGAAGTAGTTGCTGAGAGCATCGTCGCCGGAACCGGAGATGTCGCTGTAGATGCAATACACCTCGTCCTCGATGGGGTCGTAGGTCAGGTCGGTGAAGTTCAGGCCGCGGCTGGCCGGGAAGATCTGCTCGTCCACCTTCTCCCACGTGTTGATGTTCCACTTACGGGCCACCACTTCCATGGTTTCGGAACCGTACTCACCACCGATGTTACCGGGGTCATCGTCGTTGTCGGCTTCACGGCCGAAGAACGTATAGAAATAATCTCCCACACGGATAGCACCCTGGCCGCCATAGATGGCAGCATTGGTGATGTCGATGTTGGGCGATGAATAGGTCATCGTCGAGGTTTCTGAGTCATACGAGCGGTCAATCTCGTAGGTCCAAGTCTTCTTCTGATCGGTGAAATTGTACATACCAATCAGCCATGTCGTCCACTCACGACTGTCATTGTTCTGATACCAAAAGCCATTGATGACATTTCCGTGGAACTGTACATTCTGGGCCTGAGCCGGTGCACTCACTGCACCCAATGCAGCTACCAAAGCTGCGATGAAAAGTGATTTCTTTATCATTGTTGTTAATTATGTTAGCCTTTTGTAAAGATGTAGGCAAAAATCGCGCAAATATAGCGATTAAATTCAACATGACAAAAGAAATGCGCGTTTTTATGACAAAAACGTGCATTTCTTAGATTAAAAACTGACAATAAGTAGAACTTATCGCACTATTTTCTTGCCGTTAACGATGTAGATGCCATGCCGCAGGGCGTTAGGTGCTACGCGTCGGCCGGAGAGGTCGTAATACTGCATGCGTGAAGCACTTGCGGGGATTTTTTGGTCAAAAGGCAGCTCGTTGACACTCGTGGAGGAGCCGAGGCTCTCGCAACGTACCTCGTCGAGGAAGAAACGGCGCAGCGAGCCCGTAGGCGTGAAGCGCACACGCATCTTGCCGTAGCCCGTGATGGTGGTCTTGCACTCGGTCCACTGGTCTGGCTGCAACACGAACTGGGTGTCGGAGATGGTGAAGTCGGAGATGTCGTCGTCCTCGCTATAGAGCGACAGCGTCAGCGTGTTGCCCTCGCCTGTCCAGGGGGCGGCGAGGAACGTGAAGGAGGTGCTGCCGTTGATGGCGAACAGAGGTGTCATCGCAGGCGAAGCGGTACGGCTGGAGCCGAACTTGGCGCAGGCATTCGCCCCACCCTTTTCATTCGCAGCCCACCAGCCGGCGTTATCAGCGACGAAGGCATCGCTGCCGATGGTGGCCGTGCCGCCCCACTTACCGTCGTTGCCGCCCATGCCGGCACAGCTGTTGAAGGACTCGTAGAAATAGACATAACCCGCCTCATCGTCGCCCGACTCCTCATCGACGCGGAAGTCGAAATCGATGGTGCCGTCGGCATTCTGCTTGATATTTGTGATGGCGGCATTGAGGAGCTTGCGGCCGTCGCTGTTCTTATTATATAGGGTCGCGCGCGGGTTGGAGGTGTTGGTGAGGCTGTCGAGCTTGCCATAGGGATAGCAGTCGCCCATGACATCAGCGTAGTCATACCACTGGAAGCCGTAGTCGGGATCCACCTTATACGTCTGGTAGCTGTTGTCGGCAGCCACGACATGCAGGCGCTGATGGTCGTTGCCCACAGCTTCGTTAGCGGGCCATGTCAGGTCGGTACAGTTGACGACATTGTTGCTCCACACCTCGGCATCGTAATCCACATGTGTAATCAGCAGACCCAGCAGCGAGTGCTCCTCCACGCCGTCGAGACAGCGGTCCCAGCCCACCATCTGGCGGTTCTCGAGGAGATAGTACTCATTGCGGTTGGCTTTATTATAGATGATATAGGCCTCGCCACCCTGCGAGAGCGGTTTCATGCCGCGGATCTGGGTGTCCTCGGTCAGCTCGATGGGTTGCAGCCAGCCGCAGTACATACGTTCGTAGGCGGTGTAGCCTGCTGGGGTGTAGCCAGCCACATTGAAGCCGTTCCATTCACCCTGGTCCATAATGCTCCAGGTGTTCATGCCATAGTTCACACCGCTGACATCATAGACGTCGGGCAGGCCGAGGCAATGGCTGAACTCGTGGCAGAAAGTGCCGATGCCGGCGAGGACGAAGGCGGTGCCGGACTCCGTATATAAAGGAGAGAGCTCCGAGGTGCAGGCGTAGTCGTCGATGGTCACACCATTGGCCTTGAGATTGGTGATGCCACTCAGCGAGAGGGAGTACTTATGGGGCCAGATGGTGTTTTCATCGCCGCCGGCACTCTCGTTTTGGCCGGCATAGAGGATAAAGACCTGATCCACCTTGCCGTCGCCGTCGTTGTCGTAATTCGAGAAATCAATCTCGGGATAATTGCTCTTCACGAGGTTCACGGCATCTACGACCATCTGCTCGGGATCCAGGTCCTGCGCCTGAATGCCGCCGTAGTTCTCACCATAGTAGCTGTAGGCATGGGGCAGGTTCACAGGCCCCACGACATCAAAGGACATGGTGAACTTGCCGCCGCTCTGCGCGAGGAAGTAGTCACGCGCGGAGCCGTCGGTCATGCCCAGCGACAGATCTGCGAAGCCCTCCTCGTTGAGCATACGGTTGAAGACCTCGCGCGTATTTTCCTCCTGAAATTGGCAGTCGCTGAAATTGGCAAGGATGACAAGCTCCCTGTGCTGCCCCTCGAAGGACGCGTGCTCATCGCCGATGTGTATGCGACGAGGGGCCTGGCGGCGCGCCGTCTTGCGTGAGGAAGTCAGCTGCGTAGGGGTGACGACCTGGTAATAAGGAGCATCGGCCATCTGTGCGTAGCGCACGCCGTTGGCATCCTGATAGAAATGGCAGAAGGCATCGCCGCGCAGCTCTGCACGCACCTCTGTGCCATCTGCGAGTTTCAACATTTTCCATTGTCCCCGCCGCGCCGGCACGGCCCACAGGCTAGTCGCCATCACCACGAATGATAATGTAAGAAGGAATCGTTTCATTTATCTTCCAATTCAAAATTCCGCGCAAAGGTAGGGCTTTTTTGTGAGATAGCGGCAGAAACGGCTTACGATTTGCATGATTCTAACAAAAATATTACGAACTCGAATGAGAAGATGGAACTTAAATCGGGCTTAAATGCGACTTAAATCTTTCTTTTCTGACATGAATTACCACAAATTAATCCATTAATGACCATAAATTCTTTATAATGTCAATGACCACGGATGACGCAGATTTAAGTTTAGATTTAAGACCAATTTAAGTTCCTTTCTTTATCCATGTAATTCTTGATAATTTATGGTTTAATTCATGGTCATTTATGTTCGAAAAAGAGATTTAAGTCCAGATTTAAGCCAAATTTAAGTTCAGTCTTCATCTGCAGTCTTTTGTCGGAAACAAATGTGCATAATTACCATAATTTCCGCCACAAATAAGCAAAAAATTATTATTCGGATTTATGGACCCAATTATGAGTATTATGCACATTAGTTTCCAATCCTCAGATTTAAGTTCAGATTTATGTCTGATTTAAGTTCTCGGTTGACCTTCTGTTGAGTCGGGCTGCGGCATCAAAATATTTATAAAAGTTTTAAATGTTTAATTAATTTAGGTTCTTACTGATAATCAATAGATTAATAAATTTAAATAGGCATTTTTGCGTTTAAATAGGCTGTTTTGCTTGCTTAAATAGGCCATTTTAGTCGCTAAATAGGCACTTTTAGTCGTTAAATAAGCCATTTTTCTTATTAAATAGGCATATTTAGTTGTTAAATGCGGCATCGCGCAGTGATGATTTACCCTGTCGCGCGATTGGGTGCCTGCTCATCATTGTGCCCGAAAACCGCCTATTTAGCATATTTTTCAACCTAAATTAGCAGTAAAAAGCCGTAATTAGCAAGAAAAAGTGCCTATTTAGCAAGTAAAAACCCGCTATTTAACACGAAAAAGGGCTATTTAAAAGGCAAAAATCCCTATTTAATTTTCACTAAACCGCTGATTTACTGCAAACTATCAAATAATCACTATAAATTTAAAAAATTCTATATAATACCTCAACCATAAACCCTCAACCATAAAACCTCAGCCATAAGCCCTCAGCCATAAGCCCTCAGCCATAAAACCATCAACCCATACTTCCGTTGCCCGACGCGTATAGCCCTTCGGCGCGATACGCATAGGCCTTCTGGGTGGACCACCATGGTGATCCACCTCACGCAGCTAGCTCTTCCGAAGCTTGCAGCTAGCTCTTCCGAGTCACACCGCAGGCTCTTTCGCCCGCCACGCCTTGTGCTTCTCAGTTGTACGTGCTTGATTGTCATGCACTGCGACCTCTTTAACTCTTGAACACTAATATTCTGGTCGGCCTGCGGCCTCAAAATTAAAACAAAAATTTAATTATAACGACCACGGATGACTCTGATTCCACGGATTCTTAACGAACACAAATCAATCGAATCTGCACGAATAAACAGTATTGTCTATGAAAAAGAGATTTAGGTTCAGATTTAAGACTGATTTAAGTTCAATCAACCTTTATTCGTTGGATTCGATGGATTCGCTTCAAAAGAAGATAATCTATAATTCATGAATAATTTATGAATCAATTCATGGTCATTTATGTTCGAAAAAGATATTTAAGTTCATGTTCATCAACATAAAGTGCATTCTTTTATCGGAAACAAATGTGCATAATGAGCATAATTTGGTTCATAAATTCGATACAATATTTTATAGCTTATTTGTGGCTGAGATTATGGTCATTATGCACATTTGTTTCCAACCCACCGATTGAAGTTCCATTTATGCCAGATATATGTTCAGTCCCAAGCATACAAGAAGAGCACGGCCTTCAGCTGAAGACCGTGCTCGTATGATCATTGGACCGAGGGACGTGGCTTAATCATCCCACACATCGTCCACGCTTTCCTCTTTGGTACTAAATGCGTCGTGCCACTCTTCATCTTTTACAGTTACTGAGGGGCTATTGGGATCAAGAACAGACCCAGAAAGAATTGTCATCGTACCAAGGGTTACCACAGTCAGTACGGGCTCAATATATGTCTTTTTCATTGTCGTATCCTCCTTACTTTATTTGATTACAACCTTCTTACCATTCACGATATAGATGCCCTTGCGGCCCTTCTGCACTTTCTGGCCAGCGAGGTTATAGACCTCCTTGGCATCTGCATCTACCATCTTCACGAAGCCCAGATCTGTCGTACCGCCATCGTCATCAAGAACAACCATCTTCACCTCTGCGTCAGGAGTTGGAGCGGCGACACCCGTGAAGTAGGCACGATAGCCCTTTACGTAAGCATCCGTACCAGCCTTCATGATTCCACCAGCAGGAGTCACGCCATACCACGGGTTCTCATCATCTTCTGCATCATAGTTTTTTGTGACATAGGTTCCCTGGAAGATTGCAGTGCCTGCAGGTGTCTGACGGGCAGCATCCCCACTAGGATAAGTAATACTTACATTTGATGTCAATTCCACGCCAGAAGCATTCATTACAGCATTCGGTGCATATACTAAATATGGAACATTTGCATTCAAGGCACCTGCCACCTGAGTAAATGTAAGAATACCACTATCATAATTGGACAAAGAATAAACTTTATAGTCATCGCCAAAAATAGTCTCTACATGGTCAAAAGGAGTACTGACTGTCTTCTTCAAACTGAATGGGACACAGATGGTATTCCAGTTCTTTTTTGCCGAATATTTAAAACGAACTGTTTCGCTTACATCACCTTTAAGTAATGCCGTAGGATTACTTTCATCAAGTACAAATTCCTTATTATCGCAAAACTTTATACTCTTGATTTCGACATTTTTTGCAGTTATGCGAAGGTTCTTGCCAGATACCGAATACAAACCTGAAATAAGTTCTATATAGTGCTCAGATGAATAAAGTTCATAAGTCTTACTCGTAGTACCATATCCAAAAGTAACACGCGCAGTATAGGAATATCCACTTCCATCGGACAATCTCACATAAGCATCAGTATTATCCGTTCTCTTTGCCACAATTACAAGTTTCTGATTTGCAATGTTAAAAGTAGTGCTGGAGGTTATATAGCCTGCAGTATTCCCTGATGAAACTAACTTATTACCATCTACTGATATAGACGAGTTTTTTGTCCATCCATCGGGGATTGCCGCTCCTTCGTTATAAATAACGATATCATCTGCCCATACATCCGCACTACCTATAAGTAGGGCAAGGCTTAGTAGTAACTTGCTAAGCAAGTTTGTTCTTAGAGTAAATGTTTTAAACTTCATAATTGTATCGTGTTTTGGTTTTTTGTTATCCTTTTTTTCACCGCAAAGGCGGGTAACACCGAAAGTTCAAGAGGTTTAAGAAGTTCAAGGTCACCTTCGGGTCGGCCTTTGCGATCTTGTCCTCGAGTGAATAATATTCTGGTCGTCACTTCGTTCCTCAAAATTGAAACAAAAATTTTTCTTTAATTTTATTTGTAATTTTTGCTTTAATTTTGAGCGCAGCGACCATCTTATCTTCGCTTCTCTGCGTCTTTGCGGTGTATTCTATATCTTCATTCCAGTACTTTCACAAGTTTGATGTTGAGGTATTGGCCGAGTTCCTCGCCGGCTTGGGTGTAGCGGATGTCGGGGAGGGTGGAGGTCTTGAGGGAGAAGCCGTTGGCCACGATGGTAGCCTCCATGCCTGTGGGGTCGATGAAAGTCACGGACTTCTTGGCGAAGGAGAAGGAGGGCATGAGGATGCCACCCTTGCTGGTGAGCTTCAGGGGTGCGTCATAGGAACAGTCACCGGCGAAGATGAAGTTCTGGTACTCGCTGTCCTGGTGGAGGACGATGTAGAGGTAGCCGCTGGTGACGCCTTCGATGAGCTGTCCGTTGGCGACATGGAGGGTACCGTCGCTACCCATGGCCACAGGGATGGGGATGGTCTCATGGAGTCCTTTCAGGTAGAGGTAGCTGTTGGTGTTCAGGGCCTCTATCTCGATGCGCTTGGTGAGGGTGACGGTCTGCTTCTCGGCGTTGATGTAGGAGTAGGTGATGTCGTAGTTACCGCCCACGGAGCGCTTGCCGAACTGCTGGAAGCTGATGGTCTTGCTGCCCTGGCTGCTCTTGAAGGTGACGTTGCCCTTGCGGGCGCCGCCGGTGTTGTTCTCGTGGAGGTGCAACTGGTAGCCGCCTTCCACCTCCTCGCCGTCCATCCAGTCGGGCTTGGTGACGGTGTACTCGAAGTCGAGGGTGGCAGGGATGATGACGGTGGTGTCCTCGTCGGAGGCCGAGTAGCTGCTGGGGCCACGCACCATCCACACGGCACCGCTCTGCATCAGCGACAGGCGCAGGGAGGTGGTGCCATCCTGCAAGCTGACGATGGCGTTGCGGGCTTCGAGCTGGGTGTTGCGCTCAACCTGCACACGGACGGTGTTGCCGTCGGTGGTGACGGTGCACCAGTCTTTGTTGACGGTGGCGGTGTAGGCACCGGTGGTGCTGAGCACGATGTCATGTGTGGCGCCACGGGCCGGGAATACGAGGTCTGAGCTGACGACCTGCAGCGACTTGCTGTCGGCGGGGTTGCTGCTCTCGTCGCTGTCGCCGCACGCGGCCAACAGCACCGCTGCCAACGCTACGACGAAAAACCTATCACATAATTTATACATCCTATTCATTTTTCATGCATCATAGTTTCAGGGCGAACCATTTGGAGGAATCCTTCTGGCTGACGACGCGGACATAATGGGGATTCTGTATGTCGTCGAACTGCAGCTGATAAGGATTATTGTTGCGGATGAAATCCAGGACGGGCACCACCTGCGGGTAGTTGCCGGTGTAGATGCCGCCGTCGAGGATCTTGATGTTGATGACGAGGTTGGGCTCATCGACGACCGACATGTCGAGGGCGTAGCGGAGCTCATACCACACGCCGACCATCGAGGTGCTGGTGCTCCAGCCGAAGACCATGCGCTGCATGTCCTCCTCGACGCTCTGCTTGTTCATGCCGATATAGATGTCATCGACGTTCTCGGTGTTCTCCTTCTGTGTGCGGCTGATGAAAGTCTTCATGATGTCGCGCAGCTCATCGCACATATCGTAGTCGGCAGGGGTGGCGCCGTAGATGAAGTGCCACTGCTTGACGGTACCGCAGAACTGCTCCAGGGGCGTGGGCAGCGGCAGCAGCATACGGCTGTCGGGCGAGAGGAGGTCGTGGCTGGTGGTGTTGAAGTAGAGCTCGGGGGCACCGACGCCGGCGAGCACGACGGGCTCGTAGAAGCGGATGCCGGCGGCCGTGTAGGTGTAGGGGATGTCCTTGAGCGTGCCGTCCGCCTCATCGTAGAGGAAATGGCTGCTCATGACGGTCACGGGCAACGACTGCCCATCGACGACGGCACGCTTGCGGGGTATCTCGCTCAACTGGGCACGCATCTGGATGACCTTGTTGAGGTAGCTGGTGGCTTCCTCCTTCAGGGGATAGAGGCGCAGGAGATGGCCGTACTTGCGGCCGCGCAGCACAATCTCATCGGCGGTGGCCGACACGAAGGTGAACTCATAGTCGGTGGCGAGGCCTTCGGACTGTGTGCCTGAGGGCTGAGACCAGTAGTGGATGAGCGGGTTATAGGTGTCAAAGGTGAGCATCACGCCGAGGCTGGGGATAATGCGGTATTCCGACTTCACGACTTTCGCGGCGGGGTACTTCACCTTGTCGCCCTTGGCGTTGTCGATGAGCATCTCACAGGCCACCTCCACAACGCCGTCGGGCGTGAAGCGTGTCGTGTAGGCAATGCCGCCCAGCGCCATGTCGCTGGGGTAGAAGTCCATGGCCCAACCGTACTCCTGCGAGGTGAGGAGCGCCGTGTAGTCATCGATGGCCTTCTGCTGGCGCTGTGCCGGCGAGGCATCGAAGACATCGTCGGTCTTGGGGGAACAAGACAGGAGGACGATGGAAAAGAAGACCCACCCCCAGGCCCCTCCCGTGAGGGAGAGGAGTTGCTGACGGGTAGTGTTAAATATGGTTCTTAAAGATAACATATTGTCAGTTGAATGAATTGTCTAATATTTGCCCTCTGCTGGCCCATTCCCCGCCCTTACGGGAGGGGTTAGGGGTGGGTCTATTCCAACGAAGTTATATCTATCTTGCCGGCGACGACATCGTTGATGCGGCGCTGGAGGACGTCGCGGAGCTCATCGATGTCGATGCCCCAGGCGGTCTGCATGTACTTGCGGATGAGCTCTATCTTACGCGTGATGATGGGTGCGCCCTCCTCGCCGGCCAGCGTCAGCTTGGACTTCCACTGGGTGGCGGTGTAGATGAGGTAGTAGGACAGCGTCTCGGCGAAGTCCTCGTTGTACTCGCTCATGGCGTAGGGTGTGATGAAGCCTGCGGCGAGAGACTCGGACTCGAACTTGTTCGACCAGTCGCCGGTGATGTAGTCGCCATCGGAGATGGTGCGGAACTCGGTATCGTACTCACGGTTCTGCGTCAGGATGTGCGTGAACTCATGGTGCATGATCTGGAAGTAAGTGTTGAGGGTCGTGCGGTCGGTCTTGAAGAAGTTGACGGCATAGAGCGTCACCTTCATACCATTCTCAGCGGTACCCATCACCACGGTGCCCTTCTTGTTGTGGGCATTGGAGCCCACGAGCTGTATGACCTTGGGGACGTACTGGCGTGTGAAATCGACGCCGGCGACCTCGTCGTAGGCCTCCAGCCAGCAGTAAAGCACGACATGGGCCACCTTGATGGAGTTCTCCGTCAGTGCGGGTACGAGGGTATATTGGAAGTCGGTCTCCTTGTCCTCGAGGTGGTACTTCAGGTCGATGTTATAGGGCATGACGTAGTTCTCGTAGATCCACTTGTCGAAGGGTTTATCCGTCGTCGCGCGGTCCACGAACACGCTCTGGCTGTCCAACTCTTCCTTGGCACAGGAGGTGAACAGAAGAAGAGATAGGAAGACCCACCCCCAGACCCCTCCCGTGAGGGAGGGGAGTAGCTGGCGCGTAGTATAAAATATGGTTCTTAAAGATATCATATGTTGACTATTGAATGCTTCATAACATTAAAATCCAATCTGTTGGTCCTTTCCCCTCCCTCACGGGAGGGGTAAGGGGAGGGTCTTTCACCTCGGATTCGGCTGAATGCCGGCCTTGATGACATGGGAGGGGAGCTGTATGGCGCGACGGGGGTCGTCCTTCGTCATCGTGTCATAGACGGTGATGACGCTCTCGTCCTTGACATTGCGGCGGTAGATCTCGATGCCATAGCGCTTGACGTCGAACCAGCGCAGGCCCTCGTGGATGCAGGTGACGCGACGGGCATGGAGGATGGCATGAATGAGGTTCTCCTGTGTGCCGGCAGCGACGGGGAAGTCGGGATTGAGGCGCTTCTTGGGCGTCGGCTCCGTGGGCGTGTAGTACTGCATACCGATGGAGGAGCTGCCGATAGTGCTTATCGAGGACCCCGTGCCCGTGTAGGGACCGTAGGTGTTGCTGAGCATCGTGCCATCGACCACGCCGGTGGTGGTGGTGAAGGCGTGCATCCAGGTGGTGAGGTCCTGCATGGCCTTGACGAAGTCGCCCTTGAGGGCGTAGGCCTCGGCGCGGTCGAGGATGAGGGCGTCGGTAGTGAGGACGGGCATGAGCATCTTGGGATAGCCGGTGCCCTTGGTGACGTCGGTGTAGTTGAAGAACTGCGGCAGCTTATACATCAGCACCTTGGGGCCTACGGCGGAGGTGGTGACGTCGAAGTAGAAGCTGCTGTTCGAGCCCCAGAAGCCACGGCTCTTGATGGTCTCGGTCTCGGCAATCTTGTCGTTGTGCGTGTAGCGCATGCCAACACCTGTGGGGCCGTAGATCCACTGCCAGTAGGAGGCGGTGCTGAGGATGAGCAGGTTGGCCTTGTCGGCAGCATCTACGTAGGCGTTGCCGCGCTGGCCGTTGTTCGTGGTAATCTGTCCCAATGCCTGCCAGTCACGCAGCGCGTCGGCGGGGCGGTCGCCCAAGACGCGGGTAGCGTAGGTGATGGCCTTGTCGAGGTTCGACTTGTCGTCCTGCATATAATAGAGGTAGAAGCGGGCGGCGAAGGCGTAGGCTGCCTTGGTGTTGAAATGGTATTTCACGACCGAGTGGAGGTTATCGGTGACGAGCGGCAAACCCTCTTCGATATCGGCGGCGATATTGCTGTAGAGCTCCGCCATCGTGCCACGCTCATAGATGGGCGACACCTCGCTCTCGGCCTGCTTGATATACGTGATGCCGAGGTCCTGGTTGCAGGTCTTGGGGCTGTAGGCCATGCAGAAGATGTTGCCGAGGATGAAATGGCAGTAGGCGCGACACATCAATGCCTCGCCACGCTGTGGGTTCATCCGTTCCGGGTTGCCCAGCTTATCGATGGCGATGATGACATTGTTGGCGGCGGCGATGGCCTTGTAGTAGTGGTCCCAGATGACATAGGGCGTGTCCTGGCTGATGTCGGTAATCTCCGCCCACGAGGCAGCCTGCTCCTGAAAGGGGCTGAAAGCGGTGTAGGAGGAACCCTTCTCGTTGCGGTCGGTATTGTCGCTATAGAGCTCCGCCAGCATGAAGTAAGAGGTCTCGGGATAGGCGCTCACCAGCAGGTCCGTGATCTTCTCCTCGCTGTCCAGTGCCGCACGGTTGTCCGGCAGTACATCGAGGAACTCGTTGCACGATGCCAGCACGAGGCTGATGGCAGCTGTCAGAAGGAGGACTCCTTGTTTATATATAGGATGGTTCATCATTGTCTTTTCGTTAAACTTTAAACTTTAATCCTTAAACTTTAAACTTTAACTATATTCCCAACCTCAGTGTCAGCGTGAACTGCTTGGGGACAGGCGCTGCCACACCGCCCGACTGGAAGAACTCGGGGTCTTGGCCGTTGAGTTTCTTGTCGGAGTAGATGAGGAAGAGGTTCGTGGCCTGCAGCTTCAGCGAGAGATCGCTGATGCGGAGGTGCTGAATCCATTTCTTGGGGAAGTCATAGGAGAGCGAGATTTCCTTCATGCGGATGAAATCGCCCTTGGCCATGCGTGCCGTGGAGTAGTTGTAGGCGTTGTACAGCACACTCATGTAGCTGTCTTCCTGTGCCTGACGGCGCGTCAGGATGACGGGGATGTCGGTGAAGTTCTCGTCGCCCGGCACCGTCCAGCGGTTCTTGAACTCGCGCGGCATGGCGTCGAGGTCGGAGTAGGCACTGTTGAAGACGGGGTTCAGGCGCACGACATTGCCGAAGGCATAGGTGATGAAGATGTTCAGGCGGAAGCCCTTGTAGCGGAAGATGTTGCCGAGGCTACCCGTGATAGTGGGGTCGCTGGGGCCTTCATAGACGAGGTTATCGAGAACCTGCGACTGGAAGTTGATGTCCTCGCCGCTGCTGACGACGTCGCCGTCCTGGTTGAGAATCTTGGGCAAGCCCTGGTCATTGAGGCCATCGAAGCGGAAGGAGAACAGCGAACGTGCGGGGTAGCCTTCGAGGGCGAAGCCGCGACCGGAGACGAGGGAGATGACGTTGGCCGACGACTTCAGGTCGGTAATCTCCGTGACGACATGCGAGAAGATGAAGTTCGTCTCCCACTTGAAGTTCTTGTTGTCGATGTTCTTCGTGCTGATGGTGAGCTCCTCACCGTGGGACTTCATGCTGGCGATATTGGCCATCTTGGAGATGGCACCGCCCATGCCGGAGGTATAGACGAGGCCGATGAGGTCGAAGTTGTTACGCTTGAACCAGTCGAAGGCCACGTTGATGCGGTTGTGGAGGAAGCCCATATCAACGCCGATGTTCAGCTCGTGCTTCTTCTCGTAGGTCAGGCTCTCGTTGGCGGGGGTCTCAATCTCCATACCGCTCTCCTGGATATTCGTGAAGGGGCGGTAGGGTTTGTAGTTGCGGAGCACCACGGTGGCGTTGCTCACGGAGGAGGGACCCGGGTCGGCAGTCAGCGAGTAGCTGGCCTTGAGCGAGAAGTGGGACAGCACCTTCTCGATGGGCTTGAAGAACTTCTCCTCGTGCGCGTTCCAGGCGCCGGAGATGTTCCAGGTGGGCAGCCAGCGTGCCTGACGGCTGGGGCCGAGGCGGTTGGTGCCTTCGTAGCGCAGGGTTCCGTTGATGGTATAGCGCGCGTCATAAGAATAGGTGGCGTTGCCGAAGAAAGCTGCCGAACGGTTGTAGAAGTGGTTGAGGGTGTAGTAGTTGGAACCGTCCTCAATGCTCTTCTTGAAGAAATCGACGGTGTAGAAAGGAAGCTCGCCCTTGTCATACTGCATACCCCAACCGTTCATGTAGTTGCGCTGGCGATCAACAGAGGCAATCTCGGTACCGACGAAGAGGTTCACGATATGTGCCTCGTTGAAGACGTGGTTCCAGTTACCCGTAGCGCGGAAATCGAGGCTACGCATCTTATTGTCGGTCTTCAGGTAGATACCGCCGACGGGCAGGATGCTGTACTTCACGGAGTTGGGGAGGTCGGGGTTCAGGTAGAGCCAGGGGTTCTTCTCGCGCACGACAGCGTCGGGCATGGCGCGGTAGGCCTGTGCCTGGTTGGACTCCTCGGTAATCTGATGCTCCTGGGTGGCCGATGAATACTGCACGGCACCGAGGGCGCTGAACTCCAGGCCGCGCAACGGCTTCCACTTCAACTCGCCCTGGAACTTCAAATCGATCTTGTCGATGTCGATGAAGTTATTGTCCAGCTCGTGCTTGATGTTGAAGGGGGAATAGTTGCGGGTGTAGAACTCGTTGGGGTCGAGGGTACGCGAGGAGTTGATGGCGTAGCTGTAGGGGTTGATGTCGAAGTCGCGCTTCACCTCGCCGTTGACGACGTCCGTGGATTGGCTCAGGGTACCGGGAGCGCGCTGCTTGCGGTAGGAGCCCATGGTGATGAGGTTGAGCGTGAGGTGCTTCGACATCTTGATGGACGTATTCATGTTGGCGGTATAGCGCTCCACCTTGCTCTGACGGTACCATCCCGGATCGAAGAGGGCACTCACGGAACCGTAGAAGCTGACATTCTCGGTGCCGCCGGAGATGCTGGCGGAATGGCTGTTCATGACGCTGTTCGAGAAGAGCTCGTCGAACCAGTCGGTGTTGCGGTACTCGGCATCGCGGAGGTAGGCGTTGCGGGCTTCCTCGGTATTGGGGAGGCCGAACATACCCGTGGTGGCGTCGTAGGCGTTAGTGAGCTGGAACATCTTACCATAGACGCCGCTCTTGGCGGCACGGTAGGTGTCGGAGAAGTTGAGCCAGCCCTTGTCGTAGAGCTCCTGATAGACGCTCATCTGCTCCTGCGAATTCATGATATTGAAGTCGTTGTAGCTGGGCTTCAGGCGCATCGTGAACTCACCCGTGTAGCTGACATGGCTCTTGCCGGCACTACCCTTCTTGGTGGTGATGACAATCACACCCGCCATGGCGCGGGCACCATAGATAGAGGTGGCGGAACCGTCCTTCAGGATCTGGAACGACTCGATATCATCAGGGTTGAGGCCTGCGATGGCAGAGGAGATCAGGGTCTCGGCATCACCGCTGGCGAGCTCGTCGGCGCTGATGTCCGTGACATCGTCGATGATGACGCCATCCACCACCCACAGCGGCTTGGAGCTGCCGTAGATAGAGGTGGCACCGCGGATGTTGATCTTGGGCGCGGTACCGAACGTGCCGCTGAGGTTCTGCACGGAGACACCGGCAGCACGGCCTTCCAGCGAACGGCTGATGTCGGGGAGACCGTCGATCTTGGCTTCGGCGGCACTCACCTGCACCGTAGCACCCGTGAACAGGCGCTTGTCCATGCGCTGCATACCCGTCACCACGACCTCATCAAGGTCCTGGCTCTTGTCGGGCTGCATCTTGACGACCTTTATCTGTGCCAGACGGCTTACGGAGAACGTCTGCGGCTGGTAGCCGATATAGGAGATGGTGACCACGTCGTTGCGCTCGGCAGTGAGCTGATAGACACCATCGATATTCGTCACGGTACCCTGCCCCGCATTCTTCAGCTTCAGCGTGGCACCGATGAGGGGCTCGCCCAGCTCATCGACAATCGTGCCCTTCAGGACCTGAGTGTCCTGCGCATACGCCGCAGGAGCCAGCAAGAGGAAGAAGGCCAGGAACGTGACTAAGTATGTGTGAACTTTGCTCAAGGTTTTCAGCATTTAAGAATTATTTCACTAACGCCTTCTTGCCATTGACGATGCGTACGCCCTTCTGTGTCGGCAGCGCCTTGCGGCCGCTCAAGTCATAGGCGTCCTGCTGAGCGCCGGCTTTGGCGTTCACCTGCGTGATGCCAGTGTAAACCTCCTTGTGGGGGTTGACAACATCGCGCTCTTCTTTGGTAGTCTCGACGAAATGGGCATAATAGACCTCACCGCCCGTGACTGTCACACGGAGGAAGCGCTCTGCGCTGACAATCTCGCCATAGGAGTCTGTCCAGTGGTCGAACTTGTAATAGCGGACAGGACCTTCGCTGTTGTCGGAGTCGCCATAGGCATCAAGGACAATCTCATCGCCCGGCTCGTTGTCAAGCTTGTTGCAATAGACCCAGCCAAAGTTCTCCTGCCCCTCAGCGGGACGGGCAATGTCGCCCTGCGTGAAGACGGCGAACACCAAGTCGGTGGGGTTCTCCATATCTTCCAGAGCAGCCTCGGCCTCAGCCTGTGCGCTGGAGCTGCTACCTGCACCGCCATATTCTGTATGGTCATAGACAGCGGTGAAAAAGCCATCGGGACGTACCCTGAGCTGCAGGTCCACGCCATTGTCATAGACCTTGTTGCCGTTGTCGCGAACAAAGCCTGCCAGCTGGTACCCCTCCTCGACCTGTGTCCAGATGAAAGCCGTGCTGGCCGCGCTATTGGCCGAGCGCTTGAACTCAGAGGCGTCATCGAAGACGGGGGTCTCTACATCGTTGTTCCAATCGACATATACGAGGCCTGCACCCGTGGGCTGAGCCTCAGCCCGTACCCATATATTGTTATAGGCATAGCCCTGTAGCGTGGCGACCATCAGCACTGCGGCAACAGCCATGCGCTTCGTCATAGATATCATGTTCATATCGGTTGTGTTCTATATATTATATAATAAGGTGTAAACGGCCTGCGGTTTACTTCTTCACCACCTTCTGACCGTTGATGATGTAGAGGCCCTTCTTGGGCTGTGCCACGCGGCGACCGCTGAGGTCGTAGGCGACATGCTCCTTCTTGGCATTGCCATTGACTTGCTGGATACCAGTACCATTGCCGAGGTAGTAGAGGCGGACATTGTCGAAGCCCCACTTCTTGTAGTTCGCAGTCGGAGTACACTCGATACGCAGGATCATGTTGCCATCGGTAGCTTTCTCATAGGTGAAGACACCTTCGACCCACGCTGCTGCGGAAGTGGTTCCTTTACCGGTCAGGCTGCCTATTTCACGACTGTTCACCTTGATGGTAATGGGGGTGTCACTGGTTGTTTTGGCGGTAATGGCCACCACATACTTACCAGCAGGCATGTTGGCGATGGTCTGCTGCATGGCTGATGTCTTGTTCATGCAAGCACGATAGTAATCAGTGGTAACACCATACACCGTGTTATCGGTTGTCTGGGTCTTGGGATTCGTCCATGAGCCTAAGTCGGTGACGATCGTCATGTAGCTGCTGGTGTTTGTCCACGCGGCATCAATGCCCTCGCTGGTTGCGTTGGCACCCACAATCTGATCGGTATAATCGGTCTTTTCCACACCATCACAATAGGCATTGGAGTAATAGACGTTGGTGCAAGCCTCGTTCAGCTCGGTCGTCAACGACTGCGCCTGGACACTTGAAGCGGCGTTAAGGGCCAGAATGTTCTGGATTTGCTCAAGAAGTTCTTTGCTGGCGTAAGGATAGTTCTCTGCGTTATAAGGAGCTGCATTCTCCTTCGCCTTCGCGAACCTATTATAATTATCCTTGGCTGCAACGAAGTTGTTAAGGGCTGTATTGATGGCCTCCGAGTCCGTGCCTTCAATAGCGGTCATCAGGTTGGTACGTTCCGAACCCGTGATGGCATCGAACTCTGTCATAGCGCTTACAGCCAGTGCATCAGCCTTCACAGTCTCCAAGAGTGTTGCGAGCAAGGAAGCTTCATCCTTGCCATAGAACAGGCGGAAGTTGTCAATGCGATAGGAAGAGCTGTATTCTGCTCCAATCGTCAGTTCGCCAGCCTCAGCAGCGGTATAGATAGCGGGATGCGCACGCAGATAAAGAGTGCCGCTTCCGCCAGTGCAAGAGGTCCTATTGGTTCCAAGCAACATGAAAGCCTTCTGGCAGAGCTTAGCATCTATTGCATAACAACCTGCAGGCACGTAGGGGATGGTCTGCGTGAGCTTCTTGGTACCATAGCTCGTGTCAAACTCCACGACGTTCACGCCGTCGATATAAGGCTTTGAATCTTCATTGGTAGGTTCATGAATCGAACCTGCAACGCCACCCCAAGCCCAGGGATCAATCTTACCTGTCTCGAACGAGGGATTATCTACATAGACATCCGTGATGTCCACCACCCCTTCTGAGGCTATCAAAGCAGTACCCATAGCGCTGTAAAGTGTCTCCACCTGAAGGGGCACATCCTCCTGAGAGGTGGGATTAGCAGCGAACGCCTCAGCGTCACTAATGGCTTGTGCCAGATCCGCATTATTCAATTTTGCATTCAGCACATGCGCCTTGGAAATGACATTCAACAACGCAGTCGTAATGATGCCGCCATTGTATTCGAGCTTAATGTCATCGACTACAACAAAATAGCTGGCACCATAACTCAGCTGAAAACGACCGGTCGCGGGTTCTGTCAGCTCCAACTCAATCACATCCGTATCCCAAGCACTACTGAGAAACATCTTTTTCTCAGATAAATACTCCTTGTCAGCGGTTACGAAGCCGGTAACGTTGCTGGCATCTATCGTCGGCGAAGGGTTCGATGTACCACCATTATATACCCAGACATTCACCGTAAACTTATAAGAGCCTGCGGGAAGCGTAATCTCATCCGTTTGCTTGTAGATGGCAGACTTGTTGCCTGTGAAGCAAAGTGCCTTGGTATTATCACCAGCTACCGGACCAGCCTGTGGGCCTTCTATACCACTGAGCCACTTACTGTATTTCACCTTAATGGGATAGGTGGTTGCTCCGGCATTATAGGCGGATGATCCGTCATAAGCCATATAGTAGGCCCATCCGCAGTCAGCATAATCCATAGGATTCTTGTCCGCTGTGATGAGTTTAGCGGCACCATCAACCGTTTCAACTACAGGGCAGGCTTCAAACCCAGCATTGGGAATGTAAGTTGCTGTAACATCTTCAATTTGCGACTTCACGCTCATGACATTCATAAAAAGAGCAGCCGCCAAAAGGGGTAAAATCTTTTTCATTGTCTTATTTATTGTTTTGTTTAAAATCCAAAAATCTCTGCAAAAATACATCAATTTCTTAAAATAACAAAAAAGATGTCGAGAAAAAATGATGATAAAGCCATAATTTAACGTGACATAAAGGACAATAAGTGTTATAATTACAACCAAAAGGCCGTAATGCCGCATTTGTTAAGGATGTTAAAGGGGATTTTAGCGCAGATTCATCCTACTATCGGAGAAATACTTGTCGTAGAGCTCTTGAGCTATGGCGATTTCATCGCCTACGGGCTCAGCGGTAAAGGAGCCATAGGCATAGGGTGCGCCCTCGGGCAAATAGTTGGTGATAGCAGCGGACATGCCATTGGCAAACGGCCATTCGTAGTCAGCGAACCATTGTTGGGGTGTGCAGCCGTTCGCAAAGAAGGCTTTCCAACGAGGATAGTAATAGGAGGAGAGCAGGCCCTGCCACTCGCGGTTGGCATAGTCGTGGAGGCCGCCGTGCTCGCATTGGGCGCGGTCGCCCCAGGTGGTGAGGAGCATACGGGCGTTCTTCTCGTAGAGGTTTTTCTCGGCGGACGAACCGCCGAGAACACGGGCAGAGGAGAGCCAGCGGCCGAGGCGCAGTTCGGAACGAGTGCCAAGGAGGCGGTCCTGATCGAGGATGAGTTCAAGGAAACGAGCAGCGGACTCTCCCCGCGCCAATCCCGCATCCAACAGTTCTTTGCCGTAGTCGGCAAGCGCCTGACGGGCGATATCAACGAGGTCGTAGCGGTAGTTGTCATTGTCGGCCAGGGCGTCGCTGACGGAAAGCATCTCATGGAACGCTGTGCGCAGGTCGGCGAAGTCCCAGTACCAGGTGGAGGCAGCCCAGGAGCTAACGGTACCGGGTGTCAGCGACGGGCACATAAGGAAGACACTCTCCGTGGTGCCCTGCTGGCCGTTGTTGGGGCATTGGTAGATGCCTGCAGCAAGCTTCTGCCAAGCTGAAAGCATCGTCTCATAAGCCCCATTAGACCCATTGGCCCCATTAAACCCATATCTCATTCTCACATAATCCGCAATCCAAGTTGCTCGGGTGTAGTCGGTGTTAGTCCAGGGAAGGGCATAGAGCAGGTCGTAGAGCATGGCGTTGTTCTCGATGCCCTCGGGGAGGGCGCCGATGCCCACGAGTTGATTGGTGCCCTTGTTGTTACGCGCGGCGTAGAAGCAGTTGATGAGGCGGTCCAAGCGGCCGAAGAGGCCCACATTGCCACCGAAGTTAGACACCTGCCCCCATACCCAGTCGTGGGCAGACCCCTCTAAATCTCCCCGTGAGGGGAGACTTTTAGGCTCAACTGCTGCACTCTCCCCTCCTTTATGGGAGGGGTCGGGGGTGGGTCTGCTCGTGTGATGGCCACTACACTCTGTGTCGGCATACTGATCGCCATGTAGGTCGAGGATGATGAGACGGCCACGCGGAATGGTATGCGTAACGATGGTGGTGGGATTCTCCTGCCAATGCTGCGCCACCCACACGGCATTGGCATCGTAGGTGGTCAGCGCCTGCCACATCGCATTCACTGATGCCGAAGCGTTGGTGACACCGCTGGGCACGCCGCCCTCATGGAAGGGGTCGATGGCATAGAAATGCGTGGTACAGACATCATCGAAGAGGCGATCAATGGCTGCGTAGTAGTTAGCCGCGAACTCCTTCAGGCGGTCGGTATTGTTGACAAAATAAGGACGAACGAAGGAACACCAATTGCCACCGTTTACGATATCCGACGACTTCCATCCTGTAATCTTAGAGGCCTCGGCCTGCGTCAGGAAATCCTTGGGGATCATACCGACATAGCCGGGGATAACGGGCCGCATCCCGAAGTCCTTCATGCGCTGGAAGATCTTGCGGGCCAAGGCCTGCTGTTGGGTGTACCAGCTCTCGGGCTGTGGACCGCCCCAGGCCGTGAGGTTGTTCATGAAGAACCAGCCATAGTAAGCGCTGCCGCAGACGAAGGTGTTGACCTCATCGAGGGTGTAACCATAGGTGTTCATCAGCACCTCTTTCCACACACATTCCATGCCCGTGATGGCCAACGGCATATTGATGCCGTGAAGTGCCATCCAGTCGAGTTCCTGCTGCCAACGCTCCCAATCCCAGAAGGACATGGAGTAGCTGTAGGTGCAGAAGTTGAGGTAGTAGCGCCAATCGACGCTGGCGGTGTGCGTCTCCTCAGCACAGGCGGGTAGCTTTTTCGGCAAATTGCCTGTAGGCGAGTTCCATGAGATATCCACGCCTGCATAGTGTTGCAGGTACCAGTTGATACCAGTGGCAATGGCGATATTGTCCGTGCCGACGACCTTCACCTTACGGCCGTTGCAGGAAAGGGTGAACTGCTGCGTGTCGCCGCCCTTTACGACCCATTCAAACTTCTTGTAATCCTTATTCTGAGGAAATATACGATGCAACATCTCACTGACAGGGTCGGCCATGAGCGAACCCGTCAGGACGGTCAACAACAATGTGGCAAAGAATCTTTTTAGGAAGTTCAAGAGGTTCAAAGGTTCAAGAGGTTCAAAGGTTCAAAGGTTCAAAGGTTCAAGGGTTCAAGGGTTCAATTTTCAATTCTCAATTAGCGGAAGCTGTCTGTGAGTAGCTTGATCTCTATAGTAGGGG
>CAMKTN010000002.1 GCA_946415705.1 uncultured Prevotellaceae bacterium
CCTCGACCCTTCGCTATATAGGCAACGAAGCCTTCAGCGATTGCTCGGGCCTGACAGAGCTTACGCTGCCGAGTAATATTGAGACGATAGGCAACTATGCTTTCAGGGGTATTAGCGGTATCGTGTACGTGAATTGTAACCTTCCCGATACCAACGATGGGATCTTCCGTGAGTCGAGGATCACGAAACTGGTGATCGGTGAGGGCGTCACCATCATCGGCAAGCGTTCGTTCTCCAATAGCACCCAACTCTCTTCCATCTCTTTCCCGTCCACGCTGACCACGATCGGCGAGTATGCGTTCAACGAGTGCAGCAGCCTGACTTCGATCAGTCTTCCTTCAAGCCTTCGCAGCATCATCCGTTGCGCCTTCGAGCGTTGCAGCGGTCTGACGGAGCTGGTAATACCTGATGGCGTTGAGAGTATATCGGAGTATGCCTTCAGTGGCTGTACGGGTCTTCAGTCGGTTCATCTCCCGTCCAGCATCCGAAGCCTTGGCCGTGAGATTCTCGCAGGTGTCACGGGCACGCTTTATGTAAGCTGCAATATTCCCGATGCCGGTTATTACTCTCCGTTCTTCTGCTCGAAGTTGAGTGAAGTGGTGATCGAGGAGGGCGTCGACAGCATCCACAATCATGCCTTCCGCGGCAGCAACCAGATTGCATCCCTTCGTCTTCCCTCGACCCTTCGCTATATAGGCAACGAAGCCTTCAGCGATTGCTCGGGCCTGACTGAGGTTTCGTGCTTGGTGTTGACGCCCCCAACGATGGGCACGGACGTGTTTAGGAATGTGGATCTGAGCCAAGTTACCTTGATCGTCCCAGAACGGGCCATAGAGGCTTATGCTTCCGCCGACCTATGGAGAAACTTCGGCGAGACAGCCGGACAAGATTCAGATCCGGCAACGTCAGTAACGCTGAACACCATATCAGCAGAGCTTTGCTTTAACGGGCAGCTCCGTCTTGAAGCCACGGTGCTTCCAGTGACCAGTAGTCAGAAGGTCATATGGACGTCATCCGATGAAAAGGTGGCCTCTGTGACTGAAACCGGATTGGTGAGGGCGGTCGGAGTAGGCTCTGCAACCATCACCGCAACGACAGCCGACGGAACGGATTTGTCCGCCACATGTGAGGTGACGGTGCTTGACTGCTTCATCAAAGGATCTTGCGGAGAACATATTGAGTATGTGCTTCGCCTGAATGGAACCCTGCAGCTTGAGGGCAGCGGGCAGATGTATTCCTATGGCACGGCAGACCAGCCCTGGGCAGACTATCGCGACCAGATTCAGACGATAGACATCGCAGAGGGCGTGACTGGTATCGGTGAGAAAGCCTTTTACGGCTGCACGGGCGTGACAACAGTCACTTTGCCCAAGTCCCTGCTTGATGTGGGCAGCCAGGCTTTCGACGGCTGCCGACTGCGTACCGTTATCGTCAAGTCGCTCACGCCTCAGAACTATCTCTCTGCCTTCTCGGCACAGACCTTCATCCATGCTCCTCTCTATGTGCCGCAAGGCACCAGAAATGCCTACATTTACGACACCGAGTGGGGCGAATTCCACAGCGTAAACGAATATGCCATGTCTGACATACAAGAGCAGCAGACCTATATGTTGGCGGATGCTTCGGGTATGCACTTTGTAGTATATGATAGCGGTCAGAACGCCTTGGAGACTAAGGATTATCTTCATGACGTGGACGAGACCGATGACGGACGTTGCTGGGTGGCAGAGCGAATGGGAACGGGAATCACCCTGCGCAATCTTGCGGCCAAGCGCTACGCCAGTATAGATGCGGCAGGACATATCGTACTTAGCAACGAACCTGTAGTGTTGACTGTTTCTTTCAGCGATGGCGTGGTCATGATTAACGGACAACGTATGATGCTGGTGCTTTCCGAGAGTGGGCAGCAGACTCAGGCCGTTTCCGTTGTGCTCAGCAGGACTTCGGCCAATCTTATGGCAAACGAACAGATTCAGCTGACCGCTACGGTATTGCCGGAGAATGCCGTGCAAATTGTCGCTTGGCACTCGTCTGACGAAAGCGTTGCCACAGTGAGTGAAAACGGACTCGTGACTGCTATTGCAGCAGGCACGGCCACCATCACCGCTAGCACTACCGACGGTACAAACCTCACGGCAAGCTGCGCAGTGACGGTAATACGCAAGGATCTTACTGGAAAATGCGGCGAAAACCTTGACTACGTACTATCCGACGATTGTGTCCTTACGATTTCCGGTGCCGGTGCGATGTATGACTACGGCGACAGTAAGCCAACCCCTTGGGATAGTTATAGTGAATCTATTTTGTCTGTGATGATTGGCAACAGCGTGACGAGCATCGGCAACTGCGCCTTCCGGAATTGCTCCAGCCTTACGTCCATCGTTATTCCCAGTAGCGTGACGAGCATCGGGCAGAATGCTTTTAGTGGTTGCTATTTTAGAACAATCGTCTCAAAGGCTGTAAGCCCAGCTGACTATAGCCTTGAAGATGTAGGATTTTCTGCAGAGGTATTTGATTACACGGTGCTTTATGTGCCTGAAGATGCATATTGGGATTATGTACTGAACAGCGATTGGTCTCGTTTCTCCCACATCAAAAAGTGTGCGACAACGGAAGTGCAAGCCTATCAGGCCTATATGTTAGCTGAAGCTGATGGTACAAACTACACGGTTTATAACAGTAGTCTTGAAGCTCTTGAATTGAAGGAGTCTGTCCTTCAGGTGGATGAAACATCGCTGGGCAGTAGATGGATGGCAGAGCCCTGTGGTAGCGGTTATGCCTTGTTGAATCTCGGTGCAGAGAAATATGCCGATATGGATGCAGAAGGACACATCAGTCTGTCTGACAGGCCCAAGGCGTTGGATATCGTGTTCCACGACGGTTCCGCCACAGTCAATGGTCATGCGTTGATGATGGTCATCAACGATAACGATATCGCTACGGAGGTTGTTAACTTGCGTTACACGTCGTCGGCAGAGGGCAAATCACGTGATGCCAACGCTCCCATCTTTGACCTCAGCGGACGCCAGCTTTCCAAGAGGCCCGCAAAGGGGTATTACATCCTAGACGGGAAGAAATTCTATGTGAAGTAGTATCACCCTGTACCAATACGAAAGAAGGCCACCCCAAAGGTGGCCTTCTAATATGAGGGGCATGTGCCTTAGTCCTTGATGAGGCAGTGGCCGGTCATGTCGGCGGGCTGCTGGAGGCCCATGATGTGGAGGATGCTGGGGGCCACGTCGGCCAGGATGCCGTCCTCGACCTTGGCAGCCTTGTTCGCCGTTACGTAGATGAAGGGCACGGGGTTGAGGCTGTGGGCGGTGTTGGGGGTGCCGTCGGCGTTGATGGCGTTGTCGGCATTGCCGTGGTCGGCGATGATGATGACCTCGTAGTCGCCGGTGGCCTTGGCGGTCTCCACGACTTCCTTGACGCAGGCATCGACGGCGACAACGGCCTTCTCGATGGCCTCATAGACGCCGGTATGACCGACCATGTCGCCGTTGGCGAAGTTGACGACGATGAAGTCGTACTTGTCTTCCTTGATGGCTGCAACGAGCTTGTCCTTGACCTCGTAGGCGCTCATCTCGGGCTTGAGGTCGTAGGTGGCAACCTTGGGGCTGGCAACGAGGATGCGGTCCTCGCCCTCGTAGGGCTGCTCGCGGCCACCGTTGAAGAAGAAGGTGACGTGGGCGTACTTCTCGGTCTCGGCGGTGTGGAGCTGCTTGAGGCCCTGACGGCTGATGTACTCGCCGAGGGTGTTCTCCACGTTCTCCTTGGGGAAGAGAATGTGCACGCCCTTGAAGCTGGCATCGTAGGGGGTCATGCAGTAGTACTGCAGGCCGGGGATGGTCTTCATACCCTGCTCGGGCATGTCCTGCTGGGTGAGCACGATGGTGAGCTCCTTGGCGCGGTCGTTGCGGTAGTTGAAGAAGATGATGACGTCGCCTTCCTTGATGGTACCGTCGATGTTGGCGTTGTTGATGGGCTTCACGAACTCGTCGGTGACGCCGTCGGCATAGGAGAGTTCCATGGCCTCCACCATGTCCTTGGCTTGGAAGCCTTCGCCGCTGATGAGCAGGTCGTAGGCAATCTTCACGCGTTCCCAGCGCTTGTCGCGGTCCATGGCGTAGAAGCGGCCGATGATGCTGGCGATGTGTGCGCCGGTCTCATTGCACTTCTCCTGCAGCTCGCGGATGAAGCCCACGCCGGAGCGGGGGTCTGTGTCGCGGCCGTCCATGAAGCAGTGGACATAGGTCTCGCGTACCTTATATTCCTTGGAGATCTCGCAGAGCTTGTAGAGGTGGTCGAGGCTGGAGTGCACGCCGCCGTTGCTGGTGAGACCCATGAAGTGTACGGCCTTACCCTCGCGCACGGCATACTCGAAGGCGCTCTGCACCTCTTTGTTTTGCATGATGCTGCCGTCCTTGCAGGCGCGGTTGATCTTCACGAGGTCCTGATAGACGATGCGTCCGCCACCGATATTGAGGTGGCCGACCTCGGAGTTACCCATTTGTCCGTCGGGCAGACCTACGTTCTCGCCGCTGGCGAGGAGTTGGCTGTGGGGGTAGTTTGCGTTGAGGTAGTCCATGTAGGGCGTAGGCGTCTGGAAGATGACGTCGCCTTTCTGTTTGTTGCCGATTCCCCATCCGTCGAGGATCATCAGCAGAGCTTTCTTTGCCATAGTTTATAATCGTTTAGTGTTTAACGTTTAGCGTTTAAAGAGTTTTGCGGGCGCAAAGGTAAGGAAAATTGAAACATTGAAACATTGAAACATTGAAAAAATGATGATTCCGCTGAATTTTCGTTCAATTTCCAATTTTCAATTCTCAATTAACCTCAGCCCTTCGGGCTCAATGGTGATGAGGCGTTGTTTGTAGAGGTCGCCGACGGCTTTCTTGAACACCTTCTTGCTGACGCCGAAGAGGGCGTAGATCTCCTCCGCAGGGCTCTTGTCGCCCAAAGGCGTAAAGCCGCCGTTGGCGCGCAGGTGCTCCAGGAGGATGTCGCTGAAGTCGTGGACGGCTTTCTGTCCCTTCTTCTGCAGCGACAGGTCTATCTTGCCGTCGGGCCGCACCTGCTTGACGTATGCCTTGACGCGGTCGCCGCTGTGCAGGGAGCGGAAGATCTCGTCGTCGAAGAGGAGTCCTTGGAAGCGGTTATCGACGATGGCCTTGAAGCCGAGGTCTGTCTTCTGCCACACGAGGACGTCCACCTCGTCGCCGCCGTGGTAGGGCGGGAAGTCGGTGCTGAGGTAGCGCTCCACCTTGGCGGAGGCCATGATGCGGTAGGTCTCGGGGTCTATGTGCAGGTGCACGAGATAGCTCTTGCCCTTTTGCATCTTCATCTTCTGCTCGCGGAAGGGCACGAAGAGGTCTTTCATCAGTCCCCAGTCCAGGAATGCACCGTAGTTGTTGACCCACGCCACCTCGAGCCATGCGAAGTCGCCCACCTGTGCTTTGGGTGTCTCGGTGGTGGCGATGAGGCGTTCTTCGTTGTCGAGATAGACAAAAACGTCGATTTCATCGCCTATCTCTGTACCCTCAGGTACATAGCGGTTCGGGAGCAGGATGTCCTCAGGGCCTCCACTGAGGTAGAGTCCCTGCTCAGCACGGCGCACCACGCGCAACGTATTAGTTTTTCCTAATTCCAATTTCATAGAAGCGTTCCTCCTGTTTCATCTTCGATTTCGCTCCCCCTCACCATACCGTCCTTCATCTGTATTGTACGGTCTGTGGTCTTGGCCAGCTCCTCGTCGTGGGTGACGATGACGAAGGTCTGCCCCATCTCGTCGCGCAGGCGGAAGAAGAGGGCGTGGAGCTCTGCCTTGTTGGCGCTGTCGAGGCTGCCGCTGGGCTCGTCGGCCAGCACCACGGCGGGTTTGTTGATGAGTGCGCGGGCAACAGCTACGCGCTGCTTCTCGCCGCCGCTGAGTTCTGCTGGCTTGTGGGTGGCACGGTCGCTGAGACCCATGAACGCCAGCAGCTCCTGAGCGCGCTTGCGGGCCTCGCCCTGGCTGCGTCCTGCGATGAGGGCAGGAATCATCACGTTCTCCAGCGCCGTGAACTCGGGCAGCAGCTGGTGGAACTGGAACACGAAGCCGATGTGCTGGTTGCGGAAGCGCGCCAGCGCCTTTTGTCCGAGGGTGGAGATGTCGGTGCCGTCGATGACGACGGAGCCGCTGTCGGCGCTGTCCAGCGTGCCGATGATTTGTAGCAGGGTGGTCTTGCCGGCGCCGCTGGGGCCTACGATGCTCACCACCTCGCCTTGTGCGATGTCCAGGTCAATGCCTTTCAGGACTTCCAACGAGCCAAAGCTCTTGTGTATATTGCGGAGAATGATAGACTCACCCCCTACCCCCCTCTCTTTCAAAGAGGGGGAAGGCTGGCGCGAGGTATTGTTATTTTCTTGCATAATCAAAGTTGTATATAGGTCAAATGATATCTTGAGGATCGAACTCCCCTCTTTGAAAGAGAGGGGTTGGGGGTGAGTCTTTAATTCCTCATTTTATTCAGCCATTTCTCGAACAGCAGCTGGCGCTGCGTGACGCTCTGCCCGTTGGGGGCGAACACAGAGAGCGATTCCTGCGGGTCGCCGTATTGGTCGGGGTAGAGTAGGATGACGTTGGTATTTGCAAAATGTTGTGCGATGAAATGGGGCAGCGTGTTCAGGGCTGGCGTGTGTGAGATGAAGCCTGCGCGCGCCGTCACTATGACGAGCAGGTGGTCGGTGTTCACCTCTGAGGGTAGTCGCATGAGCAGGTTGCCGAAGCCGCGCTCGGTCACCACCTCCTGTTGCACGAGCGGGTGGTGGGTGGTCAGGTATTCCTTGATGTAGAAGCCGGTGTCTCCCAGCGTGTGGAAGCGCACAGGCTGCCCCGTGAGCTCCGCGATGCGGCAGATGTGCTCCACCCATTTGTAGAAACCCACCTCGTATTCCGCCATCGGCGGCACGGCCACCACGATGCGGCGGATGGTGCCCGGTGGCATCAGCAGGCGCACCAGCAGCACCTCGCGGTGCGTGATGCTGAGCACGCTCTGTGCCGTGACGCCCAGCTTGCCCGACGGCTTGCCCTCGTCGTCTTCGTGGAGTCCCATGATGATTTCGCCGGCGTCCACCTCGCGCATGGTATGTGCGATGGCCACGGCCACGTTGCTGCTGATACGGCTCATGACAGACATCTTCACGTTGGCGGCAGCAGCGATGGCCTGCGCCTTCTCCAGATTGCTGACGCCGCGGGCGCGCAGCAAATCGTCCTCATCGTCCATTGCCACAGCCAGCCCCATCAGGCTGTCCGGGATGAGAGGGTTGCGGATGAGGATGCTCAGCTGCGTCAGCGTGTCCACGGTCTGCGGGTAGGCGTAGGCCGTGAGGCATTTGCCGTGGTAGCTGCCCCGGTTGCGGTCCATCTCATTGCTGCGCAGCGCCATCATGCGTGCGCCCTTCTCGGTGGCCAGCGAGCTGATGATGCATGAGAAGAGAATCAACAGCACGGTGGCATTAAGTATCTCGGGGCTCATCAGATCCAGCTCAGGGCGCGTGCCAATCATCACGATGGCCAAGGCACCCGCAGCATGCGAATTCGTGAGGCCGAACATGAGCAGGCGGTCCACGCGCTGCAGCCCGTTGAGGCGCTCCATGATGACCGCTGCCAGCCATTTGCCCAAGGTGCCCACGCCGATGAGCACGGCGCAGAGCAGCAGCGTCTGGCGGTCGCCGAAGAGGATGCTCAGGTCGATGAACATGCCCACGCCGATGAGAAACCACGGCACGAAGAGCGCGTTACCCACAAACTCGATGCGCCCCATCAGCGGACCGCCGTGGGGCACGATGCGGTTCAGCACCAAGCCCGCCAGGAAGGCACCCAGCAGGCCCTCAAGGCCTACGGAGACGGCCAGAAAGGCGCTGATGAACACCATCGTGAGCACAAAGATATACTGCGTCACGGCATCCTCGTTGCGCCGCAGGAACCAGCGCCCAATCTTCGGGAACGTGTAGGCCACGGCGATGATATACAGCACGATGCCCACGCCAAAGCGCAGCCAATAGACCGCGTCGCCGCCGCCCATCTTCTTCTGCACCACGATGGCCAGCGTCAGCAGTGCCGTGAACGAGGCGATGGCTGTGGCGATGATGGCATACACCACGCTCGGCTGCTTGCCCAGGCCGTAGCGCCCCACGATGGGGTAGGTGACCAGTGTGTGCGACGAGAGGATGCAGCTCACCAGCACCGCCGTCTGGCGGCTCATGCCCAGCCCATAGCGCGTGGCCACGAAGCCCAGGATGAAGGGCACCACAAATGTCCACACTCCGAAGGCAGCCCCCTTGGGGCCGTGGCGCCGGAAGCTGCCCATGTCCATCTCCAGACCCGCCAGGAACATGATATAGTAGATGCCCACCTGCCCGAACAGCTCAAACGAGGTGTCGCGCGCCAGCACGTTGAGCCCATGCTGCCCCAGCACAGCACCGGCCGCGATAAGACCGATGATATGCGGTATGTGCAGGCGCCGCAAAATGATGGGCACCAGCAACAGCACGATGAGCATGACGAGGAAGATCCACGTCGGGTTGGTAATCAATGGTTCCATTGCGGGTGCAAAGGTAAGAAAAAGTTTAAAGTTGATAGTTTAAAGTTGAAAGTTTTTATCTGCAAAGAGGATGATTTTGAACAATTTTTAGATTCTTATGATAACTTTCAACGTTCAACTTTCCTCATTCAACTAAAAAATACGTACCTTTGCGCCCGATTTAAACGCAAAACGTTAAACGAAGTATAATGAAAGTAGCAATCGTAGGCGCCAGTGGTGCCGTAGGCCAAGAGTTTCTCCGCGTTCTCGACGAGCGCCATTTCCCCATCGATGAGCTGGTGCTCTTCGGCAGCCAGCGCAGTGCCGGCCGCAAGTACACGTTCCGTGGCAAGGAGTATGAAGTGAAGCTGCTGCAGCACAACGACGACTTCAAGGGCGTAGATATCGCCTTCACATCGGCCGGCGGCGGCACCTCACAGGAGTTTGCGGAGACCATCACCAAGCATGGTGCCGTGATGATTGATAACTCCAGCGCCTTCCGCATGGACGCCGACGTGCCTCTGGTGGTGCCCGAGTGCAACGCTGAGGATGCCCTCAACCGCCCCCGTGGCATCATCGCTAACCCCAACTGCACTACCATCATGATGGTCGTCTGCCTGCAGCCTCTGGAGAAGATCAGCCACATCAAGCGCATACACATCGCCAGCTATCAGGCTGCCAGCGGTGCTGGTGCCGCAGCGATGGCGGAGCTGGAGCAGCAGTATCGCGCCGTGCTCGACGGCAAGGAGCCGCCCGTGGAGAAGTTCGCCTATCAGCTGGCCTACAATGTCATCCCGCAAATCGATGTCTTCACCGACAATGGCTACACGAAGGAGGAGATGAAGATGTTCAACGAGACGCGCAAGATTATGCACACCGATGCCGCCTGTTCGGCGATGTGCGTGCGCGTGCCCTCGCTGCGCAGCCACTCCGAGGCCGTGTGGATAGAGACCGAGACGCCCATCACGCCGGAGCAGGCGCGCGAGGCGTTTGCCAACGCCGAGGGCATCACGCTCATCGATGATCCCGCCAACAAGAAGTACCCGATGCCGCTGTTCACGGCCGGCAAGGACGAGGTCTTCGTGGGCCGCGTGCGTAAGGACTTGGCCAACGAGAACGGCTTGACATTCTGGCTCTGCGGCGACCAGATCAAGAAGGGTGCTGCCCTCAATGCCGTGCAGATTGCCGAGTACCTCATCAAGGTGGGCAACATCAAATAAAGGCACAACAATCTTTATCACCTAACGCAGCAGGCTGCATCACTCGATGCAGCCTGCTGCATAAATCATTGTGCGGTGTGCGCATGAAATTTGTTAAGAAATCTTTAATTTTCTGTAAACCGAGAACGTCTGCGAGGAACTTGATGTCGAGAGGCTGCGTAGTGTTCGTAGTGCTTCCAGCAAAAGTTCTTTCTAGCCCTAAACGCAAGACACTACTACTCCATCGCCTTACCCTCTATAGAGACTACGCGCAGACACTATAGAGGGTATGCGTGGAGACTATAGGGGGTAACGCAGTGCGGTGCATCAACTAACGCAGCAGGCTGCATCACTCGATGCAGCCTGCTGGACAATTTTGTGCGCTGTGCGATGTTTTTGTGTTAAGAAATAATTATTTAATGAAAACTTTCTTAGTTGTGCCGTCACTCATGCGGATAATGTTCACACCGCGAGCGGGAGAGGTGATTCGATGGCCTGCAAGGTTGTAAACACCTCGATTCGCAGATGTTATTCGTAATTTATTGGTTATATTGACGTCTGTTATCTCATCTAGCAACTCATCAGTCACCCAATCCAAGGTGGGGAATCCGTCACTGCCGAACTTCCATAGGCTATAGTCGTTGCCAAGAGCTGCTGCGTTCTGATTTAATTCGTCTAAGAACGACTGTTTCTTCATTTCCCTTTCTGTCATGCGATGGATATTCTTTTGCACCAACGTGCTGCCTAAATATTTATAATAATATGCTTCTGAAGCCGCTGTCTCGAGATAATAGGCATTGGAGATTGTTGTCTCATTTTGGACATTTTTGATGATACCAGCCCACATGCTTTTAGATGCAACATTAACAACATTATCAATCTTTAGGATACCAACATCTTCACATGCTATACCCACACCGTTACCATCGCCAGCATTCACACAATTTTTGATTTCCATGTTACTGTATTTCTTACTTCCTCCCATACCTATGATACCAGCATCAAGTGTCAATCCCACATTCATACAGTCAGAAATTAAGACCTTGCCCCATGCTTCTCCTAAGATTCCATATTGTACATTTCCACAGTTAAGACAGCGGTTTATGCGCAAAGTTACTTTTGAATTCTGGCTCCATCCTGCAATACCTGCTTTTTCGCTGTTTCCATAATTAATGCAGTCTTGAATTGATATGTTCTGACCTTGGATAACGCCTGCAATGCCAGCCTCAGTAGCATACCCATTAAATGAGCAATTAGAGATAGTCGCATGATATTTATTATCATCGGAACTTTCAAGTATACCGGCTATGCCACTATGTACGTAAGAGTCTTTCACTGAAAGGTTTGTCACGGTCCCATACAAATTCATGAAAAGAGCATTGTACTCCATATTATAGAACAAACCGTTAATAGAGTGCCCACCACCATCAAAGGTTCCATAGAATCCATTAATGACAGGAGTCTGCTCATAATCATAGGTATATCCATTCAACTCTCCATCTTTTAATACATTGTGATAAAAGACCAAGTCATGGGTTAGACGCACATAGTCCTCCCTATATGTTTTGCCACCTGCGCAATTTTCAGCAAGTCTGCGCAAATCAGCGACACTGTTAATCAGATAGGGATTCTCTTCACTTCCATCACCTTGTAATTTAGTGGACGTTTCCACCTTTGCAGTTTCATCTAACCATCCACGCGGACTATGGAACTTTTGAATCCATGCGAATGTAGGATACCCATCATCCCCTTTTACCCATTGATCTGATCTTGATATATCCTTGGCATTATTGTTCAACGTTGTAAGGAAGTCGGTGCTTTTCATTTGCCGCTCTGTCATAGAATTCTGACCACTTGAAGCTGATGTTTCCAAATAATAGTTTTTTTCATACTTCGTCATTTCACGAATAAATTTTCCAATGGCATATCCTTCGGAAATTTTGCCTATGTTGATACAATTCTGAATGGTTGAATAATATAGCTCATGTATAATTCCTGCATACTGAGCACTACCATAATTGATGCAGTTCTGTAGATAAACTTTTTGATAACTATTTGAATATGCATAAGTTGCTATACCAGCATAACAGCCATCAGCACGATTATAACAGTCTCTTATATAAATCACATCATTTTCAGCAGAGCACTGTAACATACCCATAATACCTCCACCGTTACATTTTTTCCCAAGGTTCGCACATCGAAAAACAGAAGTGGAAGTTCCCTTTGACTTTGAGGAGGTACCAACATATCCACATATACCACCACGATTGGATTCCATGTTTGCTTCAAGTTCAACAGTCGCGTACGAAATGATTTCATAAATCTTGCTATCACTTAAAGAAGATGTAAGAGCCGGAGATGTTAAATATGCATCCTTGATGACAAGACGACAAACCGTTCCATTTGAGATGCTACTGAAGAGGCCATTAACAAACAGGCCCGATATGCTGTGGCGTTGTCCATCAAAAAAGCCTCGAAAACTCTTGATGGACTGCCATTCCTCAAACTTTGAGCTGTCAGCCTTATTTACCTCTCCGTCTTCCATCAGCACATTCTCGTTGATAACAATATCTTCTGTCATCTTGAAATACTCGCCTTCAAAAGTGTCTCCACTTACTGATCTGTCAGAAAGAAGACGTAAATCTGCTGCAGATGTGATGAGGTAGGGATTTTGCGCTGTTCCTTCACCTTGAAACTCATCCGATACTTCCCCACGTGTTTGTGCCCTCGTAGGGCTAGGGAACAAGAGTGATATGAAACAAGCTACTAATATGATGACAAACATGTAATTATAAAAAGGATTCTTTTTCATAGTTCTTATTTTAGAAACTACTCCGTCATTACAATGATGCCTCATATATTACAAACCCGTAATTCCACGTTTTGCAGGGGACGTGACGGCTCCCGTGATGAAAGGGGTAGTTACATTATTATGTTTGACAAACTAAAATAACTCAAAAACAGATTCTTATTATGTCTTAGTAAGCTACTGGTCGTGTATGTCTATCTAATGTGGTTTATGTCATAAACAGTTTATGGGGTGAATAAGGGTTAATGATTAATGGTTAAGGGTTAATGGTTATGCGACCTTCAGGAGGTCAAGCACGGAGTACACACGTGTCATGTTCTCGAAGGTGAAATACTGATCGTCCAAAATCATCCATTTGTTACGCTCTTTAACTGACATCTGCTGTATGTCAGGGAAGAACGAGACTGGAACAATAATCTCGCGACCATCGGTCAGACGGACTGCCATCTTACCACGATGAGCGGTGAAGTTCAAATCTTTTATGCCTAAGGCAACTCCTTTAATCTTGCACATATCTTTGTCCTCCTTTCTTATTTCTCAATATTGATTGAAATGGTCTTCTCTCCATTGAAGACTTTTGTTATCTGTTTGTTGATGGTTTCCCAATGGCGGTTGATGGCGGCAACAAGCATTTCGTTGTCTCGTGCTGATAATTCCGATTCCGCGATTTCCACGCATCGCTCACCATTTTTCTCTATCCAGATTCTTGCGAGAGAATGTTGGTGACGCCGGCCCTTCATGAACACGTGGACATGGCGGCGGTTATCATTCACATCTAATGAAATCGCCACCAGAATGAACATTCTCAGAAAAGCCAATTGCCCCATATCATTGAATTCTCATTGTTTCACGCCACAAAAGTAGCGATTTAATTGATGTGCGCAAAGAAAATGGCACGGAAAAATGCGGAAAGAAGCGGAAAAACGCGGAAAGGGGTGAAAAAAACAAAAAAAGTCCTCCCGAGAGTACGGGAGGACGATTATTCTTCATCCTTCAATGTGGCTGCGACTTAGTTCTTGCAGCAGAGGGGCTTCAGCTGCTTGAAGAAGTCGTTGCCCTTGTCATCGACGAGGATGAAGGCGGGGAAGTCCTCGACCTCGATCTTCCAGATGGCTTCCATGCCCAGCTCAGGATATTCCACGCACTCGATGGACTTGATGCTCGACTGCGAGAGAACGGCAGCGACGCCGCCGATGGTGCCCAGGTAGAAACCGCCGTGCTTCTTGCAGGCATCGGTGACGGCCTGCGAACGGTTGCCCTTAGCAATCATCACGAGGCTGGCGCCATTGTCCTGGAACTCATCCACGTAGGGATCCATGCGGTTGGCCGTCGTGGGACCCATGGAGCCGCAGGGGTAGCCCTCGGGCGTCTTGGCGGGACCAGCATAGAGGACAGGGTATTTCTTGAAGTATTCGGGCATACCCTCGCCGGCGTCGAGGCGTGCTTTCAGTTTGGCATGGGCGATGTCGCGTGCCACGATGATAGTCCCTTTAAGGTTCACGCGCGTGCTGACAGGGTATTTGGTGAGTTCGGCGCGCACAGCGTCGATGCCCTTCGAGAGGTCGATCTCAATGCCCTTCGTGCCCTCGCCCGGACGGCGCAGTGCCTCGGGGATGAGCTCGGTGGGGTTGCTGTCCATGATTTCCAACCATACGCCGTTGCGGTTGATCTTTGCCTTGATGTTGCGGTCAGCGGAGCAGCTGACGCCCATGCCGATGGGGCAGCTGGCACCATGGCGCGGCAGACGAATGACGCGGATGTCGTGGGCCATGTACTTGCCGCCGAACTGTGCGCCCAGACCGATGTTGTGAGCTTCCTTCAGCAGTTTCTTCTCCAGGTCGATGTCGCGGAAGGCACGACCCGTCTCGTCGCCCGTCGTGGGTAGGCTGTCGTAGTACTTGATCGAAGCCAGCTTCACCGTCAGCAAGTTCTTCTCGGCGGAGGTGCCGCCGATGACGAAGGCGATGTGGTAGGGCGGGCAGGCTGCCGTGCCGAGGCTCTTCATCTTCTCCACGAGGAACGGGATGAGCGTGCCCTCGTTCTGGATGGTGGCCTTGGTCATCGGGTAGAAATAGGTCTTGTTGGCCGAGCCGCCACCCTTGGCGACCATCACGAAGCGGTACTCGGCGCCCTCGGTGGCCTCGATGTCAATCTGTGCGGGCAGGTTGCAGCGCGTGTTGACCTCGTCGTACATGTTCAGGGGGGCATTCTGCGAGTAGCGCAGGTTGTCCTGCGTGAAGGTGTTGAAGACGCCGCGTGAGAGAGCCTCTTCGTCCTCGAAGCCTGTCCACACCTGCTGGCCTTTCTCGCCGTGGATGATGGCGGTGCCAGTGTCCTGGCAGAAGGGTAGGATGCCCTTGGCAGCCACCTCGGCATTGCGCAGGAACTGCAGGGCCACGTACTTGTCGTTCTCGCTGGCCTCGGGGTCGTTGAGGATGGCGGCCACCTGCAGGTTATGCTCGCGGCGCAGCATGAACTCCACATCGTGGAAGGCCTGCTGGGCCAGCAGTGTCAGGGCTTCAGGGGAGACCTTCACGATCTCCTTGCCCTCGAAGGAGGAGGTGGTGACGCCCTCCTTCGTCAGGAGGCGGTACTGTGTCTTGTCTTCGCCCAGCTGGAACATTGGGGCGTACTTGAAATCGGGTTTGTTAGCCATACTATTTAGAGTTTAAGAGTTTAAAGAGTTTAAAAGGTTCAAGAGTTCAAGAGTTCAAGAGTTCAAAAGTTCAAAAGTTCAAGAGTTCAAGAGTTCAAGAGTTCAAAAGTTTAAGGGGTTCAAGGGTTCAAAAGGGATTTTGCGCCACAAAGGTAAGGTTTTTTAGTTAACAGACAAAGAAAAGTCGTAAAAACTTAGAAAAGTTCTTGAATGCTGACGGAAGTGACGGCTTCTCCGGGTGTCGTGTCGGCCTCGCGGGGGAAATAGACGGGCATCTCCTTTTGCAGGGGAAGGATGCGAAGCTCCAACGTGTGGCAGCCCTCCGGCAGGCGCCAAAGACCATAGAGGAAAGGTAGCCCGTTATAGAAACTATCATCGATGAGATGGGCTTTTTTTGCATCTCCCTCTTGGGTGATGGCATAGAGGCGTGCCACATCGCCGCGGTAGTGGATGCGCAGCAGGCGCTGATGTGCAGTGCTGTCGGTGGGGAGGTCGATGCGATAGACCGCTGCGGCTTCGAAGTCGGCATCCGTGGGTTCTTCTGCAACCTTTTTGGCACCCACCGTGATGGTGCGCAGGGCGGATGCTTCATTCAACCGCGTGAAGGACACCGGCTGTTCAGCCCCTTTCGTCGTGCCCAGCACGGGCTGTTCTAAGCCCAGTGTGCCGGCCGTCTCGCTGTCGATGAGATAGATGTTCTGATAGACAGGTTTTGCGGTGCCGCGTGCCTTGACGTTCTTCAGCACCTTGCCGTCCTGCAGGGCAATCTCGGTGGGGATGCCCGGAATCTGTTCCAGAAAGATCTTGCCGTCGCGATGGGCGATGAGCTGTGCCGTGGCATAGCGGATGCCATCGACATTCACGGGGAAGATGCAGGCGGTGGCGGCAGGGATGGTGACGGGTTTCGAGGGGAACGTCACGCCGCTGACCGTGAACTGCACGCCGCGCTTGGCACTGAGGTCGGCAAAGCGCTCGTAGTTGTTGACGAAGACAAAAGCCTCGGGGCCGTCGCCCCTGCGGTAGCTCCAGCGCAGGTGGCTGTCATCGCGTTGCTTGATGTCCTGCGCACAGGGGAAGACCGCTTCCATGGGCGCGAGGAGCGTGCCGTAGTCCTGCATGAAGAGATGCAGCTTGCGCAGGAGGAAGTAGTGCGGGTTCACCTGTCCGAACTCGCCGAGGGGTGCCTGGAAGTCATAGGTCAGCGCGGGCATATCGTTGTAGTTGGTGGACAGGCAGCGTTGTGTCTCGTTCAAATACATCCCTGCAATCTTGCTGTAGGGGTTGGTGCCGCCGTGGTACATATAGTAGCCCAGCAGGTTGGAGCCGCTGCCCAGCTTCACCACAGCCATCGCATAGGCATCGATGGGGTAGGTGTAGATGCGGCGGTGGTAGCTCTGCATCATGCCGCCGCCCAGCTCACAGGTGAAATAGGGATACTGCTGTGCACCGGCGTTGGAGGACGTGCCCTCCTGCTGCTTCAGTTGCTCGCTGGCGATGGCGGTGCTAGTGCGTTGGGCATGGAAGTTGAAGGCTTTGTAGTAGGTGCCGGCTCCCTCGCGGGTGCTGCGGTCCCAGAAGCCGTCGGCATAGTCGCCATAGAGCGGTATCATCTCGCCGAAGGGCACAGGGGATGCCAGCTCGGGCCACCCTGTGCGGGTGTAGAAGGGCAGGTCGAAGCCGATGGCGAGGGCGATGCGCTTGAGGGCCAGCAGGTAGGAGCCGTGGCCGCCATATTCGTTGTCGAACTGAGCCGCCACCACGGGGCCGCCGTCCTTCCACTGCAGGCCTTGCACCTGCGTGAAAATCTGCCGATAGAGGCGTTGTGCGTAAGCCAGGAAACGCTCATCCTCAGAGCGCAGCTTGCAGCCCGAAGCCACTACCCAGTCGGGGATGCCTCCGTTGCGCACTTCGCCGTGACAGAAGGGGCCCATGCGCAGCACGACAGGCAGCGCCTCCTCTTTGCACACTTCCAGAAAGGCGCGCAGGTTGCGCTGTCCGCTCCAGTCGAACTGGTTTTCCAGCTCCTCGATATGGTTCCAGAAGACGTAGCACGCAATCATCGTGATGCCGCCCGCCTTCATCTTCTGCACCTCCTGGCGCCACTCGCTGGCGGGGATGCGGGAGTAGTGTACCTCGCCCATTACGCCGCAGAGGCGCTGGCCGTTGATGAGGAGGCTGTGGCGGTCCCATGTGACGGGTTGACCGAACACGGAGGCGTTGTCGGAGAGGGTAGGGGCGCCGTTGGCGGCGATGGCGCCCGTGAGTGCTACGGCGGTGAGGAGATGGCGGAGTTTCATGTGTGTGAAGCGTTGATTTGTGAACATTTCGAGGGCAAAGGTAAGTAAAAAGTTTAAAGTTGAGGGTTTAAAGTTTAAAGTTTTGTCTGCAGAGAGGATGATTTTGAACAATTTTTAGATTCTTACGACATCTTTCAACTGTCAATTGTCAATTGTCAATTAAAAATGATGTATCTTTGTCCCGCAAAACGAACACAAAAGATGAGATATAGCATCATTGTTCCCGTCTATAACCGCCCTCAGGAAGTGGCGGAGTTGCTGGCGAGCCTGTCGAAGCAGACCTGCCGGGATTTCGATGTCCATATCGTGGAGGACGGTTCAGACATCCCCTGCCGCGAGGTCTGCGACCACTTCGCCAACCGTCTGGATATCCATTACTACATGAAGGAGAACGGTGGCCCGGGGGCTGCCCGCAACTATGGTGCGGAGCGGGCTGCGGGGGACTATCTCATCGTGCTGGACTCCGACGTGGTGCTGCCGCCCTGCTATCTTGCCGCTATCACGACGGCACTGGAGGAGACACCCTGCGACGCCTTCGGCGGTCCCGACCGCGCCCACCCCGACTTCACGCCCGTGCAGAAGGCCATCAGCTACTCGATGACCTCGTTCTTTACCACGGGCGGCATCCGAGGTGGCAAACGAAAGGGGGCGCTCGACAAGTTCTACCCCCGCTCGTTCAATATGGGTGTGAGTCGCGCGCTGTGGCAGCAGCTGGGCGGCTTCCGCAAGATGCGCTTCGGCGAGGACATCGATTTCAGCTACCGCATCTGCGAGGCCGGTGCCCGTTGCCGATTGTTCCCCGATGCCTGGGTGTGGCACAAGCGCCGCACGGACTTCCGTAAGTTCTTCCGGCAGGTGCGCAACTCGGGCGTAGCGCGCATCAACCTGCAGCTGCTGCATCCCGGCTCGATGAAGTTGGTGCATATGCTGCCGGCGGTCTTCACCGTGGGCTGTGCGCTCTTGGCCCTGCTCTTCCTCTTCGGGCTGGTGCTTATGCTCCTGGGATTGGGCACCTGCACGCAAGAAGGTTGCAATATGGGTTTGGTGGTGGCCTATTTGGGCGCTGGTGTGATGGCGATGGCCTTACTCCCCCTGCTTCTCTATTCCCTCCTCATCCTCATAGACTCCTCCATCCGCAACCGCAGCCTATGGGTGGGACTGCTCAGCATCCCTGCCGCTTTCATCCAACTCATCGGCTATGGTACCGGTTTCCTCACTGCGTTCTGGCAACGGTTGGTCTTGAAAAAGAAAGGCGAGGGGTTTGATGATAATGAAAAATTGTATAAATAGACCCACCCCCCGCCCTCCCTTTAGGGAGGGGGTATATAGTTGAATAAATGAAACAACAAAATAATAAATTGTCAGAAGTAACAACTCTCCCCCTTGAGGGGGAGCGGGGAGGGGGTCTGACTATCAAGGAACTCCCCATAGACGAGCGGCCGCGAGAGCGGTTGATGGAGCAGGGCGCAGCAGCCTTGTCGCCTGCTGAATTGCTGGCCATCCTGATTGGCTCGGGCAACACGGAGGAGACGGCTGTGCAGCTCATGCAGCGCCTGCTGGCCGACTGCGGGGGGAGCCTGAAGACGTTGAGCCGTCTGTCCCTGAACGACTTGACAAAGAACTATAAGGGACTGGGTCCTGCTAAGGCCGTCAGCATCCTGGCCGCCTGCGAGCTGGGCAGGCGCCGCCTGATGGAGGCCGCCGAGGAGAAGCGCCATGTGAAGTCCTCCGTGGACCTGTACCACGTGATGCTGCCACTTGTGCGTGACCATGGTCACGAGGAGAGCTATGCCATCTACTTGCGTGCCGATAACAGCCTCGCTGGCCGCCCCTTCCTCATCAGTAAAGGAGGCATCACAGGCGTGGCCGTGGATGTGCGACTGGTCGTGCGCGAGGCGCTGATACGTCAGACACCCACCGTCGCCTTCGCCCATAACCACCCCTCGGGCAGCATCAAGCCCTCGCCCGAGGATGACCAACTCACAGACCACCTCCAGAGGGCCTGTAAACTCATGAACCTCAAGTTCCTGGATCACATCATCGTCACCGATGGCAGCTACTACAGCTATAAAGAGGAGGGAAAGGTGTAAGTAATTGAAAATTGAGAATTGAAAATTGCAAAATGAATGGATAAGTTACAATTAGAAGATAAAATCGTTGAGATGCTCAAGACGGTCTATGACCCTGAGATACCCGTCAATGTCTATGACCTTGGCCTCATCTATCGCATCGAGCTGAGCGATGACCTCACACAGCTCGACGTAGATATGACGATGACAGCCCCCTCTTGTCCCATGGCCGACTTCATCCTCGAGGATGTGCGCCAGAAGCTGGAGAGCATCGAGGGGCTGAAGACCGTCAACGTGAACCTCGTCTTTGAACCCGAATGGGACAAGGATATGATGAGCGAAGAAGCCAAGCTTGAATTAGGTATGTTTTAGGAATCGTCCTTTAACTCCCGAGCGAAGCGATAACTCCCTTTAACTCCTTAAACTCCTCTTCAAAAATGAAGCCCATCTATTTCCTTTCCGATGCCCACTTGGGCAGTCGTGCCGTCCAGCACTCCCGCACACAGGAGCGGCGGCTGGTTCGTTTCCTCGACAGCATCAAAGACAAGGCGGGAGCCGTCTATATGCTGGGCGATATGTTTGACTTCTGGTTTGAGTACAAGCTGGTCGTACCCAAGGGCTATACCCGCTTTCTGGGCAAGGTGAGCGAGCTCACGGACTTGGGCGTGGAGGTGCATTTCTTCACGGGCAACCATGATATATGGGCTTTCGACTATCTGGAAAAGGAGTGTGGCGTCATCGTGCATCGCGAACCGCTTACGCTGGAACTGGGCGACAAGGTGTTCTTCTTGGCGCATGGCGACGGCCTCGGCGACCCCGACCCTAAGTTCAAGTTCCTGCGCTGGCTCTTCCACAACCGCGTGGCGCAGTTATTTTTCGCTGCCGTGCATCCCCGCTGGGGAGTGGAGCTGGGGCTGACATGGGCCAAGCACAGCCGTCTGGATCATGAGGCGACTGGCGTCATGCCTTACCAAGGTGAGAACCAGGAGTTTCTGGTGCTCTTTGCCAAGAAGTATCTGAAGACGCATCCCGGTGTCAACTACTTCCTCTTCGGCCATCGCCATATCGAACTCGACCTGATGCTGTCCCGCACGGCCCGCGTCATGATCCTCGGCGATTGGATCTCTCAGTTCACCTTTGCCGTCTTCGACGGCGAACAGTTGTGGATGGAGAATTATATTGAGGGCGAAACACAACCATAGAAAGACCCACCCCAAACCCCTCCCGTGAGGGAGGGGGATGATTACCGAATAAAAAAACAAAATGAGGATTACGTGTAAAGTCATATTAACGTTGAGCCTTACAATCGCTCAAGTAACTTTTCTCCCCTCCCCCACGGGAGGGGTTGGGAGTGGGTCTTCGGCTTTGTTTGCTCAAGTGCCCATGCAGGGCGTTGTGCCCCAACGTCCTGCTACCATCTCCGCAGACCAGTTGTTGTTAACGGGTGTGGTGAAGGACACGAGTGGTGAGACGCTGCCCGGCGCCAACATCCGTGTGCGCGAGACGAAGGCGGGAGCTGTGGCCGATGCCGACGGCAAGTTCACGCTGGCCGTACCCAAAGGGCAGACCATCACCGTGGAGGTCTCGTACATCGGCATGGAGACACTCGTGAAACATTTCGACGGCAAGAAGAACTACACCAACCAGGTGTTTGTGCTCAGCGAGAACAGCGGGCAGATGAACGAGGTGGTGGTCACGGGACTTTTCGACTATAAGTCCTCCACCTTCACAGGTTCCACCGCCTCTTATTCGCAGGAGGAACTGAAGATGGTGGGCAACAGCAATGTGCTGAAGATTGTGCAGGCGCTGGACCCCTCGTTCGTGGTCGATATGAACAGCGTGATGGGCAGTAACCCTAACTACATGGCTGACATCACCATTCGCGGCAACGCCTCGTTTGCGGGCCTGCAGGGCGAGTACAGCGGCAACCCCAATGCGCCGCTGTTCATCCTCGACGGCTTCGAGGCGACGCAGCAGCAGATCTTCGACCTCGACATCAACCGCATCAAGAGCGTGACCATCCTAAAGGACGGCGCCGCCAAGGCCATCTACGGCTCCAAGGCCAGCAATGGCGTCATCGTCGTGGAGACCATCCAGCCTGAGCCGGGACGCCTGCGCATCACCTATACGGGTGACCTGAACCTGGAGATTCCCGACCTCACCACCTACGACCTCACGAATGCCGAGGAGAAGCTGCGCGTGGAACAGCTGGCAGGGCGCTATACCTCCACATCCCCTTACTACCAGGCACTCCTCGACGAACAGTACAACGCCATCGCCTCCGACGTGGCGCGCGGCGTGGACACTTACTGGCTCTCGCAGCCGCTTCGCACGGGCGTGGGTCATAAGCACACCGTCTATGTCGAAGGTGGTTCGGATGAATTGCGCTACTCCGCCAACCTCATGTACAACCACGTGGGCGGCGTAATGAAGGAGTCCAGCCGTAACACCCTGTCGGGTAACATCAACCTCAGCTACCGCTACAAGAAATGGATGTTCCGCAACCAGCTTACCGTGACTGGTAACCGCGCCGACGACAGCCCCTACGGCACCTTCTCGGACTACACCAGCGTGAACCCCTATTTCACGCCTACCGATGAGAACGGCAATATCCTCAAGGTGCTGGGGCGTTACACTTCGCCGGGTGCCAACGGTAGCACACTGACCTACTACAACCCGCTCTACAACGCCACCATCGGCACGAAGAACTTCTCGAAATACACCGAGGTGGTGGAGAACTTCTATCTCGAATTCCGTCCCATCACGGACCTGCGCTTCACGGCGCGCTTGGGCTATACCCATCAGAACAACAAACGCGAGGACTTCTACCCGGGCGACCACACCCGCTTCAATGAATGGACGGGTGACCGCTACTTCCAGCGCGGCAGCTACTATATCGCCAACGGCGAGACGAACAACCTCAGCATCGACATCACCGGCAACTACTCCCACACGTGGAACAAGCACATGCTGCTGGCCAACGCCGCCTACTCGCTGCAGTCGCAGAACGGCGAGACAGAGGGTATGACGGCATGGGGATTCCTCAACAACCACGTGGATTACATCACCTTCGCCAAGCAGTATGCCGAGGGCGGTAAGCCGTCGGGCTCCGAGAGCACCACGCGCTCGCTGGGTATCACCGGCGCCGCCAACTACAGCTACGGCGAGCGCTACCTCGCCGATGTCAGCCTGCGCTTCAACGGCTCCTCGGTCTTCGGCAGCGACAACCGATGGGGTACCTTCTGGAGCGCCGGTATCGGTTGGAACCTCCACAAGGAGCATTTCATGGAGAATGCCACCTGGCTGACGCTGTGTAAGTTCCGCGTGACCTACGGCCTCACGGGTAACCAGAACTTCTCGCCCTATCAGGCCAAGGCCACGTATAAGTTCTACGATAACATCATCTACGACAACATCTCGGGTGCCTACCTGATGGGGATGCCGAACACCAACCTCAAGTGGCAGCAGACGGGCGACTTCACCGTGGGCCTCGACCTCGGCTTGTGGAAGCGCCTCAACCTGCGCTTCGACTACTACGACAGCCGCACCCGCGACGCTCTCATCGCCATGACCATCCCCACCTCTACAGGCTTCACCACCTATATGGAGAACCTGGGCAATGTGCAGAACCGAGGCATCGAAGCCACCCTCAACTGGCGCTTCTTCCAGAAAGGGCAGTCGTACATGAGCCTCACCGGTAGCATCGCGCATAATGTAAATAAGGTGACAGACATCAACGATGCCCTCAGCAACTTCAACCACAGCCAGGATGCCTCCAACACCACCTCGCCCATCATCCGCTACGAGGAGGGACAGTCCATGACCGCCATCTGGGCCGTGCAGTCGCTGGGCATCGACCCCGCCACCGGCCGCGAGGTGTTCCTGAAAAAGGACGGCACGCGCACCTTCACCTACACCACCGACGACTACATCATCGCCGGCGATGCCAACCCCAAGGTCCACGGCACCTTCGGCTTCAACGGCGAGTACAAGGGCATCGGCCTGAGCCTGCTCTTCAGCTACCAGATGGGTGGCGACTACTACAACCAGACGCTCGTGGATCGCGTGGAGAACGTGAACATCGCCTATAATGTCGATCGCCGTGTCTTCAGCGACACCTGGAACGATCCCGGCGATATCGCGCTCTACAAGCACATCTCCTCGACACCCACGACGACCTACGCTACCACGCGTTTCGTGCAGCGCAACAACATGCTGGATCTCACCAGTCTCTCCGCCTACTACGACTTCAAGAACTGTTCGTGGCTACGGCGTGCAGGCCTGGAGCGTCTGCGCGTGACGGCCTACATGAACGATGTCTTCCACCTCTCCACCATCAAGGCCGAACGTGGTCTCAGCTACCCCTACGCCCGCACCTTCTCGCTGTCGGTGACGGCAACGTTATAGACCCTCCCCCCTGCCCCTCCCTTGCAGGGCGGGGAGTAATTACAAATCAAGAAAGAAAATATATAAAATGAACAAAATAAAGACGTATTTGCAAAGGTGTTTACTCCCCTCCATACAAGGGAGGGGCAGGGGGGTGGGTCTGCTGCTCCTCGCGCTCATTCTGAGCGCCTGCAACTCCTGGCTCGACGTGCAGCCCCGCTCGCAGGTGGAGGACACGGAACTTTTCGAGACCGAGAGCGGCTACAAGGAGGCCCTCGCAGGCGTGTATTCCTCGATGGTGTCCACGAAGACCTACACCAAGGAACTGACCTATGGCTTCATTGGCGTCCTCGGGCATGAGTGGGACTACTACTACGAGAGCCAGTACAAGGATGCCGCCGCCTTTGACTACGAGGCCTCAGCACCCACAGGGTATATCCGCGAGATATGGGGCAATAGCTACAACGGCATCGCCAACGTCAACAACCTACTGGCGCACATCGATGATGACCCCAGCCTCTTCTCGCGCGACAACCACGACGTCATCAAGGGCGAGGCACTGGCCTTGCGCGCCTTCCTGCACTTCGACCTCCTGCGCTGCTTCGGCGTCAGCTTTGCCGTGAACCCCGACCAGCCCGCCATCCCTTACAGCACAGCCCTTAGCTATCGCGTCTTCCCGCAGCTCACCGTGCGTCAGGTGGCAGAGAGCGTGAAAGCCGACCTCGCCGCTGCCGAGGCGTTGCTGGTGAAGGCGGACCCCATCGTCACGGGGCGCGAGATCGATGAGACCATTGACAACGGCTACCTCCTCAACCGCCAGCTCCACCTCAACTACTACGCCGTCAAGGGCCTGCAGGCCCGCGTGCTGATGTGGACAGGCGAATATGATGAGGCCCTGAAGGCTGCCAACATCGTCATCGATGCCGACCGCTTCCCGTGGGCCACCGTCACCAACCTGCAGGCGGGCTACGACCGCAGCCTCGCCACAGAGCAGCTCTTTGCTCTCAACAACCTGACGATGGAGACCGATGTCTCCAATCAGTACTTCAACGACGCCTCCCAGTACAGCTTCGCCGTCTCGCGCACACGACTGCTGGAGTACTTCAACAACGCCACACAGGACTACCGCTATACCTTCCTCTTCAAGGCCGGCAGCGGCACCAACATACAGAACCGCTACCTGCGCAAGTACGACACGCCCGCCGGCAGTGATATATATTATAGGTATAAGATGCCCCTCCTGCGCATCTCTGAGATGTACCTCATCCGCAGCGAGGTGGAGTATCGCCATGACAACATCGACGCCGCCCGTGCGGCTCTCAACGAGGTGCGTAAGGCGCGCAACCTCGTGCAATATACGCCCGTCACGATGCCCGCCGACTACTACACGGAGCTCATCCGCGAGTACCGCCGCGAGTTCATCGGCGAGGGCCAGCTCTTCTTCCTCTACAAGCGCCTCAACCGCCCCAACATCCTCTATGCCGACATCGAAGATGCCGTCGCCTCTAAGGTCTATACCTTCCCCCTTCCCCTCACCGAGACAGAGGCGGCAGAGAGGGAGAAAAATAAGTAGACCCTCCCCCCAGCCCCTCCCTTGTAGGGCGGGGAGTAATTACAAATCAAGAATAGAATACAAATTACATATCCAAGAGATAATATCAGTTACATGAATACAATCGGATACCATTTGCGGAAGTATTTACTCCCCTCCATACAAGGGAGGGGCAGGGGGGTGGGTCTGCTGTTCTGTTTGTTCATCATCAGCTGTTCTCAGGAGTCTGTCCCCACCTACGACACCGCCACCACGGGCATGGACATCTGGGTCGGCAACGCGGCCGGCGTGGTCTATGAATCCACCACGTTCAACTTCTCCTACGCCTTCGAGGAGGGCGGCGTCCCCTTCTACGCCCAGATCACAGGCACCCCCACGGACTACGACCGCGTCTTCCATCTCGACCTCTTCGGCGAAGATGCCGACCTCGTGCGCTCCACAGTCCGTACTGTTGACTACGTGCTGCCTGCAGGCGCCACCGGCGGCACCTACCAGGTCTATTTCAATCCCCAGAAACTCTCGGACCCCACACTCTTCACGGAGAGGGACGGCCATGTCCAGTTCCGCGTAACACCCGATGAAGGCTTCGCCCTCGGCACCGAGAACCACCAGCAGTTCACCGTGGTGCTGAAGAACTACTTGGCGAAGCCGGACAACTGGGACAATGCCAACTTCCCCAAGATGCCCCTCTCTCGCTTCTTCGGCACCTACAGCCGCGTGAAGTACCAGTTCATGATTGAGCACACGGGGCTCATCGACTTCGAAGTCAACTACAACGCCCGCACGGGCTACGACCCCGAGACCAATGTCGTCTCCTACACCTATGTCACCACCTACCTCGTGCAGGTGATGCAGCAGGCTCTTCAGGAATATAACGCCACCCACGACACCCCCCTCACCGATGAATTCGGCAATTTAGTAGAATTCTAGACCCACCCCCTCTCGAAATAACGTAATAACGAGATAACGACAAAACAACATGACTAAGATATATAGGAAATTGTTGGCAATAGTAACCATCCTCCCCTCCCTAATGGGAGGGGTCGGGGGTGGGTCTTTATTGACCAGTTGCTACGCCGACCAAGGCAACTACGACTACCACGACCTCGACGCTGTCGTCATTGACACGACCGACACAGGCCTGCAGCGGGAGTATGCCATCATGCGCTTCGATGAGCTGGACCTGGCGCCCAACATACGCTTCAACGGCCAGCTGGCCAACGATGACGGCTCCGCACCGCTGGACTATATGTGGACCTTCTTCAGCGCCGTGTCTGGTAGCACTGGCACCGCCATCCTCATCGACACCCTCGGCTACGACCGCCACCTGAAGGTGCCCATCACCCGCTCCGGCGGCAACTACTTCGCACAGCTCACCGTCACCAACCGCAACGACGGCATTCGCTACTTCTGGCGCGTCCCCGTGGCCGTCAGCGAGGTCTTCGACGGCGGATGGATGGCTTTCTATGAGCGTGCCGATCACCCAGGCTACGCGGACCTCGCCCTCATCTTCAACCCCTGGACCAAGAACAACGCCAACTACAACCGCTGCTACACTAACCTCTACGAGGCCACCAACGGCGATCAGCTGCAGGGACGTCCCATCCGCTGCTTTGACATCGCCGTGTCGCTGACGGCGGGTAACAACTACATCGGCCTCTGCACCGACTACACCCTCGTGGGCGTCAGCGAGAACGGCATCGAGAAAGCCTTGGAGTTCAAGGACTTTTTCCATCAGGTGCCTGCCGTAATGAAGCCCACCTGGTACGGCCAGCACGGCTCTGGCGTCATGTCGGGACAGAGCTCCGAGATCCTCATCAACGACAACCGCGTCTATACCAACACCTACACCTTCAGCCCCACCGAGGGTCGCACCACGCGCTTCAGCGTGCCCAAGCTGGCCCTGGGCGTCGGCGAATTGGCGGCGTGGAATGCCGAGGTGCCCGCCACCCTCAACTATGGCGTTGTGGTCTATGACCAGACCTACCACCGCTTCCGCTATGCCGCCTACAACAGCTCGCAGCTCGAGGAGTTCGGCGAGCAGGATCTCGACGTGGCAGCCTTCGACATCAACAATACGGGCATGACGCTTCTCATGGGCGACTGGGGCAAGGGCCTCAGCGAGGGCTTGGGTCTCCGACCCTTCGACTACCTGCTGATGGCCAAGGGCGATGAGCGCTACCTCGCCGTCACCAACTTCGCCACCACAACGCCCATGGACAAGGCCATCGGCATCGCCCTCTATCCCCTCAACGCCCTCTGCCCGTCTATCAAGCAGGCCACCTCCATCGCCTCCAGCCATGTCGGCAGCTTCATCTACTACAGCGCAGGGCGCCATGTCTATAACTTTGCTTACGACAGTGGTCTGCCCGCCTCCGTGGCGTGGACGGCACCCTCGGCCAACGAGGAGGTCACCTGTGTTCGCATCATGAAATACTACCACGGCTCCGTTTATGGCTCGGGCATCGTGCCCAACTCCGACAACCTCGTGCACATCGCCACCTACGACGCCACCACCCAGCAGGGCCACCTCTACCAATATCTCATCAACCCCGCCAGCGGCATCCTTGATGAGACCACCTCCTACGACTACTCCATCCCCGGCCGCGTGAAAGACATGGCCTGGAAATTCTCCATGCAATAACGTAATAACGAATAAAACTAAAAACAATGAAGAACAATCTCTTTTTTAAACTAACGCTGCTCTCCCTATTGTACATACTCCCCTCTCTGCTTAGAGAGGGGTCGGGGGTGAGTCTGGCACAAGGTGTCATCTTCGAACCCGAAGGCACCACCCTCGAACAGGCTGCCGCCAAGGCACAAGCCGAGAACAAGCTCATCTTCCTCGACTGCTACACCACCTGGTGCGGTCCCTGTAAGAAGATGGTTCGCGAGACCTTCCCCCAGGAGAGTGTCGGCACATACATGAACGCCAAGTTTGTGAACCTGAAGATTGATATGGAGTCCGCCTATGGCGCTCCGCTGGCCAAGAAGCTGCAGGTGCAGGCTTACCCCACCTTCGTCATCTTCACCGCCAACGCCGAGGAGATCAACCGCATCCTGGGCTACCACGATGCCGAGAGCTTCATCAAGGTGCTTGAGGAGAAGAGCCAGGACAACTCCTCCGGCCCCCTGCAGCAACGCTGGCGCAGCGGCGACCGCGACCCGCAGTTCCTCATGGAGTACCTGCAGACCCTCAACGCCTCCTACAAGGCCGATGAGGCTAACGATGTCGCCGAGGCCATCCTCGACGGCAAGGAGGAGACCTTCGCCGCCGACAGCACCCTCCGCATGGTCTTCATGCGCAACATCACCAACCCCTTCGCCAAGAGCTTCACCTACACCGTGCAGCACCCCCAGGCCCTCATGGACGCCATCGGCGAGTTCCCCGTACAGATGAAGCTCGCCAACGTCATGTCCGCCTACCAGCGCCAGCTCATCATCGAAGCTGATGGCACAGCCACCCTCGACCAGGAGAAATACGACCGCTTCTCCAACCTCCTCGACTCCCTCCAAATCCAGAATGCCGACCACTACCGCCTGATGACCCTCATCACCCTTGCCGAAAAGCAGAAGGACTGGACCAGCTATCTCAACAACATTCGCAAATACATGGCCAACCCCGCCCTCGACGCCGATGACATGCAACTCGCCAGATGGACAAAGGCCTTTACCCCCGACACCGACAAACTCTACAAAACCCAGATGCAGGCCATTCTCCGCAAGCGCCTCAGCGATATCCGCGAGGGCAAGCGTGAACCCCAGACCCGTGTCGGCAACATGAAGCTCTCCCGTCCCACCGACGAGCTCCTCGAAATGATCATCAACGCCCTCGACGGCAAAATGCCCGGCCAGTAATCTCGTTCCGTTTGTTGCTGTGCCACAATTCCGTCCCGTTTGTTAGTAATTCCGTCCCGTTTGTTGCTGTGCCACAGCAACCCCTAATAACTCAAAAAGCAATGAAAAAACTTCTTTTCTTTTTGGCCGCTCTCTTCTTCCTGAGCGCCTCCGCTTCCGCCCAAATGAAGCTCATCAAACGCACCACCGTCAGCGCCTCTGACTCCTACGCCACCTATCAACTCTATGACAACACCGGCAACAACGTCTATACCGTCCGTCCCAGCGTCGAGGAAATCCTCTACACCTACAACGAACTCTTCCAGATCGCCAAGATGGAGTACCTCCTCAAAGATGGCGAGGAAAGCAACTACAATATCCTCTACACCTACAACGAACTCGGTCAGGTAGCTATGGAAGAAGAATTCTATGGCGAGCGCTCCAACGGCACCACCACTTACACCTACGATGCCCACGGCAACCGCACCTCCATCACCAACTCGCGTGGTGGCATGCCTATCCCCATCCAAAACACCTACGATGGCGAAGGCAACCTCATAAAGGTCGAGACCATGCACCCGTTGATGCAAACCGTGGTAATGACCACCGTCGATTACACCTATGAGAACGGCCTCCTTGTTAGTGAGGTGCGCTCTTCACAAGGTGTAGTTTCCGAGAAGATTGCTTACACCTATAATGAAACAGGTCTGCTCATCCAGCAGCAGAACAAGGATGCCGAGGATGCCGTCGTCTCTACCACCACCTTCACTTATGCCGACATCGACGTCTCCTACATCCCCCAGAGCGTCCTCGTCACCCCCAACGCGGGTAACACCCTCACCATCACCTGGCAGGGCACTGCCACCCATGTCTTCGTTGCCGGTCAATGCTACGAGGTCAGCGGCAACTCCTTCACCACCCCCGCTCTGCAGGACGGCACCTACACCGTCTATGTCGCCAACAACGGCAACGCCGCCATCATCGCCGAGGTCACCGTATATGACACCTCCAAGGTCGGCGTCTCCAACGTCCACCTGACAGGCGGCATCTATTATGAGTGGCAGACCTACACCGACTACCACGGCGAGGAGAAGACCGCCATTGGCTTTATGTTCCCCATCGCGTGGACGCTCCCCGAAGGCTCACAGCCCCAGAGCTACCGCATCTACTACAACAGCACCTATTACGTCGATGTCGAGGACGGCACCCTCCGCAGCTACACCATTCCCGCCATCAACACCACCAACTACGTCATGGGACAGGGCGTAGTGACCCTCCCCTTCGAGATCCGCGTCATCGCCATCTATGCCACCGGCCAGATGGAGCCCGCCAACGTCATCTCCTACACCCTCGAGCAGACTCAGGAGATCATAGCCCTCTCAGTGCCCATGCTGCCCTCAGACACGAAGTCCAATGCCCCCGTCGAGTACTTCGACGTCACCGGCAAGCGCCTCGGCAGTAACACCCACGGCCTGATCATCGAGCGCCAAGCCGGCAATGTGCGTAAGTACATGAAGAAATGAAATCCCCCCGCCAGAACTAAGAACCTTTTCACGGAAATACACGGACAAGTACGGAAAACCGCGGAAATTCCCGATAGAATCGGTGTTTTTATGGTTTTTACCACAGCAGGCTGTATCATGCGATGCAGCTTGCTGCGTAAGCTGATGCAGCTAGCTGCATTCACTCTTTCTTTTAAACTTTCACACTCTTCCAATGACCGAACCTAAATCTTATATCGGGTCGTCACTTCGTTCCTCAAAATTGAAACAAAAATTTTTGCTTTAATTTTATTTGTAATTTTTGCTTTAATTTTGAGCGCAGCGACCCCTTGATTCTCTGCGCCAGCCTTCTTTGCGTCTTCGCGGTTGAAAAAAGAATGATTGTTTTCTTGTTTTTGTTTCCAATCCACAGATTTAAGTACCGATTTAGGTCTGATTTCCGTTCCTCCTGCCTACCCTTTAGTGTACAGAAATCCCCCTTTTGAGTATTAAATGCGCCCTTGAACGTCACTTTTAACAATGTTTAACGTGCCATTAAAGACACTTTAGCCGTTTCTTCGTACCTTTGCCCCGACTTTGGAGTAGCGGCTCCGCATCACCCTCCCTCGCGCGGGAGCGCGTACCTATTATAAATTGTCCCTTTTAGAACTAGAAAACGAAATATACAACTAACAAATCAATCTATTAATTAACTATTAATCAAATGAAAAGAATCAAACTTCTTTTCGCGGCGTTAGCCGCGATGGTCAGCTTGGGTGTTCAGGCCCAGTTGACAGACGGTACCGTGTACTGGATTCAGGATGCTGGTACTGGACAATTCATTAGCCAGGGTGCCAACTGGGGTACTCAAGCTACTGTTCAAGAAGTGGGCGGTCTCGGCTTTGAAGCTGTCTATGTTTCCGATGGTGTTTATAAACTGAAAAACATCATGTGGAACAAAGTCAACAATACAGACCTTGGACTTCGTACATCTGACCGCTATTGTGATCAGGCTGCTGGCGACGTTACGTTGATTTCCTCTGGTAATGGCTATAAGCTCAGCACGGCCGATGGTGGCTATCTTTGTAATAATGGTTCTGCTACAAGTTATGGTGTGAAGGCTCTTGGCTCGACTGATGATGAAGCCGCAGCCACCGTATGGAAGTTCCTCACTAAGAGCGAGTACGATGCTGCCATCCAAGCCTATAAGGATGGTAAGGCCGCAACATACGCAACAAACCTTGGTTACAGCAGCGTCACAAGTGTTTCTGCTCTTGAGACACTTATCAACGATGCTAATCAGTTCATTAGCAAAGATTATACAAGCAGTATTACTAATGCAGCTCTTAACGCAGGTAATACGACTGGTTGGACTGCCACGAAACCTAATCAACAAGCTCAAGCATTTAGCTCTGAGAATGGTACAATGGCAGAAGCTTGGAATGGCTGTGCTGTAGTAAACCAGAATGTTACAGGCTTGCCAAATGGACTCTATAAAATCACTTTTGTAGGAACATTTCGTCCAAAGGATAATGCGAGTTCTGGAAAACTCTCTTCGGAACAAACGAGTAGCCCTGCTTATGTATTTGCTAATGATGCCAAGGAAGAATTTATCCATTGGATTGATGTCACTGCAAAAGCTAATAATCGTACAGGTGTGAAGAATAATGCAGCTGCTTATACGAGCACATTCTACACCTATGTGACTGATGGAAACCTTAATCTTGGAGTCAAGCAAGACACATGGTTTAACGGTCAAATGTGGTGTCCTTTCGGCTACTTCACACTGACTTATTACTCCGACCAGGTCAGCGATGAGGATGCCGCCGCCCTGCTCGCTACTGTACCCGATGGCAAGATGAGTAATTCTACTCAAACTACCTTAGATAATGCAGTTTCTGCTTTTAATGCCAATAAGACCATTTCAAACTACAATACTTTGGCAGCTGCTATTTCAGCGGCCAATATCTCTGTTGCAGAATATGCAACTATTGACAGTGGTTCCATTCCCACAAATGTAATGGATGGTTGGTCCAAGAGTACACCTTCAGGTGATTTCCATGTTAATACTTGGTCCACAGAGGGTAACACCGACGGCTCTGGTATGACCACTCCGTTTATGGAGAATTGGGTGTCATCAGGTAGCGCTTTGGGAGCTGGCAGGGTATATTATTCGTTTACCGACCTGAATCCTGGTGAGACCTACGTTGTGACTGCTCGTGTACGTGTATTCAATGAAGCTGCTACAGGCGTTACAGGTGCTACTTATTTCGTTGGTAACAGCACAAAGACGCTTGAGCAATTTGGTTCAGCATGTATAGGCGACTTCGCAAATAAGGGTAAGTTTGCAGTGCTCTCTTGCGCTGGTACTGTTGATGCTAATGGCGATTTGCAATTCGGTGTTGAGTTGGCGGAAGGTTCTCCCATCAACTGGGTTGCCATTAAGGATGTGACCATTGCAGTTGGTACAGGCGACGTTCCTACATCAATAGAGCTGAATAAGACATCTGTTTCTTTGACAACAGGTAGCGCAGATGCTCTTGTTGCAACTATCACTCCCGCTACTGCTGATGATAAGACCATCATCTGGTCTACTTCTGATGCGAGCGTAGTAAGCGTTTCTGGCGGCAACATCGTTGCTCTGAAGGCTGGTACTGCTACTATTACTGCCAATGCATTCGCAGGCGATAATGTAAATGCAACATGCACAGTTACCGTAGCCGATGCTGCAGCTCCTGCATTCTACAGCGAGACTATCGCTGCTGGTGACTACTACATCATGAATGCCGCTACAGGTACTTTCCTCGGCGGTGGCAATAGCTGGGGTACACAGGCTTCTGTCGTTGAACATGGCATTCCTTTCGGTGTTGCCGTTGGCGAAGGTGTTTATACCTTGGATTCTTATACTTATAATAAAGCGACCGATCACTTCTTAAATGGAACATACGTGGATGGCGCTTCAACGAACCTTTACATCACATCTCTTGGCAATGGTAAGTTCAGCATCTCAACAGCCGACGGCTCTGCCTTTGAGACAGTATTAGCTGGCTCCACTGTTGTTTCCAATACAGCTGCTAACGCAGACAGCCCACTTGCCCAGTGGTACTTCCTCTCAAAGAACGACCGCGACAAGATGCTTCAGAGTGCAACAGCTGAGAATCCTGTAGATGCTACTTACTACATCAAACAGGCTAACATCAGCCGTAACCGTTCTGCTGGTGCTTTCAATTTGAATGCTTGGAATCCCTATTCAAATGCAGGCGGCGATAATTCCAATTTCAACTTCTTCAAGGAAAATGCAGCAACCGATGTATGGCAGAAAATTGAAGGAATTCCCAATGGTACTTATACTTTGAAGATGCAAGGATGCACTACGGGTTCTGCTACTCTTTGGGCTAATACGGCGTCTGTAGATATCCTCGCCAACGATGGTGACATCACAGACCAGGCATCAGCATCCACAGCTTTCACCGCTGGAAAGTATGTAAATACCCTCGAGAACATCACCGTCACAGACCGCACCCTCACAATTACTGTGAAGAGCGATGATACGGATAAGATTCTTGCTTTCGACAACTTCGAACTCTATCTGACCTCCTACACCGCCAACACTGGCGTCACCGCTTCCATCGACAAAGCAGAGATTGAGCTTGGTTCAACGGCGCAGATTACTGCTGCTACAGATCCCGCCACCGCTTCCTTCAATGCCCTCACTTACGCATCTAGCGATAAAACAGTAGCTACCGTTGATGAGAATGGTCAGGTAACCGGTCAGAAGCTTGGTACTGCTACCATCACTGTTACAGCCAATGAGATGGAGAACTTCTCCACCACCGTTGAAGTAACTGTCGTTGCCGTTACTCCCACGGCTCTCGCATTCGAGACCAGCAAGATTGCTCTCAACAAGGAGACCGCAACTGCTACGCTCGTGCTTGTTCCCACTCCCGAAGGTGCTAACACCTCTGTCACATGGAGTAGCTCTGATGAGTCTGTTGCCACCGTCGCAGACGGCGTTGTAACTGCTCTTGCTAATGGTACTGCTACTATCACGGCCACCAGCACCCTTGACACTGAGGTGAAGGCTGAGGCTACAGTGACCGTAGCATTCCCCGAGGCTGCTACTCCTGACGACTACTATGTGAATAGCGGTGCTACCCGTACCAACTACACCGTAGGTGAGAATCTCATCAAGAACGGTGCATTTGAGTATGGTAACAACTTCTACGGATGGACTGTTGGTGATGGTACTCCTATGAGTGCTAGCAACTTCGATCTCATTACTGAGGAAGACAACCATTACATCAAAGCTAGCGGTCATACTGGTGCTGGTGGTGTGAACTCCATCGGAACAGGTTGGGCTATCGAGGCTGGTAAGACCTATGTATTCGGTTACAGGGTGAAAGCTACTTCTGCAGGAAACTCGGAGTTCCATAAGGTAACTCTTACCAACACGCTTGGAACGGAAACACTGCAGGTTTCTGACAACGCAACGGCTGTAGGTACAGACTGGACAGATGTCAAGTACACCTTCACCAATACCGATGGCTATGCATACGTTCAGTTCCGTGCACGTTGGCTGAATAGCGCCAATAGCTTCGACGACTTCTATCTCTGCGAGGTAGAGGGCACCACTGAGGGTAACGTGGACTACGTTACTGCTGCTATTCCTACAGCCAACATCGGCACTGCTGCCTTCCAGTACAGCCAGGATGCTATCTATGCTGCTAATGCCCTCGTTCAGGGCGAGGCTACCGTTGCTGACGTAGAGGCTGCTTATACAGCTCTGACAACGATCAACGAGCCTGCTGATGGTCAGCTCTTCAATGTTGTCCTCACCTATGCTGGCTGGACATACAATAACAAGGCCATGACCTATTTGGCAGGTGACCGCAGTGATATGGGTGGCTACAACATCAAGTATCAGGCTGATGCCAACCAGAACCTTGCTCAGGCATTCACCTTCACCAAGGTCAGCGGCAACAACTACAAGATGTCGCAGATTGATGCTGATGGCAATGTCCGCTATATCAGCACAGGTGTTCCTTACGGCGGTAACACAAGCCAGATTCGCACTACTACCGAGTTCGATGATGCACTTGTAGTAACTGTCATCCCGACAGCAACCGAAGGTGTATGGAATCTGAAGAACACCGAGGCCAACAACTACATCGGTTCTCAGGATGCTGGTGTTTACACCGTGAACTCCCACATCGACTTCAACATCATCAAGACCACCAAGCCCAGCATCACCATCAGCACGACGGCTGCTGGTTATGGTACTGTTATGGTTCCGTTCGCAGTGGCTAGTCTGCCCGAAGGCGTGAAGGCTTACAGCGTGAGTGAAGTAGCTGGTGACAAACTGACCCTCACAGAAGTTGATGCTCTTGAGGCCAACAAGCCTTACATCATCGAAGGTGAATGGGAAGCTGTCCTGACGGGCGACGCCCAGGGTACAGCTCTTAATTACACGGAGGGCCTGCTCACTGGTGTCTATAATTCTCAGGAGGTTGAAGCTGGCAAGTATGTTCTCCAGATGATTAACGAAAAGACTGGCTTCTATCAGGTAGAAGCTGAACACGAGCCCACGATTACTGCTAACCACGCTTATCTGACCGTTCCCGGCGCTAGTTCTGTTAAGGCCTTCTTCTTTGACGAGGGTACGGCTACCGCTATCCAGAGCGTCTTCAGCGGCGTTGCTGCTGGCGAGATCTATGACCTCTCCGGTCGCAAGCTGAACAAGCTCCAGAAGGGCGTGAACATCGTCAATGGTAAGAAAGTAATGGTTAAGTAAAAGACCCACTCCGCCCGTTGGGCACCCCTCCCGTCAGGGAGGGGAGGCCTGCGGGAAGATGGTGAAAATTGTATAATCAATAAACAATGACCCTATAAGCTCTCAAGCGCCAGCCGCTTCCCTCCCTCACGGGAGGGATTCGAGGGTGGGTCTTTAAGACTATGGAAAAGAAAGTATATATCACTCCTGCGATGACACAGGATTATGTGCTTCCGGAAAGCATCATCGCTCTCTCTCTGGTTAACGATCAAAAAGCGGACCCGAATAAACCGGTCCTCACCAAGGAGCAGCAAGCTTGGGATATCTGGGGCGAGTCTGCTCCAGCTCCCCAGCAATAACCTTCCCTGATAGCTCCGGAGGTTTCCCTCCGCATTAGGTATTACTACCTACATACATCAAACAACAGCAGCTACAAATCCGTAGCTGCTGTTGTTATTTTGTGTAGTATTTGCGGTTGAGTTTGCCGTTGAAGGTGCGGTGGATGGAGGGGACGGTGTCGTAGAGGAGGGGGACCTTATAGGTCTCCAGGCGGTCGCGGAGGTAGAGGGCGAGGGCGCGCTTGTCGAGGGGGGTGCCGTCGTGGGTGACGACGAGGAGCTTGAGGGCCAGGCCCGTGATCTTATGCTCCACGGGGATGCAGATGCAGTCCTTGACGGCGGGATGCGAGAGGGCGGCGTCCTCGACTTCGGTGGGGGCTACCTTGAAGCCGCCGACGTTGATGACATCGTCCTCGCGGCCTGCGAGATGGAGCATGCCCTCGTCGTCGATGCGGCCGAGGTCGGAGGTGTAGAGGGTGCCGTCGCGCAGCACGGTGGCCGTACGTTCGGGATCGCCGATATAGCCGGTCATGAGGGTGTCGCCCTGACAGGCGATAGTGCCGGCGTCAGTGATGAAGAGATGGGAGTGAGGCATCGGGCGCCCGAGGCAGCCGGCTTGGCAGCGGCCGTCGTTGAAGTTGTAGGTGCTGATGATGCCGGTCTCGGTGGAGGCGTAGGTGTTGTAGAGGCGCGTGTGGGGCAGCAGGCGGCAGAGGGCTTGCATGTCGGCCTGCGAGATGGCGGCGGCGCCGGTCTCGATGAAGTCCATGCGGTCGGCGAGCGCGGCGAGGCGGTCGGCGCTGAGCTGTATGAGAATGCGTATGCTGGCGGGCACGAGGAAGGTGGCGACCTTCGGCGCCGGGAAGTCGAAGGCGTCGAAGAAGCGGTTGATGTCCTTGATGCCATCGACGATGATGGCCGTAGCGCCCAGCATGAGGACGGGGTAGAGTTTGGAGAGGCTGCCGATATGGTTGAGGGGGCCGTTGATGACGAAGGCGAGGTCGTGGCTGAAGCCCTGTCCGGCGATGAGGTTCTCGGCATCGGCGAGGATGGTGCGATGGCTGATCATCACGCCCTTGGACTTGCCGGTGGTGCCGGTGGTGTAGAGGACGTCGGCGGTGCCTTCGGGGGCGGTATGGGCGCCCAGCTCCTGTGCGATGGCGGCGAAGATGGCCTCGGGTGTATCGCGCTCTAAGGGGGCTGCCACGCAGCCGAGGCGGTGGAGGGCGAAGTAATCGACGATGAAGTCGATGGAGGGGGTGGCGCGGAGGCAGTGAACGGAGGCCCCACCCCCGCCCCCTCCCCCGTGAGGGAGGGGAGATGAAGAGCTAGCGCGCAATTGAGCGGAACGGTCGTCAATGCGGCGGTTGAGCCCTGCATAGGTGCAATGCTCGTCGCCGCAGACGAGGGCGACTTTATCGGGGTAGCGCTGCGCGTGGAGGGATATGTAATCGGCGAGAATCATGCGCGCAGTTTCCCCTCCACCATGGCGACGATGCTGTCGAGGGATTTGAGGTTCTTGGGGGTGGCGTCGGAGGCTTCGAGCTTGATGCCGAACTCATCGGCCAGCATCATGAGGATGGTGGTGACACCGAGGGAGTCGAGTTCACTGAAGAGGAAGTCGGAGTCGAAATCTACCAGAGGCAGGGCGTCCTCCAGCATCTTGCGTATTTTATCTTTCATTGTTGTTTGTTGATAAGGGGGTTAACGTAGATATGAAGCAGTATGTCGCGCATCTCGGCATAGGCGCTGGCATCGCTGATGCCTATGCCGCGCAGCTTGGTGATGTGCTGCTCGAAGGCGGCGCGCTGGTCAGCGGTGTAATGGGCGGCGTGCTCGGTGGTGCCGCGGAGGATGTCGAGGGCGATGTAGTTATTGGGCGCGAGCCGGTAGGCGCTGAGGATGCGCTGGTCGATGAGATGGGCGACGGAGCGGTGGAAGTCGGGGGTGAGGCCCTCGGGAGAACCCTCGGTTGAAACCGAGGGAGTGGTGGCTGCCGAGGGAGTGGTGGCTGCCCCGACCCCGCCCGCCTGGGCGAGGTCGGCGGGGGTGATGAGGGGGCAGAACTCGATGTGGACGGCACCCTTGGGTTGCATGATGCCGGTGAGGATGCTGTTGAGGTCCTCGCCCGGGCTCTTCACGTACTTCGTGGTGCGGCCGAGGTAGAGCTCGCGTGCCTTGAGGAGGTCGCAGCTCTCCCATTCGTAGCTGATGCTGACGGGCACGATGTGCAGGTCAGCGAGGGCGCGGACGGGGTCCTTGGGGAGGCTCATGCCGAACATCTTGATGATGCCCTGGTCGGTGCGGTCGTCGCCGTCCTTAGTGCGGCCGTTGCGCTGCGCGATCCACACGCTCTGGTGCTTCTCGGTGATGCAGTAGCGGATGTACTCCGAGAGGTGCTTGGAGGACTGGTAGAACTCACGCGGTGTGCCGCCGCGCTCGACGCGGAACATCTTGTTGCATTTGCCGATGTCGATGACCAGTGGGGTGCTCATGAGGTTGGCGCCGAAGGTGATCTCCGAGGTCTCATGACCTTCGCGGTAGAGGGCATATTGCAGGAGGCAGGCATCCAGCATGATGTCGCGGTGGTTGCTCACGAAGAGGTAACGCTCCTGCGGGTCGAGGCGGTCGAGGCCGGCATAGGTGAAGGACGTAGTGCTGCGGGCGATGGCCTGCTCGTTGACACACCGCATGACCTCCAGCTGGAAGTCGCGGATGGTGGTGAACTGGCGCAGGAGGGCTTTCACGTGGTCCAGGTCCTGACCGGGATAGACATACTGGGCCAGTAGCGGGAAGTGCTCGCTGTCGGCGATGCGCTGCATGGCAGCGGGTATCTCGGAGTCGTAGTAGGGACGGATGTCGTCGAAGTTGGTCATGGGGCTTATAAGACTTATAGGGCTTATGGGGCTAATAGGGCTAATGGGTTATGGGATGAGGGTGGCTTGGAGCCAGGCGAGGAAGGTCTGTTGCCAGTGGGCGGTCTCGGCGGAGAACTTACGGCTGTCGCCACCGAAGCCGTGGCCTCCCACGCGGTATTGGGTGTAGAGATGGGGAATGCCGCGGGCGGTGAGGGCGCTGTCCAGCAGGACGCTGTTCTGCCACTGCACGATGGGGTCATCGACGCAGTTGAGGAGGAAGACGGGCGGGCAGTCGGCAGGGACATGCATCTCCAGGGACATGGAGTCGCGCATGGCCTGACGGCGCTTGCCGTATTCGCCGAGGAGGGCGCGGCGGCTGCGCTTGTGGACATAGGGCGGCTGCATGGTCACGACGGGGTAGATGGGTGCCACGAAGTCGGGGCGCAGGCTGACGGTATGCGTGATGCCGAGGGGGGCGAGGAAATCCGTGGCGGCATAGGCGGCAGCACTCATGACGAGGTGGCCGCCCGCCGAGAAGCCCATCGCGCCGAGGCGGGAGGGGTCGATGTGGAAGCTGTCGGCGTGCTCGCGGAGGTATTGGATGGCGCGCTGGATGTCGCAGAGGGCATCGGGGTGGCGGTGGCCGCGGCTGATGAGGCGGGAGTGGGTGATATAAGGAACGATGCCCTGCACGCGGTATTTGAGGACGAAGGCGGCGATGCCGTTGTCGCGGAGCCATTCGGCGACGCGGATGCCCTCAGCCTCGTAGTCATGCCAGCAGTAGCTGCCGCCGGGGCAGACGATGATGGCGGGGGAGGGGGAGGGGCCCTCGGTTGAAACCGAGGGAGTGGTGGCTGCCGAGGGAGTGGTGGCTGGGAGGAAGGGGGCGAGGGTGACGGAGGAAGCGCGGACAGGGGTGCCGGCCCAGAGGGGGATACCCTCGGTTGAAACCGAGGGAGTGGTGGCTGCGGAGGGAGTGGTGGCAGGCGAGGTCACGGAAGCCACGAGGAGGGCAAGGATGAGAAGGAGGCGAAAGGGCATTTATAATTGAAAATTGAAAATTGAGAATTGAAAATTAAGAATTGAGAACTTTGAGCAGCGAGAGCCGACAAGCTTGCTTGACTGGCTGAGTCGTGACAAAAGTCAACGAAGTTAATTAAAATTAAGAATGGGCTGCATGGGCGTTGATTTTGTTGATGATGGTGTTGGTGCCGAAGATGACTTCGGCGGTGTTGATGGCGGTGAGGGGGACGCCGCAGATGCCGTGGAGGTTCACGCACTGGCCCGAGAGCAGCAGGTTGGGGATCTTGGTGACGGGCATCACCATCGTGCGGGCGGGGTCGTGGGCATCTTTCTGGTAGCCGTAGAGGGCGCCACAGGGGGAACCGTAGTAGTCGCGGATGGTGAGGGGCGAGGCGGCGATATAGGTCTGCACCTTGTCGCGGAAGCCCGGGTAGAGCTTTTCCATCTTATCGATGATGCGCTCGGCCAGGCGGCGCTTCCAGGCCTCGTAGTCGGCACCGCGATGTCCCACGCGTGTGTCGGCCCACTGTGCCACCTGCGCCCACGGCATAATGCAGTTGACGGTCATGCGCTGCGCCCACGGCCCCTGGTCTTCTGTCGGCGGGGTGATATACATCATGCCGCGGGGCCAGGTGGCGTCGTCGTAGTCGCCGTGGCTCCAGACGAGGCCGTAGTCGTCCTGCAGGTAGCAGGTGTGGTTGATATAGGGGAAGCTCTCGGGCTTGAAGACGATATACAGGATAAAGGCGGAATAGGTGAGGGGTGCCTCGCTGAGGCGGGTGATGTAGGCCTTGGACAGGGCGCCTTCGGGAAGCAGGTCGAAGAGCTGCTGGGGGTGCAGGGTGTTGATGACATAGTCCGCCGTGAAGCGCTTGCCCTGGGCGGTCACGACGGCGGTGGCGCGCTTGTCCTCGACCTCCACGGCGGTGACGGCATCGCCGCTGATGACGCGGCCGCCGTGCTCGGTGATGACACGTGCCAGCTCCTCGGCCATGTGCTGGCTGCGCCCGATGAAATGGAACTGTCCCTTGATGTAGAGGACGTTGATGAGGGCGTGGATGTAGGCGGGTGTCTGATGGCGCACACCGCCGTACATGGGATTCATATAAGCCAGCAGGTCCTGCAGGCGCGGGTCGCTGACGAAGCCGGCGATGAACTCATCGACAGGTTGCATGAAGCGGTCGGAGTGGACCTTGAAGAAGTTGTCCGTGGGGCGCAGGTTGAAGAAATCCACTTCGTCGGCGATCTGATAGAGGGCCTCCACGTAAGCGACGATGCCGTCGCTCTCGGCGGGGAAGTAGCGGCAGAGGGCCTCGGTGAAGGGGGCGCGGCCTTGGGGGATGCGGTAGGTGATGGAGCCCGCCGATGAATCGGCGGGAGTGGTGGCAGGGGCGGCAGAGGCGGGAGTGGTGGCAGGGACGGCAGAGGCGGGAGTGGTGGTTGGGGCGGGAGTGGGGGAGAGATAGGTGATCTGGTCCATGCAGTCGGTGTCGCTGCGCTTGAGGCGGAGACGGTCCAGGATGCCGATGTAGTCGAAGATGCGATAGACGGTGTCGCCCTCGTTGAAACCGCCTAAAATGTGCATCCCTGTCTCGAAATCGATGCCATCCCGGCGGAAGCTCTGCAGGCCGCCGCCGATGTGGTGGTTCTTCTCGATGACGGTGACGTCCATACCTTCGCGCGCCAACAACGCCCCCGTTGTCAGACCGCCGAAACCGCCTCCGATGATAATTGCACTTTTCATTGATTTGCCGCTTTTATTTTGTCGTAGATATATGCTGTGCCGAGGATGTCAGAGCTGGTGACGATAGAGCCCACGAGGACACCGAGGATGCCGTGGGAGTTGATGTTCTGTCCGGTGAGATAGAGGCCCGGGAGCTTCGTGCGCTGCGGCACATGGCAGGACACACCGAGGGTAATGTCTCGGGCGATGCCATAGGCGCTGCCCTCGGGCGTTCCCGTGTAGTCGAGATAGGTGAGAGGCGTGGAGGTGTAGTAGTGAGCGATGCTGTCGCGCAGGCCTGGGAGGTCGTGTTCCACGACGTCCAGCAGGCGCTCTGCACGCTGCCGCTTGAACGCCTCGTAGTCGGCACCGCGGTGTCCGATGGCGGTGCCCAGCCACGGCTGCATCTCCTCGAAACGCATATAGCTGAGGATGACGCCCGCCTTGGCGTAGCGCGGCTGCGACTTGTGGCAGAAATGCATATAGAGATAGCCGCGCGGCCAGTCAGCGAGGGTGTAGTCCTCGCAGTCCCAAGGAGACGAAGCAGGGTAGCCGTAGTAGTTGCTGTTCATGTAGGGCATCGCGCTCTCCTTGAAGTCGAGATAGACGGCGAAGATGCCGATGGTGTTGGGCAGCTGCTGCATGCGTTGGCGGAAGGCCTTGCGGATGAGCGGGCTGTCGGTCATCGCCAGCGTAGGCACGGGGTGGATGGCGCTGATGACCATGTCGGCGGGGAAGAAGCGGCCATCGGTCGTGGAGACACCCGTGACGTGGTCGTCGGAGGCGTGTATCTTGTTGACCTTGGTTCGTGTGAGGACGCTGCCGCCATAGCGCTCCAATGTCTTCTGGAGCGAGAGGCCGATGGCATCGCTGCCGCCCACGACACGGAAGCTGCTCTGGTTGTAGAAATCCACGATGAAGGCATGGGTGGAGAAGGGTGTGCGACCGTAGCGGGCGGCATAAAGGGGCAGGTTGCCGACCAGCACCTGGCGGAGACGTTCGTCGGTGACGAGGCCCTCGATGACCTCGTTGATGCTGCGCAGCTGGTATTCCGTGCTGATGGCGCTGTCGGCATTCTTCAGGCTGAGCGTGTGGAGGCTCGACGCGTTGGCTACGCGCTCCACGCAGTCCATATATTTCACGATTCCATCGTGCTCATGGGGGAAGTACTCCGTCATCTGGCGGATGAAGGCCTCGCGCCCGTTCGGGAAGCGGTATTCCTCATCCCCGATGCGCACGATGTCATATGCCTCGCGGTCCAGTTCACCCAGTTGTATGTCATCCGTCACGCCCAGGAAGCGCAGCAGGCGGTCTAGGGTCTGGCCGTGGCGCGCGCTGCCGATGAAATGCATGCCGGTCTCAAACTTCACGCCGCGTCGCGTGAAGCACTGCAGGCAACCGCCAATCTGGGCTTCTTGTTCCAGAATGGTCACCGCATAGCCCTCACGGGCGAGAATCACTCCCGTGGAAAGGCCGCCGAGGCCACTGCCTATGATGATACAACGATGCACGATTGAGGATTGATGATTGATGAATGATGAATGATGATTGATGAATCCCCTAAACTTTAAACTTTAAACTTTAAACCTTCAACTTCTCGAACCTCAAGTTCGAGAGCCGAATATTTATATTCCTTGCCACGGCGAGCTTCTCAGGGTCGGGGTCTGTGGCGATGACTTGCACGTCGCGGTGCACGAGGGCAAAGACGAAGGCTTCCTCGCCCTGCCCGCAATGGGGGATTCTGTATTCGGTGCCGCCCGTCCACTGGTCGATGGCGGCGGCGTTGGCGAGGATCTCGTTGAGGCGGCGGTTCGCCTCGCGCTCCACGCTGCGCACCTTATATTTATATTGATAACGCACGTAGGGCACCACGGCTTCCACGGTGCAGAACTTCTGCCGCAGCTCGGCGTAGTGGCGCACGAAGAGCTGGTGCACGAGACGGGTGGTCTCGCGGGGCGTGGTGCCCCAGGCGGTATCGTTAGTGGCGAAGCGCTGTCCGATTTCCAGGTGCATCTTTCCGCGCCGGAAGACGAGTTCATCTTTGGGCAGGACGTCACCAAGACCCACGAGGAAGATGGGGAGGATGTCGAGGCCGTAGGCCTTGGCGAGATGGAACGCGCCCTGATGGAAGCGGTGAATCTCGCGGTCCTTGGAGCGGGTGCCCTCGGGGAAGACAATGATGCTGTAGCCACGACGGATGAGGCTCTCGAGGTGCGGCTGGCTCTGCTCGTAGCCTTCAGAGATGGGGTAGAACTCGGCGGCGCGCAGGATGAGGCTGTAGAGCGGGTTGTTCCATACCCATTTCTTCGTGAGGATCACCACCTTGGGGGTGAGGCTGAGGACAGCCATCAGGTCGAGTTGCGACTGGTGGTTGCACACGATGATGGCGGGCCGCTCGAAGGTCTCGCCGTGCGGGTTGTGTACGGTGAACGTGGTGCCGGGGATGTGGCTGATGTTGAAGTGAGAGACGGCACGCAGGGTCTTGTGGAAGCGCAGGCGGCGTGCCTCGGTATAGCGGCCCAGATGGCTGTAGATGAAGGCGAAGGGCTGATATATGAGGCCGCCGGCGAGATAGAAGGCAGAGCAGAAGACGGTGATGAGGAAGCGCTCCATCGTGAGGGGCACCTCGCGCAGCTGTCCGTGTTCATGGGTCATCCAACGGAACACCAGCGGCGGCAGGTAGAAAGCCATCAGCACCACAGTAAACATACCGATGATGACCACCTGCGCCAGCGAACGCATGGCGGGATGCTGGGCGAAGATGAGGGTGCCGATGCCGATGAACATGATAATGGCAGACAGCGCCACACTCTCCTTGTAGCTGCGCAGGACAGGACGGCCATAGGTGCGTTCGTAGATGAGGCCGTCGGTCATGAAGATGGTGTAGTCATCGCCCTGACCGAAGATGAAGGTGGCCAGGATGATGTTGACGATATTGAACTGGATGCCGTAGAGCTGCATGATGCCCAGGATCCATATCCACCCTACGGCGAGGGGGAGGAAGGAGAGCAGGCTGAGCTCGATGCTGCCGAAGGAGAGCCAGAGGAAGAAGAACACCACAAAACTGCAGACGAAGCCGATGTAGTTGAAGTCATCGGAGAGTGTCGTGGCCAGCGTGCTCTGTAGGTCGCGGCTGTCGAAGAGGAAGCCTTGCTCGTGGAGGCGCTGGCGCCACAGCACTTTGTCGTTGTCTGACATGGCGACGCTGTCCTGGACGTAGCTGATGACGCGTGCAGGCTGTTGCTCGGCGGTGAGGATATATTGTCCGCCCACGACCTCGGCGATGGGGGCGAAGGCTTCGATGGGCTGGGGTGTCCAGGTCTCGTCGAGCATCGTCAGGAACGGCGCGAAGGCCTGCGCGGAGAAGCCTTGGCGCTGACCCTCAGCGAGGAGGGCGGTGCGCAGTGTCTCGCCGTGTTTGGCGAGGAGGCGCTGCCATCTCTCGATGGCGCGCTGCTGACTGGCCTGGGAGGGGATGAGGTGCTGCAGGCTCTTGACGGCGAGGCCCGCAGCCCGCAGGCTGTCGGCCATCTCCTCGGCGCTTTGCAGGGCTGCATCCACATCGTCCTTCTCTGCCACCGCCAGCACACCTGTGGCACCAGCGGACTCCAGTCCGATGTTCAGCAGGGACAGGTTCTCGCGCTGCTCCTCGGTCATGTAGTTGATGTGCTGCATGTTCGTGTCGAAGGTCGTCTGCAGGCTGAGGTAGAAGAAGAGAGCGGTTAAAAGAAGGAGAAGAGGAAGACCCACCCCCCTGCCCCTCCCTGTGAGGGAGGGGAGTGAATACTTTTGACTAGTCGCTTCTTTTATAGAAAGGGGCTGGGGGGAATTACTCTTAATGAGGACGGGTAGGAAGACCAGCACGAAGAAGATGGTGGCCATCAACACGAGGGCGCCGAGGATGCCGAGGTCGCGCATGGCCTCGGAGTCCATCCATGCCAGGCAGGCGAAGGCACTCACGGTGGTGATGTTACCCGTCAGCAGGGGAGGCACCATGTCTGCGAGCGCCTTGCGGCGGTCGGGTTCGTGGCGCGTGTGGTCGAGGAAGTGCAGGGGGTAGTTGGCTGCGATGCCGATGAGCACGGAGCCGGTGCCCAGCACGATGACCGACAGCTCATCGCGGTAGAAGCCCATGATGGCGATGGCGATGGCGTAGCCGGTGGCGATGGACAGCACCATCCATGCGATGTCGCCGATGCGGCGGAAGCGCAGCCACAGGATGAGTCCGATGAGGATGATGCTGATGGTGCCGGCCAGGATGCCGTCGGCCTTGATGCGGTCGGCGTTGGTCACGGCGATGAGCGGCGCGCCCACGGCTGTCATGCGGATGGCGGGATGCGCCTGTTGCAGGCTATCGATGGCCTCGTCCAAGAGGGCGGCGAGCAGGCGGTTGTTGCCGCTCTCGCTGCTGCCGAAGGGGCTGGTGACGAAGCCGATGCCTGCCTGGTGGTCGGGGGTGAAGATGATGCCGTCCTCCACGACATAGTCCATGCCGTCGCGCAGGGCGTTCAGGCGGGCCAGCACGGGGCTGAAGAGGTGCAGCGGGTCATGCTGGATGCTTTGCACCATGAAACCCGACGTAGGCAGGAGCAGTGTCTGGCGGTCGTCGTCGAGGGCTTGTGCGATATAGTCGGGACGCTCTAGGAGGCTGTCGGCCCGCTGGTAGTCGGCATCGCTCATCAGCAGCGGCGCATGCGCCAAGAGGAACGACACCATGTCGGCCACGCCGCTCTCGTCGGCTTGCATCTGGATGTCCTTGAGGATGCCAGCCGTATCTACCGCCTGCAGCACCTCCTCGAAATCTGCCATCGCGGCGGCGATAGAGTCAGTGCGTTCCTCCTCGCTGACAGTGGGGGCCGCGGTGATGATGACGATGCGGTTCTGCCCACCGATCTGTTGATAGACGGACATATAGCGTGCGGCGTCAGCATCGGATGTCAGGAAGTCTCCAATGTCCTCTTTCACGTGGATACGCGACGCCATGAAGCCGGCCACGACGAGGATCATCATCCAAAGGATGAGGAGCAGCCAGCGGCGGTGATGGAGTCTATCGTAGAGGAGGGTGAACACGCGGTGTAGTTTAAAGTTTAAGGTTTAAAGTTTAAGGTGGGAGTGGAGATAATGGAGGAGCATGCGGGGGCCGCCATAGACGATGGCGAGGAAACAGAGGATGGTGTTGAGGACGGTGATGCGCAGGAAGTCCAGCGTAGGACGGAAATGCGACACGCGCTCCTCGGGGGCTGGGTAATAGACGCGCACGGGAACGGGGATGATGGGCGTGCCGCGCCAGGCGGTGAACACCAGCAACTCCAGCTCGGCCTCGTAGCGGGCGGTGAGGATGCGCAAACCGCCGATTCCATCGAGGGGGTAGAGGCGGTAGCCGGTCTGCGTGTCGGGAATCTTGCGGAGTGTCTGCACCGTGAACCAGAAGTTACTGAACTTATTGGCAAAGACGCTGCCGCCCTGCATGTTCTTATCTGTAAAGGAGCGGCTGCCCACGATGAGCGCCTCGGGGCGCTGGCGGCTGGCCTCAATGAGCGTCGTGGCATCCTCGGGGTAGTGCTGGCCGTCGGCATCGAGGGTGAGGACATGTGTGTAGCCGTGGTCCTTCGCCCACTGGAAGCCCGCCTTCAGGGCGCCGCCCTTGCCGCGATTCTGGGCGTAGGTGAGGATCTCGAAAGCGATGTCTTGCTGCAGGGCGCGGAGGCGGGACAGGGTGTCGTCGGTGCTGCCGTCGTCCACCACCAGCACCTCAGGCCACACCGCTACGCTCCGCTGTACGATGTCGCACACCGTGAGGGCATTGTTGTAGGTGGGGATGAGGAGGAGCAAGCGCATTGGGGGGAATTGAAAATTGAAAATTAATGGAGGGTGAGGGACATCTTGGTGAAGGTAGAGCGGTCATTGCGGAGGACGGCTTGCAGGGCTGTGCCGCCTTCGACCTCACGAATACGCGAGAGTTCCACGTTGAGGGTGGGGTCGGTGGTGGGCACGATGATGTCCATATATTTGATGTTGGCGATGTGGGCGACGTGCATGGGACGGCCTTCGCGTTCGGACATCAGTTCCTCGACGATGGCCACCTGACAGACGCCCGGTGTGATGGGATTGCCGGGGAAGTGGGCCTTGTAGATGGTGTGCTCGGGGTTCAAGGCGATGGTGTATGTGGCAGCGGCACCCTCCGAGGAGGCTGCCGTGATGTGGAAGAAGTCGTTCAGTAGTGTCATGCAACGTTATTCTTTGATGCGTTCAAAACGATAGTTGATATGATATTTCATATTGTTCAGCAGGAGCGAGTCGGGCAGATAGCTGGACAGCTGGCGGCGTTTGCCGGGCTCTACGGCCTTGTCGGCGGCCAGGAGGCGCAGGTCGGCACGCAGCAGGCGACGGATGTACCATTTGTTCATCTGCGGCAGCACGTTCATGACGCACACCTTGTCGCCGCAGCAGGTGAAGTCGAAGGCACGGATGCCGAACTCATTCACCACGGAACCCACCAGACCCTCGTCGGTCTGTCTCACGAGGCAGATGCCTGTCAGCGACAGCGTGCCGTGCTCCAGGGTGAAGTTCCATCGTGCGTGGTCGCTGCCCGCCAGCAGGAGCGGGTAGTCGGTCTGTGCCGTGGCGCTTGGCAGGGCAAGGGCGCAGAAGATGCTAATCAAGACTAAAAGCTTTTGCACTGACGGGTTTGTTTTGTTGAATATGTTGGAACTCGATTACGGTGGCATCGCCTGTCGCCTCGGTCATCTCCACCGTTGTAACGATTTTGCGGGCGCGGTCGAAGGTGAGTCGTATGGTCTGGAACATCTTCTTCAGCTGCTTGTCCTTGGGCGTCAGCACCGCGATATAGCTCTTCTCGGCGATGAGCATCTTGACGCTGAAGTCCTTGGTCTGCGTGAGACAGCGGCCTGTGACACTGCCTGCCATCAGGCGCACAATCTCCTGAAACACCTGGCTGCTCTTGATGTCGATGCTGTTGCGCTTGCTGCCCTTGGCGATATGCACTTTGTCATCGCTGATGATGAAGGTGTAGTCGTAGGGCGTCGTATATCTCCACCGTAGCTTGGCCGGTTGTGCAAAGGTCATCGCACCCTGGCTGACCATCTTGTCATTCATGATGCACAGGGTCTTCGTCTGCGTGAAGTCGCACTGCAGGGTTTGGATGTCCTTGGCTGCCGCGTTGATCTCGCTGATGAGCTGTGCCTGCTGTTCAGGGGTCGCAGGCTGCTGCGCCGCGGCGGTGCCGCAGCTTACGAAGAAACAAAGGAGTAAAGCCCCTCCCAGCCTCCCCAGGGGGAGGTGACAGAGCGATTGGATATATTTCGTTAGTAATTTCATTGTTCTTTCTAATCTCAAACTCTTTACTTTGCGATGAAATAGCAGCCGCCCATGATCAATAATACGCCAATCCATCGGGTGGGGGGTACCTCCTCGTGGAAGACCAGCATCGCTGCTATCATGCCGAAGACGTAGGCCATGCTGGACAGGGGGTAGGCGATACTGAAGGGGTAGCGCTTCAACATATACATCCACAGCACACCGCTGGCCGTGAGGCTGATGCCCGTGGCCAGGAACCACCAGTTGGTGAGCTGTGAGAGTACGAAGGCCCATGTCCATGACGGCTCACCCATCGCCTTCAGGGCAATCTTCAGCATCACCTGTCCTGCACTGAGCAACAGGCTTTGAACGATGGCTAAGAGGAGGAGGTACATGTGGGTTGAGAGTTTAAGAAGTTTAAGAGTTCAAAAGTTCAAAAGTTCAAGGGTTCAAGAGTTCAAAAGTTCAAGGGTTCAAGGGTTCAAGAAGTTCAATTCTCAATTTTCAATTCTCAATTATCAATTTCCAATTGGGCGAAGGTGAAGTCCTTGCCGTTGATGTCATTGAGGACGAGGAGGCGGCGCAGGGCCTGCGGCTTCTCGTAGCCGGGGATGAGCATGGCCTCGGGCAGCTGCTGGCGGTGCAGGATGTGTGCCGCAGTATACACGCCCAAGCCGAAGGAGGTGAAGCCGTCGCCGAAGAGGTTCTTGAACTGCAACAGGGGCGTGTCGGGGAAGAGACTGGCGGCGCGCGCAATCTTCTCTGTGTCGGCGGTGCCTGCTACACTCGTCATGACGGCATCCACGGCACCGATGGCCTTGGCCTCGGCAGCCAGCTCGGCGGCTGTAGGCTGGTATATGCGCTTGACGGCTGTGAGGCGACATAGCGCAGCGGCTGAGGGCTCGCGACTCATCATGATGCTCACCGCCGTCTCGCCGGCCACCTGTCCTGGATTGCCGAAGACGCCGGTCTTGCACAGCATCTTGAAGAAGTCGGGCGTCATCTCATCCTGACCGCCCACGAGGGCTGTGCGGATGCGTCCCAGCTGCATCTGTGTCCACGCGTCCTCCAGCGCCCCGTCGAAGGAGGCTTCCTTGTGGGCGTAGGTGGCGTTATAGCCGTGGCATTTGGTGTGGATGCTGACCAGCGAGCTGATGGTGTTATGGGTCGATTGCATGAAGGGCGTGGGCTTGCAGTTCTCCTCGCCTTCGAAGCAGAGGTGCGACAGCAGGAGCTCCGTGTTCTCGATGCAGCCGAGGCCCGTGCCGGTGATGATGGCATCGGGGAGCTCCACGCCGCTCTGCTGCATGGCGGTCAGCGCGGAGGCCAGGGCGCGTTTCAGGAGCTTGCCCATGCGGCGCGACTCACCGGCCGACAGCCATTGCTTGAAGTCGGGGTCGAGGGAGCGGACGTAGGGCTCTTCATATAGGATGGGGCTCTCTAACCACTGCTCGCTGAGCGGTTCCTGAATGGAGATTTGGGTAGCGGCGGTGAGGTAGAGGCCCGAGGTTGAAACCTCGGGAGTGGTGGCGGAGGGGGTGGGGGAGATGGTGGTGGAAGGGGCGGGGGGGAGGGCTCCTAAGACGAGGGAGCTGTCGTTGCCGCCGAAGCCGAAGCTGTTGCAGAGGACGTGGCGGAGGGGGCGCTGGGGCGTCTGGTTGGTGACGGGGGTGATGCCGTCGTCCATCTGGTGCTGCCAGCCGAGGTTCAGGGGCAGGAACTGCTCCTGCATGGCCAACAGGCAGATGACGGTCTCGATGCTTCCCGATGCGCTCGTCGTGTGTCCCGTGAAGGACTTGGTGCTGCTCACGGGGGGCAGCACCTCACCGAACAGGCGCATCATCGCCTGGCTCTCGCTGGTGTCGTTGTTGGGGGTTCCTGTGCCGTGGGCGTTGATATAGTCGATGTCGGCCGGTTGCAGACCCGCATCGGCCAGTGCCTCTTGCATCGCCAGATAGGAGCCTTCGCCCTCGGGCGAGGAGGCTGTCTGGTGGAAGGCATCGCAGGCATTGCCATAGCCCTCCAGCACGGCCAGTGGCTGCGCGCCTCTGCGCTGTGCCGACGCCTCGGTCTCGATGACCAGGAAGGCGGCACCCTCGCCGAGGTTCAAGCCAGCACGTGTGGCGTCAAAGGGGCGGCATTGCTCGTGGTCGAGAATCATCAGCGAGTTGAAGCCGTTGAGATGGAACATGGTGATGCACTCGCTGCCGCCCACGACGGCTATCTCACGCTGCCCGCTGCGCAGCAGGTTGGCGCCGTTGATGATGGCGTTGGCGGCTGAGGAGCAGGCGGTGGAGAGGGTTGTTACGGAGGCAAAGCGCCCGAAATGGTCGGCGATGCTCTCGGTGCAGGCACCGCAGTCGTGCTGCGAGATATATTCCTTGTGCTGCTCGTTCTCCAGGAAGTCCGGGTAGAACTGCTCGGTCATGTCCATGCCACCCACTGTCGTGCCCGACACGAAGGCGGCTTGCGCCATCTCATCGCTCGTCACGTGCGCCTGCTGCAGGGCTTGCTCCAGCGCCATCATACCCATTAGTTCCGTGCGTGTGGTAGGCTGATTCTCAGGAATATGCATCCGCTGGCGCATCTCCTCAGTGGAGAGTTTTACCTCGCCCACGGGGAACTCGCGATGGGTGGTCTTTAGATACGTCAAGGCCCCGATGCCGGTTCTGCCAGCTCGGAGCGACGCCAGGGTTTCGGTAGTGTCGAGCCCTATGGCCGACACGATGCCCATGCCTGTTATGTAGATTTTTCTATTTCGTTCGGTGCTCATTGACATACTGAGCCATCACATGGACGCTCTTGAAAATCTCTTTGCCCTCAGCGGGACTCTTCAGCTTAATACCGTATTCCTTCTCCATCATGACAATCAGCTCCAGCGCGTCGATGCTGTCCAGTCCGAGGCCTTCGCCGAAGAGGGGTGCATCGTCCTCGATATCAGCGGGTGTCATGTCTTCGAGGTTCAGTACTTCGATGATGTGTTCTTTCAGTTCTTGAATCAATTCTTCCATTTCTATTTATGTATTATTTAATGAATTTTCAATTCTCAATTATCCATAGTTCTGCTTCGAAATGCTCGTCGCAGGGGTAGTCAATCCATCCCGTCAGGGCGCTGCTCGCGGAGCCGTCGGCCATGGCGGCGTTCACCACCTGTGCCATAAGGGTTTCGTCGCGCCGCGGCAGGATGTAGAAGGATGTCTCGCCGCGGTACTGGTGGCGGATGGCCAGCTCGCCCGCCACGATATTCGGCAGGGTATATACGAAGTGTGCGGGGCTGGGGAATGAGGCCTCCAGGTCGCTGACCGTGGCCCAGTAGTGGCGGTCGGCCATGATCGAAGAGGTATTATTGAAGAGGATGATGGCACGGTCGTTGCGCGCTTCAGGCGTGCCCGTCAGGTGTTCGCCGCGCTCGGCTTGCAGGAGCAGTTCCGCTGCCACGAAGCCCAAGCGGCTGAGGCCGTCCATCTTATAGAATTTGGGATAGTCGCCGATGAATGTCTTGTAGGCCTCCACCAGCAGCTCGCGCCCGCGGCTTTGCAGGGGTAGTGTCTGGCCATCGAGGCTGATGCCGCCCTCGGTGACTTTGAGGTGATGGCGGAGGGTTGAGGGCTGAGGGTTGAGGGCTGAGGGTTTATGGTTGAGGGTTGAGGGTAGGCTCACGCTGATGGCTGCATTGCCGCCGCCGAAGCCGGAGATCATCTTCACGAAGCGGCGCTTGTCGGTGGCCTCGTGGCGGTTGGAGAGGCGGATATGTCCTGACACGCCGAGCTCTTCGAAACCGCGGGAGCCCAGGATGGTGTGGTCATGCAGGGCGGCGATGGAGATGACGGTCTCCAGGATGCCGGCGGCACCCATCGTGTGGCCAAAGGTTCCCTTCAGCGCATTCACGGGGACGCTTTGCAGACCGGCACGCTCGATGGCGATGGATTCCATCTGGTCGTTGAACATCGTGGCGGTGCCGTGGGCGTTGATGAAGGCCAGCTCGCTGGCCAGCTCCGTGGCGTGGATGGCTTGCAGTGCCAGACGTGCTCCCTCGCCCGTCTTCGAGGGCGAGCTCAGGTGGAAGGCGTCGTTGCGCACGGCTCCCGCCTCTATGCAGCAGGAGGCTTCCTTGTCGGCGCCCACGCCCTCGCGCTGCAGCACCATCGCCGCAGCACCCTCGCCCAGGTTCAGCCCGAGGCGCTCGATGTCGAAGGGTCGGCAGGCATCCTCGGCCACGGCCTTCAGCGACTGGAAGCCCGAGACGGTGAACTTGTCCTGCACGTCGGCGCCGCAGACGACAGCGGTGTCGTAGGTGCCAGCCTCCAACAGCTGTTGGGCGAGGACGATGGCGGCCACGCCCGAGATGCAGGCATTGCACACCACGATGGGCATCGTCGTGAAGCCCAGTGCGCGGGCGATCTTCTGTGCGGCTTCGCCGGGGACGATGTCGGAAGTGGGCTCGTTGCCGCGTTGCAGTTGCTCGATATTGGCCTTCGTGGTGGCGAGGATGAAGACGACGCGGTCACTCGCCACATCGATGCCCGCCGTAGCCAGCAACGGCTGCACACAACGCATCACCAACGCCTCGAAGCGCGTGAAGCCGTCGAGGTGCATGGCCGCATTCTGCTCGTCGGTGAACAGGGATGCCGTGAACGCATCGGGCAAGCCCCAATGCTGCTCATAGCGCCGCAATGCCGACTGCCCCGCCTTCACGGCGAGGTAGTTCTGCTCTGTGCTCATGCCCATTGGCGAGATGATGTTATCGGCGATGACGCGGACCAATTCGTTTAGCGTTTAGGGGTTAGGGTTGAGGGTATAGCTCTTCCATGCGCTGCTTCCAGCGTTCCACGAAGGGCGGGCAGTAGAGCAGCAGCTTGTATTGTTTGTCCATGAACACCTGCACGCTGTGGCCTGTCGTCAGGAGGCTCTCGTCGCTGGTGTCATAGATCTCGTAGTCGTAGATCAGCTTGGCAGCGTCCGTGGGGCGGTAGATGATGTCTATGCGCGCGCGCATACCATAGATGATAGGACGTTTGTAATGGAACTCAAGGTCCACCAGGGGCGCATAGAAGTCGTTGTCGAACATGTCGAGGTAGCCGAAGCCGTACTTGCGGCCCCATTCTTCGCGGGCATCCTCGAAATAGAGCGGATAGGAACCGTGCCACACCACCCCCATCGAATCGACCTCGCTGAAGCGGATGTCCAACAGCTTACTTGCCTTTAACTCTTTCATATCACTGTCAACTTTCCATTGGCGTTTCGCTGATGGCGATTTTCATTTCTGCCGTGGCTACGACCTCGTCGCCCACGCGCACCTCAGCATCTACGAGTGTCATCTGGAAGATCTCCTCGCGCACACGGATGCTGGTCATCAGTGTCTCGCCCACCTTGGGCAGCCGCAGGAAGCGCATGTCGCGCACGGCGCCGATGTAGCCAATCTTGATGGTTCGGTGGTTGAGGTAGTTGATGCACCCCATGCGCACGGCACACGTCTGCGCCACGTTCTCCACAAGACCGGCAGCAGAGAGATGCCCGTCCTCGGTGAAGAGGTCGCCTTCGCGCACGGTGAAGCCCGTGGCGGTGAGGTCGATGTCGAAGTCCTCAACGGTATCTACCAGTATGAAGGGTGGCCGTTGTGGTATGAGGGTCTGCATCGCGAGCGACTGTAGCTCCTGCAGGATATCGTCGTGGGTGCGTCCTAAGTACATTCTTCGTTCCAGAAATCGTAGTAGTTAAACCATTGGTGAGGGTACTTCCTGACTATCTCCGTGAGGCAGTCGGCGAAGGCTTGTGCCAGTGCGGCGGCGCGCACGCGAGGCCCTTTGTCCTGCAGGGCGGCGTCGATCTGGAGCTCCCGCACATAGACATGGTAGGTCTTGAGGCTCTCCTTCATCACGAACGTGCACAGCAGCGGTACCTCGCGCGAGGCCGCCAGGATGAACGGCCCCATCGGCAGGTGTGCCTCGGCGCCCAGCACCTGACAGCGGAAGGTCTTCTGCGAGCCGAACACGCGGTCGCCGTGCATCGAGACAATCTCGCCGTCGGCCAGCGCGCGGTTCATCTCAAAGACGTGGTCCATGGAACCGTCGGTGAGGATGAGGCGCAGGTTCTGGTTCTCGAACACGCGCACGCGGTTCTCCATCACCGTGCCCGTCTCACCGCCGAAGACCAAGGCATTGATGGTCTTGCGGTCCTGGCTCAGCATATAGCCCGCCAGCTCGAAGTTGCCCACATGGCTGCCCACCTGCATGAAACCGCCCGGCTCGTGGGTCAGTGCCATGAAGCGCTCGTTGCCCTCGATGACGAGGCGGAAGCGCATGCCACCATAGATGGCGAAGCGGTCGAGGATGACTTGCCCGAAGCGGAAGTGGTTGGCATAGACGTCCGTGAAGGCGCGCAGGGGCGAGTGGCCGAAGCGGCGGCGGAAGAAGCGGTACTGGCTGAGGTAGCCCTGGCGGTTGAAGAGCATGTAGCCGGGCACCACGAAGATGGCCATGCCGCTATAGACGAGCCACAAGGGCAGCCGCGCCACTGTTCGCACCAGCGTGCGCTGCATCCATGGCGTACCGTCCGTCGTGCCTTTCCATTGAGCGTGTGAAGCCTGTTCCATGTTGCGTCCTGCCTTGGCCGATGCCAAGGTTACGGCGGCTTATGCTACCTTGCTCTCGATATAGTCGTAGAAGTCTGCGAGGGTAGCCACGCTGGCCATCTCCTCGGGTTTGATCTTAAAGCCGAAGTTCTTCTCCACGATGACAACGATGTCCACGAAGTCCAGGCTGTCAATGCCCATGTCCTCCTTCAACGTTGCCTCGGGAGCAATCTTGTCTTCTTCGATTTCCAGGTCTTCGATGAGGAAGTTCCTCACCTTCTCTTCAATTTCTTGTCTTGTCATGATGATATTTTACAATTAAACAATTTACAATTTTCACGCCGTAGGCTTCCCCCTCGCCCCTTGGAGAGGGGGTTAGGGGGTGAGGCCACACACCACGATGCTGTGCCCCTGTCCGAGGCCGTCGAAGATGCGTTCCACCTGCAGACCCGCCTGCTCGATGTAGTAGGTCATGTCCTCGGTGTTGTACATCTTGGAGTTGCCGTTGGCGATGGCCGTGAAGTAGAGGCTCGTCATGGTGAGGCAGAAGGCGGCGGGCTCGAAGCGCTGACGGTCCCACAGCGTCTCCATGATGAAGACGCGCGTGTCCTTTGTCATGGCGTTCTGGGCGCGTGTGAGGATGCTCACGATCTCCTCGCCACTGAAGCAGTCCAGGAACTGGCTCATCCAGATGGCGTCCAGACCGCCCTCACGCTGCGGGAAGAGCGCGTCCTTGTCAAGCAGGTTGATGCCGTAGCCCTTGATGCGGTCGGCACCCGTCTTGCCTGCGGTGTTTGCTTGCATCATACGTATCTGCTGCGGCAGGTCCAGGATGGTGACCTCCACGTCGGGGTCGTGGCCCACGCATTGCAGGGCCCATTTGCCGGTGTTGCCGCCGACATCGTAGAGCGAGCGGGTATGGTACTCCCCGAAGACGATGTCCAGTGCCTCGGGGAACGATGTGTCACTGTAGAAATGGTCGAAGCCGAACCAGCTCTGCTGCACCTGTGCGGGTAGCTCGCTGAGGGCTTCATAGACCGTGGGCCACGAGCCGAAATGCTCCAGCCCGGCGGGTCGCCCTTCTTTGAGGGCTTCCTCCAAATGAAACCAGCCCTCGTAGTTCACATCGTGGTTGAAGTCGATGTTCACTCGAGTGGCTGGGTCATTCAGCAGGAACCATCCTGTCTTGGAAAGCGTGAAGCGGTCGGTGGCGGTGTCCACGAGGATCGTGCCGATGCACAGGGCGGCTTCCGTCAGACATTTCACGGCGTAGTCCGAGAGGCCCGTGCGCTCGCAGATTTCTGCGCGCGTCAACCCCTCGTCGGCATCGCGCAGCATGTCCAAAATACCGAACTTAATCATCAGGCGTGAGGCCTGGAACACCACGGGGCCCCAGGCGATGAACTCCGCCAGTCGCTGTGCCTCGCGGGCCGACAGATGCTCTTTCGTGTATGCCTTCTCCAAGGCAGGAAACAGTTTCATTAGGACTTTACAATTTACTAATTTTCAATTTACTAATTTTCAATTTTCAATTCTCAATTTTCAATTCTCAATTTTCAATTGTCCTTATTTCAGTTTCGCAATGCGTTTGCCGAGCTCGCCGAAGGTGTCGTTGAAGGCGCGGTCGGTGGTAGGAGCGGAACCGCCATCTACCTCGTCGATGTCCACCACGAGGAGCGGGTCATTGCTGCCGATGGCTGTCACCGTCAGCGTGCCCCAGGCGCGGATGCAGGGACCGGGAATAAAGCCCATCACATTCACGAACTCGTCGATCTTCGTGATCTTGATGCTCATCTTGTACTTGGCCTGAGAAGCGTCCTTCACGAACGTGATCTTGTTGTTCTTATCGCTGAACTCCTCGATGAAACCGTCATAGGAGATTTGGGTTTTCTCTGGGATGTCGCGATACTTGTCGGTGAGGGGCATCTTGCCGTCGAAGCTGGCACCGGCATAGCTGATCTCCAGCACCATGCCGCCCTCGGCATTCTTGAAGAACTTCTTGTCGCCACCAATCACCTTGATGGGGTTGCTTGCGAATACTGCCACGGCTGCTACAGCCATGATAGCGGTCATAATTGTACGTTTCATAGTCGTGTTGTTTGTAAAAGGTTGGTAAATAAAGCAGGTTGATGTGCTCAGACAGAGAGGTTTACCGCTGGTTCATGTTCAGGGCCTTGCGGCGATAGAAAGCCTCCACAGCCTCCTCATCGATGCCGTAGTCGGTGCAGTTGTCCTCGGTGATGTAGCTCGGGAGATTGGTGAACTGCTCCTGGCAGTAGCCGCGATAGCTGAGGTTGCGGCCGCAGGAGCGGAAGCACTCCTTGCCCATCTTGATGACCGTCGAGGGGACGTAGATGACGGGGCTCGTCTCTCTGAAGCCTGTCCCAGCGAAGGCCTTGGGACCCAGTTCCTCCAAACCGTCGGGCAAGTCGATGCGCTCGAGGTTGGCGAAGGTGAAGGCAGACTCGCCAATCTTCTTCAGCGTACGCGGGAAGCGGACGAGACGCACTGTGTTTTCGCGGAGGAAGGCCTCCTCACCGACTTCCGTGACGGTGTAGGTCTTGTCGCCCATCTTTACGTAGTCGGGTATCACATACTCGCGTGCATGGTAGGTGCCTTTGATGACACTTACCCTGCGGTCGGCTTCCGAAATAACTTGGTAGTTCAGTTCATTGCCGTCGGGCGTGATGGCCGAAAAACAGTGGTTCGAATTTCTCCTCACCTCGATGTCGCGGGAGTACTGTGCCGTGACGGGCTGGTACTCAGGAACAGCGGGCGTGGCGGGGGCTGTGGCGGTGGCCGGAGCCTGCGTGATAGTGGTCACTTCGCCTTTCTTCACGGAGAACACGTCGCTCTTGTTGATCTTGAGCGTCGTAGCGCCCTCTGCGGGGCTCATCGTGTAGAAGTAAGAGGTTTCGCTCTCCTCCAGGTTGTACACATTCAGGATGCTCCCATCCTTCAGGACAATCACATCCTGTGCCATTGCTACAGAAGCAACGAGGAGCAGCAGTAAGGTCATTAAGTGTTTCATTGTTAATAGAGTATTTGTGGGTTTGTAATCTTTAATCCTTAATCCTTAATCCTTAATCCCTAATCCTTAATCCTTAATCCCTAATCCTTAATCCCTAATCCTTCATCCTTCTCAAGATCAGCGCGCTGTTCGTGCCGCCGAAGCCGAAGCTGTTGCTCAGGACGACGTCGAGGTCGATGTCCTCCACGGTCTTGGCCGTCAGGTTCAGGTGCTCGGCGCATTCGTCGGGGTTCTCCAGATTGATGTTCGGTGCCACGAAGCGGTTCTGCATCATGATGATGCTATACACCAGCTCGCTGGCACCCGCCATCCAGCACTCGTGGCCCGTCATGCTCTTCGTAGAGCTGATGAGCGCGTGCTTGCCGCGGAAGAGGCGGTCGAGGGCCATGGCCTCGTACATGTCGCCTTGCTTCGTCGAGGTGGCGTGGGCGTTGATATAGTCGATGTCGTCGGCCGTCACACCTGCATCAGCCATCGCGCGCTGCATGGCCACCACGCTGCCCTCGTCGCTGGGCTCCGAGATGCCGCCGCCGTTGCTGCTGAAGCCGTAGCCCACGACCTCCGCCAGGATGTGCGCACCGCGTGCCACGGCGTGGTCGTAGTCCTCCAGCACCAGTGCTGCCGCACCGCCGCTGGGGATGAGGCCATCGCGGTCGCGGTCAAAGGGGCGGCTGGCCTTCGCGGGCTCGTCCATGCGCACCGAGAACGCTGCCAGTGCGTCGAACGAAGCCATCGAGTAGTAGTTTGTCTCCTGTGCGCCGCCCGCCAGTACCATGTCCTGCAGGCCTTGCTTGATGAGCATGTAGCCCAATCCTATGCTGTGGCTGCCGCTGGCGCAGGCCGCGCTGATGGTGAAGTTCACGCCGCGCAGGTGGAAAATCGTCGAGAGGTTCATGTTCACCGTCGAGTTCATCGACTGGAAGATAATGCCGTAGCCCAGCATCGCCGAGTCGTGCTTCTCCTCCATAATCTTCGAGGCTTCGATGACGGGCTTCGCCGACGAGTCGTTGCCGAAGATGCAGCCCACCTCGTTCTCGCGCAGGTACTGATCGTCGATGCCCGCGCTGGCAAACGCCTGGCGGCTCGCCATGTAAGCATACTGCGCCTCCTCCGACATGCCCGCGCGCGTATGGCGGTCCAGCATCTGCTTCGTAATCACCGGCGTCTCCACGATGCCCGTGAGTCCCGAACGATAGCCGTATTCCACGCGCTCCGGCTGCACGCCGATGCCCGACTTACCCTCGCGCAACGACTGTGCCACCGTCTCCACATCCGTTCCCAGGCACGACCAGATGCCCATGCCCGTTATCACCACGCGGCGGCCACCGGCCACCTTCCCCTCTATGTTGTTGTATCTATTGCTCATGAATTGTTCAAGTTTCAAGTTTCAGGTTTCAAGTTTCACTCCCCTCCCTAACAGGGGAGGGGTTGGGGGAGGGGCCTTACGTATAAAGCCCTCCATTAATACTAATCACCTCGCCCGTGATGTAGCTTGCCTCGTCCGACGCTAAGAAGGCCACGGCCGCAGCCACCTCCTCAGGACGCCCGAAGCGCTGCATCGGCACCAGCTTCTTCAGCTCCTCCACGGGCAGCTCCTTCGTCATGTCTGTCTCGATGAAGCCCGGAGCCACGGCATTCACCGTCACACTCCGTGCTGCCACCTCCTGTGCCAGCGCCTTCGTGGCACCGATCAGCGCAGCCTTCGCGGCGCTGTAGTTCGTCTGCCCCGGCATACCCTTGAGGCCGCTCAGCGACGTCACATTCACGATGCGCCCACCGCGACGGCGAGGCATCATGTGCTTCAGCACGCGGCGCGTGAGGTAGAAGAAACCGTTCAGCGACGTGTCCACCACCTGGTGCCACTCCTCGTCGGACATCATGAACATCACATTGTCCCTGCGGATGCCCGCATTGTTCACCAGCACGCTGATGTAATCCTCCGGGTGGCGCGCCTCCCATGCGTCGAGGGCCGCCTCCACCTGTTCCTGCTTGGCCACGTCGAATGGCAGCAGTTCCGCCTGTCCGCCAGCAGCCTCTATCAACCCCTTCACTTCCTCCGCAGCTGCCGTGTTCGACTGGTAGTTGATGATCACGGGCAGCCCCGTCTCCGCCAGCTTTAGGCAGATGGCCCGTCCGATGCCGCGCGAGCCTCCTGTAACTAAGATGTATTTCATTTATATTGTACGTGTACGCGTTATGAGGCCGCAAAGGTACGCATAAAAAACCGAACCACCGCAAGAAACCCCAAATAATTTCGCATCAAGCCTATTTTTCCTTCCTCACATCATGTAAAACCGACACTCTTCCCTTCCGCAATGTCCGCCCACAAGCCACTGCCCCGAATCAGGACAGTGGCTTGTTTTTAGTGCCTCAACTTGAAAAAGAAGAGATTTTTGTGCCCCTTCAATTTGGCAATCAGCGACTGCCAAATTACAAACGACCGAAAATCAAGCAGATGGAATTTTGCAGACAGCGTCTGCAAAATTGGAAGAATGGTGCACTAAACAGAAGCTTTAATCCCGCCGTGAATTTCTCGCGGAGCTTATAGTTAGGGCCGTGAAAAGATGTTCCGAAAGTTGGGAAAGGAGTTTGACTGTGAAGACAGCTATTTTATTCGCGTGAAGGTTATATAGTACTTATACATGGGAGGGGTTTCCCATGCAAAATCCAGAAAATCCGGATTAATTGAAGCTACGGTAAATTGATTATACGTACACTTAACTATCTGTCTTCGAGAGTTTCCCATAAAAGTTTTTGGGGAGAAAAAGCCTCATTCCCTCAAACTTGTTGGATATCAGGCCGTAGGGGCTGAGGGAAAGCTGAGGGAATGAGGGAAATGGGGTGAGAAAAGGATCAGCGGTTACTTAGAAACCTCTGTGGAAGCGTTCTGGGGGCAGACACGGTAGCGCTCGCCGTAGGCCGTATGGCGGTGTTCAAGGCCGGGGATGCAAGAGAGGATGCGCCCCATCTTTGCCACCGTAGGAGCCTGGAACGAGGAATGGGCATTCTTCTTAATGTGCTCAATGATAGCGGCGGCAGAGAGCCACTGCCCCTCGTCCTTGCTCGTGGGCACCGTGAAGTGCTCCAGGAAGTAGGCTTCGGCATCCGTGGGAATCTGGAAGCGTTCGTTGTGCTCCATCACGCGCTTCGTCTCGGCATCGGTGAACCAGTAGCGGGTACCGCGGCTGAGCTCTGCGACGGCCTGGGCATAGAGCTGTTCGTAGTCGATGCGTCGAGGGATGCGGATGGGCCCCGTGAGCTGCACGCCCACAAAGCGACGCGAGCCGGAGATATCTGCCAGCACCTGCGTCATATTGGTAGTGGCGATGAACGATGCCAGGCGGGGTGCTTCCTCAAGATGGCGCGCATAAGGACGCAGGACCATCACGGTAGGTAGCTGTACGAGGTTCTTCAACATTCCCGCCTGCTTATGTGCCGAGATGCGGTTGAACTCATCAAGGTTGATGAGGAGCAGCTGACTCATGGCCAGATGCACCTTGCGCTCATCTGCCAGCGACAGGTTGTCGCTGTAGCCCCACTTGCGCAGTTCGGGAGGCAGCAACAAGCGACAGAACGTGCTCTTACGCATTCCCTGGGGCGAGATGAGCAGGGGCACGATGGCGTTGCCGTACTGCTTGTCACCACCCTGCCACTGCGCCACCATCGCCAGGAACCAGCGGTGAAACCAAGCCGTCCACTGACGGGGAGTGTCGGTGGGCACACAGCGGGCGAGGGCACGGATGCGGTCGCGACCGTCCCAGCGTCCCTCGAGCTGGTGCAGGTAGTCCTGCACGGGGTTGTAGTCGGGCACATCGTGGGAAAAAACGTAGCGGCGTACATCGCGGTCCCAAACGGGCAGGCCGCTGCTGATGAGGTAGTTGGTAATGGTGTTCAGCGCGCGTTCCGTCACGGGCGTCCAATCGGCGGGTTCGGCATAGGGAGACATATACTCCGTGTAGCCCATCACCGTGTTGTAGCGGAACTGGAACGTATCGCTCAGTTCTGCATGAATCATCTCGTAGAGATTGATGTCTTGTGTCTTCATAATAAATTAGAATTAAGATTAAGATAAAATAGAAATTAGATAAGGTCGTGATGGTAATAAGGTATAGTGCTTATGACGTGTCCCATTAGTGGGACTCGCCGTAAGAGCTAGCTCTTCACGCTCGAGGAGCTAGCTGCGTAGGCGTTATGACCGAGGGCAGTCGGCCTGCATACACACCGTCCAGTTGACGGGCATTTTAGAGGAAAGTTCGTTTTCCATAGTAAATAAAACAGATTAAAGGTTAATACTATATGGGCATCTTCGATGACCCTTTGTGTTTTCAGCGGCAAAGGTAATAAAAAATTTTCATTCCACCAAATATTTGCCATCATAACGCATTTTTTTAATCCTGCACCCCTTCATTTCGTTGCCTTTTGTCACTTTTCCCTCACTCTCTCTGCCTTTCCCTCAGCCTTCCCTCATCCCTTGTTGGCTGAAAACCAACAAGTTTGAGGGAATGAGGGATTAGAACTATAAAAACAGTTTTATTAGACGCTGAGGTTCTTTTGGAGTTGTTCGACGGAGCTGGCGCCGACGAGGACGGAGGTGACGCCGCGCTGGGCAAGGATCCAGCGGAGGGCGTTCTGGGAGATGGTGCGTCCTTCGGCTTGGGCTTCGGCTTGCAGCTGCCGCAGGTAGGTGAGCAGCTCGGGGGTGAGGCGGTCCTGCTTGAGGAAACGGCCTTGGGCCATGCGTGAGTCGGCGGGGATGCCGTTGAGGTAGCGGTCGGTGAGGAGGCCTTGGGCGAGCGGCGAGAAGGAGATGAAGCCGATGCCGCGGTCGGCACAATAGTCGAGGATTCCTTCGTCCTGCGGCTCGCGGTCGAGGAGGTTGAGGCGCCCCTGATAGATGAGCAGCGGGACATCGCGCTCGCGCAGGTATTCGTCGGCACGTTTCAGGGCTTGCAGCGGCCATCGCGAGATGCCTACATAGAGAGCCTTGCCTGCCCGCACGATATCGACCAGCGCCTGCAGCGTTTCCTCGAGGGGTGTCTCGGGGTCGTAGCGGTGGCTGTAGAAGAGATCGACATAGTCGAGATGCATGCGGCGGAGGCTCTGGTCGAGGCTGGCCATCAGGTATTTGCGGCTTCCCCAGTTGCCATAGGGGCCGGGCCACATGTCGTAGCCGGCCTTGGTGGCGATGAAGAGCTCGTCGCGGTAGGGGCGGAAGTCCTCGTCCATGAGGCGGCCGAGTGTCTCCTCGGCGCTGCCGTAGGGCGGGCCGTAGTTGTTGGCCAGGTCGAAATGGGTGATGCCGTGGTCGAAGGCGTAGCGCGTGATGGCGCGGCTGCGCTCGAAGGGGTCGTTGGCGCCGAAGTTATGCCAGAAGCCGAGGCTCACGCGCGGCAGCAGGACGCCGCTGAGTCCGCAGCGGTTGTAGAGGGTGGTGGCATCGTCGTAGCGATGGGCATCTGCGATATAAGAATCCATGTGGTCGAAGGGGTTAGAGGGTGATGCTGTTGAGGAGCGGCAGTTTGCCGTCGTCGATGAGTTTGATGATGAGCTCGCCGAAGAGGGTGTTCTGCCAGGCGAACCATTTACGGGTGAAGCGGGCGGGGTCGTCCTTGTGGAAGCTTTCGTGCATGAAGCCGGTGCCGGCATCGGTGCGCATGAGCATCTCGATGCACGCCTTGATCTCGGCATCGTCGGTGCTGGTGAAGGCGCGCATCATGATGGACATGGGCCACGGCATGTCGTAGCCGATGTGGGGGCCGCCGATGCCTTCGCCTGCGCGCCCACGGAAGAAATAAGGATTGTCCTCGCTCCACACAAAGCGGCGGGTGTTCTGATAGATGGGGTCGCTGACAGAGACATCGCCGAGATAGGCCATGGCGAGCAGGGAGGGGACGTTGGCATCATCCATCAGGAGCTGGTTGCCGAAGCCATCGACCTCGTAGGCGTAGATGGGCCCGTACTTGGGATGCATATTGACTGCATATTTATTCAGTGCTTGTTGCACCTCCTCCGCCAGCGCCTGACATTGCGCGGCCAGGTCGTCGCGCCGGTTGACCTGCGTGAGGATCTCGGCGGCGTGGCGCAGCTGCGTCACGGCCATGAAGTTCGACGGCACGAGGAAGAGCAGCGTGGTGGCATCGTCGCTGGGGCGGAAGGCTGACGCGATGAGGCCCACGGGCTTCACGGGAGCGCCGATTCCATCGATGATCATCGTGTCGGAGGCGCGCTCGGTGAGCCGCCGGAAGGTGTAGCTGCCGTGGCCGTCCTTGCGCTGCTGGTCGCGGAAGGTGGCGAGGATGTGCTGGATGGCCTGCAACCACGACGCGCCGAAGATGGAATCGTCGCCCGTCACCCGCCAATATTCATAGGCCAGACGGATGACGTAGCACAGCGAGTCGATTTCCCATTTGCGCTCGTGCAGCTCCGGCTTCATGGCGGTGAGGTCCTTCTGCCATTCGCCGTCGGGGTTGGGGGCGTAGTTGAAGGCGTTGGCATAGGGGTCGATATTGATGCAGCGGAACTGTCGCAGTACGACGCCGGCGAGCATCCGCTGGAGGTGTTTGTCCTGAGGGGCCAGCCTGACGTAGGGGAAGACCTGTGCGCCCGAGTCGCGCAGCCACATGGCATGAATATCGCCGGTATATACGAAGGTGTCGGGGAGGCCCTGCGCGTCGGACTCCGTGTAGTGCACGGTGGTGTCGATGGTGTTTGGGAAGCAGTTGACGAACATCCATGCCAAGCGCAGGTTGGTGAGCTGGCGGACAATCTCCTGGATCTTCTTCTCGACGGCCTCCGAGCGGAAGAGGCGGTCGGCCTCGGCGGGACGGTTGTTGACGCGCAGCACATCGGCCTTCACCGCGGGTATCTCCGGGGCGAGGACAGTGCGTGCAGACAACGGCGCAGCGGCGGCGCCAGCGAGGCACAAGAGGAGCAGCAGTTTCTTCATGACGGCAAGTGTTAAGAGCGGTTTTTAGTTCGTTTGTCGGCACAAAAGTAAGCTTCTGCGCCCACATATGCAAATAAAAATACGTGTTTTCATGAAAAATGTTGTATTATTGCATGATATATGAAATAATATGCATACCTTTGCAGCCAAATTTTGAAAAAAGACATGAGACAAGACAAGCATACACGATTAGAGGTCATCAAGATGATCATCTCCAGCCAGGAGCTGAGCACACAGGATGAGCTCCTTCGTGAGCTGGAGAAAGCCGGGTTCCCCTCTACGCAGGCCACGCTGTCGCGCGACCTGCACCAGCTCCATATCGGCAAGGGGCACAACGAGCGGGGCAATTACATCTACATGCTGCCCAACCAGCAGCGCTACCAGCGCGTGAGCGACACGCACATGACGGTGCAGCAGATCAACCGTCTGGGGGCGCTGTCGGTGCAGTTCAGCGGCAACCTGGCCGTGCTGCACACGCCTCCCGGCCATGCGAACCATGTGGCCTACGACATCGACCACGCCGAGCTGTCCCACATCCTGGGCACGATAGCGGGCGATGACACGGTGCTGGTCATCCTCGACGAGAAAGCCGACCGCCAGGAGGTGCTGAACCAACTCAGTCTGGTATAACGAATAGGAACATTACACACCATCAGATAATGGAAGAATTGATCAAACCGGAATCCATTCAAGTGCTCGTGGCTGACGAATCCCATGAGAGATACGTGGATACCATCCTCAAGACCATCGAGGAGGCTGCCAAGGTGCGCGGCACCGGCATTGCCAAGCGCACACACGAGTACGTTGCCAACAAGATGTTCGAGGCCAAGGCCGTCATCGCCTTAGCCAAAATGCCCGATGGAACGGAGCGTTTCGCAGGCTTTAGCTATATCGAGACCTGGGGCAACAAACAGTATGTCACCACCTCGGGCCTCATCGTACACCCCGACTTCCGCGGGCTGGGCATCGCGAAGAAGATCAAGGACCTGACGTTCTCGCTGGCGCGCACGCGTTGGCCGCACGCCAAGATTTTCTCGCTCACCAGCGGCAAGGCGGTCATGAAGATGAACACGCAACTGGGCTACCTGCCCGTGACCTTCGACGACCTGACGGACGACGAGGCATTCTGGAAGGGCTGCGAGGGCTGCGTGAATGTGGGTGTCCTGCGCGAGCGCAACCGCAAGTTCTGCATCTGCACCGCCATGCTCTTCGACCCCGAGGAGCACCTCCCCGCTAAAATCCCGCAGGAGGTCATCGCAAGAATAGATAGATTAGAAGGGCGCGCAGCGCACAGCCAAGAGCTGCGCGATTAAACCCAATAGGCCCCATAAGGCCCATTAGCCCTATAAGCCCCATTAGTCCCATCAAAACAATTACTATATGAGCAAGAAGAAAGTAGTGGTCGCCTTTTCGGGCGGCTTGGACACGAGCTACACGGTGATGTATCTCGCCAAGGAATTAGGATATGAAGTACACGCTGCGTGCGCCAACACGGGCGGCTTCAGCGCCGAGCAGCTGAAGACCAACGAGGAGAACGCCTACAAGCTGGGCGCTACGAAGTATGTCACCCTCGACGTGACGCAGGAGTACTACGAGAAGTCGTTGAAGTACATGATTTTCGGCAACGTGCTGCGCAACAACTGCTACCCCATCAGCGTCAGCTCGGAGCGCATCTTCCAGGCCATCGCCATCGCGCGCTACGCCAATGAGATCGGTGCCGACGCCATCGCACACGGCAGCACCGGTGCCGGCAACGACCAGATCCGCTTCGACATGACCTTCCTGGTGATGGCCCCCGGGGTAGAGATCATCACGCTGACGCGCGACAAGAAGCTGACGCGCAAGGAAGAGGTGGATTACCTCAACGCCCACGGCTTTGCCGCCGACTTCGCCAAGCTGAAGTATTCTTATAATGTGGGCATCTGGGGCACCAGCATCTGCGGCGGCGAGCTGCTCGACGCTACGCAGGGCCTGCCCGAAGAGGCTTACCTGAAGCACGTGACGGCCAAGGAGCCCGAGAGCCTGCTGAAGATTCAGTTCGAGAAGGGTGAGATCGTGGGCGTCAACGGCGAGAAGTTCGACGACCGCATCAAGGCCATCCAGAAGATCGAGGAGATCGGTGCCAGCTACGCCATCGGCCGCGATGCCAACGTGGGCGACACGATTATCGGCATCAAGGGTCGCGTAGGCTTCGAGGCCGCCGCACCCAAGCTCATCATCGAGGCTCACCGTCTGCTGGAGAAATCCACGCTCTCGAAGTGGCAGCAGTACTGGAAGGATCAGGTCGGCAACTGGTACGGCATGTTCCTGCACGAGAGTCAGTATCTGGAGCCCGTGATGCCCGATATAGAAGCGATGCTCAGCAGCTCGCAGCGCAATGTCACGGGTACGGCCATCCTGAAGCTGCGCCCCTTCGGCTTCGAGACCGTGGGCATCGACAGTGCCAACGACCTGACGAAGAGCAAGCTGGGCGAGTACGGTGAGACCCAGACCGGTTGGACCGCCGACGAGGCCAAGGGCTTCATCAAGGTGCTCTCCACGCCGCTGCGTGTCTATTACGGAATCCACAAAGACGAAAAAAGATAAACAACATGGCACAGAAACGTTTTTATTTGTCCGACACCGACAAGAAGATTGGCGGCGTGTGCGGAGGTCTCGCAGACTATTTTGAGATGGACCCGCTGCTGGTACGTGTTGCATTCCTCATCTTAACCTTTTGCATTGGCGGTGGCCTGATGATCTATCTCATCTTATGGATCCTGGCTCCAAGGCAGTCGCAAATATGATTAAGGTAGGCATTATCGGTGGCGCAGGCTACACGGCGGGTGAGCTCATCCGCCTGTTGCTGCACCACCCCGAGGCAGAGATCGCCTTCGTACATAGTACCTCGAACGCCAAAGCCCTGCTGACCGACGTCCATGAAGGCCTGCTGGGCGAGACGGACATGAAGTTCACGAGCCGCATGGCGCTGAAGAGCATCGACGTGCTCTTCCTGTGCATGGGCCACGGCAAGAGCGCAGAGTTCCTCAAGGAGCACCCCGTGCCGCAGAGCCTGAAAGTCATCGACCTGGCTCAGGACTTCCGGTTGGCCTCGCCCGACCACGACTATGTCTATGGCTTGCCGGAAATCAACAAGGCGGAGATTGCGAAGGCCCAGCACATCGCCAACCCCGGTTGCTTCGCCACGGCCATCCAGCTGGGACTGCTGCCGCTGGCCGCCAACTGGCTGCTGCACAACGACATCAGCGTGAACGCCATCACAGGCTCCACGGGTGCCGGTGTGAAGCCCGGCGCCACGACCCATTTCTCATGGCGCATGGGTAATATGAGCATCTACAAGGCTTTCCGGCACCAGCATGTGCCCGAGATTCGTCAGTCGCTGGCGCAGCTGCAGCCCGGCTTCGATGCCAGCGTGGATTTCATTCCTTATCGCGGCGACTTTGCCCGTGGCATCTTCTGCACCGAGGTCGTCCGCATCGACCCCGCGCTGAGCGAGAAGGACATCGTGAAGATGTATAAGCAGTTCTACGCAACGGCCGCCTTCACACATTATGTGGATCGTGACCTCGACCTGAAGCAGGTCGTCAACACCAACAAGGCGCTGGTGCATGTGGAGAAGTTCGAAGAGAAGCTGCTCATCACCTCCGTCATCGACAACCTCCTGAAGGGCGCCAGCGGACAGGCTGTCCAGAACATGAACCTCATGTTCGGCATCGACGAACATGCCGGCCTCGACCTCAAGCCCAGCGCTTTCTAAACTCCCCACAGCCGCGATATGCAACGACTGCTGTTCATCATCACCATGGTATCGTGGTGTACCCTACACGCGCAGACGCCGATCTACAAATCGTCGCTGAGCGATGCCTCGCTGATATCGCCTTACTACTTCGGGCCCAATGCCTTTGCGGTTCCCGAGATGCTGGACGGGCGTGTGCAGCGCGAGCTGCGCGTGGAGCTGGCAGGCGACTACTTCAACGGCTACCGGGGTGACCACACCGCAGATATGTCGCTGAAGGTGAACATCCCGCTGTGGACTGACCGTGTGAACCTGAGTGTGTGGATGCCAGTCATGGAATGGTTCCGTAATTCCGACGAGAACATCGCCACCTGCCGCATTCCCGAGGAATATCGCGAGGAGGCCCACAAGGGACATCTCAGCGGCGACGTCTATGTGACCGCAGACATCCAGCTGCTGAAGGAGCGGCGCTGGCGACCGGACTGGGTCGTGCGTGCCGCACTGAAGACAGCCTCGGGCGGCAAGTACTACCTTGCCCGCTACTACGACAGCCCGGGCTATTTCTTCGACACGGCCGTGGGCAAGTCATGGGCCGCGGGGCGAAATACACGATGGAATCACCGTTTTCGTGCGGCGCTCTCCACGGGTTTCCTGTGCTGGCAGACGGACAACGGGCGGCAGAACGATGCCGTGCAGTTCGGCGTGACGGCGAAATGGGAGAATCGCTATTTCACGCTCGCCGAGACCTTCGCCGGCTACAGCGGCTGGGAACACAACGCAGGCAATGGCGGCGACGTGGCCCACGACAGTCCCATGGTGCTGCGCACAGACCTCATCTGCCATGTGAAGCAGTTTGACATCGTGGCCGCCTATCAGTATGGCCTGCATGATTACCCTTATCATCAAGTGCGACTGGGTGTGGCTTATCGGTGGAACGTGTTAAAATTGAAAATTGAGAATTGAAAATTGAGACAAAAACATCATATTCGGCTGCATAGAAGACTGCTCGCTTGGGTAATCTTCCATGTTTCCATGTTTCAATGTTTCAATATTTCTGCACAAGTGGAGACCGACTCTGTCTCGGCAGGGTTCTTCAGGGAGTGGTACCATCAGGGACATCTCGTGCATTGGCTCGATGCCCTGAGCGACCACACCATCTATCAGGGACTACACACAGGACAATGGGATGAATCGGGACAGCTGATCTTCTCTGTCGATGGCAATTCGTACCGATGGAATCGCTATTATTTGGACGGTTTCCGCATCGACAACCGCTTCATGGCGGGCTCCACGAGCTATGTGCCCAATATGGAGAGCTACGACCTGCACCTCGACCCTCTCAGTTCCGTCCTTCGCTTCGACTTAGACACCCTCGCCAGCGACTACGCGCAGGTGTCCTGGAACCGAGGCAACCTGGGCGGCATCTCATGGGGCACAGAAGATCTCATGCATATCTTCCATAACACAAGCACCGAGGCGGCCTACGACAAGGAGCTTATCCGCCAACGGCAGTACGTGCGGGGACAGGGGACGATGGACGTAGCCTACACACTCACCGATCGGCGCGGAAGGAAATATCGTCAGCATCTCTATGCCAGCATCGGACAGCAAGCCTATTCCAATATAGACCATAATGGTCTGGTCCGTCAGCAGCCGCTCTATACGGGCGCCCATTACAAGGTGCAGCTGGATGGCCGTCTGCCGGGCGGTCGTCTCTTCGATCACTTAGGCTACCTGCTGAATTTCTACAGCAGGGACAACTATGGCGCGGACTTCAATTTCAACCGCAACGAGGTGATGCGGCTGAACAACTATAGTGCCTCGTTGTATGCTAAGCGAGGCGGGCTGACGACGGGACTCACGTGGGGCACGAACGTCACGCACCACGAGGACCTGCAGTTCTCCCGCAACCTCGTCGATCAGGACGGCGAGTCGCTGGAGCCATGGATGACCGACGGCAAGACGCACGAACTCTCGTGGCATCTGGACTACGAGAAGCCCCTGCTGTCATGGCTGCAGCTGAAGGCCGAGGGCTATAACTCTCTCCTACTCTTCAACCCATCGACCACGTCTTTTACGAACGAGGTGTATCTGCAACACGCCCTGCAGCCCGATCCCACGCCGTTGTACCGCTATGAGTGGACGAGCAGCGCCTTCGCCGCCGGGCTGCTGGAGAACAAGGTAGGCGTAGAGGCACGTTACCACATCACGCCGAAGCTGGAAGCGCGCGGCGATTGCTACTTCACCCTCGATGGCATGGTGCTGAGCGGTCGCACGAAGATATCGCCCAATTTGAAGGCGACGGCGATCCTGGATTACCGTCCTACGAAATGGTTGCAGCTGGGACTCATCTTAGCGCATGACCGCGTGAGCTACAACATCGAAGACATCCGCTTCATGAGTCGTGACTACATGAACGCACAGGTTTTCTACAGCGGCACCGACCGCCTCTTCACCACCACGGGCGGACAGTACCACCACTATGCCAAGGGCCTGCAGCAGCCCGCCTATGCCACGCTGAGCATTCCCATCCATCTGCGCTTTGGGCGCCATGAGTTTGCCCTCTTGCAGAGCTTCAGGAAATACTACCACACCTGGATGACCCGCTTCACCGACGGCGAGGCGGCCAATGGCTACACGGCCGCCAACGGCTATTATTTCATGAATCCCGGTGTGCGCGACTATGAGGTGGACTACCAGCCGACCGAGCTGATGGGTACCAGCTGGCTGACGAACACACCTTATTTCATGACGCAGACCACACGCTACACCTATCATGGCCGCAAGGTGTTCTTCAGCCTCTCCTGGCAATCCATGATAGGGGCAAGCGTGGTGGCCTTGGGCAACGGACCAGCATCGAACAATATCGGCGTACTCTCGGAATCGACGGCGAACCCCAACACGCGCAGCACCGTGAGCAATGCCTCGGCGGCCTATTCTGGCGTAGGACGCCTGGATCAGGACAAGGCCTACGTATGCCGTATCTATCTGGCCTACAACGTCTGCAAGAACTTCCGCTTCGGCATTACAGGCCGCTGGACCGACGGACAACCCATTGCCGTCTTCAACACGTCCAACACCACGGATGCCAATGGCGATCTGCAAACGGCCACACGTCCGTGCTGCTCGCGTGGCATCAACCCCACCGACGGCAACTTCGGCTGCCGCGAGAGCGCCATCTTCAATATCGACCTCCATGCGCAGGCAAACTGGAAAATAAAGGACTACCCGATGACATTCACCCTGCAATGCTATAATATCTACGATTTCGGCAACACCCTGACCGAGTACATGTTCCCGCAAGGCATTATGGGCGAGGACGATCGCGGACATTCCCTGGCACAGACAATCCCGCGTGGTATCATTGGAACCTTGAAAATCGGCTTATGAATCGAGTCATACTGACCATATTCCTGCTTCTTACACTGAGCCCTCTTGGGGCGCAGGAAGACAGCGTCCTAGTGGTTCCGCGCCACAAGAATCTCTACTACCAGCCCAAGCAGCTGATTGCCCCCGCTGTGCTCATCACTGTGGGCACGTTGGGACTGGTGGAGAAGAGCCCTACGGATCTAGTGGCGCAGAAGGCGTTCAAGGACATGAACTCCGGATGGAATCGGACCTATGTGGATGACTACCTGCAATATGTTCCTTCGGTCGTGGAGCCGTTCCTGGGTTTCATCCCAGGCGTGAAGGCCAAGCATCCTTTCTGGGACCGCGTGATTGCGTCGGCCACCGCCCACGCCTTGATGGCTGCCGTCACGAACACCGTGAAATATACGGTTCGCGAGCAGCGCCCCGATTCCGAGGCGCGCAACTCCTTCTTCTCAGGCCATACCGCCACGGCTTTCACAGGTGCCGAGCTGATGCGCATCGAATACGGCTGGGGCTATGGTGCCGTGGCCTATGCCGCCGCCACCAGCGTAGCGTTCCTGCGGGTCTATAACAAGCGACATTGGGTGGGCGATGTGATTGCGGGCGCGGGTGTCGGCATTCTCTGTGCCAATGCAGGCTATTGGATGCTGCCGGTGTGGAAGCGATGGTTTAAGATGAAGGATTCCGCTCCTGAAACCACGTCTCTGAAGGAAGGTCAAAGCCCCATCGTTGTAGCTGCGCCCTTCTATGATAGCGAGTGCCGAGGTGCAGGCATAGCCTGCAATATTGTATTCTGAAACGCTCTTTCGTGACATTTTTCCGTCCTTTTGTGTGTTTTGCTGCCTAAAAGCAAGGCTATGTCGGAGAAATGCCCTAACTTTGCAGCGTTTTCAGCATATCGTAAAATTGTCTAATTGTCAAATTCAATGACTCTCTTCGACGTCTATCCCCTTTTCCCCGTCAATATCGTACGTGGCCAAGGTTGCCGCGTATGGGACGACCAAGGTACAGAATATCTTGACCTCTATGGCGGACATGCCGTCATCTCCATCGGTCATGCGCATCCGCATTATGTGGAAGCCATCAGCCGACAAGTGGCCCAGCTGGGGTTCTACAGCAACTCCGTGGTGAACAAGCTCCAGCAACAGCTGGCCGAGCGCCTGGGCAAGGTATGTGGTTATGAGGACTACCGTCTGTTCCTCATCAACAGCGGTGCGGAGGCCAACGAGAACGCCTTGAAGCTGGCTTCGTTCCATACGGGCCGCACGCGCGTACTCTCGGCACAGAAAGCCTTCCACGGCCGCACGAGTCTGGCTGTCGAAGTCACCAATAATCCCAAGATCATCGCGCCCATCAATGCCAACGGCCACGCCACCTTCCTGCCCCTCAATGATCTGGAAGCGTGGAAGGCGGAACTGGCGAAGGGTGATGTGGCAGCCTGCATCATTGAATGTATTCAAGGTGTCGGAGGCATACAACTGGCTACCGCTGAATTCATGCAAGGTCTGCGTAAGGCCTGCGATGCGACGGGCACCGTGCTCATCTGCGACGAAATCCAGTGTGGCTACGGCCGTTCGGGTAAATTCTTTGCCCATCAATGGCTGGATGTGGCTCCCGACATCATCACGGTGGCCAAGGGCATTGCCAACGGCTTCCCCATGGGTGCCGTGCTCATCTCACCCAAGTTCGAGGCTGTCTATGGCCAGCTCGGCACCACCTTTGGCGGCAATCATCTCGCTTGTGCAGCAGCATTGGCTGTGTTGGATGTCATCGAGGGCGAAGGGCTGATAGAGAATGCCCGAAAGGTGGGTGAACATCTCATTGATGGGCTGCGCGCCAGTGGTGTGCCAACCATCACAGAGGTGCGTGGCCGCGGCCTGATGATTGGCATCGAGCTCAGCGAGCCTTATAAAGAGGTGCGCCAGAAGTTGCTCTTCGACGAGCACGTGTTCACAGGCTGCGCCGGCACACATGTGCTGCGCCTGCTGCCCCCGCTCTGCCTGAGCATGGCTGAAGCCGATGAGTTCTTAGAAAAACTGAAGAGAGTTCTATAAGCCTCATAGGCCCCATTAGTCCCATCAACAACAAACCAATATGAACGACCAACTTCATCAAATCGGCGAGCGCCTGCGCGGCTTGCGTGACGCCTTAGACATCCCCGCACAGGAGGTGGCAGACCTCTGTGGCCTTAAATTGGAGACCTACGAACAAGTGGAGCGTGGCGAGGCGGACATCACCATTTCCAAACTGATGACCATCGCCAACCATTATGGCGTTACCACAGAAGCCCTCATCTTCGACGAAGAACCCCACATGCATGGCTACTTGGTTGTGCGTAAGGGTCAGGGCATGAGCATTGAGCGCACGAAGGCCTATAAGTATCAGAGCCTGACGGGCGGCTTTGCCGGCAATAAGGCAGAGGTGTTCATTGTCACCGTGGAACCCAAGCCCGATGCCCACACCATCTACAAGAACTCACATCCTGGTCAGGAATTCAATATGATTCTTGAAGGCGCCATGGAACTCTTCCTGGGCGGCAAGACCATCGTGCTGGAAGAGGGCGACAGTATCTACTTCGACAGCACGAAGCCCCACGGTATGCGCGCCATCGGCGAGCGTCCCGTACGTTTCCTGGCATTCACCGTAGAATAGTACTACAAAGACACACACAAACATTTATGGTAGAAAGATTTTTGAAGCAGACACATTTCACGTCTGTTGAGGATTACAACGAGCATCTGGAGTTCATCATCCCCGAGCATTTCAACTTCGCTTACGATGTGATGGACGCCTGGGCTGCTGAGGCGCCTGAGAAGCTGGCGCTGCTCTGGACCAATGACCAGGGCGAGGAGATTCGTGCCACCTTCAAGCAGCTGAAGGAGCAGAGCGATCAGGCTGCATCCTACCTGCAGACGCTAGGTGTCGGCAAGGGTGACCCCGTGATGCTGATACTCAAGCGCCGCTATGAGTGGTGGATTGTGATGCTGGCCCTCTGCAAGATTGGCGCAATCGTCATTCCTGCCACCCACATGCTCACCAAACACGACATTGTCTATAGGAATACACGTGCGAGCGTCAAGGCCATCATCTGTGTGGATGACGCCTACGTAGTCAGCCAGATACAGGCGGCTAAGGACGAGAGTCCCACGGTGACACAGTACATCACCATCACCGACCATGGCAAGCCCATTCCCGAAGGTTTCCGTGATTACCAGGCAGAGGTCGTCAAGGCTCCCGCCTTCGTGCGTCCCGCCTTCGTCAATAACAACGAGGACACGATGATCATGTACTTCACCAGCGGCACGAGCGGTGAACCGAAGATGGTGGCCCACGACTACCTCTATGCCATGGGACACCTGACGACGGGCGTCTTCTGGCATAACCTCCATGAACATTCGCTTCACCTGACGGTCGCCGATACTGGCTGGGGAAAGGCTGTGTGGGGCAAGTTCTACGGCCAATGGTTTGCTGGCGCTACGGTCTTTGTCTTCGACCATGAGAAGTTCGATGCCGACTGTCTGCTGCGTCAGATGGAGAAGTACCGCGTGACCAGCTTCTGTGCGCCCCCCACCATCTACCGCTTCATGATTCGCGAGGATCTGTCGAAGTACGACCTCTCCTCGCTCGAATACTGCACCACGGCCGGTGAGGCCCTGAACCCTGCTGTCTATGACAAGTTCTTCGAGAAGACCGGCATCAGGATGATGGAAGGCTTCGGGCAGACCGAGACCACCATGACCCTCGGCACCTTCCCTTGGATGCAGCCGAAGCCAGGCTCCATGGGCATCCCGAATGCACAATATGACATAGACCTCATCCGTGCCGACGGCACCTCGTGCGAGGACGGTGAGAAGGGTGAAATTGTTGTCCGCGTAGGCGACAAGAAGCCTATCGGTCTCTTCAAGGAGTACTATCGCGACGAGGAGAAGACGCGCGAGGCATGGCATGATGGCCTCTACCACACCGGCGATATGGCGTGGCGCGATGAGGACGGCTACTATTGGTTCGAGGGTCGCATCGATGATGTCATCAAGTCCAGTGGCTACCGCATCGGTCCCTTCGAGGTGGAGAGTGCGCTGATGACGCATCCCGCCGTAGTGGAGTGTGCCATCACGGGCGTGCCCGATGACATTCGCGGCATGGTCGTGAAGGCTACTGTCGTGCTCGGCAAGGAATGGAAGGACAAAGCCGGCGACGACCTCATCAAGGAGTTGCAGCAACATGTAAAACGTGAGACCGCACCCTACAAATATCCCCGTATTGTTGAGTTCGTGGACGAGTTGCCCAAGACCATCAGCGGAAAGATTCGTAGAGTGGAGATTCGAAATAAAGATAATAAGACCCTCCCCCCTGCCCCTCCCTTGCAGGGCGGGGAGTAATTACCTTTCAGATTCAGTAAAAGATATTATCAAGCGATAATGAGTATGATGCCAAATAGTCAAATACATCTTACTCCCCTCCCTGCAAGGGAGGGGCAGGGGGGAGGGTCCTCCATTGCTATCATCGGAGCCGGCAATATGGGCGGCGCCATTGCTGAGGCATTGCTGAGAATGGACGGTTACAAAATCACCGTCAGCAATCGTACAGAAGGTAAGCTGCAGCGCTTTGCTGCCGCTGGCGCCAGCGTGACCACCGACAACTGCGTGGCCGCCAAAGATGCCGACCTCATCATCCTGGCCGTCAAGCCTTGGCTCGTGGAAGATGTCCTGGGCGAGCTGAAAGCCAATGTCCAACTTGCTGGCAAGACACTCGTCTCAGTAGCTGCTGCTACACGCGGCGAACAGCTCTGTGACTGGGCCGGCGAAGGACCTCAGATCCTCACCGCCATCCCCAATACCGCCATTGCCAACCTTGCCTCCATGACTTTCGTGGTGCCTGTGCGGGCAGAGGCTGAGACAACAGCCGCCGTAAAGGCACTCTTCGATACGATGGGGCAGACACTCGTGACTGACGAGGCTCATCTGCCTGCTGCCACAGCCCTCGCCTCCTGCGGCATCGCCTATGCCCTGCGCTATGTCCGTGCGGCCACCGAAGGCGGTGTGCAACTGGGCTTCCGCGCTGCCGAGGCTCAGGACATCGTGGCCCAGACCCTGCGCGGTGCTGTCAGCCTTTTAGAGAAGAAAGGCGCTCACGCAGAAGCGGAAATCGATAAGGTTACCACCCCCGGCGGCCTCACCATCCGTGGCCTCAATGCAATGGAGGAGGCAGGCTTCACCAACGCTGTGATTCAGGGGCTGATGCGGACCCTCCCCCCTGCCCCTCCCTTGTAGGGCGGGGAGTAATTACCTTTCAAGATTTAGAAACAAGCGACAAAGATACCTCATTAATGGAACAGAATACAAATGGTCAAATACATCCCTCTCTCCCCCTAAAGGGGGAGCGGGGAGGGGGTCTTCGCCTTGTCATCAAAATAGGCTCTAATGTTCTCACCCGCCCCGACGGCAAGCTCGATGTGACACGCATGTCGGCCATCGTGGACCAAGTGGCGTGGCTGCGCCAGCAAGGTCATGAAGTGGTGCTCGTCTCCTCGGGTGCCGTGGCCTGCGGCCGCAGTGAGCTGAAGGTGGAGCACGCCCTTGACTCCGTAGAACAACGCCAGCTCTTCTCTGCCCTGGGGCAGGTGAAGCTCATCGGGCTCTACTACGACCTCTTCCGCGAGTTCCGCATCCCTGTGGGGCAGGTGCTGACGATGAAGGAGAACTTCGAGCCCGGCGAGCAGTTTGACAATCAGCGTGCCTGCATGCGGGTGATGCTGGAAAATGGCGTGCTGCCCATCGTCAACGAGAACGACACCGTCAGCGTCACTGAGCTGATGTTTACAGATAACGATGAACTCAGCGGCCTCATTGCACAGATGGTGGAAGCCGACACGCTCGTACTACTCTCCAATATCGACGGCATCTTCACCGGTCACCCCGACGACCCGCAGTCGAAGCTCATTCCGACCGTCGCTCCCGGCACCGACCTCTCCGCCTATATCAAAGCCGAGAAGAGTGCTTTTGGGCGTGGTGGCATGCATTCGAAATATACCACCGCCAGTCGCGTGCAGGCGGCAGGCATCAAGGTCATCATCGCCAATGGCGAGCGTGAGGACATCCTCATCGACCTCGTACGAGCGCCCAAGAGCGTGCCGCATACGCTTTTTGAAGTTGATAATTGACAATTGACAGTTGACAATTAACGGATTATGACAGAAGAACTATATGAAGTGAAAGAGGCCAGCAAGCGCATAGCGCAACTCACTGATGAAGAGCGCAGCGCTGTCCTCTGTGAGCTGGCTGATATGACCGAGGCACGTATGGCCGACCTCCTACAAGCCAACGCCCTCGACCTCAAACGCATGGATCCGGCCAATCCCAACTACGACCGCCTGCAACTCACAGAGGCTCGTCTGCGTGACATCGCCGCAGACCTGCGCAAGGTAGCCTCGCTGCCCTCGCCGCTCGGCCGTGAGCTTAAGCACAGCATCCTGCCCAACGGATTGGAACTGACGCGCGTGAGTGTGCCCTTTGGCGTCATCGGCATCATCTTCGAGGCACGTCCCAACGTCTGCTTCGACTGCTTCGCGCTCTGTCTGAAGGCCGGCAGCGCCTGCGTCCTCAAGGGCGGCAGCGATGCCAAGGACAGCTGCACGGCCATCATCTCGCTCATCCACGAGGCGCTGAGGCATCATGACCTGCCTGCTGAGAGCGCCCTGCTGCTCACCAGTCACGAAGACACCGACCGTCTGCTTGCTGCTCGCGGGGAGGTGGATCTCATCATTCCGCGCGGCAGCAACCGCCTCATCAACTACGTCCGCGACAATGCCCGTGTGCCTGTCATCGAGACCGGTGCCGGCGTCGTGCACTGCTATGTCGATCGCGCGGCCGACCTCCAGAAGGCCATCGCCATCGTGGTGAACGCCAAGACGCGCCGCGTCAGCGTCTGCAACGCCCTCGACTGTCTCATCATCCACCGCGACCGTCTCGCCGATCTGCCCACTCTCTTCGAGCCGCTCCTCAGCAAGGGAGTCACGATAGAACTGGATGAAAGGGCGTGTCCCATATATGGGACAGCCGAGTCCCATATATGGGACACGCGAGTCCCATATATGGGACAACAAATCATCCCTGCAAGTGAAGCCTCTTTCGGCACGGAGTTCCTGTCGTTGCGTATGGCCGTGAAGGTCGTGGACAGCTTGGACGAAGCCCTTGAGCACATTGCCCGCTATGGCTCGGGTCACAGTGAGAGCATCGTTACCGAGGACCCCGCAGCCGCCCAGCGCTTCCTCACCGAGGTCGATGCTGCCTGTGTCTATCACAACGCCCCCACCAGCTTCACTGATGGCGGTCAGTTCGGTCTCGGCGCAGAGATCGGCATCTCAACACAGAAGCTCCACGCTCGTGGACCGATGGCCCTCGAAGAAATCACCACGTATAAGTGGCTGATTCGAGGCAACGGGCAGACGAGAAAGTGAGAAAGTGAAATTGAAAATTGAAAATTGAAAATTGAAAATTAATTTTCCTATGAAGCGCAGCTTAAGCATCCTCTTGCTGGTCATCAGCATTTGTCCCGTGTTCGGCGCCACGACCGCCGAGAACGACACCCTTCTCAGTGTCCTGCGTGAAGAATTGGCCGCAGACTTTGCGGAACTGCAGAAGCAGGACGTGAAGCCCTACTTCATGAGTTTCCGCGTGGAGGAGTCACACACGGCAAACATTCTCGCCACCTTCGGTTTCTTGGGTAATTCCAGGCAAGAACATGACCGTCAGTTCACGCCTCAGATTCGCGTGGGAACGCCGGAGTTGGACAACTTCAAGTTCAACCCACAGAGCTCTGTCGGCTATACGAGTCTGCCACTCACAGATGCTTCGTCCGATGCCTTCCGTACGACCATTTGGAAACACATGCTGAATGCCTACGACCGCGTGGTCAATGAATACCGCAGCGTGCAGAACCGTTTGCGTACGCAAGCTGACAACGAGGACAAGGCGCCCTGCTTCAGCGTGCTCGGCGATTCACCCGCTGAGACCTACTACGAGGCACCCCTCCCGCATCCCTCCCTCACCCCTGAGGAACAGCGCGAATGGGAGCAGCGCCTCTGCCGCATCTCTGCGGCCTTCCGCAAGCACCCGCAGTTCAACAATGCCTACGCCAGCCTGCAGATGGAATATAGCCGCACGCATCTCGTCAACACCGAGGGCGCGGCCATCGTGCAGAACCGCCGCAGCTATCGCGTGTTCCTGCAGGTTGAGGCGACGACCAATGACGGCATGGTGCTGCCTTTATACGAGAGCTACTTCGCTACGCAACTCGACTCGCTGCCTGCAGAGGAAGTGATGCTGCGCGCTGCCGAAGAGCTGGGGCAACGCCTCGAAGCGTTGATGGCGGCTCCCATCGCCGATCCCTTCACGGGGCCAGCCCTCATGAGCGGCCCTGCCAGCGGTGTCTTCTTCCATGAAATCTTCGGACACCGCTTGGAAGGCCATCGCATGAAGTCGGGCGGCCAGACCTTCCGCAAGATGGTAGGCGAGCGTGTGCTGCCAACCGAATTCCAGGTTTATTGCGATCCCACGCTCACGCACTATGGCGCGCAGCCTCTGAACGGCGGCTATGTTTATGACGACGAAGGTACGCGCGCGCGTAGAGTAAATAATGTGGTCGATGGTGTCCTGAAGGAATTCCTCATGAGCCGCGTGCCGCTCGATAGCTTCCCCGAGAGCAATGGTCACGGCCGCACGGCGGGCGCCGGCACTCCCGTCAGCCGTCAGTCCAACCTCGTGGTAGAAACGCGAAAGCCTTACACGGAGTCTGAGCTGCGCCAGCTGTTGCGCGACGAAGCACGCCGTCAGGGCAGGGACTACGGCTACCTCTTCCAGAGCGTCAGCGGCGGCTACACGCAGACAGGCGAAGGAGGTAGCATCAACTCCTTCAATGTCAACCCGCTGGAGGTCTATCGCGTATATGTTGATGGCCGTCCGGACGAGCTCGTGCGTGGCGTGGATCTTATCGGCACGCCCCTCTCCATGTTCTCCAATATCGCCGCTGGCGGAGACACCCCTTCCACCTTCATCGGCTCCTGCGGTGCCGAGAGCGGTTGGGTGCCTGTCAGTGCCACCTCGCCGATGCTTTACTGCTCGAAGATTGAGACACAGCGCAGGACACAGAAAGGCTACCTGATGCCGAAGCTGGCTGCGCCAAGCCTTAATGCGGCAGCTCCTTCAGAATCCAAAGATTCCGTCATCTTCGCCGCGCTCTCAGATGAGCTGAAGCGTAGTATGGACAGCCTGCAGATTGCCGGTCAACCCGCTCCTTTCATCATCGACTACCGTCTGCAACGCGAGCGTTCGCTGCACATAGAAGCCACCCTCGGCGAGGTCTGCCAGAAGCAGATAACACCTTGGTATCAGAAGTTTGATGCAGAGGTGGTATTGGGAAGCTACCATCGCACCAGCCAGCTTCAGGCAGAGCCCAATCTGCGCGGTGTCAATATTCCCATGGCCGCAGACTATAACAACCTGCGCCGTCAGGCTTGGATGGCTTCGGATGCACGCTACAAACAGTCTCTCGCAGCCCTCGCACAGAAGATGCAGGCGCAGCGGAAAGCCACTTTGCCTGCAGACGAGGAGGCAATGGACGACCTTATTCAATCAAAGCCTGCCACCAGCATCCAACACCGTAGCGCAGAGGTTGAAGACCTTCACGCCGATGAGCTGGAAGCCTATGTCCGCCGCCTCTCCCTCATCGCCCGGGAGTTCCCGGAGCTGACACACAGCGAAGCCGGGGCAAACATCATGCAGGCTGACATCTACCGCCTCACCAGCGAGGGCGTCCGCGTGGCACAGCCGCATGACAATCTTTGCGAGATTGGCTTCTCGTTCCATCTGTTCCACAGCACCAACGGCTACAATTCCACAGACGGATACAACAATACCTATACTTGTGCTGCCGAAGCGCTGGCTGACAGTGCAAAGTTCACCAAAACACTGCGTGAGTACATCCGCCGGCGTCTGGACCTCCTTCAGGCAAAGATTGAGGAAGACTACTATGTCGGCCCCGTACTCTTTGAAGGCAATGCCGGCTGGACCATTTACACAGAGGCCAGCAGTGGCCGTCACAACTTCCGTGCCTGGCATCCTTACACCCAGAGCGATCGTGAGATCTATGTGAAGATGAACCGCAAGATTATCGACGATAAGATCAGTATGCGGCAGGACCCGACCCTTAGCACATGGGATGGAAAACCGCTCGTGGGCTTTTACACGGCCGATGCCAACGGTCAGAAGCCGCAAGCCTTGACGCTGATTGAGCGCGGCATCTTCCGCGACCAGTTCTGCGGTGTCACGCCTTCGCTGGGAACTTCTACGCCTACTGGCAACCTGCGCTTCAACTTCCCCAATAACCGAAACGGTGCCATGGGCGCCGCCACAGCTCCTGGCATCCTTCGCATTGAGAGCAGCAAGACTGTGCCGCTCAAGAAGATGCGTAAGCAGCTGTTGCGCGAGGCGCAGCGCGAGGGCTACGATCACGCTTATATCAGTCGTGATAATGCCTTCTACCGCGTCAGCGTGAAGGATGGCAGCGAGACCCTGATGAGACGCCCGAACATCCAAGTCAACCTCAACAATCTGCGCCACATCAACGCCCTTTCCACCGAACAGGAAGCTGTGGTGGGCACAGAGGACGGCGGTGCCCGCTTCTCCATCATCGCTCCCAAGGCGATGCTTCTGGGCGATATCGTAGTACCTACTCCCTCGCCCGAACAGATTGCCAAGCCCACCCTCACATTCCCATTGCATAGAAAATGAAAATCTTTCAACACGTCAGTGACATCGGCGTCCGTAGCTTTGCCCGCTTCGAGAGCCGCGAGGATGACTATGAAGAGAAGATTCTCAACGAAATTCGCGAATCCATCGAGCCTACATTATGAAACACAGCTTGTGCATTCTCTTGCTGTCCATCAGCATTTGTCCAGTGTTCGGTGCCACAACCGCCGAGAACGACACCTTGCTTAGTGCCCTTCGTGAAGAATTGGCTGCAGACTTCGCTGAGCTGCAGCAGCAGGACGTGAAGCCCTACTTCATGAGTTTCCGTGTGCAGGAGAGCTGGAATGCCCGCATCGTCGCCACCTTCGGCTACCTCGGCGCTTCGCGTCAGGAGCACACCCGCACCTTCACCCCCCAGATTCGCGTCGGCTCCCCCGAACTCGACAACTTCAAGTTCAACAGCCAGAGTCGCGTAAGCACTAAAGTCCTCCCCCTCACCGACGCTTCTCCCGCAGCCATTCGCTCCGCCGTATGGCTCCACATGCTCAATGCCTACGACCGAGTCGTCAGCTCCTATCGCAACGCTCAGAACCGCCTGCGCTCACGGGCCGACAACGAGGACAAAGCACCCTGCTTCAGTGTGCTCGGCGGTTCCGCCGCCGAGACCTTCTACGAGCCTCCCCTCCTTCATCCCTCCCTCACTCCTGCCGAGCAAACCGCATGGGAAGAGCGCCTCTGCCGCATCAGTGCCGCTTTCCGCCAGTGGCCGCACTTCAACGAGGCCGTCGTCAGCCTGCAGATGGAGAACCAGCGCACGCACCACGTCAACACCGAGGGCGCGGCCATCGTGCAGAACCGCGTCAGCTACCGCGTCTTCATCCAAGCCGAGGTGAAGACCGACGACGGCATGGTGCTGCCCCTCACCCATAGCTACTATGCCACCTCCCTAGACTCTCTGCCCGATGAGGCTACGATGCGCCGCGATGCCGAGGACGTCGGCCGACGCCTCGTCGCCCTCTCGCAAGCGCCCGTGGCCGATCCCTTCACGGGGCCAGCCCTCATGAGCGGTCCTGCCAGCGGTGTCTTCTTTCACGAAATCTTCGGCCATCGCCTCGAAGGCCATCGCATGAAGTCGGGCGGACAGACCTTCCGCAAGATGGTGGGTGAGCGTGTGCTGCCCGCCGACTTCCAGGTCTATTGCGACCCCACGCTGACGTACTACGGCCGGCAACCCCTGAACGGCGGCTACCGTTATGACGACGAAGGCACACGCGCGCGTAGGGTAAATAATGTGGTGGACGGTGTATTGAAGGAATTCCTCATGAGCCGCGTACCCCTCGACAGCTTCCCCGAAAGCAATGGCCACGGGCGCTCTGCCGAAGGCCGCGACCCCGTCTCGCGGCAGTCGAACCTCGTCGTGGAGACCAAGCAACCGCATACCGAAGCGCAGCTGCGCCAGCTCTTGCGCGACGAAGCCCGTCGCCAGGGCAAGGACTACGGCTACCTCTTCCAGAGCGTCAGCGGCGGCTACACCCAGACAGGCGAAGGCAACAGCATCAACTCCTTCAACGTCAGGCCGCTGGAGGTCTATCGTATCTATGTCGATGGCCGTCCCGACGAACTCGTTCGCGGCGTTGACCTCATCGGCACGCCCCTCTCCATGTTCTCCAATATCACTGCCGGAGGCGACACGCCCTCTACCTTCATCGGCGTCTGCGGTGCCGAGAGCGGTTGGGTGCCTGTCAGCGCCACATCGCCCATGGTCTTTGTCAGCAAGATCGAGACGCAGCGCAGGCAGCAAAAAGGGTCGTTGATGCCCGTACTAACCCCGCCAAGGCCCACCCCCCAGCCTTGTAGGGAGGGGCAGGAAGGGGCGTCCGCGTCTGTCTTTTCCGCCCTTTCCGCCGAGCTCCAGCGCAGCATGGACAGCCTCCGCATCGAAGGTCAGCCCGCGCCGTTTCTTATTGACTACCGTCTGAAGCGCTTGCGCAACCTGTCCGTCGCCGCTTCGGATGGCGAGCTGGTGCAATTCGACCTCCAGCCTTGGGGCCAGACCTTTGAGGCAGAGGTCATCCTCGGCGACTACCACCGCAGCAGCCAGCAGCAGCCCGAACCTCGTTTGCGCGGTACGGGCTTCCCCATGGCGCTGGACTACGACAACCTGCGCCGCATCGCATGGCTCACCACCGATGCCAGCTACAAGCAGGCCATCGCCAACTATGAAGCCAAGCAACAGCAACTCAAGAAACTGACGTTGCCCAAGGACGAGGAAGCCCTGGACGACTTCTTCCCGGCACAGCCCGTCACCAGCATACAGGAACGCTCGGCAGAAGCCCAGAACCTCCACGCCGAAGAACTGACCGCCTACGTGCGTCGCCTCTCACTCATCGCCAGAGAGTTCCCCGCTCTGACCGAAAGCCATGCCGAACTCTCCGTAAGGCAAGCCGACCTCTACCGCCTGACCAGCGAAGGCGTGCGCGTGGCACAACCACAGCCTGATAAGATTACCATCGGCTTCACGTTCCATCTCTATCACCGACCCAACGGCGGCAACACCTCTTCCACCTCAGACCACCAGTACAGCACCGTCGCCGAAGCCCTGGCCGACAGCACCCGCTTCATGCAGCACGTCCGCGACTACATCCGCCTTCGTCTCAGTCTGCTCGGCGATTCCGTCGCCGAGGATTACTACGTCGGTCCCGTGCTCATCGAAGATGGTGCCTGCAAGATGATCTACAACCGCGCCAGCGGCACGCACCATCACTTCCGCGCCCGGCACTCCTTCACGCAAAGCGACCGCACCATCTATGTCAAGCGCAACCGCAAGATCATCGATGAGAAGCTGACTATCCGTCAGGATCCGACCCTCAGCCATTGGAACGGCCAACCGCTCGTCGGCTACTTCACCGCCGATGCCAACGGACAGGCACCGCAGGCCGTGACGCTCGTCGAGCACGGCATCTTCCGAGGGCAGCTCTGTGGAGCCACGCCCGCTCTCGGAACCTCGAAGCCCACGGGCAACCTGCGCTTCAACAATCCCTACAACATCAACGGCATACTCGGCGGCCAGATGGGCATCAGCACCGCACCAGGCGTGCTGCGCATCGAGAGTAGCAAGACCGTGCCCCTGAACAAGTTGCGCAAGCAGTTGCTGCGCGACGCACAGCGCGAAGGCTACGACCATGCCTACATCACGCGCGGCGAGTTCCTTTACCGCGTCAGCGTCAAGGACGGCACTGAGACACCCGTCGGCTTCACACATATCACGCCCACCGTCCAGCACCTGCGCCAGATCAGCGCGCTCTCCACCGAGCAGGAAGCCGTCACACACACCGAGGGCGGCGTAGCACCCTTCTCCATCGTAGGGCCGAAGGCCATGCTGCTGAACGACATCGAAGTGCCGGCACAGACGCCGCCACAGATTGCAAAGCCCGTGCTGACGTTTCCTAACAACAGATAAATCATGAGAATATTCCAACACGTACAAGACCTTGGCGACCTCCGCGTCGCCCTCGCGGAAGCGCAGGAAGTGAAGCGCGACCGCTACCAGTGGCAGCACCTCGGCAAGAACAAGACTGCGCTGCTCATCTTCTTCAATAACTCCCTGCGCACACGCCTCTCCACACAGAAGGCTGCCATGAACCTTGGCATGAATGTCATCGTGCTCGATGTGAACCAAGGTGCATGGAAACTGGAGACCGAGCGCGGCGTCATCATGGATGGCGACAAGAGTGAGCACTTGCTGGAAGCCATCCCTGTGATGGCCAGCTACTGCGACCTCATCGGCGTGCGCAGCTTCGCCCGCTTCGAGAGTCGCAAGGATGACTACGAAGAGAAGATTTTACGCCAATTCATCGAGTATTCAGGCCGCCCTGTCTTCTTCATGGAGTCGGCCACCGTGCATCCCCTGCAGGCCTTCGCCGATTTGATAACCATAGCAGAGAACAGACCCACCCCCAACCCCTCCCGTGAGGGAGGGGAGCGGGGAGAGGGTCTGCTTAAGGTCGTCATGACCTGGGCTCCTCATCCCAAGGCCCTGCCGCAGGCTGTGCCCAACAGCTTTGCCGAGTGGATGGTTGCAGCAGCTGAACAATCACTCCCCCTTGGGGGAGCCGAAGGGGGCCTTGATTTCGTCATCACGCATCCTGAAGGCTACGAGCTTGACCCGCAGTTCGTAAAGGGAGCCCGCGTGGAGTACGACCAGATGAAAGCTTTTGAAGGTGCAGACTTCGTGTATGCCAAGAACTGGAGCTGCCCGGGCGTCACACGTCCCGAGGACTATGGCAAGGTGCTGCACGACTATCACTCGATGATGGACTGGTGTGTCAGCAAGCGTCAGATGGCCGTCACCAACGATGCCGCTTTCCTGCACTGCCTGCCTGTGCGCCGTAACATGATTGTCACCGACGACGTCATCGAATCCCCCCGCAGCCTCGTCATTCCCGAAGCCGCCAACCGCGAGATCTCAGCCCAGGTCGTTCTCAAGCGTATGCTGGAGAGCCTCTAAATCTTGCTGAGGTCGATGGCGCCGGTGTGAATAAGGTAGTAGAGGAGAAAGATGACGGCTGCCACGAGGATCAGGAAGCCGAGGCAGCCGATGATGGCGCAACCCCATGAGCAGCCCGCCTGCTCCTGAGGCACGTCGGTAGCAGTGGCCTCCCCTGCGGTGGTGCCGTTGTTCGCGGCATCGGTCTCTTCCAAAGCATCGTCGAGGGAGAGCTCGGTGGTGGCAGTTGTTCCTTTCTTGCCGCGCTTGGTACCCTTGCCCTTCGTCGCCTTGGTGGCAGCGGCAGCGCCGCCGATGCCCAGCCAGCTGAGAAGATTGAATTTCTTCCAGGTGATGAGGCGTTTGCTATAGCCCACGCCTTTGCCGAGGCTTACATTGACATTCACACCTGTGCTGCCGACATTGAGGGTCTTGCCCTTCGGGCCAATGGTGAGGCTGACACCGCTCCTGCCCACATTGGCCTTCAGCCAGGGAAGGATTGTGATACGTTTATTGAATCTAACACCCATGGTGGAGTATAGTTTAAAGTTTAAGGTTTAAAGTTTAATGTAGAATGCAACATATACCATATAATGATGGGACAAAGGTATGGAAAAAACGGGGAAAAGACGAGGATGTTAGAGAAAAAAGACGCGCTTGACTAAAAAACTTTAAACTTTAAACCTTAAACTTTAAACTTTTTACTACCTTTGCCCCCGATTTATCAAGGGGTGCCCGTCAGAGCGGCGGGCTGAGATCAAACCCTCTCACCTGATGCGGACAATACCGACGTAGGGATGATAAGCGGAATCTTCAGAGCAGGAATGCCTGCACCCCTTTATTGTTAAACCTATAATAATAAAGGAACAATGAAAAATTTTTCTCTTAGAAACGTTCTCGGAACGATGACTGTAGCCGCTGTGGCAGCACTCGTGCCGACTACTGCTGTGGCACAGAAGCAGTTCACCATGGCAGATTTGGAAGCCGATGAAAACGCTGACTCGCTGAAGCTGGAGCGAATGCAGGAGCTGGTGGTAACGAGCGTACGTGCCACCAAGAAGACCCCGGTGGCGTACACGAACATGACGAAAGAGCAGCTGAAGGCGGTGAACTATGGGCAGGATGTGCCCTACCTGCTGTCGCTGACGCCCAGCATTACCATGACCTCGGATGCCGGCAACGGCATCGGCTACACCAGCCTGCGAGTGCGCGGTACAGACCCTTCGCGCGTGAATATCACAGCCAATGGCATTCCCTTGAATGATGCCGAGAGTGCCACGGTGTTTTGGGTGAATATGGGTGACTTCGCGTCCAGCGTGCAGTCCATGCAGATACAACGAGGCGTGGGCACCAGCACCAATGGCGCCGGAGCTTTCGGCGCGACACTGAACATGCAGACGGAAAGCGTCGGGATGAAGCCTTACTTCGGGCTCGATGTGAGCGGTGGCTCGTATGCCAGCCACAAGGAGACATTGCGCTTCAGCACAGGTATGCTGGGTGAGCATTGGGGCTTACAAGGTCGCCTGTCTGACATCGGTTCAAAGGGATATCTAGACCGCGCCTCGACGAAACTGCACTCATATTTCCTGCAGGCAGGCTGGTTTGGCGATAACACGGTGGTGAAGTTCATCACATGGAATGGCATCGAAGAGACCTATCATGCCTGGAACTATACGTCAAAGTATGAGCAGAGCTTGTATGGACGCACCTATAACTCCTGTGGCGTCATGGGCTACGATGCCAACGGCAACCCCAACAGCTACTATGAAGACCAGACGGACAACTATCACCAGCAGAATTATCAACTTATCTGGAATCAGCAGTTTACGAGTACCCTCAGTACCAATGTTGGTCTGCACTACACGAAAGGAAAAGGCTACTACCAACAATTCCAGAGTGCTGAGACACAGGCGCTGTACGGCTCTTCATGGGCGTCTTTCGGACTGAGCACCGACAACACAGTCGTCGAGGATTTGGCAGATCAGCAGAAGATGGACAATGACTTCTATGGCGTGGTGGCATCACTGGACTATAACAACCGCAAGAACCTGGAGGTCATCGTGGGTGGCGGCTGGAACCGCTACACAGGCGACCAGTTCGGCCATATCGTATGGGCCAAACCGGGAGTGGTCACTACAGTACCCGAGCCGGCGGCGCTCACCCCTGATTTTGAATACTATCGTAATCACTCTGTGAAAAGCGACCTGAACGTCTATGGAAAGGCCACTTATGAATTTGTCAAGGGTGTGAATGCTTATGTGGATTTGCAATATCGCCATATCGACTACAAACTGCAGGACCCCACAGTAGCCTATGGCGTCAACACGGATAAGAGCTATGTGATAGATAACCATTACAACTTCTTCAACCCGAAGTTCGGCCTCAACTATGACATCAATGACCATCACAAGGTGTATGCTTCCTATGGTATCGGACATAAGGAACCTGTGCGCAACAACTTCATGCAGCAGATTGCCAACCCCGACCGCGAAGATACCAAAGCACGCCCCGAGCGGCTGAATGACCTGGAGGTCGGCTACAGATTCCAAAGCCCGAGGTTCTCAGCTGGGGTCAATGTCTATTGGATGGACTACAAGGACCAACTCGTGCTGACGGGTGAGCTGAACGCCATTGGTGAGGCACTGACCAAGAATCTGGAGAAGAGCTACCGCTTGGGCGTGGAGCTGGAGGCTGCCTGGATGCCTGTCGATTGGTTCCGCTGGGATGCCAATGCCACATGGTCCAGAAACCGCGTGAAGGATATGGTGGTGACGCTGAACGATGGCACTAACGCCAACCTCGGCGACCAGCCGTTGGCATTCTCTCCTGACTGGATCTTTAACAACATCTTCACTTTCAGCTACAAGGGGCTGAAGGCTTCTGTTCAGAGCCAGTACGTGGGTGATCAATATCTGACCAACACTGGCTTCAAGGAGATGGAATGCCTGGATGAAAACGGCAACATCACGCATGAGACGCTGTTGCTGAAGAAGCATTTCAACACCAATGTTGACCTTGCTTATAGTCTCCCGATAAAGAAGAAATACATCCGGGACATCACGGCCGGCGTGACATTCTACAATATCTTCTCCTCGAAGTACGACAACAACGGCTGGGCAGCCCCGCAACTGGTCAATGACAACGGCAACATCAAGGCCATCAATGAGTGGGGCGTACGCGACAGCGGTGCTGCCGGCTTCGCTCCATCGGCACCTTTCAATGTCATGGGACACCTGTCGGTGACTTTTTAGTTGACAGCATAGGATGATGGAGTTCCTGCAAACATACTGGCTCGACATACTGACCACGATACTCGGCTTGATATACATCTGGCTCGAGTATCGGGCCAGTATTGCCCTCTGGGTAGTGGGCATCATCATGCCAGCGCTTGACATCTACCTCTATTGGAGCCACGGGTTGTATGGCGATGCGGGCATGGCCTGTTACTATACGGTGGCAGCCTTATACGGACTATGTGTGTGGAAGTTCAGTAAAACACGCAGGACTCGTGAACCGCTGTCTATCATTCATATGCCGCGCAACAAATATCTGCCTGTCGCCATCTTCTTCTTCGCGTCGTGGATTGCCATCTATTACATATTAATAAGGTGGACCAATTCCACTGTTCCCGTGCTTGACTCGTTCACCAACGCTCTCTCGTTTGTGGGGCTGTGGGCGTTGGCGCGCAAGTATATCGAGCAGTGGTGGTTCTGGATTGTTGTTGATGCCGTGTGCTGTGTCCTCTATGTGCAGAAGGGAATACCCTTCAAGGCGGGACTTTATGGCCTCTATGTGCTCATCGCCATAGCGGGCTACTTTAAGTGGAAGACCATGTTGAAGATGAAGAACGTATGAGAGAAGATATGTGTTTTGATGCCGTTATAGTGGCTAACGGGACCTTCCCCTCACATCCCATGCCGCTTGCCATCTTGAAGAAGGCTCCTCATGTGGTCGCCTGTGACGGAGCTGTGCGCTATGTACCCGATGCAGAAGTGGTCGTGGGCGATGGAGACAGCGTACCTGCTGAGTACCATGAGCGCCTCATACAAATCAATGAACAGGAAGATAATGACCTGACGAAGGCCACGCGCTACTGTATGGCCCAAGGCTGGCATCGCATCGCATATCTCTCAGCTACCGGAAAGCGAGAGGATCACACGTTGGGCAATATCTCGCTGCTCATGCGCTATTTCCGTGACTTCGGCCTTCAGCCTATCATGCTCACAGATGACGGTTTCTTCACTCCTGCCAAGGGCGACCATACATTCAAAGCCTTTGCCGGTCAGCAGGTGAGCATCTTTAATTTCGGATGTACGGCCATCCACTCGGAAGGATTGAAGTGGAATGCCTATGCCTATGAGCAGTGGTGGCAGGGAACTCTCAACGAGGCGCTCGCCGACCGCTTCAAACTTCACGCAGATGGCTGTTACATGGTCTATCAGACTTGGGAATAGTATTTGAAGGGGCTGCAGTGTATCATCGAGGGGACTATAGTGTTGTTCCACACTTGAGGACTTTGGAAGGTGTGGAAAGGGTGTGGAAGAGAAAAATGACAGGGTTTCGTCATTTTTATGCTTCCTTTTGCCACAGATATGAATATTTCTTCCTACTTTTGCCGCACAATATTGCGAGAACTATCACTTTTTTCTAACTAAATCTATCAAAGTATGAAGAAATTATTTACACTTCTGTTGCTGGGAGGCACCTTCCTCACCGTACCTGTCATGGCACAGGATGCGGAGGATGTCACCTATCTCATCACCAACGCCGGCTTTGACGAGGACCTGACATTTCAGGCCGACGGCTCCATCAAGCCTATCATTAAGCAAGAAGAATTGAGCTCCCGTAGCTTGCTCCTCGAAGCTGCAGATGGCACGACCTATGCTCGCGCTACTGGGACGGGAGGAAAGAGCCGTCCTGATGGTCGCACGACAGAAGCCACCAATGGTTTCAACGGCCAAATCACAGGTTGGACGCTGGAAGCATCAGCCAAAGAATGGGTATATTTTGGTTCCGTTGCCTATGGCATCGACTCTAATAAAGTACCCCTCTCTGATGATACCAACTTATTTCTCGATTTCACAGAGAAGCCAGAGGAAGCCAATACCGAGGAAAACAAAGGTGCGTTATATCTGCGTGCAGGATGGACAAACAGCGCAACATACTCACAAGTCGTAAATTTACCGACTGCAGAGTATCGTTTGGAGTATTGGGCAAGAAACATCAACCAAAACACCGAAGGCAAAGCAACGAACTTATCCAAAGTGGAGTATCGTACAACAACGTATGTTGATGAGGGCGGCTTCAACGATACTGAATGGACCAAACACACCATTGAATTCGTTGCTGTTGGAAAAATGACCCTTACTTTTGGCTTCAAATCAGACAATGTTACGTCAACAAAGAATCCCTATCTTGTTATTGATGACATTCGTCTTTACAAGATTGGTGAGGCTGACGAGATGGAAATCCTGCAGGGCGATGCCAATGAATATGCTGATAATGCCATTGCCTTAGCAACAGACAGTTTGTCGGAGAACTTTGGCCAAGCTTATGAGGACATCTGTGACGAAATTTACGGATTGCAAGAAACGATTGATAATATCATTGCATTCGGTGGAAGTGTGGATGAGGTTAGTGCAATATGTACTCAATTGAAAGAGTATCCGACTAAAATTAGAGCTTTGATTGCAACTGGTAACAAGGTCTTAGATATCTATTCCTACATTCAGGACAAGATCCTTACCTACTACGATGGAATCCCAGGCTATGGAGACCTGAATACGTATTTTAGCGCCCTCGATATGTCAGCGGTAACTGCTGAAGGACTGGGCACTCTGGCCGATGATATGGAAGCACATATCGCAGCCTTCTGGAAGTCACAGGATGCCACTCGCGAGAATCCCGCCATCTACACCTACCTCGTGGAGTCGCCCTGGTTCTCCTATCCCTATAGAGAGCCTGCTAATCGCGAAGCCGTTGCTGAGGCTGGACAGACCTCCGAAGATCTCTTCCAAGGCTCATGGGTAGTTGGTTCTCAGAGCGGCGACCAGCATAAGCTTTACTGGGCTTATGACCGCACCGCCTTCCAGCTGTGGAACACCAACTTCTCTGGCTACCTTGATGTCCACCAGGAGCTGACAGGTATTCCTAATGGTGTGTACAGCTTAGAGGCAGACCTCGTGACCAATGCCAACGCTCGCAGCGACCAGCACATCTATGCCACCTCTACCTTGCAGGAGACAAAGGGCTACATGACCGATGCAGCTGCTTATGAGAGCTGGCAGAGTGGCGCTATGCCTGAGGATGTTCCTTGGGAGACAGTGCAAACGGCCGGAACGGTGATTGTCATGGATGGTAAGCTCACGATCGGTGCTCGCTCTACTCAGCAGCACTACAATGTGGAGACTGGCGAGTATGACGAAGAACCTGACATGAGTAGCGGTGCTCGTCGTGGCAGCTTCTGGATGACCAACTTTATCCTCCGCTATCATGGTGAGGCCACGCCCGATGAAATCGCAGCAGCTAAAGCTGCACTTTTGCAGAAGGCTACCACATTAAATGCTGACATGCATTTTGCTGCCGACAAGGCCAGCGTGGCTGATTCCATTGCTGAGTTCAACGCCACACAGAATGTGTATGCCCTCAACGGCGGTATTGCTCTGGCAGAGGCATCAGAGGCAAAATATGTTGAGATTATGGGCGAAGGCAAGACCATCCCCACAGTGCGTGATTCTCTGGCCAACGAGGGTGGCGAGAAATATGGCATCGCATACGACATCGTGAAGTATGCCTATGACAAGACCGTGGCTTGGGTTGAAGGCCAGGAGGCTACCTACGCAAAAGCAGACAGCATCCTGAACGTGATGAAGGGCTACACCAACACCTACTCTTCTGCTTGCAGCAATGCATCGAAGGTGCTGACTGAAATCAGCTCTGAAAAGGGCAAGACCGTTCTTTCCAATCTCCTGGCCGAGCAGAAGACCGCCTTGTTGGTAGATCCGTTGCTGACGCCCGAGGCCGTGAACGAGCTCGTAACCACCCTGAACAACGCTATCGATGTGGTCAAGGCTCAGGACGAGTATGAGAAGCACCAGGATGCCACCGACTTCACCAGCTACATTAAGAACGCTGACTCCGCTGATACTGCTGGCTGGACTGTCATCGACAAGGGCGACGGTCCTATCAAGAGTAGTCAGTACATGGATGATAGTGAACACAAGTACTTCGACTCCTGGAAGGCAGATGCCGCAGTACTCTTCACGATGGAACAGGTTATCCAAAATATTCCTAATGGCACCTACGAACTGAAGGCAGCTATGCGTGCTCCGTCAGAGGGCATCTTCCTCTTCACTGCCAATGGCGGCGAGGCCAAGACCGACACCACCTATGTGGAGGTTCCGCTGGACTACTACATGGGCGTTGACGAAGAGGAGCAACCCGTTCAACTGATTGCCAGCGACTCCCACGGTCCTATCTGGAGCGCCATTGACCAGAAACAAGCTGAGCAAGGCTTCAGCAGCCTCACTGACGAAGAACAAGCCATTTGGAATGCTAACCCCGATGCTCTTGGCCAGGGTCAAGGCCGCGGCTGGAAGTGGGTGACCGCCACAGCCGTTGTTGCGAACCACACGCTCGTCATTGGCTTCACCAACAATCCAGAGCGTACCGGCAAGGCTTGCACGGCACAGTGGTATTCTGCTACCGACTTCAGCCTGACACTCCTTGAGAAGGGTGACAACACCGGCTGGGACGGTCCTATCACGGGCATCGACGAGACACCTGCCGAGCAGCGCACAGCCGCCATCGACGGCATCTACACGCTCTCCGGAGCTCGCGTGCAGAAAGCCCAGCGTGGTCTCTACATCATCGTACAGGGTGGTAAGAGCCGCAAGGTGATTGTGAAGTAAGACAAGTGAGATAGAAGAGGAAGCCCCGCCGGTTTGGCGGGGCTTTCTTTATTTCCTCACATTCTTGACGCGATGAAGGAGCGTGGTGTCACGTTGCAGCGTCACGCGCAAGGAGTCATCCAGCCAGTAGGGCTTCAGAGCATCCTCGTCGTCGCTAAAGCCCAGATCCCATTCAGGGTGTTCAGATGACGGCTCCATCAAATAAGGTACACGCACAGGATTAAAAGGTGTGATTTCTACACGGCGAAAGCCGAACTGTATGATTCCCAGCTCACGCGCCGCAGCGCGCGAAAGGTCGATGACAAACTTACGCGAATAAGGACCGCGGTCGGTGACCTGCACATTGACTTCCTTTCCGTTGGAGAGGTTGCGTACATGTAGCCATGTGCCCAACGGGTAGCGTAGATGTGCGCAGGTCATGCTGTCGCGATGGTACGGTTTGCCATTTGCCATCAGATGTCCATGAAAACGATCGTGATAGTACGAGGCATTTCCCTTCTGCTTCGGCAACGCTTGTGCCACACATACCGAGATACCCGCCAAAAGCATGCTTACAGTGATGAAAAAACGTCTCACATTACTACTCTTATTTGGTTTTCGGGGCGCAAGTTAGGCATTTTGGTCCGAACTGCAAACAAATTTCTCTTTTTTGTGCTGACAATTGAGCTATTTTGCTTACCTTTGCACGCTCAATATGATATAATAACTAATAACTTATACAAAATCATGAAGAAATCCATGACTTTTGTGCTCGCCACACTGATGGCAACGCTCGTTTTCACGGGCTGCATCTCGGACAAGCACATCATCTACCTCCAAGGCGCTGACTCGGTGTATGTCGTGCCACAGGAAATTGCGCAGGCTTTTGAGTTGAAGATACAGTCCGATGACCAGCTGGCCATCTCTGTAACCTCCAAAGATCATGAGCTCATTGCGCCTTTCAACAACAACACGCTCATCGGTAGTGGTGGCGGCGACCGTAGCGCCGGTTACTCTTCTTCTACGGCGAATACCCAATCCGGTGTTTCTTATTTCACCGTTGACCGCAATGGCGAAATTTCATTTCCCATTTTCGGACAACTTAAGGTCGCTGGTAAGACCACGCGCGAAGTGAGCCAGATGATTCAGGATATGCTACGCAATGGCACGAAGGAATACGCAGCAAGCATCAAGGACGCAATAATCACTACCAAGATCATGAGCTTCAAGGTGACCGTTTTGGGTGATGTCAAGAACCCCGGTGTGCAGACCTTTACAGGCGAGCGCCTGACATTATTGGAAGCCATTGGCCGTGCCGGCGACCTGAACAGCTCCGGTAAGCGCGCTCCCGTGCTAATCGTGCGCGAAGAGAATGGTCAGCGCCAGACCTTCGAGGTAGATTTGCGCGACCAAGCCAGCGTCTTTCAATCACCCGCCTACTACCTGCAGCAGAACGATGTCGTCTATGTTTCGCCCAACAAGTCTGTGCGCGTTAAGGGTAGTACGGCCTACACCCTGCTTGGCGTAAGCTCTACGTTGGTCAGCATGATTATCAGTATTACATCACTTGTTTTCACACTTAGTCGTCGTTAATCCCATAAAAGAACATAACAAGGCATATGGATAATACCACGCTTCGTACAAAACAACAGAAGAAAAGCGAGGAGATGCTCTCCCTGCGCGACATCTTTGATATCTTTATCTACAATTGGAAGTGGTTCATTGTGTCCGTCATCGTGTGCTTGGCACTCGGTTACCTTTATTTGGCCACCAAGTCCAACATCTACCAGCGCCAGGCTGTGATGCTGGTGAAGGATGACAGCAACAACTACGGAGGCTATCGCAGTACTGGCACCGACGCACTCATGCAACTCAACGGTGTCATGATGGGAACGAGCGTTGAGAACGAGATGTACATCCTTCAGAGCCATCTGCTCATGAAAGAAGTAGTCCGTAACCTTAAGCTCGACATTAGCTATACCTACAAGCACCATCTGAAGACGCTTCGCCTCTACGATGTGAAGCCCTTCACGGCCGAGTTCGACTCCGTAGAAACCACTATTCCCTTCTCCTTCAAAGTAGAAATCCGAGGCAATAAGGCCCGCATCTATGAGGTGCAACATGCCATCATGAAGGGCGAAGAGATTGATTACGACAAGACTGTAGCTTTCGGGCAGACCGTCGAGGTTCCCTACTGTGGCAAGGTAACACTGATTGCTGATCCGAGTTGTCTCCAACAATTCGATGGCCAGGAAATCACATTGTCACGCATGCCCATTGAGAGCGCAGCCTATGCCTACGGAGGATCACTCTCCGCAGAGCCCATGAGTAAAATGAGTACATTGGTAAGGATTACCTATGTCGATAGCAATGTCCAGCGTGCTGAAGATATCCTCAACGCAGTACTCGAAGCCTACAAGAACAGCATTATTCGTGACAAAAACCTCACTGCGGAGAGCACTGCCAACTTCATCAACGAACGCATTGAGCTCATCAGCAAGGATCTTAATGATGTGGAGAGTCAGATGGCTCAGTTCAAGAGGAGCAACAACCTCATCGATGTGAAGGGCGATGCCAGCAATTTCCTGCAGCAGAGCAATGCGGCCATGCAACGTAGCATACAATTGGAGTCGCAGCTGGGCGTGGTGCAATATCTGCTGGAAGAACTGCGCAACAAATCTAAGAGCAACAACCTCATCCCCAGCCTTGGAGGTATCACCGATGGTGCCATTCAGCAACAGATTGCCAAATACAACGAGATCATGCTGGAGCGCAACCGCTTGGCCGACAATACGAGCGAATCAAGCCCCAAGTTCGCACAGATCAACCAGAACTTGCACCAGATGCGTCAGACCATCATCGCCTCCACTGAAGCTTACCTGAGTTCGCTGCGTGTACAACTGCGTCGCGCTCAGGAGGAAGAGAACCGCATCAACGGACGCATCACTGCTACACCCGCCAAGGAGAAGCAGGCAATGGACATTCTGCGCCAGCAGAGCATCAAGGAAACGCTTTACACCTACCTGTTGAACAAACGTGAGGAGACCGCCTTGCAGCTAGCTATCACGGAGGCCAATATCCGCATCGTAGAGCAGCCTTTCGGCTCCAACATACCCATCTCACCTAGGCGCAAAGTCATCCTCTTGATGGCTCTGCTCATGGGTTTTGCTCTTCCCTTCGCCTTCTTCTATATCCGCAATTTGCTCAACATGGGCGTTCGTGGTCGCAAGGATATCGAGGCATATACCACTATCCCCGTGTTGGGCGAGATTCCTCACCGTAAGGAGGGTATCAGCGATTCAGAAATCCTCGTGGGCGAACAGAAATCGGACACCATCAACGAGGCCTTCCGTATGCTCCGATACAGCCTGAACTTTGTAAAGAAGGAAGCTCGTGTCATTATGTTCACCTCTACCATCCCTGGCGAGGGTAAGACTTTCATCTCACGTAACTTTGCTGTCACTTTGGGTATGACAGGCAAGAAGGTGGTGCTCGTGGATGCCGATATCCGTAAACGCACTCAGAGCAAACTCTCCGGAACGACGCACCGAGAAGGCCTCACTTCCTATCTCAGCGGAGCTACGGACGATATCCACCAGCTCATTGTAAGGGAATGTCCTGAGTACAATGTCGATATGCTTCCAGCCGGCATAGCACCTCCTAACCCCTCGGAGCTACTCATGAGCAACCGATTGGAACAGCTCATTGAAGAGCTCAAGAAGTACTACGATTACATCGTCATCGACAACGTGCCTGCACAGGTGGTGGCCGATGCCGGTATCGTCAACCGAGTGGCTGAGGTGACGCTCTATATCATCCGCGAGGGTAAGATAGACCGTCGCTACCTGCCCGAACTGCAGCGCCTCTATGCCGAGCATATGTTCAACAACCTCTGCATCATCCTCAACGACTCTAAGATGGAGCAGAAACGCTATGGCTACGGCTACGGCCGTTATGGCTATGGCTATGGCTATGGCTATGGTTATGGCTATGGCTACGGTTACGGCTATGCCGACAGTAGCGCCGATAAGAAGCGTAAGAAATAAGACGTAGGTCTTCGGGCTGTAAGACCTATGTCTTATGGCCTTAAGACCTAGGTCCATTAGAAATATGAGAAAGGCGGCTCTCGCGAGTCGCCTTTCTCTTTTGATATGGTCGAATAGAATTATTCAGCTGCTTGTTCAGCGGGTGCAGCTTCAACAGCTGCGGGTGCTTCTGCTGCAGGTGCCTCAACGGCGGCAGCAGACTTGCGGCTACGGCGTGTGCGGGTAGCCTTCTTCTGAACCTTGGCCATGTTCTCGTCGAAGTCAACGAGCTCGATGAAGCACATTGCAGCCTGGTCACCCTGACGGAAGCCAGTCTTGATGATGCGTGTGTAGCCGCCGGGACGGTCAGCAATCTTCGGGCTGACAACCTGGAACAGCTCGGTGACAGCATACTTGTTCTGCAAGTGGCTGAACACCACGCGACGTGCGTTGGTGGTATCCTGCTTGGACTTTGTCAGCAGGGGCTCGATGAACTTCTTCAGTTCCTTGGCCTTGGCGAGGGTCGTAGTGATTCTTTTGTGCATGATCAGAGAGGTAGCCATGTTGGAGAGCATAGCGTCTCTGTGGGATGCAGTACGGCCCAGATGGTTAAATTTCTTACCGTGTCTCATTGTTTAATCTTTGTCTAATTTATACTTTGAAATATCGGTTCCAAACGACAGATTCAGACTCTCGAGCAAATCATCAAGCTCAGTGAGCGATTTCTTACCGAAGTTGCGGAACTTGAGGAGGTCAGTCTTGTTGAACTGAACCAGGTCGCCGAGTGTCTCTACATCGGCAGCCTTCAAGCAGTTGAGTGCGCGCACGGAGAGATCCATGTCAACGAGCTTCGTCTTGAGCAGCTGGCGCATGTGGAGAACTTCCTCATCAAACTCTTCGTTGCCATCGACATCGGAGTTCTCGAGCGTGATCTTCTCGTCGGAGAAGAGCATGAAGTGATAGATGAGAATCTTGGCAGCCTCCTTCAACGCATTCTTCGGGTGGATGGAACCATCGGTGGTGATTTCAAGCACGAGCTTCTCGTAGTCGGTCTTCTGCTCCACGCGGAAGTTTTCTACGGCGTACTTGACGTTGCGGATAGGAGTGTAAATTGAATCGATGGGGAGGACATTAACATCGGTGCAGAACACGCGGTTCTCCTCGCTGGGCACGTAGCCACGGCCCTTGTTAATGCTGATCTCCATCTGCATCGTTGCTTTGGCATCTAAATGGCAAATAACTAATTCAGGGTTTAACACTTCAAATCCAGTCAGATACTTGTTAAAGTCACCGGCCTTGAACTCCGTAGTGTTCTCGACGTTGACTGTCACTTTCTCGTTCTCGAATTCTTCCACCACCTGTTTGAAGCGCACTTGCTTCAAGTTGAGGATAATGTTGGTAACATCTTCCTTTACACCGGGTACCGATGCAAATTCGTGTTCTACGCCCTCAATACGCACGGTATTGATGGCATAGCCCTCCAGTGAAGAAAGCAGAATACGGCGAAGAGCATTACCTACGGTAATACCGAAGCCGGGCTCCAACGGACGAAATTCGAACTTGCCGTATTTGTCGTCGGCCTCCACCATTAACACCTTGTCAGGCTTTTGAAATGCTAATATCGCCATGATTAGTTTTTATTTAGAGTACAATTCAACGATCAGTTGTTCCTTAATATTCTCAGGAATGTCAGCGCGCTCGGGCTTGTGCAGGAGCTTACCGGCCTTCTGAGTCTCGTCCCACTCAATCCAGGGGTACTTGCTGTGGTTGAAGCCAGCGAGTGCGGCAGCGATGACCTCGAGGGACTTAGCCTTCTCGCGGACAGCGACAATCTGACCGGGCTTCACAGAGTAGGAGGGAATGTTCACCACCTTGCCATCGACCACGATGTGACGGTGGCTGACCAGCTGACGAGCAGCAGCGCGGGTGGGAGCAATACCCAAGCGGAAAACGATGTTGTCGAGGCGGCACTCGAGGTTCTGGAGCAGAATCTCACCCGTGATACCATTGGTGCGGGCAGCCTTCTCAAACATATTGCGGAACTGCTTCTCGAGGACACCATAGGTGTACTTCGCCTTCTGCTTCTCAGCAAGCATGATTCCATACTCAGAGGTCTTGCGACGACGGTTGTTGCCATGCTGTCCGGGAGGGAAGTTGCGCTTGGACAGAACCTTGTCGGGACCGAAGATAGCTTCACCGAAGCGGCGAGCAATCTTAGATTTGGGGCCTGTATATCTAGCCATATTTGAGTTTTGAGTTTTTAAGTTTAAAGTTTAAGGGACCACGAAAGTCCTAGGTTTTCCTGATTTATTATACTCTACGACGCTTGGGAGGACGGCATCCGTTGTGGGGCAGGGGAGTAACGTCAACGATTTCGACGACTTCAATGCCGGCACCATGGATGGTACGGATTGCGGACTCACGACCATTGCCAGGACCCTTCACGTAGGCTTTCACCTTGCGCAGACCGAGGTCATAAGCGACCTTGGCGCAATCCTGAGCGGCCATCTGAGCGGCATAGGGAGTGTTCTTCTTAGAACCACGGAAACCCATCTTGCCTGCGCTGGACCAAGAGATTACCTGACCCTCGCTGTTGGCAAGCGAAACGATGACATTGTTGAAAGAGCTGTGCACATGTAGCTGGCCCAGCGCGTCAACCTTCACGTTTCTTTTCTTAGCTGCAACTGTTTTCTTTGCCATATTTCTTAATTTTCGATTATCTATTTACCATTACTTCGTGGCCTTTTTCTTGTTAGCAACGGTCTTCTTCTTACCCTTACGCGTGCGAGCATTGTTCTTAGTGCTCTGGCCGCGCACGGGCAGACCATTACGATGACGAACACCACGATAGCAACCGATATCCATCAGGCGCTTGATGTTCATAGCGATTTCGGAGCGGAGATCACCCTCCACCTTGTAATCTGCAGCAATGACCTCACGGATCTTGGCGGCCTGGTCGTCGGTCCAGTCCTTCACCTTGATGTCCTTATCGACACCGGCTTTCTCCAGAATCTTTGCTGAGCTACTGCGACCGATGCCGAAGACATAGGTCAAAGCGATTTCGCCTCTCTTGTTCTGAGGCAAATCGACACCAACAATTCTTATTGCCATATCTTGATTTTACAATTTGACGATTTACTAATACGTTAACCCTGACGTGTCTTGAACTTAGGGTTCTTCTTGTTGATCACATACAAACGACCCTTGCGACGAACGATCTTGCAGTCGGGGGTACGCTTCTTCAAAGATGCTCTTGTTTTCATATTGTTGACTTTTTTACTTGAATCGGAATACGATGCGCCCTTTGGTGAGGTCGTAGGGACTCATCTCTACTTTCACCTTGTCACCCGGCAGGATCTTGATGTAGTGCATGCGCATCTTGCCGGAGATGTGCGCGGTAATCTGATGGCCGTTCTCCAGCTCCACGCGGAACATGGCATTGGAGAGCGCTTCAATGATCTGACCGTCTTGCTCGATAGCGGATTGTTTTGCCATACTGTATTCTTAGTTTCAGAGTTCTTGTATTTCTGAGTTGATGAGTAGATTTTTCTGAGTTCCAGAGTTGATGACTTACGCCTGTGCGGCTTCCATCTTTTCGATGTCCTCGAACGAGGAGAGGATGTCGGCCTTGCCATGATGGATGGCGATGGTGTGCTCGAAATGAGCTGCCGGCTTGCCGTCGCGGGTGCGGATGGTCCATTTGTCAGGATCCATATAGACCTCATAGGTCCCCATGGTGATCATCGGCTCGATGGCGATGCACAGCCCGTTCTTGATTTGCTTGCCCTGGCCTCGGCGGCCGTAGTTGGGCACTTGCGGGTCTTCATGCATCTCACGGCCAATACCGTGTCCCACGAATTCGCGCACGATGCCGTAGCCTTGTGCTTCGCAGTGTGTCTGCACCGCGTAGCTGATGTCTCCGATGCGGAGACCGGCCACAGCGGCCTCGATGCCTTTGTAGAGTGACTCCTTGGTAGTGCGGAGCAGTCGCTTGACCTCTTCCGACACCTCGCCCACCATGAAGGTGTAGCAGGAATCCCCATTATAGCCATTAAGGAGTGTGCCGCAATCTACAGAGATGATGTCGCCATCACGCAAGATGGTTTCCTCTGAGGGCACGCCGTGAACGACCACTTCGTTGACCGATGTGCAGATGCTGCCGGGGAAAGGTCCGCCATAGGGATTGGGGAAGCCTTTGAAGGTGGGCACTGCACCGTGGTCTCGGATGAATTCATCGGCGAGATGATTGAGCTGTGCGGTAGTGACACCGGGCTTGATGGCCTTGCCGACCTCTGCCAGCGTCTGTGCCACCAACTGATTGGCGGCCCGCATCAGCTCTATCTCGTCCTCTGTCTTCAGATATATCATATATACTCTGAATGCTTAGTATGCACTGACACCGCCACGGCCACGGATGCGACCGGACTCGAGGAGACCGTCGTAGTGGCGCATGAGCAGATGGCTCTCAACCTGCTGCAGGGTGTCGAGGACAACACCTACGAGGATGAGCAACGATGTGCCGCCGAAGAACTGGGCAAATTCAGGCTGTACATTGAGCAGGCCTGCGAAAGCGGGCATACATGCAATGAAAGCTAAGAACAAGGAACCAGGCAACATGATGTGGGACATGACATCATCGATGTAGTCTGCCGTATCCTTACCGGGGCGCACGCCGGGGATGAAACCGTTGTTGCGCTTGATATCCTCAGCCATCTGAACGGGGTTCATGGTGATGGCGGTGTAGAGGTAGGTGAAGGTGATGATGAGCAGAGCGAACACGATGTTGTAAGCCCAACTGCGGTGATCGGAGAGTGCCATCAGGACGGCAGAGGGGTTCTGGCCGTCGCTGAATGCCTGCAGCAACGTGATAGGCAGGAACATGATGGCCTGCGCGAAGATGATAGGCATCACGTTGGCAGCGAAGAGCTTCAGGGGGAGGTACTGACGGGCACCGCCAATCTGCTGACCGCCGACGACACGCTTGGCATACTGCACGGGCACCTTGCGGGTGGCCTGCGTCAGCATGATAGCTGCCATGACGACGAGGAACAGGATGACGAGCTCGATCAAGAACATCACCAGACCGCCACCGTTGAGGTTGTTCAGGCGACTGACAGCCTCCTGACCGAACGCCTGGGGCAGACGTGCGATGATACCCAACATAATGATCATGGACACGCCATTGCCGATACCCTTGTCGGTAATGCGCTCACCCAGCCATAGGATGAACATACTGCCGGCAGCCAGGATAATCGTCGAGGAAATCATGAACATCGTCCATCCGCCGGGAATAGAGGGAGCCAGAGCACCGCCCGACATGTTCTTGAGGTTCACCAGATAACCGGGAGCCTGGAACAGGAGGATGAAGATGGTCAGATAACGCGTGTACTGATTGATCTTACGGCGGCCGCTCTCACCCTCGCGCTGCATCTTCTGGAAGTAAGGTACAGCGACAGCCAGCAGCTGGATGACGATGGATGCCGTGATGTAGGGCATGATACCCAATGCGAAGACAGAGGCATTGGAGAATGCACCTCCCGAGAACATATTCAGAAGGCTCATCAGGCCCTCGCTGGTCTGCTCGCGCAGGGCTACCAGCTGGTTGGGGTTGATGCCGGGAAGCACCACGAACGAGCCAAAGCGGTAGATGGCGGCAAAGCCAACGGTGATGAGGATCTTCATGCGAAGGTCCTCAATCATCCAGATGTTCTTCAGTGTTGCAAAAAACTTCTTCATGAGTCTTTAAGTCTTACAGAGTTGTTGCGGTACCGCCGGCAGCCGTGATGGCAGCCTCTGCGGCCTTGGAGAAGGCATTGGCCTCGACCTCAACCTTGGCCTTGAGCTCGCCGTTGCCGAGGACCTTCACGAGCTCACCAGCCTTGGCGTAGCCAGCAGCCACGATGTCGGCGACGGTGATCTTCTCCAGACCCTTCTCAGCGAGTGCCTGAATGATGTTCAGGTTCACGGGAGCGAACTCCTTGCGGTTGATGTTCTTGAAGCCGAACTTCGGCAGACGACGCTGCAGGGGCATCTGACCGCCCTCGAAGCCAATCTTCTTCTTATAACCCGAACGTGCCTTAGCGCCCTTGTGACCGCGTGTGGAGGTGCCACCGAGGCCGGAACCGGGACCGCGGCCAATGCGCTTGCGCGTCTTGGTGCTGCCGGCAGCGGGTGTCAAATTATTCAGTTTCATAATGATGTGTCGGTTTGAATAGTTTAGAGTAATGAGTTTAATGTTTCAGGTCGAATGCTTAGTCCACGACCTTCACCAGGTGGTGTACGGTCTGGATCTGTCCGCGAACGGAGGGTGTATCCTCCAGCTCCACGACATGATTCAACTTTCTCAGCCCCATAGCGTCGAGCGTGCGCTTCTGATTCTTGGGGGCGCCGATGCGGCTCTTGATCTGCTTTACTTTGATAGTTGCCATAGTCTTGAACCTCCTTCGTTAACCTCTGAATACTTTCTCTACACTGATGCCACGGTTCTGTGCCACCTGGCGTGCGTCACGCATCTCAGCCAGCGCTGCGATGGTAGCCTTCACCAGGTTGTGGGGGTTGGAAGAACCCTTGCTCTTGGCCAGACAGTCAGTGATACCAACACTCTCGAGCACAGCACGCATAGCGCCGCCGGCCACCACACCCGTACCGGTAGAAGCCGGCATGATGAGCACCTCGGCACCGCCGAACTTAGCGGCCTGCTCGTGGGGAACTGTACCCTTGATGACGGGAACCTGCACCAAGTTCTTCTTGGCGGCTTCCACGCCCTTAGCGATAGCGGCAGTGACCTCGCCGGCCTTACCCAGGCCGTAACCGATGATACCCTTGCCGTCGCCGACTACAACGATTGCTGCAAAAGTGAAGGTGCGGCCACCCTTGGTTACCTTGGTAACACGGTTGATGGCTACGAGGCGGTCCTTCAATTCAACATCGCTATTGATCTTTACATTCTTGATTGCCATAATGATTAGAATTTAAGTCCACCGTTACGTGCTGCATCAGCAACTTCCTTCACTCTACCGTGGTAGAGATAACCGTTACGGTCGAAAACGACAGTAGTGATACCGGCTTCGAGAGCCTTCTTCGCGATGAGTTCGCCGACCTTTGCAGCCTGCTCCTTCTTGGGGCAAGCGTCCATCCCGAGGGAGGAAGCGGCGCACAGCGTGGTGCCCGTGAGGTCGTTGATGATCTGTACGTAGATCTGCTTGTTGCTGCGGAACACCGACATGCGGGGACGCTCGGCAGTACCGGAGATCTTGTTACGAACTCTATACTTAATCTTGATTCGTCTTTCTATTTTCGTTGTCATGATTACGCGTTTTAAAAAGTTACTGATTACTTAGCACCTGCTGACTTACCAGACTTTCTGCGAATCTGTTCGCCAACGAACAGGATACCCTTGCCCTTGTAAGGCTCAGGCTTACGGAAAGAACGGATCTTGGCACAAACCTGTCCGAGGAGCTGTTTGTCACAAGACTTCAAGATGATCTGAGGATTCTGGTTACGCTCGGCCTTGGTCTCCACCTTAATCTCTTCGGGGAGCTGGATGAAGATGCTGTGGGTGTAGCCGAGTGAGAACTCCACGAGGTTGCCCTTGTTGCTCACACGATAGCCGACACCTACGAGCTCCATCTCCTTGGTATAGCCTTGGCTGACGCCTACCACCATGTTGTGGATGAGTGCGCGATAGAGACCGTGGTATGCCTGCTTCTGCTTCATGCTGATGTTGATGGGGTCGTAATCCTCATCGATGGTGAAGGTGAGCTCGGCATGGTCCTTGTCATAGTTCATTTTGATGGAAGGATTAACCTCTTGGGTTAAAACACCCTCCTTGCCTTTGACGGTGATCTTGTTGCCGTCAATGGAAATCTCAACACCTGCGGGGATGTTTATGGGCAATTTACCAATTCTTGACATGTTAATTCCTCCTTTGATTAATAAACGTAGCACAGTACTTCGCCGCCAATCTTACGCTCGGCTGCTTCCTTGTTCGTCATCACGCCCTGGGATGTGGAGATGATGGCCACACCGAGTCCGTTGATGACACGGGGCATATCCTTGTAACCAGTGTACTTACGCATACCGGGGCGGGACACGCGGATGAGTTTCTTGATAGCGTTAACCTTGTTAACGGCATCGTACTTCAGAGCCACCTTGATGGTGCCCTGAGGACCATCCTCAACGAACTTGTAGTTGAGGATGTATCCCTTCTCGAAGAGGATCTTGGTGATCTCCTTCTTCAGATTCGACGCGGGGATTTCCACAATCCTGTGCTTAGCCATGATGGCGTTGCGCAGTCGCGTCAGATAGTCTGCAATAGGATCTGTCATTTTTGTTAAATGTTTTAATTAATCGGCCCTGTGCCGACAATATTAAAAAATAGTGTTGTTTACCAGCTTGCCTTCTTTACGCCGGGGATGAGTCCCTGAGAAGCCATCTCGCGGAACTGGATACGGGAGAGTCCGAACTGACGGATGTAGCCTTTGGGACGACCCGTGATCTTGCAGCGGTTGTGCAGGCGGATGGGGTTGGCGTTGCGGGGGATGCTCTGGAGCTTCTGTGCAGCCTCGAAAGCCTCCACGGGGTCACCCGTGTTGACGATCTTCTTCAGTGCAGCACGCTTGGCGGCATACTTGGCAACGAGCTTGGCGCGCTTGACCTCGCGGGCCTTCATTGATTCTTTTGCCATATCTCTTTAGTCTTTAGCGTTTTTGAAGGGAAGGCCGAACTCCTTGAGGAGAGCGAAGCCCTCTTCATCGGTCTGAGCTGTGGTCACGAAAGTGATGTTCATACCCACGATGCGGTCGATGGCATCGATGTTGATCTCGGGGAAGATGATCTGCTCCTGAATGCCGAGGGTGTAGTTACCGCGGCCGTCGAGCTTGCTCTCGATACCCTTGAAGTCACGGATACGGGGCAGGGCGACCTTGACGAGCTTCTCGAGGAACTCGTACATGCGCTCGCGACGCAGGGTTACCATGACGCCGATGGGCATCTTCTTACGGAGCTTGAAGTTGGCCACGTCCTTCTTGGAGACGGTAGCAACGGCCTTCTGACCGGTGATAGCGGTGAGCTCGTTGACAGCCACTTCGATGATCTTTTTGTCGGCGGTAGCGATGCCGAGGCCCTGATTGATGACGATCTTCTTCAGGACGGGGATCTGCATAGCAGAGGTGTAGCCGAACTTCTCTTTCAATGCAGGAGCGATACGCTCGGTATATTCCTGCTTCAGTCTTGCTGTATTTGCCATTACTTAATCTCCTCTCCTGATTTTTTTGCATAACGGACAAGCTTGCCCTCTGCGTTCAACTTACGACCAATGCGGGTTGCCTTACCGGACTTGGGGTCCACCACATTCAGGTTGGAGATGTGGATGGGGGCTTCCTGCTTCACGATGCCACCCTGAGGGTTCTTGGCGCTGGGCTTCTGGCTCTTGGAGACCATGTTCTGGCCTTCTACGATAGCCTTCTGCTCCTTGACGAACACCTTCAGGACGGTGCCTGTCTGTCCTTTGCTGTTGCCAGCGAGGATCTGCACGGTGTCGCCTTTCTTGATATGTAACTTTGCCATTACTGTAAATGAATCTTTAGATGATTAAAGTACCTCGGGTGCGAGTGACACTACCTTCATATTAGCAGCGCGCAGCTCACGGGCCACAGGGCCGAAGATGCGGCTACCGCGAAGTTCACCAGCATTGTTCAACAGTACGCAAGCGTTGTCGTCGAAGCGGATGTAGGAGCCATCAGCACGACGGACTTCCTTACTTGTGCGGACGATCAAAGCTTTCGACACAGCACCCTTTTTAATATCACTGGAGGGGATGACGCTCTTCACAGAGACGACGATGATGTCCCCCACGGTTGCATAGCGGCGACGTGTACCACCCAGTACGCGAATGCAGAGGGCTTCCTTGGCTCCGCTGTTGTCTGCAACGACTAATCTAGATTCTGCCTGTATCATAATTACTTAGCTCTTTCTACGATTTCTACTACTCTCCATCTCTTGGTTTTGCTCAAGGGACGAGTTTCCATGATGAGAACGGTGTCGCCCTTGTGGCAATCGTTCTTCTCGTCGTGAGCATGGTACTTCTTCGTCTTCTGGACGAACTTACCATAGATCGGGTGTTTCTCCTTGAATTTGGCAGCCACTACAATGGTCTTATCCATCTTGTCGCTGACGACCACACCGGTTCTTGTCTTTCTTAAGTTTCTAACTTCCATGTCTAAGACCATTATTAATTAGCATTCTTTTTCTCCGTGAGGATAGTCATCATGCGGGCGATGTCACGACGTGCCTTCTTGATCTCGGAAGGGTTCTCCAGGGGAGAGACGGCGTGGTTGAGCAGCATCTGATTGTACTGTGCCTTTGCCGTTTCAATTTTCTCGGCGAGCTCCTCGATGGTGAGGGCTCTTACTTCTGCAGTCTTCATAATCAAGCGTTTTTGTCGTAATCTCTTCTAACGATGAACTTAGTTGTCACGGGAAGCTTCTGTGCGGCGAGGCGCAGGGCTTCTTTTGCAGTCTCATAGGGTACACCTTCTACCTCGAAGATGATACGTCCGGGAGTGATGGGGAACACGTAGCCTACGGGGTCACCCTTACCTTTACCCATACGCACATCGGCAGGCTTCTTGGTGATGGGTTTGTCCGGGAAGATGCGGATCCACACCTGACCTTCACGCTGCATGTAGCGGGTCACGGCCACACGGGCTGCCTCAATCTGGCGAGCGGTGATCCAGTGTGTATCCAGGCTCTTAATACCGAACGATCCGAAAGCAAGCTGGTTGCCGCGCTGGGCGTTGCCCTTGCAACGACCTTTTTGCGGTCTTCTATATTTAGTTCTTTTCGGCTGTAACATAATTACGTTCTTTCAGTTGGTTTAACGATTGTTGTTGCGCGGACGACGGGGACCACGACGACCACCGCGGTCGTTGCCGCCGAAGCGGCCAGTCTCCTTCTGCTGAGCGAAGTTAGGAGCCAGATCCTTCTTGCCATAGACCTCGCCGCGGCAGATCCACACCTTGATGCCGAGCAGCCCCACCTTGGTGAGCGCCTCTGTCTGGCAGTAGTCGATGTCTGCGCGGAAGGTGTGCAGGGGTGTACGGCCCTCCTTGAACATCTCGGAGCGTGCGATTTCAGCGCCGTTGAGGCGGCCGGAGATGAGCACCTTGATGCCCTCGGCACCGGCACGCATGGTGTTGCCGATGGCCATCTTGATGGCGCGACGGTAGGCGATCTTGCCTTCCACCTGCTTGGCGATGTTGGCGCCTACGATGTTGGCATCGAGGTCGGGCTTCTTCACTTCGAAGATGTTGAGCTGGATGTCCTTGTCCGTGATCTTCTTAAGCTCCTTCTTCAGAGCGTCAACTTTCTCACCACCTTTGCCAATGATAATACCAGGACGCGACGTGCAGATCGTGATGGTCACGAGCTTCAGTGTGCGTTCAATGACAATGCGGGAGATGCTGGCATCACCCAGGCGAACCATGAGGTACTTGCGGATTTTGCTGTCCTCGAGGATGGAATCGCCGAAGTTCTTGCCACCATACCAATTGGAATCCCAACCGCGGACGATGCCGAGACGGTTGCTGATAGGATTAACTTTCTGTCCCATACTGTTACTGATTAATCATTAGTTTTAGTGTCAACGAACAATGTGACGTGGTTGCTACGCTTGCGGATGCGGTAGCCACGGCCCTGAGGGGCGGGACGCATGCGCTTGAGTGTAGCGCCCTCATCAACGAATACTCTCGTAACGAACAGCTCGCCATCCTCGGCTTTGCGATCGTTCTTCTGTTCCCAGTTGGCGATGGCCGAGCGCAGGAGCTTCTCCACGTCGGCAGCTGCGGCCTTCTTGTTGAAGTGCAGGGTAGCCAAAGCGCGGTTGACCTCCATGCCGCGGATCAAATCCACCACATAACGCATCTTCCGGGGTGAGGAGGGTACGCTCTTGGCCTTGGCAAAATACTGGGTCTTCTGTGCAGCCTTTCTTGCTTCAGCTGCAA
>CAMKTN010000003.1 GCA_946415705.1 uncultured Prevotellaceae bacterium
AGATTTTTGGCCTATGACCTGAAAAAATTGCAGTTCTATGTTGAACTTGGGCACAGATAATGCGCGAAGCTGTCAATACAGATTTTTTTGCTGGAAACATTACGAGCCCTACGCAGCCCTGTGTAGGGCTGTGTTTTCATGGCACAAACGCAATTCAACATTTAAAGATGTTTAATTTAGGAGAGTAACTCTTGCACATTTGAAAGATTGTTTATTCCTTTGCACCGTCGGAGAATCGTTGAGGCGATAATTACCGTCATAAAACGTGAAATAGTATAATTGCCCAATCGTGAAATAGAGTTATGATCAAGTTAAGTGCAAAGGAAGAGGAAGTGATGGAGCGCATCTGGCAGCTCGGCGAGTGTACGCCGCGTGAGGTGCTCAACCTATATCCCGAACCACAGCCGCTGCTGAATGGCATTCAGAACACGTTCCAGTCGCTGGAGCGCAAGGGCTATCTGGCGCATCGCTCGCAAGGACGCGGCTACGTCTATTGGCCCATCGTGGAGAAGAAGTCTTACGGCAAAACCAAACTCGGTTCGCTCGTCGATCGTTTCCTCGATGGCTCCGTCAAGGAGCTCGTCACCTTCTTCGCCCGCGAGCAGAAACTCAGCGCCGAAGAGCTGAGAGAGATTATCAATGAGATAGAGGGGACCCACCCCCAACCCCTCCCGTGAATGGAGGGGAGAACCTGCGGGTTGTAAGTATAACTCTTTTTCGGATGTATCAATGAATTATCTCATAATACCTTTAAATTTACCCTATTAACCCCTATTGCGCCAGCCGCTCCCCTCCCTTCACGGGAGGGGGCGGGGGTGGGTCTCTAACAATGATTTACTTTATCAAACTCAACCTCATCCTGGCACTCCTGTGCCTGCTGTTTCAGGTGCTGATGCACAGGGACACCTTCTTCGGCGTGCGCCGTCTGATGCTGTGGGGGATCTATGCCACCGCCTTCCTGTTACCATTGTGCGACGTGCAGGCACTCTTGACTGCCGATACTGCTGCCACGGACATGGCCGAAGCCTACGCCAGCTACGTGCTGCCCACCATTGAAGTAACAGCCATGCGAGTCTCTACTTTGGGTATTGAGCAAAGCGAACCTGGCTGTGGCATGTGGTTCGTAGGCATGATGGCGCTCTGGGGCCTCCTCTACCTCATCCCGGTCGTGTGGATGTCTGCGAAGCTGCTCTGGCAGTTCGCATACATCATATATTTAAGGTGTACCTGCAAGCCCATTCAACCCTTAACCATCAACCATAAACTCTTAACCATATATAGTTTCCCCCGTCCTTGCAGTCCCTTCTCCTTCGGCCCGTGGATCTTCCTGCACGCAGAAGGCATGGACGAGCAGACGCTGCGCGAAGTGCTCATCCATGAGCAGGCGCACGTCCGCGGATGGCACACCCTCGACATCCTCTTCTCGCAGCTCGTCTGCATCCTCCTCTGGTGGAATCCTGCCGCGTGGGTGCTGCGCCGCGAGGTACGCCTCAACCTAGAATTCATCGCCGACAAAGCCGTCGCCGACTCCCTTTCTCCCATCCCAATGGGAGGGGCTTTGAAAGCCTACCAATACCGCCTCCTCGGCTTTGCCACTCAAACGAACGTAGCTACGATTGCAAATAACTTCAATGTCTTACCCTTAAAACGCAGAATCGTTATGATGAATCTGAAAAGAACCCGTCGCACGGGGATGGTCAAGTATGCTGTCTTCGTGCCCATAGCTGCCGCGCTCCTCTTCCTTTCCAATATCGATGCGCTGGCACGTAGCATCAAAGCTAAAGTGAAACCGCTCGCACATATTGAACAAGCAATAACTGCTCCTCAGACCATTGCTTCCGTGATGGAGGACGTACAGCCTGCAGCAGAGGAGCCCATAGTCGAGCAAATGGAAAGAATTGTCGAAGAAACGTCTGCTGTGCAGGACTCTGTAGTATCGGAAGTGACCTCGCCTAAGGCTTTAAACCTTGTCCACCTCCATGACAAAGCGCTTTGGGTTGTCGATAATAAAGTGTCAACTAAAGAGGATGCCGCAAAGCTCAATGCTGACGACATCGAGAGCATAGCTGTGCTGGAGGACAATGCTGCTACTTCAGTCTGGGGCTCTCGGGGTGCCAACGGTGTCGTCGTGATTAAAACAAAGAATGCTCCTATGGACGGCGGCGACCCCATCTACGACATTGTGGAGCAGCTACCGAAGTACCCCGGAGGTGAAGCGGAGCTGTACGGATGGATGGCAATGAACTTGAAATACCCTGCTGCTGCTATGGAGTGGGGCGTGCAAGGGCGCGTCATCGTTACCTTTGTTGTGGAGAAGGACGGCACCCTCACTGACATCAGCGCCGCCAAGCTCATTGACCCGAAGAGCGGGCAGGAGATGTGCGAAATCGTGGTTACCGCGAAGACCAACGGCCAGACACCCGAGGAGGTCGAAGCTGCCAAGCACCTGACCGAAGGCATCAAGGCCCTGAAGGCCGAGGGCGAGCGCGTCGTCAAGGCACTTCCCAAACGTTGGGAACCCGGCAAGCAAGGTGGCAAGCCCGTCCGCGTCCGCTTCAATCTGCCCATCACCTTCCGTCTGCAATAAAAAGCAAACTATTTGCAAACTCATTCCCTTTGTCTTTACGAAGGGAATGAGTATTTTTGTGCGCCCATTAAAAAAGAACATGATGAAGTATTTATGGCTATTGGCGAGCTTGTTGCTCGCAGGATGTACGCCCTCAGAGAAACCGCAACGCGAAAACCCGCTGCAAGGGGCATGGGTGCTGTCGAAGGTGGAGTTTCCCATGGGCGGCATCGAAACCTTTCCGTTTCAGGGCATGAGACCGTTGCGCATCTATGAGGGCGATAGCATGATGCTACAATGTGGCCTCACGCAGACGGCATCGGAGTTGGTAGTCCATTACCCTTATGAACGAAGCCGCATCACGCTCATCAGCAAGGGACGCGGCGAGTATGTCTATCTGGAGGACGAAGACCCGCGGCCGTTGACCGTGACAGACGACACCACCATCGTGATTCAGCGCAACGGCCGTCTTTACACATGGCATCGCGCCGATGACCTCGACCGCGAGTGGGGAGAGGAGATACGTGCCATTATCGCTGACAACGACCTGAACGAGGAGGCCGCACAACGCTATGTGCTTTCGGCCAAGGAGCGGACGCAGGAGAATATCATCCATGTGTTTGTCTATGCCTGCATTGCCATCGTCATCCTGTTGCTGCTGATAGCACACATCGCCGTTACCAACCATAAGGCCAGACTACGCCTACAGCTACAGCTGCAACAGATCCGTGAAGAGCACGAGGAGCGTCCGCAGTTCATCCGCCACGCCATCGAACGTATGGAGAAAGACTACTTCGTGTCCCGTGACTATCTCTCCCTGCAACATCGCATCGCCACAGGACAGCGGCTGAAAGACGAGGAGTGGAACGGGATTGAGGAGCAGGTGAAGAAGGTGTACCCTGGCTTTTGCAGCCAATTACGCACGCTGTATCCTATGTCGGAGTTGGAATATCACACGTGTCTGCTCATCAAACTGCGTATAGCCCCTACGGACATCGCGGCCGTGCTAAGTCGCGATGTGAGCACCATCAGCACCGTTCGCAGCCGCCTCTACCAGAAGGTGTTCGGACAGAAAGGCGGCACGAAGGACTGGGATGATTTCATCCTCTCCATCGGGGCGTAAAGAGTTTGCAGGGAGTTTGCCTGTCAATTGCAAAGCGGATGCAAACAGAAATCCTTGCCTACATCATGAATAGCCCGTACTTTTGCAGCGACAAATCACTTGATGTCTAACCCATTAAAACTTTAAACGTATGAAAAAGAAAATGATTATGACCATGGCTGCCTTGCTCATGACAACAGCCATGGGGTTCGCTCAGAACGCGAAAGTCGATGACAAGGAGATTGTCGGCGTTTGGCTGATGGAGTCCATGCAGTGGGAGGGCGAGAAAAAGACCGTTTGTGGCAAAGAGTCGGGCTATACCCAATTCAAGTTCTATGGCGCGGATGGCGAGTACGCCTGCGCCGAGATTGCACTCACGAAGGAAGGCAAGTGTGTCGTGTTGCCTCACGAGTACGGCACCTATTCCCTTAAGGACGGTTGGTACTCCGAGATGGGCCGCCCTGCTATCAAGGATGCCATCACCTGGATTGACAAGACCACGACCAAAGGCACATGGATGAAGCGTCACGACATTTGGAAGAAGACCCAACTGCCCGAAAAACTTGTGACGTACATCGTGAACTGCTGCAAGACAAAGAACGCTCCCGAGGACATCCAGCAGATGATCAAGCAGAACATGTTCAAGTAGGTCCTATTGAAAATTGGTTTCTATAAAGCAGATAGATTTAGTTGATAAACAGAAGACCTATAGGCACCTCTCCCCGCCGCGTCGTGAGACGTAGCGGGGAGATTTGAAATACACTTTTATTATTTGTTAGGCATTGTGGGAATGAGGCGCGTGATTACTCTGGTTTATTGGTCAGTATGCTAATGGTCTCATCGAACTCAGCGAAGATATCCTTAAGCCGAGGATTGGATTTCTGTAGCTATAAAGCTAATTGCCTGCGCTCTTCGCGAATCCTCTTAAACTCTTCGTCTGCCTGCTTTATCCACTCATTCTTCTTGCGGATGGACTCACGGAAAGCAGCAAGAATCAAAATGATGTGCCCCCCAACAGTTGGACAATAAAGGAAGTTAAACGTTTCTACAGTATTCATTTGCGCTTCTCTTTTGGCTTCATGCCTTTGAAGTAGGTTCGCTGGCCATTGATGTCGCGCTTCGTGGATGGCCAATGGCGAGGCATCCACAAGGTGCCGTGAGTTTGAGCGACGACGAAATGATAGCCGAATTCATCACGTTTAAGGTCGAGCTCACAGGTGTACATTTGTGAGGGGGTTAACTGCCAGTCCACAGATGTTATCGTCAGCATCGGTGCCCAGATGGGTTCCTTGAAGGTGGTGTTATAGTGGTATGTGTAGTGAGCTTCGCTGTGCAGGTGCTTGGCATATTGCTGCGCCAAACTGTCAAACGCGGCAAGAAGCTGCTGCGCCTGTTGCGCTTTATCCAGCGGTACGGTGTAAATGGTTGCATTCGTGATGCCCTCGAGATGGTCTATATCCCCACCTCCACGACAATATCTATAGTCACCTGTGTGCTTGATGGATTCCAAATACGCTTTCGAATACTCTTGATCGTGCTGCCAAAGCGCTTTGCGCGGCTTGATGCGATGCAGCCTGAACAGGCTGTCGATGTCGGCAGCCAGCATCTCCTCGGTATAAGGAGTGATGTCGAAGCTATCCTGCGGTAGCGTGACCAAATAGTTAAGACGTCCTGCATATCCCATCTCTTTCTGAAGATATGGGGTATAGCTGAAATACAGACTTTCGTCAGAATAGAAGTGCCGCTGGTTATGCTCACCGCTGACCATGAGCCATTCGTTGTTATGGGTAAGGTTCATGGAATAGACGATGGTATCCTTTCCTTCATGGTGATATTCATAATGATAGCTCTCTCGTGCCTCTGCCTGCAATTCGTCGAGGGTACGGCGGACGGCAGCCAGGCGCTGTTCCTGCAGGCTTCTGTCCCGCTGTAATAAGGAGTCCAAGGCTGGACCTGAGGCTTTACGGTAATGTTTGGGACGGTAATCAAGCGCTATAGAATAGTGCAGCTGATAAGGGCCATCCAAGCCTCCCGACTTGATGATATCAAGGTTCTCTATGCCGATACCCTTAAGCTCGTCAAAGAGTCGGCTCATCTCCGGCCGCACCTGAGCGTGCGCTGTGATACAGGTGGTTATAAGAATTAGGAAAGATGCAAACTTGTTCATCGTTGTGCAATTTTAGTATGGGACATTGTTGGCTTGAAGCTGTTGCCGTATGTTCTCCGTCAGCCGGTTTCCACGGGCGTGCAGCTCTTCAACCGTCATCATTTCTTCCATCGGCGGCCGATATGAGGCCTCATAGAGGTCTATGGGTTCTTCCGTTTCCTCCATTGTTTGTGGCTCGTCGGGAACCTCCTCATGCTGCGGTTCTGCGATAGGATTGGGGATTGCCTTCTTGCGCTTCTGCTCCGTCAGCACCTTGGAAGAAGCTTCCTGCTGCGGCTGCACTGTCGCGACCTCCACCGGCTGCTGTGTTGTTGCCTCAGCCTCAGCCCTTTCCCGCAGGTGATCATACTCCTCCCCCTTGGGGGAGGTCGGAAGGGGGCTGTTCCCCTTTGGCCAAAGCAGGAAAGCGAGAATGACAGCGGCGGCAATGCCCATGACGGTGAATATCGAATGACGAATGATGATTGATGAATGACGATTGATGGATGACGAATCAGTCCTGCGGCCTGAGGATGCTGGCTCGACGTCCACCTTACCGTTGTCGAACAGCGCGAACATCTCTTTGTACTCCCGCCACTCGTCAGCCACCTCGTGAGTGCGGAAGTAGTCGGCCAACAGCTGCTCCTCTGCCAGCGTGCTCTCGCCGGCCATGAACCTTTCGATGATGGCGGCAATCTCCTTTTTGTTATACTGTTTTGTCATTGTTGGTTCCTCCTCTTTAGTTGATTGAACAATTCGTGTCGTGCACGTGACAGGAGCGTGGAGACAGAGCTCTGCCTGATGCCAAGGATATCTGCTATCTCGCTGAGCTCGCGCTGTTTCAACTGACGCATCGTCAGCACGATTCGCGACGTAGATGGCAGCAGCGCTATCTGCTCGTTCATCCATTGCTCCAGTTCTGTATATTCCAGACGGTCGTACAGCGAGTCCTCATCCACGAGGTTCGTTGCGATGTCCATATCCGCATTCAGGTGTGCCGTGCGCCAGCGGTCGATGCACACGTGCTTCGTCGTGATAGCCACCGAGGCCTGCAGTCGTGCCGTATCATCAATCTTCTCATGCAGACACCACAGCTTCAGCATCACGTCCTGCGCAATGTCCTCGGCATCGTCCTGTGCATACCCGAACCGTAGCGCTACGCTGACGGCCCGTGCACGCATTTCACAGGAGATATGTATGAACGCTTCTTGTGTCATTACACCTATATAACGAAGAAACGCCCTACAGTTAAACAACCATCCCCTCAGATTAAATATTTCTTAACAAAAAAAGTCCGCACATAGCAGGAATAATTCGCGAAGGGTGCTCTGCCATTGCGGACATTATTGTGCCCCGTTGCGGGTTTTATAGTGGTGTGGAGATGAATCCATCATGATGGATTGATTGAGCCATCATGAAGGATTAATTGTGCCATCATGATGGATTAAACAACACATGGTGGTTTTTCGTATAGAAGATAGTGCTGTTTTGGGCAAAAGATTTGGTCGTTTCGGGCAAAATGACTATTTTTGCAGCGTAAACGAACACGATTCAACCCATCACCTATAACCGTTATCCCATAACCGTTAACCTATCACCTATCACCTCTATGGCCATTAGATTTACAATTGCAAAGCGTGGGCTGCTGCCCATCGAGAAGACAGAGAACGAAACGACAGAGAACCACATGACGGACGAGCAGTGGCTGCGCAGCCTGCGGCCACGCCTGGAGCACCGCCCCACGGTGGATGCGGTGGAGTATCAGGACAGCAGCTCGCGCCTGCCCTCGTTGATGCCTAAAGGGGAGCTGATAGCTGCGCTGGACACGCTGCAGCGCGTGATGCTGCACGAAATGGAGAAGGGCAATGCCGTCCTGCTGCCCGGCATAGGCACCTTCCGTCTCTCGCTGAAGGGCGGCATTGAAGTCAAGGAGAACAGCGACAAGAGCGGGGCTTACTACCACGGGCGCGATGTCCACGTTGATGACATCCTGTTCACTCCCGACCGCGAGCTGCTGCAGCAGGTACGCCGTTTCCCTGTGGATCAGTCGCCCTACGGTCAGGTCTTCCACATGGACGACGCCAAGATTGACACCACTCTCACGGAGCTCTTTGCCACGCACGACACCGTCACCCACAAGGATGTCTCCTTCGCCTTTGAGCTCACCCTGACGCACAAGCGCATCACCACCCTCCTCCGTCGCCTTGTCTGCGAAGGAAGTCTCGTTGCCTTAGGCAGCGGTTCCCAAACACGCTACCGTCCCACCCCCGGTCACTTCGGGAGATAAGGGCGTGCTGTGTGCGGACTGTTTTTGTTAAGAAACATTTAATTTAAGGGGAGAAGGAGGTGTGTTTGGGGAAGTTTATGTAGTTTTGTGCGCAGAAAGGAAGAATAGTGATGATTGAAGAATGATGTTTGATGATTAACAAATAACGAACGATGAATGAAAAGCAGAATATAGGGTCGTTGTTCGACCGCATAGCAAAGAAGTATGACTTCGTGAACCACCTGTTGTCGCTCAATATCGACAAATGGTGGCGCCGTAAGGCGGTGAAGGGCATTGGCACGAACGGGAGCGCGAAGCTGCAGTGTCTGGACGTGGCCATCGGCACCGCAGACCTGGCGATAGCGCTGGCGCGCTGCTTGGAGAAGTGTGGCACGGCGTTCCAAATCACGGGCATCGACCTCTCGGCAGAGATGATGCGCATTGGTGAGGAGAAGGTGCGGCGGCAGGACCTGCAACAGCGCATCACCTTCATGCAGGCCAGCGCGCTGGAGATGCCGTTTGACGACAACAGCTTCGATGTGGTCACCTGTTCCTACGGGGTGCGTAATTTCTCGGACCTGCACAAGGGCCTTTCCGAGATGCAGCGAGTGCTGCGACCGGGTGGTGAGCTGATGATCCTGGAGTTCTCCTATCCCGAGAATAAGGTGATGGCATGGGCTTATGACCTGTACTTCTCGCATGTCATGCCGCGTGTGGGGCGGTTGCTGAGCAAGGATAAGACGGCTTTTAACTACTTCAACCGCAGCGTGAAGAACTTCGTGTGGGGCAAGGAGATGTGTGAGCGCCTCGCGGCGGCGGGCTTCAGCGGCATCACCCATCAGACGCTCACCTTCGGCATCACCACGATTTATAGGGCTACAAAAGAGATTCCTCAATGATACGACAGTGTTTCATCATCTTCGGGTGTCTGGCCCTCGGCGAGTTGGTCGTGTGGCTGACGGGTATTCCCATTCCCAGCAGTATCATCGGGATGCTGTTGCTGGCGGCGTTGCTGCAGATGAAGGCTATCAAGGTGGAGTGGGTGAAGGGCATGTCGGACTTCCTCATCTCCAATATGGGCTTCTTCTTCGTGCCGCCCGGCGTGGCGCTGATGCTATATCTGGATGTCATCAAGGCAGAGTTCGTGCCGATTGTCGTGGCTACGGTGGTCAGCACGGTGCTGGTGCTCATCGTGACAGGGTGGACGCATCAAGGGTTTAAAAGATTGAAAGATTGAAAATTGAGGGAATGGAGTTATTGCAGAATCATATCATCTTGTTGGCGCTGACCTTCGGCATCTTCTACGCCGCGCGGCAGCTGCAGAAATGGACGGGGTGGATTGTGCTGAATCCCATCCTCGTGACCATCGTGGTGCTGATCGGCTTGCTGAAGCTGACGGGCATCAGCTATGAGACGTATTCCGAGGCGGGCGGCTATATCGAGTTCTGGCTGAAACCGGCCATCGTGGCACTCGGTGTGCCGCTGTACCAGCATCTCGGCCAGATACGTCGTCAGTTCCTGCCCATATTTCTCTCGCAGCTGGCAGGCTGTATCGTAGGGCTGGTGAGTGTTGTGGGCATCGCACAGCTGACTGGGGCCTCGCGCGAGACCATCATCTCGCTGGCTCCAAAGTCCGTGACCACACCTATCGCCATGGAGGTGTGTCAGGCGATGGGCGGTATCCCGTCGCTCACGGCGGCCATCGTGGTCACCGTGGGGCTCTTCGGCGCCGTCTTCGGCTTCAAGGTGCTGGAGGTGTGGCACATCAAGAATCCGTACTCCCAGGGCCTGAGCATCGGTACCGCCTCTCACGCCGTCGGCACATCGCGGGCGATGGAGAAAGGGGAGACCTACGGCACCTATGCCTCGCTGGGACTTATCCTGAACGGCTTGCTTACAGCCCTGCTTGCGCCTTTTATATTGCAGATAATGCATGTACTATAATTTCATGAAACCCAGATGGTAATGAAAATACACTCTATTTATGCTTTAATAGTTGCATCGCTGCTGACAATGTCGGCGTCGGCACAGGTAAACCTGCAGCGTGGCGCGCTCCTCTCGGATGCCAGCAAGTCCTTCCGGACGGTGAAGGAGATTCCCATCACGAGCGTGAAGAACCAGTATCGCAGTGGCACCTGTTGGGCCTACGGCACGCTGGGATTCTTCGAGAGCGAGATCTTGCGACAGACGGGCAAGACCTACGATCTGTGTGAGATGTTCGTGGTGAACCACGACTACATGGACTGCGCCACCCATTATGTGCGAATGCACGGCTATAGCCAAATCTCGGAGGGCGGGGCATGTGACGATGTGCTGGATGTAATCCGCCACTACGGCATCTGCCCCGAGGAGGCGATGCCGGCTCCCGGCTCGCTGACGGGCGACTCGCTGGCCAACTTCAAGGTGTTCTTCCCGGAGCTGGAGCGCACGGTGCGCGGTATCGTCAGGGAGGGTGCGAAGGAGCCCCTGCCGCATTGGCAGGATAGTGTGCAGGCGGTCATCGAACGCTATGTGGGACGCTGCCCGGAATCGTTTGTATATGAGGGCCAGACGTACACGCCGCAGTCGTTTGCCGAGAGCCTGGGGCTGAACCTCGACGACTACGTGAGCCTGACGAGCTTCACACACCATCCGTTCGGCGAGTGGTTCATCATTGAAAGCCCCTACAAATGGCGACTCAAGCCCAGCTATAACATGCCTATTGATGAGTTGATGGACATCCTTGACACGGCGCTCGATGCAGGCTACACGGTGGCGTGGGGTGGTGATGTCTCAGGCGATTTCACGCGCACGGGACTGGCGATGCTACCCGACAGCGTGCAGCCCTCGCAGCAGCTGCGACAGGAACGGTGGGACGACTGGCGCTTCACCTATGACCACGTGATGCTCATCTACGGCAAGGCCGTTGACGAGAACGGCAAGCCGTTCTACATGGTGAAGAACTCGTGGGGCAAGTACGGACAGTACGCCGGCATCTGGTATATGTCACGCGACTTCATGGCGCAGAACACCATCTATCTGTTCCTCAACCGGCGTGGGATAGCCGATAAATTGAAAATTGAGAATTGAAACATGAATAGATTATGAAACATATTTTATTAACTTTTTTCTTCGGGCTTGCCAGCGTCATTGGCAGCGCGCAGGTGGTTCAAGATGATCCTTTGAAAGGTAAACAGATAGGTGTTATCGGCGACAGCTATGTGCGCAATCACCGCGAGCCGATAGAGAATACATGGCACTATAAGTTTGCGCAGAAACATCGGATGCGTTACTTCAATTACGGGCGCAACGGCAACTGCATCGCACTCGACCTGAAGCAGTGGGGGACGGGCATGTACAAGCGTTATGCGGAGATGAAGGATTCGCTGGACTATGTAGTTGTCATCGCGGGACACAACGATGGGCGCACAGGAAGAATCGATTCCATTGGCGTGGATGCCTTCAAGGAGCGCCTCGGCATCCTCTGCACGGGTCTCATTGCGAAATACCCTCGTGCCAAGATATTCTTCTTTACTCCTTGGACTTGTGAGAACTTCACAGGTAGCCTGCGTCAGCAAGTCGTGGACGCGATGCTTGAGGTGTGCGGTTCCTATGGTATTCCCGTGTTTGATGCCGCCAGAAACAGCAATATCTTTGCTGCTGATGAGCAGTTCCGCAAGATCTTCTTTCAAGGAGGGAAAGGCACAGACGATGCCCACTTGAATGCCAACGGTCACGACCGCTTCCTACCCGTGGCCGAACATTTCATCCTGCAGTATGAGTGACCGCAAGGAGCGTAGATAGATAAGGGCGTAGTGCTTCGGTGCTGCGCCCTTTGCGTTGGGCGTAGTCGAGGAACTGGTCGTCGCCAATGTGGCCGATACTGAAGTAGCGAGCTTGGGGATGGCTGATCATCAGGCCACTCACGCTGGCGTGGGGCTGCATCGCGCCGTGTTCGGTGAGTCGGATGCCGATGGAGGAGAAATTGATGAGGCGGTCGAGGTCGAAGTTGAGGCTTTGGTCGGGGAGGCTGGGGTAGCCCACAGCGGGACGGATGCCTTGGAAGCGCTCGGCGTGGAGGTCGGCGATGGACAGCTGCTCGTCGGGTGCATAGCCCCAGTAGAACTTACGGATGGCTTCGTGGGCGCGCTCGATGGCGGCTTCCGCAAGGCGGTCGGCGAGGGTCTGGCAGAGCAGGTGCTTGTAGGCGTCGGCAGCGGGGGTGCCGTCAGCATAGAGCTGTTCAATGCCTTCGTCGGCACAGGCGGCGAAGATGCCGATGCAATCGCGCTGGGCCTCGGGGTTCACGGGGCGAATGAAATCGGCGAGGCAGAGGAACGGGGCAGACTGCTGGCGCAGGAAAGAAAGGCAGGTGTGACCCGACGGTGAACCGTCGGGCACAGCGGCCTCAACAAGGATATCGTCGCCGTCGCTGTTGCAGGGGAAGAGGCCGAAGCGGACATGGGTCTGGTAGCCCTGGGCTGCGAGGGTGGTGAGCATCCGTTGTGCCTCCTTGTGTAGTTGCATGGCTTCGGCAGCCTTCGCCCGTTCTTCTTCCGGGAAGCTGGCGAGCCAGCCTGCACGACAGCTGTCGCAGCCGTGGACGTTGGCAATGGCAGCGAAGCGCGCAGGGAAGCCCCACGCGTGGAAGAAGTACAGCCAGTTGATGTAGGGTGCTACTTCAACTAATTGATAATGGACAGTGGACAATGAATAATTTTCAATTTTCAATTTTCAATTCACAAAACTGGAGGGCTTGTGCATGGCTGTTCCCGTCGACAAATACACCTTTATTATATATAAGACGGCCGTTGCAATAGGTTTGTTCCACCTGCCAGGGGAAGGTGTGCCCTTCGAGCGGACTCCAGCCGCAGCGACTGACGATCTTGTCGGCAGTGAGTGTCCAGGGCTGACGGCGCACGAAGGTGAGGTCTGCTTTCATGCCTTCGCGAATGAAGCCGCGCCCGGCGATGTGGAACAGACGGGCTGGGTTGTGGCACATGAGCTCCACCATTCGTGTGATAGGCAGCACGCCCTCTTCGACGAGTCCCAGCATAGCAGGTAGTGAGAACTGCACCATCGGCATCCCAGATACAGCCCGCTTGCAGCCGCCGGCTTTCTCAGAGAGCAGGTGTGGGGCGTGATCGGTGGCGATGGTGGTGATGCGGCCGTCGGTGAGGGCTTTGCGCAGCGCCTCGCGGTCCTCGCGCGTCTTCACGGCGGGGTTGCATTTAATGCGGGTGCCGAGGGTGGCATAGTCTGCATCGGTGAAGAGGAGGTGAGGGATGCAGGCTTCGAGGGTGACAGAGCTGGGGAGCGGGGAGAGGGTCTTTAGCTCTTCTTTTGTCGTCACGTGGGCTATGTGAAGGCGGGCGTTGGTCTCTTGTGCCAATTGAATCGCTAGGCGCGAGGAGGCGATGCAGGCTTCGCGGCTGCGAATCTCAGGATGATGACAGACGTCGGGATCATCGCCGTACAGCGTTTGTGCCTGACGCATATTCTCGGCGATGATGGCGGAGTCCTCGCAGTGAGCCATGATGAGCAGGGGTGACTGCTCAAAGACGGCTCGCAGGGCCTCGCCGTGATCCACGAGCATCCCGCCTGTCGAGCTGCCCATGAAGAGCTTTACGGCTGGCACGGTGCTGGGGTCGAGGTGGGGTAGGAGGTGGGCGTTGCTGTTCGTGGCACCGAAGTAGAAGCTATAGTTCACGAAGGCGTGGGCTGCACCCATTGCCTGGCGGTCGCGCAGGGTTTCCAACGTGGTTGTCTGCGGAACCACATTTGGCATGTCCATGATGGTGGTGACACCGCCCGCAGCGGCGGCGTGGCTCTCGGTGGTGAGGTCGCCCTTGTGTGTCATACCCGGCTCGCGGGTATGGACGTGGGAGTCGATAACGCCAGGGAGAAGAAGTGAGGGCTGAGGGCTGAGGGCTGAGGGCTGAGGGATTTCTTCCTTGTTGGTGATTTGGGCGATGTATTCACCCTCTACCACAATATCAGCCCGACGGATACGGCCGTCGGAGACATAGAGGACATCGTTGAAAACCAGCTTTTGCATTAATGCTTCTTATATTTCTTAAACCACCCGTCCCATCGCAGACGCATTACGCCGAAGGCTGCCTCGGAGAAGATGCCGCCGGACATCTTGCTGGTGCCCAGCTCGCGGTTGACGAAGATGACGGGGACTTCCTTGATCTTGAATCCGCATTTGTGGGCTGTGAACTTCATCTCAATCTGGAAGGCATAGCCCTTGAAGCGCACGGCGTCGAGGTCGATGGTCTCCAGCACCTCGCGGCGATAGCAGACGAAGCCGGCGGTAGTGTCGTGAATGTCGAGCCCCGTGACGATACGCACATATTTTGAGGCAAAATAGCTCATCAGCACACGTCCCATAGGCCAGTTAACCACGTTGACGCCTGTGACGTAGCGCGAGCCGATAGACACGTCGTAGCCTTCATCTTTGCAGGCCGCGAGCAGGCGAGGCAGGTCTGCGGGGGCGTGGCTGAAGTCGGCATCCATCTCGAAGATGTATTCGTAACCGTGCTCCAATGCCCATTTGAAGCCGGCGATATAGGCCGTGCCGAGGCCCAACTTGCCGGAACGTTCTACCAGGAACAGGCGCTCAGCGAATTCATCAGCCATCAAGCGTTTGACGATGTCGGCGGTGCCATCGGGCGAGCCGTCGTCGATGACGAGGACGTTGAACGGGTGTTCTTTCAATCCAGTAACGGCCCGGATGATATTTTCGATGTTCTCCTTTTCGTTATAGGTGGGAATGATGACGATGCTATCGGATTGCATGTTTGATGTTTGTTTATGGAGGTTGTATGGTTTATCGCTGAATTTTGGCAAGGCCGCCTTCCGAGGTCTCTTTGTAGAGCGAGGGCAGGTCGTGGCCGGTCTGTTTCATGACGCGCACGATGCGGTCGAAAGAGACGCGGTGCTGACCGTCGGAGAGCGAGGCGTAGAAGTTGGCGTCCAGGGCACGGGCGGCAGCGAAGGCGTTGCGCTCGATGCAAGGAATCTGCACCAGGCCGCACACGGGATCGCAGGTCATGCCCAGATGGTGTTCCAAACCCATCTCGGCAGCATATTCAATCTGTGCTACGGAGCCCCCGAAGAGCTGGCAGGCAGCAGCGGAAGCCATCGCGCAGGCCACGCCGACCTCGCCCTGACAGCCTACGTCGGCACCCGAGATGCTGGCGTTGTGCTTCACGAGATTACCGATGAGCCCGGCGGTAGCCAGGGCGTGCAGGATGCGTTGCTCGGAGAACGTGTGGTTATGTCCGAGATGATAGAGCACGGCAGGCAGCACGCCGCACGAGCCGCAGGTGGGGGCCGTCACGATGCGTCCGCCCGAGGCATTCTCCTCGCTGACAGCCAGCGCGTAGGCATAGACGAGCCCATCGCTCTGGAGGTTGGCTTTGTAGCCTTTAGCCTTGGTGTAATAAACGGGTGCCTTGCGCTGCAGACCGAGCGGGCCGGGCAGCACGCCTTCGTGGTCGATACCGCGTTCTACGGCTTCGCACATCACTGTCCACACCTCGTGCAGATAGTCCCATATCTCGGGGCCCTCGCATAGCTCGACATATTCCCAGAAGGCGCGGCCGCTGTCCTGACACCAGTGGATGATTTCCGTCATCGTGTTCAGGTCGTAGAGCTCAGACTCTTCGCTCGCGTTGTCCTTGCCTTCAGAGAGCGCACCGCCACCCACGCTATACACCGTCCACGGGTCGTTGGGCTGTCCGCTTTCGTCGAGGCATACGAATTTCATGCCATTGGGGTGGAAGGGCAGGAAGGTCTGGGGCTCCCAGATGATGTGGGTGGGCGCAGCGGGTTGCAGCACATGTTCGATGGCAACGTCTGTCATGTGTCCCTTGCCCGTAGCGGCAAGGCTGCCGTAGAGCGTGACCTCGAAGCCTCGGGCTTCAGGGTGGCGCTGCAGGTATAGCGTGGCGGCAGTCTGAGGACCCATCGTGTGTGAGGAGGAGGGGCCGATGCCGATACGATAGAGTTCGCGCAGGGTTTTCATAAGTGGTGATGAGGGTGACTCTGTAGGTTATTGAGTGCAAAAGTACGCTTTTTTTGCTGAATCGAAGTGCCTTTAGGGAATATTTTTGCATTTCGACCGCAAGAAGTTCATAAATTATGCGTATCTTTGCACTCAAATAGGAAATAATCCGTGGAGATAAAAGAATTATTGGCGCTCTATGCACGCCATCCACAGGTGAAAGCGTTAGCTCGCGTTATCTCGAAAGAGAAGGTGCGAGCCACCTCTGTTTCGGGCCTGCAGGCGAGTTCTGCTCCCTTGGCTTTTGCGGCACTGCACCATTTGAAGGGCGCAGCGTCGAGTGGCAATAATCAAGTGCCTCTGCTGTTTATTCTGGACGACCAGGAGGAAGCGGGCTATTTCTATCATGATTTGGTGCAGTTGCTCGACGAGCAGCAAGTGCTGTTCTTCCCCTCGTCGTTCCGTCGGGCTGTGAAGTTCGGCCAGCGCGATGCCGCGAGCGAGATACTAAGGACTGAGGTGCTGGCAAAGGTCACGACTACTGGCACAAGCGTGCCAATGGTAGTGAGCTATCCCGAGGCCATTGCGGAGCGTGTGGTGTCGAAGAAGACGTTGGACGATAGGACCTTGCAGTTGCGTGTAGGTGAGCAGGTAGATATCTCGTTTGTGGAGCAGACGTTGCTGGCGTTCGGCTTCCAGCGCACGGATTACGTCTATGAGCCAGGTCAGTTTGCTGTTCGTGGCTCGTTGGTCGATGTCTTCTCGTTCAGTTCCGAGTACCCCTATCGTATCGATTTCTTTGGCGATGAAGTAGATAGCATTCGCACTTTCGAAGTCGAAAGCCAGCTCTCACGCGGACAGCAGGAGATGATCTCGCTGGTCCCTGACCTCAGCGCAGAACAGACGGAACAGGTTCCGCTTGCCACGCTCTTGCCCGAGGAAACGGTTGTCGTCACCAAAGATATCGCTTTCGTGGCTGAGCGCATCGGACAAATATGGGAAGAGGGCTTCAGCAGGCAGGCGATATTGGAAGAAAAAAGCAGACCCACTCCCGACCCCTCCCGTGAGGGAGGGGAGGAGCTGCGCGATGAAGTCGCAGGGTTTCAGAAAGAGAAACTGCTCATCGATGCCCAGACCTTTGAGCATGGCTTTGCGGGTTTCAAAAGGGTGGAGATGTGTGGGCAACCAACTCTCAACCCTCAACTCTCCACTTTCAACGCTTTAAGCTTCTCTATTTCCCCTCAGCCCATTTTTCACAAGAACTTCGACCTTGTCACCTCCACCCTTGAGGACTATATCGCCAAAGGCTACACCATTTATATACTGGCCGACTCCCCCAAGCAGAATGACCGCTTGAAGGAAATATTTGCGAGCGCAAATGTTTCCTTTACACCCGTCAACCGCACCCTTCATGCAGGCTTCGCGGACAACGACCTGAAGGTGTGTCTGTTCACTGACCACCAGATATTTGACCGCTTCCACAAGTTTAACCTGCGCAGTGAACGTGCTCGTGGCGGTAAGGTGGCGCTGTCGTTGAAGGAACTGCAGGAGTTTGAGATAGGCGACTATGTGGTGCATGTCGATCATGGCATCGGCCGCTTCGGCGGGCTCGTCCGTGTGCCGCAGGCAGACGGCCACATGCAGGAGATGATTAAGATTACCTACGACCGTGATGATGTTGTCTATGTCTCTATTCACGCTCTGCACAAGGTGTCGAAATATAAAGGCAAGGAGGGCGAGCCGCCACGTATCAACCGTTTGGGGACTGGTGCTTGGGAGCGCATGAAGGAGCGCACGAAAGCAAAGATCAAAGATATCGCCCGCGATTTGATTCAGCTCTATAGTCGTCGCCGCGAGGAGAAAGGTTTTAAGTTCAGCCCAGATAGCTATTTGCAACATGAACTGGAGGCCAGCTTCCTCTATGAAGATACCCCCGACCAGCTCAAGGCCACCAACGATGTGAAGGCCGATATGGAGCGTTCTCGCCCGATGGACCGGCTCGTCTGTGGCGACGTGGGCTTCGGAAAGACGGAGGTGGCCGTGCGTGCAGCCTTCAAGGCGGCTGCCGATGGCAAGCAGGTGGCCGTGATGGTGCCGACGACGGTGTTGGCCTACCAGCATTTCCATACCTTCTCCGACCGCTTGAAGGATCTGCCCGTTCGCGTGGATTATCTCACCCGAGCCCGAACGCCCAAGCAGACGAAGGAGATTCTCGCCGACTTGGAAGCGGGCAAAATAGACATCCTCGTCGGAACGCACAAGCTCATTGGCAAAGGCGTGAAGTTCAAGGACCTGGGCCTGCTTATCATCGACGAGGAGCAGAAGTTCGGTGTGGCCACGAAAGAGAAGCTGCGCCAGATGAAGGTGAATGTCGATACGCTGACGCTCACCGCCACGCCCATTCCGCGAACCCTGCAGTTCTCGCTGATGGGTGCCCGTGATTTGAGCGTCATACAGACACCACCGCCCAACCGCTATCCCATACAGACTGAAGTGCACACCTTCTCGCCTGAGGTCATTGCCGAGGCCATCGGCTTTGAGATGAGCCGCAATGGTCAGGTCTTCATCGTGAACAACCGCATCTCGGGTTTGCCCGAGCTGGAGGAGCTGGTGCACAAGTATGTTCCCGATGCCCGCGTGGCCGTAGGTCATGGGCAGATGCACCCCGAGGAGCTGGAGAAGGTGATGATGGCTTTTGCGTCCTACGACTACGATGTCCTCATTTCAACGACCATCATTGAGAGCGGTCTCGACATTCCCAACGCCAACACCATCATCATCTGTGGTGCCCATAACTTCGGTCTTTCCGACTTGCATCAGATGCGCGGTCGGGTAGGGCGCTCGAATAAGAAGGCATTCTGTTATCTGCTGGCACCGCCTCTGGGCGCGCTGCCCACGGAGTCGCGCCGCCGCCTGCAGGCCATTGAGAATTTCTCGGATTTGGGCAGCGGCATACATATCGCCATGCAGGATCTGGACATTCGCGGCGCGGGGAATCTCCTGGGTGCCGAACAGAGCGGCTTCATTGCTGATTTAGGCTATGAGACCTACCAGAAGATTCTTTCTGAGGCCGTCAAGGAACTGAAGAACGACGAGTTCAAGGAACTCTATGCCCAACAAGTGGCATCGGGTGAGGTTACCAGTGGCGAAGCCTTCGTGGATGAATGTCAGCTGGAGAGCGATATGACGATGTCCTTCCCAGACTCTTTCGTGCCGGGTAGCACAGAACGTATGCTCCTCTACCGCGAATTGGACGGGCTGGAAACGGACGAGGCTGTCGAGGCTTTCCGCAAACGACTCATTGACCGATTCGGACCGATTCCCGAGACGGCCGAGGAACTCATCCGTGTGGTCACACTACGCCGCCTGGGCAAGTACTTCGGTGCCGAGCGCGTGATGCTGAAGAACGGGCGCCTGCGCCTCTATTTCGTGAAAGATGATGACTCTCCCTTCTTCCAGTCACCCGCCTTCGGGCAGTGCATCACCTATTGTACGCTACATGTTGCGGACTGCCAGCTCGACGAGGTCAAAGGCCGTCGTTCCATGCTGATACGTGGCGTAAACACCGTCAAAGATGCCTGCGCCATTCTGGAAGAAATGCAAAGTTACAGTTAACGGACGAGTAGCTTCTGGGTAGTGCCGTCGGTACGGCGAATGATGTTGAGCCCACGTCGGGGGGCAGAAAGGATGCGCCCGTCGGGGGAGTAAATAGCTGAGGGTTGAGGGTTGAGGGTAGAGGCATCATCTGTTTCCACAGATTCAATGGCCGTTGGGCTATAGATGAGGCGTGAGAGGCGGAAGTCATCGGCCTCGAACCAGCCGTCTGACTCAGCGCCAATGATGATGGAACCACCCGGGTGGTAGCCGATGATATTGAGGCATTGTCCGCGTGTGCGGTCGGTCTGTGGACCCGTGGATTCGCGATAGTCGCCGAAACGGAGGTACACGGAGTTCTCGTAGTCTGTTGCCAAGACGGCAGAGAAAAGGTACCAGCCCAGCGGGAGCGTCAGCTTCTGACGACAGTAGAAGCCATTGGCCGGGTAGCCGCCCCAAGTGTTGAAGACATAGTCACCATCGTGTGGATCGAAGTTGCGGATCGCTGCTCCTTCATCGTTGTCAATGACACCGGAGATGAAGGCCTCCTCGACATCGGGAGCTACGGTCCATCCTTGTACTTGACCTGTCTGCAGCCGCACGCCCTCTTCGAAAGATGGGTTCTTGATGCGTGACGTGTTGTCGTTAGCTTCGTAGTTCTCCTGCATGTAGAGCGTAAAATCGTGTAGGAATGATTTCATGCGTTCTACAATGTCACTCCCGGCAGAGACATGCTCGGTGAGTAGGGCAAGCAACTGTGTGCGTAAAGGTTGCTGAAGCGTTGGGATGGTGAGGGGAAGCAGACGATCGTAAAGCTCGGCATAAGCCTGGTACTCGGCATTGTAGTCGCCGCTCCAGTAGGACGCTGGATCGTAGAGCGTGCCACTGGTCGTGAAGTTGGCAACGACCGGGTAGTGGTCTGCCAACGGGTCGCCATTGTCATCGTTGAAGTCCGTGTCAACAAAAAAATTGTTGAGGCGCAGTTGCATACCATACTTAGGATTGATGTAGAAAATCTTATCTACAATCTCACCTTCTTTGTAACCAAGGGCACCAACTATGAGGTCTTGAGTGCCGTAGGTGGGATAGGTGTTGTTCTTGCATTTCTCTATCCAGCCGTCCTTGATGGTGTAGCGCCCGTCGGCGTTAATGACATCAATGAAAAGGGTCTTCAGCTGGTCGCGCGTGTAGCGGCAGTTGGTGTCGCCCATGACAATCTTCGGGCGCTTGCTGGGGTTGATGCGCAGGATATCATCAGCCAACTGCCCCATCTGCGATTCGCGGGCAGCGAGGTCGCCGTCGCTGGTCTCGGCATCCATGTGTAGGATGTAGAGGTCCACGAGCTGGCCGTTGCCGAGGTCAGCGAGGTAATAGCGGAAGCCTTTCTTGATGAGGCCGTCGGCACCATCGCTGTCGTAGCCATAATGGTCGTTCCAGGCTGTCCAGTACTCTGCCGTTACCCCAACATTATCTCTGCGCCAGAAGAGGTTTAGTCCGTCGGTGTCGAAGAGAGGCTTTTTCGCCAAGTAGTTGGCCATGGCGGAAATGCTGGCCGTTATCTTCCCGCGATGCGTGCCGGAAGAATAGGCGCCGCCAATCTGCTTCAAAATCTGGTCGTTGTAGTTGAAGTCCTCGCTGACTGCGATATAGTCGTAGCCTTTGCTCACCAGCTTCTGACCGATGGCGGTGGCGCCGGCTCCTTCCCTGGCGTCGGGGTTCAGGTTGACGGTATATATCCCGGCAACCTTGATGGATTTTGGCATACCGTCCACGTTCATGGCGGCCACGGTGAAGGTCTTGTTCTGTGCCGTAGCGCTAAGCGTCAGGATGCTGAACGCAAGGAATGAGATGAGTTTATGAGGCATTATGGGATAAGGTGTTAGCGGGTGATATCAATGGGGAGGTCGGAAGTCGTTGTCTGGGGCTCGTCAATAATCTCTACAGCCTCTGCCTCGCGAGCTGCTTCGGCGGCTGCCTGTTCTGCGGCTGCTTGTTCCGCGGCAGCGGCGTCGTAAATGCGACGGTAACGGTAGAAACGGAAACCGAAGATGAATTCGATGACACCATAGAAGATATAGCCTCCGCCCAGAATGAGGAAGGGCAGCGAGGCAGCCTGTATAGGACGCAGCAGAATGAAGATGCCAGTGGCGATGATGAGCAACGGCATCACGAAGAGCGACCATGTCAGCGGTGCGAATGTGCGGTTACCAATGAGACTGGTAATCTGACCTACACCCACGAGGCACAACAGGACACCCAGTACATACATCAGGATGTTCACGAACTCCATGGGCATCAGTAGCAGCAGCACGCCCAATGCCACACTGCCTAACCCCACAATGGGGAAGACGGGGCGGAATCCGGTGGCGCGCACCTTGGCTGTGAAATAACCTATGAAGGCGATAATGCCCGAGAGCGTGAAGAGTCCGCCGATAATCTGAACAATCAGCACGGTCATCTCCGTGGGATTGCTCACCAGCAGGAAGCCCACTAGCAGGGCGCAGAGTGAACGAAGGATGGAGCGGGTCAACATATAGGGTTTATGGTTGAGGTTTTATGGTTGAGGGCTGTTTATCGAGGCAAAAGTACACATTATTTATATACATGAGGTACAAAAACGGTGAAAAAAGAGTCCAGAAGCAGAAAAATACGCCTAAAATGCAAAAACTTTATACTTTCAGCCATCAACTTTAAACTTTTTATGTACCTTTGCGCCCGCAAAAGCGTATCAAGACGTGAAAATCAAGGAAATCATCGCTGCCCTTGAACAGTTCGCGCCTCTGCCCTTGCAGGAAAGCTACGATAATGCTGGCTTGCAATGTGGATTGACAGAGACGGAGGTTTCAGGGGCATTATTGTGTTTAGACGTCACCGAGGAGGTGCTGCACGAGGCTATTGACCTGGGCTGCAATCTCATCGTGGCGCACCATCCGTTGCTCTTCCACGGGTTGAAGCAGGTGACGGACATGACCCAGGTGCAGCGTTGCCTGCGCATGGCCATACAGAACGACCTCTGCATCTATGCCGCCCACACCAATTTGGACAGTGCCGAGGACGGCGTGAACTTCAAGATGGCCGAGAAACTCGGACTCATCGATGTGCAGCTGCTCTCACCGCGTACCGTCAGCATTGGCGGACGACAGGTGAAAGCGGGCAATGCCGTTGTCGGCTACCTGCCGGTCGGCGAGGATTCGCTGGCGTTCTTGCAGCGTGTGAAGCAGGCCTTCCACGTGGAGGCCCTGCAGCATAACCAACTGCTGGAGCGTCCCATAGAGAGCGTTGTCATCTGCGGTGGTGCTGGTGACTTTGCGCTTGACGAAGCGCTGGCGGCAGAGGCCGACGCGTTCCTCACGGGTGAGATGCACTACCATACTTGGTTCGGGCATGAGCAGCAGATACAGATTGCTGTGCTGGGGCATTATGAGAGTGAGCAGTTCACACGTGAGATATTCCGTAACGTCATTGAGGACGTGGCCCCGACGCTTCCCGTCTATGACACAGAAGTTAACACCAACCCGATAAGAATCCTATAGGGCCCATAAAACCCATAAGCCCTTAAGCCCATAAGCCCAATAAGCCCCATAGGCCTTAAACCCATCAAACTTTAAACATTAAACTTTAAACTATCATACAACAATGGCAAGAGAAAAGAAAGACCCGCAGGATCTCAGCATTGAAGAGAAGCTGAAGAACCTGTACCAGCTCCAGACCATGCTCTCGGAGATTGACAAAATCAAGACCCTTCGTGGTGAACTTCCTTTGGAAGTGCAGGACTTGGAGGATGAAATCGAAGGTCTCACGACCCGCATTGAGAAGATTCAGGGCGAGATTGCTGCCTTGCAGGAAGAGGTGGCTCGCCGCCGCGTAGGCATTCAGGACAACAATGCCAACATCGAGCGTTACACCAGCCAGCTGGACAATGTACGCAACAATCGCGAGTATGAGAACCTGACAAAGGAAATCGAATACCTGCAGTTGGACAACCAGCTCAATGAAAAGAAGATACGCGAGGCTAACGCTACCGTTGAGAGCAAACAGGAGGAGATTCGTCGCTGCTCGGACAATGTCACGGAGCGTCGCACAGACCTCGACATCAAGAAGAGCGAACTCGACGAGATTATCTCCGAGACACGTGCCGAGGAGGAGAAGCTGCGTGAGCGTAGCAAGAACTTGGAGGCCACCATCGAGCCCCGTTTGCTCAGCGCCTTCAAGCGTATCCGTAAGAACTCACGCAATGGTTTGGGTGTTGTCTATGTGCAGCGCGATGCCTGCGGCGGTTGCTTCAACAAGATTCCGCCCCAGCGTCAGTTGGACATCCGTATGCGCAAGAAGATCATCGTTTGCGAGTACTGCGGTCGTATCATGATTGACCCCGAACTGGCAGGCGTACAGCTCCAGAACAAGGTCGAGGAGAAGCCCAAGCGTCGCAGCCGCAAGAAGGTCGAAAAGGCGGAGGATTGAAAAAATAACGGCAAAAACGCAAAAACTTTAAACTTTAAACCTTGAACTTTAAACTTTTTGTGTACCTTTGCAGCCGACTTTCAAAACAACATAAAGTCTAACGTTATTAAAACATTCATTTTTATTTAATTAACCCTATGTCAAACTTAACAAACATTCAGCCCCTCGAGGACTTCGATTGGGAAGGTTACGAGAAGGGCGGTGCTCAGACTGAGCAAAGCCGCGATGATCAGGCTGCGGCTTATGAAAAGAGCCTGACAGGCGTTGCTGATCACGATGTCGTAGAAGGTACGGTCATCAGCATCAACAAACGCGAGGTCGTTGTGAACATCGGTTACAAGAGCGATGGTATCATCTCGGCTGCAGAATTCCGCTACAATCCCGACCTGCAGGTTGGTGACAAGGTAGAGGTTTACATTGAGAACCAGGAAGACAAGAAAGGTCAGCTTATCCTCTCTCACAAGAAGGCTCGCGCAGCGAAGAGCTGGGATCGCGTCAATGCCGCTCTCGAGAACGAGGAGATTATCAAGGGCTTTATCAAGTGCCGCACGAAGGGCGGTATGATTGTCGATGTCTTCGGCGTAGAGGCATTCCTGCCCGGCAGCCAGATCGACGTGAAGCCCATCCGCGACTACGATGTATTCGTGGGCAAGACCATGGAGTTCAAGATTGTCAAGATCAATCAGGACTACCGCAATGTTGTTGTCAGCCACAAGGCACTCATCGAGGCCGAGCTGGAGCAGCAGAAGAAGGAAATCATCAGCAAGCTCGAGAAGGGTCAGGTGCTCGAAGGTACCGTCAAGAACATCACCTCCTACGGTGTGTTCATCGACCTGGGCGGCGTGGATGGTCTCGTTCACATCACCGACCTCAGCTGGGGCCGCGTCAGCGATCCGCATGAGGTGGTTGAACTCGACCAGAAACTCAACGTCGTTATCCTTGATTTCGACGAGGAGAAGAAGCGCATCGCTCTCGGCCTGAAGCAGCTCACTCCGCATCCTTGGGATGCTCTCGATCCCAACCTCAAGGTGGGCGACAAGGTGAAGGGTAAGGTCGTTGTGATGGCCGACTACGGCGCATTCATCGAGGTGGCCCCCGGCGTAGAGGGTCTCATCCATGTTAGCGAGATGTCTTGGAGCCAGCACCTGCGCAGCGCTCAGGACTTCATGAAGGTTGGCGACGAAGTAGAGGCTGTCATCCTGACCCTCGACCGCGAGGAGCGCAAGATGAGCCTTGGCATCAAGCAGCTGAAGGAAGATCCTTGGGAGAGCATCGAGGTGAAGTACCCCGTTGGCAGCAAGCACACCGCTCGCGTCCGCAACTTCACCAACTTCGGTGTCTTCGTAGAGCTCGAAGAGGGCGTGGATGGTCTCATCCATATCAGCGACCTCAGCTGGACTAAGAAGGTGAAGCACCCCAGCGAGTTCACCAAGATTGGTGACGACATGGAGGTCGTTGTCCTCGAAATCGATAAGGAGAACCGTCGCCTCAGCCTCGGCCACAAGCAGCTCGAGGAGAATCCTTGGGATGTCTTTGAGACCGTGTTCACACGCGACAGCGTGCACGAAGGCACCATTACAGAGTTGCTCGACAAGGGTGCTGTCATCCAGCTGGAGTACGGCGTGGAAGGCTTTGCAACCCCCAAGCACCTCGTGAAGGAGGACGGCAGCCAGGCTCAGCAGGGCGAGAAGCTGCAGTTCAAGGTCATCGAGTTCAACAAGGAGAGCAAGCGCATCATCCTCAGCCACAGCCGTATCTACGAGGATGCCGCTCGCACTGAGCAGCGCGAGGCTCGCAAGGCCGAGCGTGCAGCTACCAAGCGTCCCGCTAAGGAGGCTCAGCCCGCTATCCAGAACCAGGCTGCCAGCACCACACTTGGTGACATCGATGCATTGGCTGAACTGAAGGCTAAACTCGAGAAAGGCGAGTAAAAATCGCCTCGCATACGTGCGCAAACATTAATTAATTATAATTAACGAGCCGTCGGACACTTCTGACGGCTCGTTTTCTGTTTTTTTCACTACCTTTGCCCGCAGTTAGCATTAAATAACCCACAAATATGAGTAAAATCAAATGTATAGGCATCCTCACCTCAGGAGGTGATGCGCCCGGAATGAATGCTGCCATCCGTGCGGTGACACGTGCTGCCATCGCCAATGGTTTCCATGTGAAAGGTATCTATCGTGGCTACGAAGGTCTCATTCACAACGAGATCAAGGAATTCACGACCGAGAGTGTCTCGGGTATCATATGTCTTGGCGGTACGATTCTGAAGACAGCCCGCTCGAAGGACTTCATGACCGAGGAGGGGCGCAAGCGTGCCTACGAGAATATGGTCGCTGCAGGCATCGATGCACTGGTGGTCATTGGCGGCAACGGCTCCCTGACGGGTGCCCGCCTGTTTGCGTCGGAGTATGATGTACCCTGCATCGGTCTGCCCGGCACCATTGACAACGACCTCAACGGCACTGACCTCACGATCGGCTACGACACGTCGCTCAACACCATCATGGAATGTGTGGATAAGATTCGCGATACAGCTTACTCCCACGAGCGCATCTTCTTTGTCGAGGTGATGGGACGCGATGCCGGCTTCCTGGCACAGAACTCAGCCATCGCCGCAGGCGCCGAAGCGGCTATCATTCCCGAGGAACAGACCAAAGTTGACCAGCTGGCACAGTTCATCGGTCGTGGCATTCGCAAGTCCAAGTCCTCGAGCATCGTCATTGTCTCAGAGAGTCCCAAGTGCGGTGCTATGCACTATGCCGAACGTGTGCGCAAGGAGTATCCCGAGTACGACGTTCGTGTTTCCATCTTGGGCCACTTGCAGCGTGGCGGCAGACCTTCTGCTGGCGACCGTATCTTGGCGTCGCGCCTCGGCGTGGGTGCCGTGAATGCACTCTTGGATGGTCAGCGAAATGTGATGGTTGGCCTCAAGAATGACGAGGTGGTTTATGTTCCCTTCTCCAATGCGGTCAAGAGCGACAAACCGCTGAAGAAGGAACTTATCGATGCGCTCAAAGTGCTGAGCCAATAGCCTTCCAAAGCATAAATCGTAAGCGATAATGACAAGCATCTTGAATAAGTATCTTCTCTCCATTATCTTGTTCCTGGTGGCAGCCCTCCACCTGCAGGCCCAGACGTGCACGCCGACGGCGACGTACTCCTACACGGACTCCGAGGGTCAGCCTGCCGAGGAATCGGGGAGTAGCTTCACCGGTTCGGCACCCGTGACGGGGCGCTTCACGGCGAATCCTTCCGATTACGAGGGCTATGTAGGCAGCTACACGTGGCACGTATATACTTCCGATAAGAGCTGGAACGACTACCTCATTACGCGCTCCGGCGAGGACTTCGAATATACCTTCAGCCAGAGTGGCACGTTTATCATCGAACTGCGTGCCACCTTCACGGATGCCAATGGCCTGACCGTTGACTACCCCGAGGAGGGAACGACACCATCGACGTTCACCGTGACTGTCTCTGAATCGAAACTCGAGATGCCCAATGCCTTCTCGCCCAACGGCGACGGGCACAACGACATCTATCGCGCCAAGCAGAGCACGCTCCAGAGTATCGTGGAGTTCAAGGCCACCATCTTCAACCGTTGGGGGCAGAAGCTCTATCAGTGGACAGACCCGCATGGAGGATGGGACGGCAAGTACAACGGCAAGACGGTGAAGGACGGCGTCTATTTCGTGAATGTCGTTGCCAAGGGCGCCGATGGTACAGAGTACAAGATACGCAAGGACGTGAATGTCCTGACGCGCTACACAGAGAATGAAGGAGAAACAGACAATTAGCGTTCGGGGCGCCCGTGTCCACAACCTCAAGAATATCGATGTTGACATCCCACGTCAGAGCCTGACGGTCATCACCGGTCTCTCGGGCTCGGGCAAGTCCTCGTTAGCCTTCGACACCTTGTTTGCCGAGGGCCAGCGCCGCTATATTGAAACCTTCTCAGCCTATGCGCGCAACTTCCTGGGTGGTATGGAGCGTCCTGATGTCGATAAGATCTCAGGTCTCTCGCCCGTCATCAGCATCGAGCAGAAGACGACCAACAAGAATCCGCGTTCCACGGTAGGCACCACCACGGAGATCTTCGACTTCCTGCGCCTTCTCTATGCCCGTGCGGGCGACGCCTTCTCCTGGGAGACGGGCGAGGCGATGGTGAAATACACCGAGGAGCAGATCGTGGAGCTCATCGCCCATGACTATGCTGGGCATAAGATTCAGCTCCTGGCCCCCCTCGTGAAGAACCGTAAGGGTCACTACCGCGAGCTCTTCGACAGCGTGCGCCGCAAGGGATTCCTGTGGGTGCGCGTGGATGGCGAGCTGCAGGAGGTGGTGCCTGGCATGAAGCTGGACCGCTATATCAACCACTCCATCGAGGTGGTGGTGGACCGCATGAAGGTCGCCTCCGCCGAAGGCGGAGACGACCTTTCCCGCCTCCGCAAAAGCGTGGAACTCTGCCTGAAGATGGGCGAGGGGCTGATGATGGTGCTCGATATGGAGACGAGCACGCTGCGCCACTACAGTCGTCGCCTCATGTGCCCCACCACTGGCATGAGCTATGCCGACCCCGCCCCCCACAACTTCTCGTTCAACTCGCCGCAGGGCTGGTGTCCGCGTTGCAAGGGCCTTGGCTATGTCAACCTCATCGATGCCGGCAAGGTCTTTCCCGACCGCTCCCTATCGGTCAAGGAAGGCGGCATCGCCCCCTTGGGCAAGGCGCGTCCGCAGATGATCTTCTGGCAGATGGAAGCCTTGCTGGAGCGCTATGGCGCCACGTTGCAGACTCCCCTGCAGGACATTCCCGACGAGGCCATCGACGAGATCCTCAACGGCTGTCCCGAACGCCTGCGCATCCCTGCCGCCACGGCCCACACCGCCAACGACTACTACATCGGATTCGACGGCCTCATCAAATACATCCAGATGATGCAGGACAGCGATGCCAGCGCCACCGCCCAGAAATGGGCCGAGCAGTTCTCCAAGACGGACGTCTGCCCTGAGTGCCACGGTGCGCGCCTAAACCGCGAAGCCCTCCATTTCCGCATTGCCGGCAAGAACATCGCCGAACTGGCTGACATGGACATCAAGGACCTCCGCCAATGGATTATCGCCCTTCATGAGGAATGCCTGACGGGAAAGGGTTCCCTCCTCACTCCCCGCCAGCGCAAGATTGCTCCCGAGATTCTCAAGGAGATTCGTGCCCGCCTGCAGTTCCTCTTCGATGTCGGCCTCGACTACCTCAGCCTCTCTCGCACCAGCATGAGCCTCAGTGGCGGCGAGAGCCAGCGCATTCGTCTGGCCACACAGATTGGCGCCAAGCTCGTGAATGTCCTCTACATCCTCGATGAACCCAGCATCGGCCTCCACCAGCGCGACAACCGACGCCTGATCCGTTCGCTCAAGGACCTGCGCGACACGGGCAACACCGTCATCGTCGTAGAACACGATGAGGAGATGATGCGCGAGGCAGATTATATCATCGACATGGGCCCCTTCGCCGGTCGCAAGGGTGGGGAAGTCATGTTCCAAGGAACATATGAATCCCTGGTTAATGATGCGCCGTCTGGCACATCATTGACAAGAGATTATTTAAAAGGTACGCGCGCGATAGAGATTCCCGCCGTGCGCCGCAAGGGCAATGGCCACGCGCTGGAGCTCTTTGGCGCCAGGGGCAACAACCTGCAGAATGTCGATGTGCGCTTCCCGTTGGGGACCCTCATCTGTGTGACGGGTGTCTCCGGCTCCGGCAAGAGCTCGCTCATCAACGACACCCTGCATCCCATCCTCTCCCAGCATTTCTACCGCTCGCTGCGCGACCCCTTGCCCTACGACCGCATCGAGGGCCTGGAGCACATTGATAAAGTCGTTGATGTTGATCAGAGCCCCATCGGTCGCACACCGCGGTCGAATCCTGCCACTTACACGGGTGTCTTCTCCGATATCCGCGACCTCTTCGTCGCCTTGCCCGAGGCCCGCATCCGTGGCTATAAGCCAGGGCGCTTCTCGTTCAATGTCAAGGGCGGGCGCTGTGAGACCTGCGGTGGCAATGGCTACAAGACCATCGAGATGAATTTCCTGCCCGACGTGATGGTGCCCTGCGAGGAGTGTCACGGCAAGCGCTACAACCGTGAGACGCTGGAAGTGCGCTTCAAGGGCAAGAGCATCGCCGACGTGCTCGATATGACCATCAACCGTGCTGTCGAGTTCTTCGAGAACCAGCCCACTATCCTCCAGAAGATCAAGACCCTGCAGGATGTCGGCCTCGGCTATATCAAGCTCGGCCAGTCCTCCACAACCCTGTCCGGCGGCGAGAGCCAGCGTGTGAAGCTCGCCACAGAACTGGCAAAGCGCGACACAGGCCGCACACTTTACATCCTCGATGAGCCCACCACAGGCCTCCATTTCGAGGACATCCGTGTTCTATTGGGCGTCCTCCAGCGCCTGGTCGATAAAGGCAACACAGTCCTTGTCATTGAGCACAACCTCGATGTTATCAAATCCGCCGACTACCTCATCGACATGGGTCCCGACGGCGGTCGCGGCGGCGGTCGCCTCCTCGCCTGCGGCACCCCCGAAACCGTCGCCCAATGCCCCGACGGCTATACCCCCTCCTTCCTCCGCGAAATCCTCCCGCCCCGCAAGTAGAGGACTTCCCCATATCCCATCCTCGCGGGAAGGCTTTTCCGTGTTTTTCTGCTTCTTTCCGCGATTTTCCGCGTTTCCCGTGTATTTTCCGTGCAATTTCCTTTGCCCGAATTAAATTAATCCCTACTTTTGTGGCGTGAAACCTCTAAAAGTACCACTCTCATGACGTCAAACGAGAAGAACATCATTCAGGAACTCCGGGAAACGGGGCGCAGAGTCGTTCCACCAAACGGACATGTTTGGCTATATGGCTCGCGTGCCCGTGGTGATGCACATGAGGATTCAGATTGGGACTTGCTCATATTGCTTGACAAGCCAAGTATTACTCCGCAGGATGAGGACAATATCTCCTATCCCTTTGTTGTTGCAGGTTGGAAGAACAACTCTGCCGTGAGTCCACAACTCTATACCTTCGATGAGTGGGAAGCTCGCTCATTCACTCCGTATTATCAGAATGTAGAACGTGATAAAATGTTGATACAATGAGCTTAAAAGATGAAGAAAGGCAAACGCTGATCAACCTGTATTTGCACAAAAGCGATGAAGCATTGGAAGATGCTCGTCTGACCAGTAGTCAGGCTCGTTGGAATGTGGCTGCAAATCGCCTCTACTATTCTTTGTTCCATGCAATTACCGCCCTCTTTGTCAGCGATGGTATCCCCGTTCATTCTCATAATGGAATGAAGGTAAAGTTTGGACAGGAGTATGTCTTAACGGGACTTGCAACAGAAGAGGAAGGCAAGCTCCTGTCGCAGATGGAAACCATGCGTGAACGTGCTGATTATGATGCCGTATTCACCGCATCGGAAGCAATCATTAAGGAACGCATGGAATCTGTTGAATCCATGCTCCGACACATTACGGAGCTAGTTCATAGAACCCGATAACTCTTAAACTCTTAAACTGTTTATGAAATAAACCATAATAGATAGACATACAGACAGAAGCGTCCGCTTAGATTCTTGCTTTCAGAAAATTCGCCAAATTTAAGAAGCAACTAAGAGTAAAAGCATGGATGCTCACGCCGATGGCGTGGGCTTTTACTCGGATATGGTTGCATGGTGTTTGGCGATACCTCTGAAAGCGTAGACGAAGTGAAGTCCACGTTTTCTTTTTGTGCCTATTCATTACCGACAAACTATAAACCCAATTAATAACCAAAACCACTAAACATTTATGAAAAAGTACCTTTATTTGGCCATCGCTGCTATCTGCTTAGGCTTATCAGCCTGCAGCCCCGATGATAATCCTGTTCCAGATCCAACCCCTGATCCAAATCCAGACCCAACTATACCTGCCGTGACAGGTTCTGTGCAGGAGTTCTATCTGGAAGAAGATGAGGATGATTATCAGCACAATGTGGCAATCTCTGCTAAAATCATCGGCTATTTGAACCTGAGCGATGAACTCAAAGTGGCTGTAGGTATGGCACCTGTTTTTGGAGTTGAAATGTCCACGAACTCATCGTTCCCAGAGAGCGAAACACAGCAGTTCTCTACACAGCGCATGGATGACAATACTAAGTTCACCATTACAGCCACAGGCCTGAAGGAGAATACCACCTATTACTATCGTACCTACCTCACTAACACCATCTTTGGCGAAGCAAAGACATTTACAACAGAGAGCTATGAAACCGTCGCCGCCAAGATGACGATACCAACAGCCGATGCAACAAATGTTAGAGAGAACTCGGCCTCTGTTGCAGTCAACGAGAAGAACACAGGAGGGGCTTATGCAATAGACAAATCGCTGCTGACTGCTGCCAACTTGCAAAAGGCTGTACAAGGTTATACCGTCAACGGGCTTAATTTGTCAAAGAATGGCAATCTCACAGAACTCGCCAGCGGAACAACGTACTATTATTGTGAGTATCGTAAGTTGGGAACTTACATTAGCCTTGGTGAGATAAAGAACTTCACAACTACTGGCTACAAAGCTGAAGACCTAGCCAAGCAGATGACCATCAATGCAAGTCTCAACACGAATACCCAGATGTGGAAGGTCAATATCCAAAGCTCATTGTCCATGCCTGGCAAAAACATAAAATATGGTGTTACACACAAAATGACCTCCAGCTATGCTAGTAATGTGAAAGCAACATGGATGTATCGTTATACGGGCGATGATTGGGAAACAAATAGTGACGTCATTAAGTTGTATGCGTCATATTCTTTTGATAGGGAACTGTATGGCGCTGTAGTTTTTACGAAAAATGTTTATGCTGAAGGAAGTAATAATAGCTATCAGGTTTCTATAGAGAATCCATATTACAATGGAATTATGTATAGTAGCACAAGCGAAGACATTGAGAGTTGGTGGGATTATTGTGTGGATAAGTTTCTGTCATGGTTTGGTTTAGATTTATTGAATGAGTTGAAGGGAAAAATTAAGAATGGTACTGCAACTGATAAAGATAAAGAGATTTATGAGGCATTGTATGATGACTATGCAAACATAATAGACAATCTTTCATATTCTAGTTATGCCAAGTGCTATCTTCAGGTGTTTGTTGAAATTGACGGCGTGCGCTATGTAGTAAAAGAACAAGAAGGTAAGCTTAGAGTCCCTACACCAGAGGATAATCCGATAGACAGCAACTACGATAGCAATAATAAAAACGATGATGAGGAGGAGGAGGAATTTGCACCCGATGCACAAGCGTGAATTATCCTCATCAAAAGCTGAAGCAATTATGACCAATTTATGGCCTGATTCATGGTCATTCGCGTGAAAGAAGTAGATGCTGTACCAACGGGAAAAACTGTAATCTGTGGACAACTGTGGACTTCTAGTAAGTAGTTTTTTGAAATAAGGATAGCGGCACCCGATTCTTGCGAAGGGGGTGCCGCTGCTGGTTATAGTTGATTGCTCTCATGAAATAAATATTTCATAACAAAAAAACATCGCATATCGCACGAATTTTCATTCAACAGGCTGCATCGCACGATGCAGCCTGCTGTGTAAGGCAATGGAGAGCGCTATAGTTCCTAAGCGTACCCTCTATAGTGTCTGCGCGTAGGGACTATAGAGGGTTAGGCGAGGGAGTAGTAGTGTCTGGCTGTGGCGCTACAGAATTATTTTCGCGGAAAATCCTACGAGCCCTACGCAAGAGGGGGATTGTGCGCAATAATCGCATTGTTCCTGCGTTATAGAAATAGATGCAGAAGAATAACAGATGGTAGAGCAAGAGAAATGGAAATGGCAGATGCCTGGTACTACATGGAAGGGCATCGGGCTGTATCATATCACGCTGACAATCCCTGACCGTCGGCCTCTGTTGGGTTGTCTCGAGATTCCTGGTAGTGATCCAGAGATGGCTAGGGTGAGGCGTTCGGCGTTGGGGAATGCGCTGGTGAATTGTATGCTAAGCATTCAGCATTATCACCCGGAGGTCCAGGTGTTGCACTTTTGTTTGATGCCTGATCATCTGCATGCTGTGCTGTATGTCAGGCATGTCATGCCCACGGGCATCAAGGGCGTAGTGAGGGGATTCTGGCAGGCTGCAAAGAAGCTGGGGCGTGCCTGGTCGGCGGCTTCTTCGATTGAACCGAATGACATTCGGAGGAACTGCCAGGAAGGAGTAGTGGGGAGGCAGGAGACTATGCTGGATCTTCAGGCAGAAACGCAGCGGCTGGAGACGCTCTCCGCGGGGTTGTGTGAGCAGATGGGCGAAGAAGCCTACTACCAACTGCAGCCTGTTTTCACGGAGACGCCTTTTATCCGCCCTATGGGCCGCAATACACAGCTCCCCAACACCATCCGATATATTGATATGAATCCCCAACGACTGGCCACCAAGCGCTTAAGACCTGGCTATTTCCGTGTGCAACGGGATATAACGATTGGTGGGCGAAGCTATGATGGCGTGGGGAATACCACCTTACTGCTGGCAGAGAAGTATGCAACAGTTCATGTGCGCAATGTGATGGTGAAAGCTGCGGAACAGGGAGATGTCGAGCCGCTGCGTAATTACAAGAATTCTTGTGTGCTGTCGGCTCGTGAGGGGGCGGTCATGGTGTCCCCGTTCATCTCGGCTCATGAGAAACAGGTGATGCAAGTGCTCCTTCGTGAGCAACGGCCGTTCATCTGTCTCATCGACAATGGTTTTCGCGATTACTATAAACCGAGTGATGCGCTCTTTGATGCCTGTGCCGAGGGGCGTGTCTTGATACTAAGTCCTTGGCCGTATGATGCAGGTAAGCGACACATCAGCCGAGCGGATTGTGTGGCGCTCAATGAAATGGCGGAAGAGATTTGTAACCGAATGACATTCGGCGAAACTTCCAAGAAGGCATGAGGGTTTCTCGATGATTCGGCGATTTTTGGCCAGAGAGGGCAGGAGGAGAAGACGTACGTCTTATGGCTTGAAGATATAGGTCTTATGGCTTGAAGATATAGATCTTATGGCTTGAGGATATAGGTCTTCAGGCGTGTCCCATTAGTGGGACTTGCAGGAAGAGCTATGTGGGTGTCGGAGAGATAGAGGAAAAGGTGTTGAAAAAGGAGCACCTCAGGCGGGGTGCTCCTTTGCGATAGGGATGTAAGGATGTATCTTTACTCTGCCTTGAAGCTGTCGAGGGTGGCGGGGTCGAAGGCCTTGATGTAGGCGGCCTTGCCGGCGACATTCTCCTCGGTCATGGCGACATACACGACGGCGCTCTTCTCGAAGAGCTCGGGAGCCTTGGCGGCATCGCGGATGATGAGCAGGGACATCACAATCTCGCAGGTCATGTCGTAGAGACGGCGCGACAGGAAGTCGATGGCATCCTGGTTGTCGAGGGCCTTGACGGCTTCGAGGGCCTCCTCGTAAACGGGGATGAGGGCTTTGACGCGGTCAAGGAGTTGAGCGTTGAGAGTTGAGAGTTGAGAGATCTCCTCAATCATGTCCTTGATGTTCTGGAGCATGGTGCCGTTGATGATGTAACGGATGGCGGCGACGACCTGCAGTTGGGTGGTACCCTCGTAGATGCTGAAGATGCGGGCGTCGCGGTAGAGGCGCTGGCACTTGTACTCCATGATGAAGCCCGAACCGCCGTGGATGGAGATGGCGTCGTAGGCATTCTGGTTGGCGTACTCCGAGTTCATGCCCTTGGCCAGCGGGGTGAAGGCATCGGCCAGGCGCTGATACTTCTTCAGTTCCTGCTTCTCCTCGGGTGTGAGCTTGCGGTCGCGCTCGATGTCCTCGAGGCACTTGTAGACGTCGACGTAGCAGGCGGTCTGATAGAGCAGCGAGCGACCGGCGTCGAGCTTGGCCTTCATGCGCGAGAGCATGTCGTAGACAGCGGGGAAGTTGATGATCTTCTCGCCGAACTGTGCGCGCTCCTTGGCATAGGCCAGGCCTTCGTTGTAAGCCTCCTGTGACAGGCCCACCGACTGAGCAGCGATACCCAGACGGGCACCGTTCATCAGTGCCATCACGTACTTGATGAGTCCCAGACGAGTCGAGCCGCAGAGCTCAGCCTTAGCATTCTTATAGGTGAGCTCGCAGGTGGGCGAGCCGTGGATGCCGAGCTTGTGCTCAATGTGGCGCACGTCGACACCGCCGTTGCGCTTGTCGTAGATGAACATCGACAGGCCGCGGCCGTCCTTCGTGCCTTCCTCTGAGCGAGCCAGCACGAGGTGGATGTCGCTGTCGCCATTGGTGATGAAGCGCTTCACGCCGTTCAGGCGCCAGCACTGCTCCTTCTCATCGAAGGTGGCCTTCAGCATCACGCGCTGCAGGTCGGAGCCGGCATCGGGCTCGGTGAGGTCCATGGACATGCCTTCGCCGGCGCAGACGCGGGGGATGTACTTCTGGCGCTGCTCCTCGGAGCCGAACTCATAGAGCGTGTCGATGCAGCTCTGCAGGCTCCAGATGTTCTGGAAGCCGGCATCGGCGGCGCTGATGAGTTCGCTGAGCATGGAGAAGATGATGTTGGGCAGGTTCAGACCGCCGTAGCGACGGGGCATGCTGACACCCCAGAGACCGGCCTTGCGCGTAGCATCGATGTTCTCTACGGTCTTGCTGGCGTAGATCATGCGGCCGTTCTCCAAGTGGGGGCCTTCGAGATCGACGCTTTCGCTGTTGGGAGCGATGATGTTGGCGGCTACGTCGCCGGTGATATCAAGAATCTGCTTGTAGTTCTCGATGGCGTCGCCCAAGTCAACCGGGGCGTAGTCGAAGTCTTTTGCATCGGCGAAGTTGCGCTCCTTGAGCTCAACGATGCGCTTCATCAACAGATGGTCGAGGTGAAACGCTATTTCGGGATGATCGCTATAATAGTTTGCCATGATTATTTGCTGTTTTGCTTGTAATACTTAATGAGTTTGGTACTTACTTCTTATTTTTGTAAAACTTTACAGACCACTTAAATAGTTCTCCAGCAAGAACAACTTCTATTGCTGTCATCCACCATTTATGGAATTGATGATTGTAGGCGTAATAGTTCATTGCCCCAAGCACTAAGAATAATGAAACCCATATAACAACAAGGATTTGTATTCTGCCTTTCTTACTCATATTTATTTCGAGTTCTGTTTATAATACTTAATCAACTTTGGAACTACTTCCTCAACAATACCAACAATCACATAGTCAGCGATGCGGTTGATGGGCGCATCGGGGTCATTGTTGATGCTGATGATGATGCCCGAGTCCTGCATACCGGCGATGTGCTGAATTTGTCCGCTGATGCCACAGGCGATATACACCTTCGGGTGAACGGTGACACCCGTCTGACCAATCTGACGGTCGTGGTCGAGCCAGCCGGCGTCCACAGCTGCGCGCGAGCCGCCGACTTCGCCGTGCAGCACCTTAGCCAGCTGGAACAGCATATCGAAGTTCTCCTTGCAACCCATGCCATAGCCGCCGGCCACCACGATGGGCGCGCCCTTCAGGTTGTGCTTGGCAGCCTCCACATGGTGGTCGAGGACCTTCACGACGAACGCCTCGGGGCTGACATACTTGCCGACCTCGGGATAGACAACCTCCTTGCGGCAGGCACCCTCATAGACGGCCTTCTGCATCACACCGCTGCGGACGGTAGCCATCTGCGGGCGGTGGTCGGGGTTCACGATCGTAGCCACGATGTTACCACCGAAGGCGGGACGGATCTGATACAACAGGTTCTCATAAACCTTGTCGTTCTTCTTGTCCTCATACGGGCCGATCTCCAGCTCCGTGCAGTCGGCAGTGAGGCCGCTGGTGAGCGAGGAGCTGACGCGCGGACCCAGGTCGCGGCCGATGACCGTAGCGCCCATGAGGCAGATCTGCGGCTCCTCCTCCTTGAAGAGGTTTACGAGGATGTCCGTGTGGGGAGCGCTGGTGTAGGGGAACAGCTCGGGGGCGTCGAAGACGAAGAGCTTATCTACGCCGTAAGGCAGGATCTGCTCCTCGACCTGACCCTTGATGCCCGTGCCGGCCACCACGGCGTGGAGCTCCACGCCCAGCGTATTGGCGAGCTTGCGACCCTTGGTCAGCAGCTCCTGAGATACTTCCTGTACGGTGGCGCCTTCTATCTCGCAATAGACAAAGACAGACCCACCCCCGTGCCCCTCCCTTGTATGGAGGGGAGTATTTACTTTTGCGGATTGATTATCTTGCATAGTTGTACTCATTAATTTATAATTCTTGAAAGGTGACCACTCCCTCCCTACAAGGGAGGGTGAGGGGTGGGTCTTCTATCCGATGATCTTCTCTTCAAGTAATTCTTTGATCATTCCCTCGATGTCAGCGTCAGAAGCCGTCAAAGTCTTCGACTCCTTCGCCTGGAACACGATGTTCTTGATGGCCTTCACCTTTGTGGGCGAGCCACTCAGACCGCACTGTGCGGGGTCACCGTTCACATCGGCAACGCTCCACTGGTTCAGCGTCAGGTAAGGACGTTCTGCATACAGAGCCCCCCTTTCGTCCCCCGAGGGGGACACAACCGACCCTGTAGCATTAGAAGCCCCCTCGGGGGCCGTAGAGGGGGCCACCCTCTCCAAGGGGCAGGTAGCATATTTGTACTTCATCACCAGCTTGGCATTCTGCGGGCGGCAGGGAGCTGCGCTTCCGTTCACGGTGAGCACCACGGGTAGCGGAGCCTCTACGGTCTCGACACCACCATCGATGACGCGCTTCACCGTTACCTTCTTCACACCCTGAACTTCTTCCACGCCTTGAACCTCTTCCACGTAGGTCACCTGGTTCAAGCCCAGCTTCTGCGCCACCTGCGGGCCCACCTGAGCCGTGTCACCATCGATAGCCTGACGGCCGCCGATGACGATGTCCACGTCGCCAATCTTCTTGATGGCCGTAGCCAGCGCGTAGCTCGTGGCCAGCGTGTCGGCACCGGCGAAGAGGCGGTCGGTGAGGAGCCAACCCGTGTCAGCACCGCGATAGAGACCCTGACGGATGATCTCGCCCGCACGGGGAGGGCCCATCGTCAGCACGCCCACGGTGGAGCCGGGGTTCTGCTCTTTCAGACGCAGCGCCTGTTCCAGCGCGTTCAAGTCTTCGGGATTAAAAATTGCGGGCAGTGCGGAGCGGTTGACCGTACCTTCGGCCGTCATCGCGTCCTTGCCCACATTACGGGTGTCTGGCACTTGCTTGGCCAGCACAACGATTTTCAATGCCATATTATTTCTTGTTTAGCGTTTAGTCGTTTAACGTTTAGCGTTTTATTCGTTTGTTTGATTAAAAGCGGCGCAAAATTACACAAATCCCTGCACATGACAAAATAAAACGCTCAAAAACGAACAATCCTTGCACACTCGCCCCTCATTTGTGCAAAAGAGGGCGGAGATGAGGGCAAAGTCCCCTCCTCGCGCGCGTTATCTTAAATAATGATAAAAAGTGAACCGTAAGTCTCGCGTCTCAGGAAAATGTTGTATTTTTGTCGAGGATAAAGGTCCATTATCCATTGTCAATTCTCAATTGTCAATTCTCCATTGTCAATTCTCAATTCTCAATTCTCAATTCTCAATTTTCAATTATATAGTCTTATGCGTAAAAACATCTTCTTCCTGCTGATGCTAGTGGCGGCTACGGCATTGGCACAGCGCACGCCCACGATGGGCTGGAGCTCATGGAACACCTTCGCCCTGAATATCAACGAGGAGGTGATCAAGTCGCAGGCTGATGCCATGCACAATTCGGGCCTGCAAGCGGCAGGCTACAAGTATGTGAACATCGATGACGGCTATTTCTACGGCCGCGATGAGAACGGTCGCCTACGTGTGCATCCGGAGCGCTTCCCGAATGGGCTGACACCCGTCGTGGAGCATATCCACCGTCTGGGCCTGAAGGCCGGTATCTACAGCGACGCAGGTCAGAACACGTGCGGCAGCATTCACAATCCCGACCGTTCGGGCGCAGGCGTGGGTTTCTACGGCCACGACCAGCAGGACGCGGACTTCTTCTTCAAGGAGCACGACTTCGACTTCATCAAGGTGGACTACTGCGGCGGTGAGGCCTGGGGCAACGACTGGAAGATCAAGATGGACGAGCGCGAGCGCTACACGGCCATCACGCATGCCCTGAAGAATACGGGCCACAAGGACATCGTGTTCAACATCTGTCGTTGGGCGTTCCCCGGCACGTGGGCTGCTGATATCGCGGATTCATGGCGCACGACGGGCGACATCTACGATGCGTGGAAGAGCGTGCATGACATCCTGGCTGAGAACCTGTACCTGAGCGCTTACTGCCGCGACGGCCACTACAACGACATGGACATGCTGGAGATCGGCCGCTCGATGACACAGGTGGAGGACGAGACGCATTTCGGTATGTGGTGTATCATGAGCTCGCCGCTGCTCATCGGCTGTGACATGACGAAGATTCGTCCGGAGTCGCTGAAGCTGCTGTGCAACAAGGACCTCATCGCCCTGAACCAAGACCCGCTGCACCTGCAGGCCTATGTGGCTGACAAGCAGGGCGAGTGCTTCATCCTGGTGAAGGACATCAAGAAACGGCAGGGCAAGGAGCGCGCCGTGGCCATCTACAACCCCAGTGACACGGAGCAGACGGTGACCTTCGACCCTGCTACCATCGACCTGGCCGGCCCCGTGGAGCTTTATGATTGCATTAGACAGGAGAATTGTTCAACGGACAATGGACAATGGACAATTCCTGCGCACGGGACGAAGATCTTCCGCGTGAAGGGCAAGAAGCGCTTGGAGCGCACACGCTATGAGGCAGAGGCGGGTTATATGTCTGCTTATCAGGAGCTGCGGAACAACCAAGTGGAAAAGAGCGGTGTCTTCGTGGCTGACAGCAAGGGCTCGGGCGGCTATGTCTGTGGCTGGCTGGGCGCGCGAGAGGATAACGACCTGCAGTGGCGGGATGTCTATGTGGGGAAGGACTGTATGCGCCGCCTCACCGTGTATTACTTCAGCGGCGAGGAACGCACAATGAATCTGGAAGTCAACGGGCGTCCCTACACCGTGCTCAACACCCATTCCCGCAATTGGCAGAAGGTGGCACGTATCTACGTGAATGTACCTCTGCACAAGGGCTATAACACCATCCGCCTCTATAACGGCAGCTACTGGATGCCCGATGTGGACTACATCACGCTGTCGCCGCTGTAAAGAGCTTCTCGAGCACGGCGGGGTAGTGGGCCATCTCTAAGCGGTGCACTTTCTCGGCGATGCTCTCCGCCGTATCGTCGGGTGTCAGCGGCGTTGCGAACTGGGCAATGATTTCACCGCCATCACACACGGGCGTCACGTAGTGAATCGTGATGCCCGTTTCTGTTTCTCCGGCAGCCTTCACGGCCTCGTGGACATGGTGGCCCCACATGCCCTTGCCGCCGTACTTGGGCAGTAGGGCAGGGTGTATGTTCACGATGCGGCGGGGGAAGGCATCGATGAGGAAGTCGGGGATGATCGGCAGGAAGCCAGCGAGGACGATGAAGCCGATGCGATAGTCCTGCAACAGCGAGAGCATCACCTCGGGCGTGTTCAGCTCAACCTTCGGGACAATGGCCGTCGGTACGCCCAGCCGCTGAGCCCGCTCCAGAGCGTAGGCATCGGGACGGTTACTGACGACGAGGGCGACGTTAATGTCCTCGGAATGTTGAAAATACCGAATGATATTCTCGCAGTTGGTGCCGCTACCCGACACGAAGATGGCGATGCGCATTGTTTAGTTTAATGTTTAAAGTTTAAGGTTTAAGGCTGAAGGCTTAAAGTTTAAAGTGGGGCAAAGGTAGGCATTTTCTCGGAGAAAGGTTGCTTTTAAGGGTAAAATAAGGCCGTTTTGAGGATATTTGCCGCGGGAATGTGGGCTAAATGGCTTTTTTGTACTATTTTTGCGCCGCAATTATCGACTAACTAAAGAAATCAATGAAGAAGTTTCTACTCTTTTTCCTGCCCTTGCTGACGGCATGTCCCCAGCTCCTATGGTCAGAGCATTTGGATGTCTGTTGGCCCTTGAGCCAGCAGAATAACCTGGCTGTCAACACGAAGTCCGAGAACGCGGGTACGTATATCAATGTCTCGTTCGGCAAAGGCGCCAACCTGACAGCCACTGGCGTGAAGACAGCCTCGGATGCCGACGCTGGCTACACGGCCGTGGACTACGACCCCGTGCTGGTGATGCTGACGCCGAGCACGACGGTCTCGCAGAAGACAAGCGGCCATCAGCTGACCTTCCGCATACAGGCGCGCGCTGGCCATACGTTCAAACCCACGGTCATCGAGTTCGACGCCGCCAAATGTGGCACAGATAAAGGTAACTTCGATGTCTATTACAAGAACAACACCGGCGAGGAGACGGCGCTTGGCACCAATATCTCGCCCCTGCGCAATAAAGTAGGGCAGGGCAACCCCAATGGCAAGAGCCACCACACGTTCCAACTCAAGAATGAGTTGGTGGAGGCTGGTAAGACGTTCCAGCTGATCTTGTACGTCTATAACTTCGCCGGCCAAGACGCCGAAAACCCGAAGAGTATCGCCTTCAGCAATGTCACCATCCGTGGTGAGGCGGACGAGCCCGTCTATGACGCTTCGCACTATTTCACCGCTGCCTCCTGTTCCGCAGGCGACCTGCTGAGCGTGGCTGGCTCGCTGAAGGACGGCGAGAGCATCACATGGCCTGAGATGGTTCACGGCGACCCCACGGACTTCACGGTCACACCCGCCGAGGGCTACACCGCGTCTGTGTCCTATGATGATAAGGTGGCTACGCTGACGGCTCAGGAAGGTGGCCAGCAGGTGTTCAGCGCCAGCATCCGCTTCAAGATGTACAAGCCCAAGGCAAAGCCCTTGAACCGCGGCTTGATGGCCGTGAAGATCAGCGGCGGCGTGCTCGTGAGCTGGCGCTATCGTGCTTCCGATGCGAAGCTGAAGCCCCGCTTCCGCCTCTACCGCAACAACCGACTCATTGGCACGAATCCCATCACAGAGCGCACGAACTTCCTGGATACCGGCGGCAACACCGCTTCCGTCTATAAGCTGGAGGTCGTGGATATCAATGGCAACGTCATTGAGACGCAGGAAGGTGTCAAGCCCTGGAGCGACCAGGCCAAGTATATCACGCTGCAGGGCGGTGCCCCCGTGGATCCCACTTCCGCAGGCGCCACCTACACGCCCAACGATGCCTCGTTCTGTGATATGGACGGCGACGGCGAATATGAGATCATCCTGAAATGGGCGCCCAGCAACGAGAAGGATGCTGCCAGTAGCGGCACAACCTCGCCCGCGTTCTACGCCTGCTATAAGCAGGACGGCACGCGGCTGTGGATGCTCACAACGGGCCCGAATATGTTCAATTCACAACACACCACTCATTTCATCGCCTGGGACATGGATGGCGATGGCTACGGCGAGTTCATGGTGAAGACCGCTCCCGGAGCCATCGACGGTGAGGGTAAGTATGTCATCATGGACGGCGATGACCCGCATGCCAACTACAAGGGCGGCAAGGGTAAGCAGGAAAGCGGTGGCGAGTACCTCACGGTGTTCGATGGTATGACGGGTGCCGAGCTGAAGACCATCAAGTACCACACGGCCTATGCCGACGAGACCTCGGACTTCTGGGGTGACAGCAAGCAGAACCGTTCCGAGCGCTATCTCGCCGCTATTGCGTGGCTCGATGGCGAGGATAAGAATCCCACTGCCATCTTCGCGCGCGGCTATTATAATGGTTGCAAGATTGGCGCCTACGACTGGGACGGCGTCAATCTGACGATGCGCTGGCTACACCGAGGTGTCTCGGCCAACAGCGGCACCGTCACTTACGCCAACGGCACCGTCAAGAACATCTCTTCCACGGTCTATGGCGAGGGCGCTCACTGGATCTGTGTGGGTGACGTGACTGGCGATGGCAAGCAGGAGATACACTACGGCTCCGGCGCCCTGAAGCCCGACGGCACCACCCTCTATCGCACGGGTCTGGGCCACGGCGACGCTATGCACTTGAGCGACTTTATCCCCTCACGTCATGGACAGGAACTGTACATGGTACATGAGAAGGGCCAGTACGGCATGGATCTGCGCGATGCTGCCACTGGTGAGATTCTGCTCCGCGTGACGGCCAGCGGCGACACGGGGCGCGGCGTCATGGCACACTACAACCCCGAAGCTGAGGATGCCTATTGGCAGTTCAGTGCTGATGCGAACCTCTATGACACCAGCAAAAACGTCATCTTACAGAACGTCGCCCACGGCGGTGGCGCAGGACTCAGCTTCCGCATCTTCTGGAACGAGACACTCGCCGATGACTTCTATGGTAAGAACGTTCTGGAATACTGGAATGTCGATAACAAAGCCTTCTGGCGTATGCAAATCAACGGCGGTAACTATGTTCTCGGCAACTATAACAACGACAGCAAGCAGAACCCCTGCGTGTCGGGCGACCTGCTCGGCGACTGGCGTGAGGAGATTGTCACCTGGGATCAGAACGGCAGCGACTACCGCCTAATTGTTCAGGCTACGAACTACCAGACCGACTATTGCATGCCGCATCTCATGGACGACTATTCGTACCGCGCACAGCTCATTAACCAGAATTGCTGCTACAACCAGCCGCCTCACGTGAGCTTCGACCCTGCCACGCGCTACACCATCGAGCGCACAGTGCCGCAGTGCGGCTACGACCTGCTCTACACGCCTTACCCCGTGCGCGTCCCCGATGGCGTGACGGCCTATAACATCACGGGCGTTGATGCTGCCGCTGACACCCTGAGATACACCGCTTTGAAGGCGGGCGTTACCCTTAAGGCTGGTTCGGCTGTCATCTATAAGGGCACAGCGGGTCAGAAGGTGCGTTTCCGTCCCAGCACCAAGACAACCACGACCGTCAATGCCAACTACATAAAGGGTTGTTCCGTGGATAGCGTACTCGTCTGCAATGAGGACACCTACGAAAGTTTCTACACCTTCCGTGTGAATAACGAGACTGGCCTTATGGGCTTCTTCAAGGTGGAAGAACCTACGCTACAGCTAGCCGGCGAGGTTTGGCTGCGCGTGAAGGGGACAGCCTCGAATGTGCCCCTGTCGCAGTACTTCTGGACAAAGAACGGCATACCTACGGCTGTTGAGTCCCTACCAGCAGCTCCCGCAGCCAAGGCCACTCACATCTACGACCTCACCGGTCGCCGCATAGCTCCCTCCGCCATGCGCTCCGGACACCTCTACATTGTCAACGGAGAGAAATACTTCAAGCAGTAAACAAAAAAAGCCCCGCGCTTCGGCGCGGGGCTCTTTGTTTGTCCTTACATCTTCACCTTGTACAGGGCGAAGGTTTTAGCGGGAATGGATCCGGGGATAGTGCCGTTGGAGATGGCGGCCTGAGCTTTCGCCGGCTTCACGATCTCGGGCTTGCCGGGCTGGTTTTCGGCATCGTAGTTGGAGCAGTCGAGGGTCGTCACCTCGGCGGTGGCGGGCAGGGCTGCGAGCTGCTTCTTGGAGAGGCCCGTGATGTTGATCTCGATGGGCTGTGCCGCGTCGGTCGTATTGATGACCTTCACGATGATCTCGTTCTTCTGCTTATCGATGACAGCGCTGGCAAAGACACCGTCCTCACCTTCGGGCACGGGGTTGGCTGCGGGCTGGCCGCCGTTGATGCTGATGGTCGTGGGGAGGACATTCGTGCCGGGATTCAGCGAGTAGAGTTGCTGCACGTAGTAGCTGGCGGTGCGGGCGGTGGAGAGGTTGTCATACCAGATGAGGTCGGGGCGCCACTGCCAGCCCTCGACATGTGAGAACAGTGGGGCGTAGGTGGCCATGTGTACCAGGTCTGCGTTACGCTCGATGTTGGTCATGAAGGCAGCCTCGTAGATGCTGGCACCGGCGTGGTTGTACTTCTTGCCCTTGTCGTGGCAGGCCCATTCGCCAGCGAAGACGCGCGGACCGTCCTTCGTGTAGAACTTACGGTCGGAGTAGCGGTTCATGGAGTTCTTGTACCACTGGATATCGCGGTAGTAGTGCTCATCCACGAGGTCGGCTTTCAGCTCGCGCATGGCCTTCCAGCCATTGAAGAAGTGGTCGTCCTCGGCGTTGGGGCCGCTGGTGCCGATGATCTTGATTTCGGGGTGTGCCTTGCGTACTTCGGGGGCGATGATGGCGAGGCGGTCGAAGTAGGGCTTCTCCCACTGCTCGTTGCCGATGCCTAGGAACTTGAGGTTGAAGGGGGCGGGGTGACCCATGTCAGCGCGCAACTTGGCCCACTGGTTGGTGGCGGGGTCGCCATTGGCGAAGTCGATGAGGTCGATGCAGTCATCGATGAACTGCTGCAGGCCTTCCTTCGTGCAGGCAGCGTGGGCGTCGTCACCGTTCTGGAACTGGCAGGCCATGCCCACGTTCAGCACGGGCAGCGGCTCGGCGCCAATCTCCTCGGAGAGCTGGAAGTACTCGAAGAAGCCGAGGCCGTAGCTCTGGAAGTAGTCGGGGAAGTAGCGCTGCGTAAAGGTGTAGTGCCAGCGGTTCTCGTTGAGCGGACGGTTCTCGACAGGACCCACGGTCTGCTTCCACTGGTAGCGCGTGGCGAGGTCTGTGCCCTCAACGATACAGCCGCCGGGGAATCGGAACACGCCCGGGTGCAGGTCTTCGAGCGCCTGTGCCACGTCAATGCGCATACCGTTCTCATGACCCTTATAGGTGTTCACGGGGAAGAGGCTGATGTGTTCCACGTCGGTGGTCACCTTGCTGTCGCCCCAAATGCGGAGGTGTGCCTTGGCAAAGGTGCGGCGGGGTTTGATGATGGCCGTGTATTTCTTCCATTCGTTGCCCTCGATTTCAACGCCCGTGTTGCCCAGCTTCTGGTCCTCCTCCATGGTGGCGTTATCGACGAGGTCAATCCAGAGCTTGGACTTGCCGCCGTCCGGCACACGTGCCCAGAGGGAGAAACGGTAAGCTTCGCCAGCCTTGACGCCGATGCCGAAGAAACCTTGGTTCTCGATCATCGTGTGCTTGTCGCGGTGGCCAGAGGGAGCCATGCGTACATAATGCGGGTTGCGCTCAAAGGGACCATCGTCCATGAGCGTCACCTTACCGGAGATGTCCCAGCCGGTGTAGGGATTGGGGAACTCGAAGCTGCGGTTCTTGATGAGCTCGGCGTAGAGGCCGCCGTCGGCCGCGTAGTTGATGTCCTCAAAGAAGATACCGTACATCGTGGGCTGAATGGCAGCGCCGGGTTTCTTGGCGTTGACGGTGATCACTTGTGTCTGTGCTGACAAAGTGGCCATGCACAATTGCAATACTGCAAGAATAAATAACTTTCTCATATTCTATAATTTTCAATTATCAATTTTCAATTCTCAATTCTCAATTCTTAAGCAACTTTCTCCAGACGTTTCATCATAGAGAACATGAAGAGGGCGCTGAGGAGGCAGAGGGATGCGAAGACGAGCCAGACGGTTGTCAGCGAGAGGTCGCCCCACAGGATACCGCCCACGGAGACGAGAAGGTTGCCGATGGCCGTAGCCACGAACCAACCGCCCATCATCATTCCCTTGTATTTCGGGGGTGCCACCTTTGACACGAAGGAGATGCCCATCGGTGAGAGCAACAGTTCGCCAAAGGTGAGTACAAGATATACGGAGATGAGCCAGTAGGGAGATGCGGGATAGGTGGCTGTGCCGGCCTCGATGGCTGCTTTCTGCTCATTGGGCGTCAGCAGTCCCTGCGATGCGAAGATCATCAGACAGAAGGCGATGGCGGCGATAATCATACCGTAGGCAATCTTACGAGGTGCCTTGGGCTCTTTCCCCTTGGCGGCGAGGGCGCTGAAGATGGCCATCGACACTGGTGTCAGGGCGACGACATAGAAGGGGTTGAAGTGCTGGAAAATGGGCGCGCTGATGTCCACCGTGCCTGTGGCATGCTGGTACTGATAACCCAAGAAGCAGCCTGCGGCGGCAACTACGGCGGTGGCAATGCCTTTACCCTTCAGCGTCTTGCTCTGGAAGATGGAGAAGAGACCATAGACGATGAAGATGATGGCCACGAGATTCCACACATTGAAGGGCATCGTGTCAACGCCCTCTGCGGTCTTATGCGTGAACTGATTGGCGAAATATGTCAGGGAGAGGCCGTTCTGATGGAAGGCCATCCAGAAGAAGATGACGACGGCGAAGACCAGAATGAGGGCCGTGATGCGCTGACGTGTCTCCTCGGGAGAGAGTTCCTCTTCGGAAGCTGCATTGGTGGCGGCGTTCTTTTTCTTCTCGCCCTCAACATGGCGGAAGGTGCTGCGGAACGTGTAGTAGATGGCAATCGAGAGAATCAACGACGCACAGGCTACGGCAAAAGCGAAGTGATAGCTGTCGGCATGGGAGTAGCCCAGTTCGATCTCAGCCCATTTCATAATCTCCACAGCCGCCGTGGGTGCAAAGAGCGCACCGATATTGATAGCCATATAGAAGAGCGAGAAACCCGCATCGCGGCGGTCAGCAAAGCGAGGCTCATCGTAGAGATTGCCGACCATCACTTGCAGGTTGCCCTTGAAAAGGCCCGTTCCAAAGCTGATGAGCAGCAAGGCTGCGAACATACCCGCGAACGCTACGGCACCGCTGCCGAGGGGTATGGACAGGAACAGGTAGCCCAGGAACATGATCATGATGCCAATGGTTACCATGCGCCCGAAGCCAAACTTATCGGCCATGATACCTCCCACCAGCGGAAGGAAATAGACGAGGCCGAGGAAGACGCCATAGATGATGCCAGATACAGACTCGGTGAGACCGAAGTTCTCACCAAGGAACAGCGCGAAGACGGCGAGCATGGTATAGTAACCGAAGCGCTCGCCCGTGTTGGCCAGGGCGAGCGCCCAGAGACCTTTGGGTTGGTTTTCGAACATAGTTTTTTTGGTATGCGGACACCGCCGCAAGTTAAAGTTTATGGTTTAGAGTTTATAGTTTAGAGTAAAGTTGAATGTTTTTCGGGGCAAAGATAAGCATAAATCAATAAAATCATCATCTTTGTGTCCTTTTTTCTTGGTTGAAGTTCATAAAAAGCGACAAAAAGCGTACCTTTGCAGCCTCAAACAGGCACATTTATGAAGCCAACTATCTTCAGTAGCTTAAAGAACTACGACCGCGAGACGTTCGTCAAGGATCTGCTGGCGGGTATCATCGTAGGTATCGTAGCCCTGCCGCTGGCCATCGCCTTCGGTATTGCTTCCGGGGTCACACCCGAACAGGGCATCATCACTGCCATCGTGGCAGGTTTAATCATCTCGCTCCTCGGCGGTTCGCGCGTACAAATTGGCGGCCCCACGGGAGCGTTCATTGTTATTATAGCCGGTATTATCCAGCAGTATGGTATGCAGGGGCTGATGGTGGCTACTATTCTCGCGGGCGCGTTCCTTATATTATTAGGACTGTTCCGCTTGGGGACCATCATCAAGTATATCCCTTATCCCATTGTCGTGGGTTTTACGAGCGGTATTGCCCTGACCATCTTCACGACACAGGTGAAGGACCTCTTCGGCCTGACCATCGACGGTGCTGTGCCCGCCGACTTCATCTCCAAGTGGGGGTGTTATGCGCACAACTTCGCCAGTATCGACCTGTGGAGCACCATCGTGGGTGTCGGCTCTGTGCTGATCATCGCCTGCTGGCCCTACATGAATAAGGTCAAGTATGTCAACGGTCATCTCTCGGCGCTGAACAAGCTGCCGGGTTCGCTGATTGCGATTATCGTGATGACTGTGGGCGTGCTGATTCTCAAGAGCTACGGGCTGGCCGAGAGCGTTGATACCATCGGCGACCGCTTCCGCATCAATGCCGCGTTGCCCTCGCCCGAGGTTCCGGCGCTGTCGTGGGAGATCATTCGCGGCCTCTTCGCACCGGCCATCACGATCGCCGTGCTTGGTGCCATTGAGTCGCTGCTGTCGGCAACGGTGGCCGACGGTGTGATCGGCGACCGCCACGACTCGAACCAGGAGCTTATCGCACAGGGCGTGGCCAATATCGTCAGCCCCATCTTCGGCGGTATTCCCGCCACGGGAGCCATCGCGCGCACGATGACCAATATCAACAACGGCGGCCGCACGCCAATTGCGGGCATTATCCACGCTGCCGTGCTGCTGCTTATCTTCTTGATTCTGATGCCCTACGCGCAGTATATCCCGATGGCCTGTCTGGCGGGTGTGCTGGTGATCGTGAGTTATAATATGAGCGGCTGGCGCACATTCCGTCAGTTGCTGAAGAACCCCAAGTCGGACATCTCCGTGCTGCTGATTACGTTCTTCCTCACGGTCATCTTCGATCTCACGGTTGCCATTGAAGTCGGTCTGATGCTGGCATGTCTGCTTTGCATGCGCCGCATGGCTGAGACCACGCAGGTCAGCGTCCTCACCGATGAGATTGACCCCGCAGAGGAAGTCGATTTCGAGGCTACGAACCTTGAGCACTTCAAGATTCCCGATGGCTGTGAGGTCTATGAGATCAACGGTCCCTTCTTCTTCGGTATCGCCAACCGCTTCGAGGAGATCATGGGGCGTATGCCTCATCGCCCGAAGGTGCGCATTATCCGTATGCGTAAGGTGCCCTTTGTCGATAGCACGGGTATGCACAACCTGGAGAACCTCATTCAGATGTCTCGCCAGGAGGGCATTCATGTCATCCTCTCCGGTGTCAATCCCAAGGTACACGAAGTGCTGATGCACAACGACTTCGGCACCATCGTGGGCGAGGAGAATATCCAGCCCCATATCAATCTGGCCCTGCAGCGTGCCCGCGAAGTACTGGGTGTCAGTTGATAATGGACAGAGGACAATGGACAATTGACAAAGAAAATTTCCGTGTCTTTCCATTTCTTTCCGTGTTTTCCGTAATATATTAAACTCTCAATTTTCAATTCTCAATTATAAAGAATGGGCGGTTTTTTCGGAACAATAGCTACGCGTCCTGTCATCACAGACCTCTTCTATGGCACGGACTACAACAGCCACCTCGGCACGAAGCGCGGCGGTCTCGCTACGTATTCTGAGGAGAAAGGCTTCTTCCGCAGTATTCACAATCTCGAGAGCAACTATTTCCGTTCGCGTTTTGAGAAGGAACTCACGCGCTTCGAGGGTAACAGCGGCATCGGTGTCATTTCCGACACAGACCCGCAGCCCATCATGGTGAACTCCCACCTGGGTAAGATGGCCGTGGTCACCGTGGGCAAGGTCAACAACCTCGAGGAACTCACGAGCGAGCTGTTGGCCAGCGGCGACCATTTCTCCGAGATGTCCAGCGGCAAGACCAACCCCACGGAACTCATCACGCTGCTCATAGCCCGTGGCAAGAGCTTTGTCGATGGCATTGAGAATGTATATAACAAGGTGAAGGGTTCGTGCTCCATGCTCATTCTCACCGAGAACGGTATCATCGCAGCCCGTGACCATCTGGGACGCACACCTATTATCATCGGTAAGAAAGATGGTGCCTGGGCCGCCACCAGCGAGAGCAGCAGCTTCCCTAACCTGGATTTCGAGATTGAGTACTATTTAGGTCCGGGTGAGATCATTTGCCTCACGGCCGACGGCATGGAACGCCTGCGCGAGCCCGAAGAGGAGATGCAGGTCTGCTCGTTCCTGTGGGTTTATTACGGTTTCCCCACGTCCAGCTACGAGGGCCGCAACGTAGAGGCTATGCGCCATACCTGCGGTGTGCTGATGGGCGAAACGGACAAGACCGAGGTGGATATCGTCAGCGGTATTCCCGACTCCGGCGTTGGCATGGCGACCGGCTATGCCGAGGGTATCGGCAAACCCTATCGCCGTGCGGTCAGCAAATACACGCCCACATGGCCGCGTTCCTTCATGCCGGGCAACCAGTTGACACGTAACCTGGTGGCGAAGATGAAGCTGATTCCCAACCGCGATGCCCTGGTCGGCCAGCGCTGTCTGTTCTGCGACGACAGCATTGTGCGCGGCACGCAGTTGCGCGATAATGTCAAGGGGCTCTTTGAGTTGGGCGCCAAGGAGGTGCACATGCGCATCGCCTGTCCACCTCTCATCTATGGCTGTCCCTTCATCAACTTCTCGGCCTCGAAAAGTGATATGGAGCTGTTGACGCGACAGGTGATTCACGATCTGGAAAACGACCGCGACAAGATGCCAGGTGGCATTGGCGGCGAGGGCTCCACGCCCAATGAGATCCTGCAGGAGTATGCCCGCACAGGCTCTGAGAAGTACCGTGCGATGGTCGAAGAGATGGGGCGTCGCTTGGGGCTCACAACCCTACAGTTCAACACCCTTGAGATTCTGGTGAAAGCCATCGGGTTGCCCAAGTGTAAGGTCTGCACGCATTGTTTCGATGGCAGCAGCTACTGTTGATGGGCGTCACCATTTCAGGCGCAGCAGCAGTTGAACGTCCGGTTTCCAGGACGTGCTGATGCGCAGGATGCCAGAAGATATTTCACTATGGTCGGTGTAATGCGTTACACCGACTTTTGTTTGCAGCTCATATCGTTTATTCGTCGTTCGCCAGCGTAGCGTGGCCGCGAGGCGCTGGCCTTTGCCGTAGAGCTGTGCCATCCCGAAGGTCCGGTAGAGAGAAGGTTCGTAGATATACAGGCGGCTGTCGTAGTCGTCGGTGTGAAACCATACGAACATCAGTGATGCGCGCAGGCGCTGTTCCGCGCTCTCGTAGTTGACCTGCGGCGCCAGGGCGAAGCCATTGGACGAAGCATGCTCACTGGTGGCTCGCGGCGCGTCGGGCTCGTGGTAGCGGTGCATGAAGGCCGAGAGGGCGGCGTTCCAGTGTGTGTTGAATTTGTAGGTATAGGAGGCGCGCAGCTGGTGGCTGTAATGGCGGCGGTCACTCGCCTCCTTGCTCTTGACGCGATAGCGCAGGCGCAGCTGGTAGTGGCTGCGGGGTTGCCAGATCGTCTGTAGGATTGCTTCCCAACCGGTGGAATAGCGGCTCATGGTGTAGCGTGGCCATGGGGAGTAGAAGTAATCGAAGAGGGCCAGCAGGGCGAAGGGGCCGAGGCGGCTGGCATCGAATTGCAGGGTGATGCCGCTTTCGTTTTGTACTTGGCTGTTCTCGCCGATGGCGGAGGCGTAAGGCGAGTAGTAACCTGTGGCGTAATAACGTTGGATGACGGACAGCTGTGTGTTGGCATTGAAGCGCCAGGCGGCTTTGTTCAGCGTGGCCCAACCGCCTCCGCGGTTGTCGAAGCTGTGAGCTGTCTCGCCCCGTATGAGCAGGCGGTTGTGTTGGTAGCCGTAGTCTGCGGAAACAGCCCCGAACAGATAGCCTTCGGGGTAGATCTGCCGATAGAGGGCGCTGTTCTGACGGAACTGATGGTCGTAGTACTGGAACATACCGGTGATGCCCGCGTGCCACTCTTTGTGCTTCCATTGGGCGTGCAGCGCGGTGGTCTGGCTAAGGAGCGTATGGCGGTGGCCCCACTCGCTGTCCGTGCGGTGCAGCCCCGTCGTGTTGATGCTGCTGACGCTATTGTCTTTGTTCACGGTAGCGTCCAAGGAACGGATGGAATAGAAGGCCGTCACCTCCCACTGGCGGCCGAAGGCCAGCGTGCCAGCCACCCCTCGCATAAAGGAGACCTCGTCCGTGGAGCGATGAGGCCGTATGCCCCCGAGGGTGCGCCAAAGGCTTGTGGAGGCTTTGCCGTACTGCAGGCCGTTGTTGATGACGAGTCCCTCGCCGAAGCCCGCCTTGAAATCGCCTACTAACAAGCGCTTCATCACACCGATGTCTTTCAGCATCGCGTGGCCGCCGTAGCTATCCCAGAAGGGCGATTGCTTGGTGAAGATTGGCTCGCCGGCATCCTTCTCCAACCTCAGCCCGGCATCCAGGCGGCGCCCCTGTTGCCATGTGAAGCGGAGCTGATGAGCGATGCCCCGTGCCCAGGGCCAGCCTTCCCGTTGGTAGCAGGGGATGTCCATGCGCGTGGAGAGCTCTTCTTGGGCCCCTTTCCATTTATTCACAGGTGTCTTGGCGGGGATGGGACCGGCATAGACGAAGAACTTCAGCCATTCCCGTTCGCGATAGTCCAGCCTGGTGATGAGGCGCAGCTCTCCCAGCGTGCGCATGGCACCATGAAGGGCGATATAATCCACGATGCCCTCTACGGTTTTCTCATCCAGGAAGGGCAGGCGTAGCAAGTCTTCGAAATCGGCCGTGTTGATGTTGAGGGGATGCTCATGGAGCTCATTCAGCAGCTCCATCTGCTCCAACCATCGTTCCCCGTCGCCATCGGCATATTCCTCGGTCATCTCTTGCATAAACTCCTCCCATGAGACCGTTTCCTGTGCCAGCACAAGCGTGGAAGCCGTCCATCCGACAACAAAGAGAAGAGTTCTCGCGTTCACCCTTTACTGCTGGTTGAGAACTTTGGCAAAAGCCTCATCGTAGGGTGATGTGCGGGCGAGCTGGCCTTGGTAGAGGCACACGAGCGATATCTCGCCGCGGAACGCCAGTTGCATGTCCGCCTCGCGGTAGATAGCTTGATGAAAGACGTATTTCACGCCGTCCTTCTCCAGCGCCAGACGCGACACAAAGCGGTCATCGCAGCGCAGCGGGGTCTTGAAGTCCAGTTTCATACGCGCCACGACCGCGTCGTAACCCTGTTCGTGGAGCTGGGCAAAGCTCACGCCGATGGAGCGCAGGAACAGGTGGCGTGTGTGCTCAGCATAATGCAGGTAGTTGGCGTTGTTGACAATGCCTTCAATGTCGCACTCGTAGTCGCGAACTTCCATCGTTGTTTCGAAAATGTATTCCATCGGAGAGAGTTGAGAATTGAAAATTGAAAATTGATGGTTGACAGCGCAAAGATAGGCCTAAAAGTTGAAAATTGAAAATGGAATGTTGAAAAAGCTATAAAAATATGCCGCAAAATGTAAAATCCTTCCTTGTGAAACGCCAAACATTAAACAAAATCCTTATCTTTGTCCGCGATAAGAACCCTTAACTGTCAACTCTCAATACTCAATTTTCAATTTTCAATTCTCAATTCTCAATTCACGACTATATATGACTGGCAATTATATCAAACGTATCGAGATCGATTCCTTGTGGCGCGGCGTTCGGCATATCGTCTGGAACTTGAAGCCGGGCGTGAACGTCCTCAGCGGTATCAATGGGGTGGGGAAGAGCACCATCTTGCGTAAGACCATCCTCCGCCTGGCACAGGGTAAGGAAGAGCTGGAGCGCGACTACTCGGACTTGGGCGTGCATCTCACCTTCTCGCCCGAGGAGGCCGATTGTGTGCGCTTCGACGTCATTCGTGGCGTGGACCGTCCGCTGGTGAGTGCAGACATCCTCGGGAAGGTCGTGGAGGCACGCCTCACGACAGAACTCGATTGGCAGCTCTATCAGTTGCAGCGCCGCTACCTGGACTACCAGGTGAACCAGAGCAACCGCATCGTGACGCTCTTCACGTCTGCCGACCCCGAGGCGCAGCAGAAGGCAGCCGCCATCGCCGGTGAGAAGGAGCATTTCCAGGACCTCGTGGATGAGCTCTTCGAGGCCACAGGGAAGCATATCGACCGTTCCAGCAACGAGATCTTCTTCCACCAGCTCGATGAGCGCCTGACGCCTTACCTCCTCTCTTCAGGCGAGAAACAGATGCTGATTATCCTGCTCACCGTCCTCGTGGAGAATCGCGAGCCGTATGTTCTCCTGATGGACGAACCGGAGATCAGCCTCCATGTGGAATGGCAGCAGCGTCTCCTGGAACTCATCCTGGACTTGAACCCCAACGTTCAGATCATCCTCACGACCCACTCGCCCGCGGTCATCATGAGCGGCTGGGCCGACCGTGTTACCGATGTAGAAGATATCATCGTTTGATTGAGAATTCATTGTCCATTGTCAATTGTCCATTGAAACGGCTTACCCATAACCTCAGCTCGGCCTATTTTGAAGCGGCCAACCGCCTGCGACCCTCGCGGGCGCGGCGGCGCATTGTGGCTTATGTGGAGAGCTTCGAGGATGTGGCCTTCTGGCGCTCCATCCTCGATGACTACGAGGATGCTACGCGCTACTTCGAGGTGAAGTTGCCGTCGCATGATAACCTTGGGAAAGGCAAGCGACAAGCCATCATGAATCTCTTCGATGCAGACCAGTTCGGCGATGCCATGATTGCCTGTGTGGATGCCGACTACGACTATCTGCTGCGCGACACCACCGAGGCCAGCCGTTTCCTGAACAAATGCCCTTACGTCATTCACACCTTTGTGTATGCCATCGAGAGTTACCAATGCTGGGCACCCTCCCTGCACCGCGCTGTCGTCACGGCCTCCCTCAACGACCGTCCTGTCCTCGACTACGAGGAGTTCCTGCGCGAGTACAGCCAAATCATCTGGCCGCTCTTCGTGTGGAATATATGGTGCTATCGCCATGGCTCCTACAGCCATTTCACGATGCTGGACTTCTGCGGCTTCGTGGGTTTCCGTTCCATCCGCACCGGCCATCCCGAGGAGTCGCTGATGCAGCTGCGCCGCCGCGTCAATCAGAAGATAGCGTGGCTCCAGCGCCGCTTCCCTGAGGCCAAGAAGGACTATTCCACCCTGAAGGAAGAAATCAAGGGAATGGGTCCCACGCCCGACACCACCTATTTATATATACAGGGCCACACACTCTTCGACAATGTCGTGATGCCCCTTCTGGAGCCTATCTGTGCCATGCTCCGCAAGGAGCGTGAGCGCGAGATCAAGTCGCTCGCCGTACACGCCAAGCAGCGCCAGTGCGAGCTCTCCAGCTACCAGCACAGCGTCATGGCCATCGATGTGGTCCTCAAGAAGAATACTGCCTTCCGCGAAGCCCCCCAGCTGCAGCGGGTGCGTGACAAGATTCAAGCATTTCTAACAGATCCTAACAACACAATAATACAATGAGCAAACGATTATTTATCATTTATTCTTTATTATTGATCATTTCTGTGTCAGCATTGGCGCAGACAGCCTATGACTATACCCGCCTGAAGGGCGAGCGTTTGGACCGCGGTGTGGTCGCCTTCCGCACCAGCGCCGACAGCGTCTGCGTCCAATGGCGCTATCTCCCCACCGACCCGCAGGACATCGCCTTCGACATCCTTCGCGACGGTCAGGTCATTGGCCATTGCGGCGCTACCGCCCCGACCTTCTTCATGGATGCCAACCCCTGCACCGCCCCCTCCGTCTATGAAGTAAAACCCTCAACCCTCAACCCTCCGCTCGGCCCATCGGGACGCTTGACCCTTCAAGAACCCTCAACCACTTACTCCCTCCCCGCCAACGCCCCCATCGGCTACCTCGATATCCCCTTGCCCCCCGTTACCGTTCCCGAGGGCTCTCCCTCGGGCCTGACCTACAACGCCAACGACGCTACCATGGCCGACCTCGACGGCGACGGTCAGATGGAAATCATCCTCAAATGGGACCCCTCCAACAGCCGCGACAACAGCCAGAGCGGTATCACGGCACCCACGATCTTCGAGGCCCTGCGCCTGGACGGAACCAGCCTCTGGCGCATTAACCTCGGGCGTAATATCCGCAGTGGTGCCCATTATACGCCGTTCATTGTTGCCGACCTCAATGGCGACGGCCGTGCTGAGTTCCTCGTGCGTACCAGCGATGGCACCATCGATGGCACAGGCGCTGTCCTTGGTGACCCAAACGCCGACCATGTCCGCCATCCCGATACCGTGTCCTATCAGGCCAACGGTAACCCTGGCGAGCAGTTCCGTGGTCCCGGCTGGCCGAATAATATGAACCGCAAGGCCGCGCGTGGCGGCTTCATCTACAAAGGCCCGGAATGGGTCACCTGCTTCGATGGCCTCACAGGGCGTGCCATCAGCACCGTTGATTACATCCCCGAGCGCGGCGAGCTCCGTGGCTGGGGCGACAACTATGCAAACCGCAGCGACCGCTTCCTGGCAGCCTGCGCCTATCTCGATGGCGAGCACCTGAGCGCAATCTTCTGTCGCGGCTACTACACGCGTACCGGCATCGCGGCCTACGATTTCGACGGTAAGGACCTGAAGGTCCGTTGGGTCTTCGACACCAATACGTCGGAGTGGCACAGCTATGCCGGTCAGGGCAACCATAACGTCCGCGTCGGCGATGTCGATGGCGACGGCTGCGATGAGATTACCTACGGCTCCATGGCTCTCGACCACGACGGCCGCGGCCTCTACAACACCGGCATGGGCCACGGCGACGCCATGCACCTGACCGCCTTCTTCCCAGACCCACCCCTAACCCCTCCCGTCAGGGAGGGGGACGGGCTGCGCAATGATGGTATTTCTCAAGCCGGAGGGCTCCCCTCCCTCACGGGAGGGGGCGGGGGTGGGTCTCCACTCCAGCTCTGGGACTGCCACGAGAACAAGCGCGACGGCAGCGACTTCCGCGATGCCCGCACGGGAAAAGTCCTCTTCCAGATCCTCTCCAATAAGGACGTGGGCCGCTGCATGGCCGCCGACATTGACCCCGACAACCCCGGCTTGGAGATGTGGTCGTCAGCCTCTGGCGGCATCTGCAACACACTCGGCGAGGTCATCGACAGCACCGCCCGCATTCCCATTAATTTCGGTATTTGGTGGGACGGTGACCTCCTGCGGGAGTTCTTGGACCACGAGGCAGTGAGCAAGTACAGGAAGACCCCCTCCCCGCTCCCCCTAAAGGGGGAGGGTAGTCACTTCCCGAAAAGTGAGGATTCCCTTACTGGCACAGCTTTTGATTTCACAGGTTCCCGCTCCACCACGACGCTTGCCCGTTTCTCCGACTGCGCCTTCAACAATGGCACGAAGTCGAACCCCTGCCTCTGTGCCGACGTTCTTGGCGACTGGCGCGAGGAGGTGCTGACGCGCACGTCTGACAACCGCCACCTGCGCCTTTACATCACGCCCATCCCCACAAAGTATCGCTTCCACACGTTCCTCTCTGACCCCGTCTATCGTCATAGCCTCGTGATGCAGAACGTGGGCTACAACCAACCCACTAATGTCGGCTTCTTCTTCGGCGCTGACCTCGAAGGCAGCGGCCGCCTCTTCCGCGGGTGGCAGTTCGATGCGAGGAAATAGTCGTGATAACGAAATAACGTATTAACTTCATAACATAATAACACAATGAGCAAACGATCATTTATCTTTTATTCTTTATTCTTTATCATCTCACTGTCTGCCTCTGCGCAGACAAAGCGCGTTCTCTCTCCCGACCGCCTCACCTATCTTGAGGTGACACTCGCCGACGGCCACTTGACCTATACGCCCGGCTATCGCCAGCTGGTGACGAAGGAAAAACAGGTCGTTGTGAAAGGTAAGAAGAGAGGCAAGAAAAGAGGCAAGAAAAGCAAGCGCACCGTGGTGAAGACAGACACGATCAACGTGCCCGTCCTTGATGCCTCGCCCCTCGGCATCTGCACCAGCATTGGCGATTGGACGGAGGGCCTCACCTTCAAGGAGTTCTCCTACAAGGACGGCAACTTCGACAAACACTATCAACTGCGTCAGGGCAAACAACGCGACATACACGCTGTGGGTTCGTTCTGCTCGCTCACCGTGGCCAATGCCGAGGGTCAGGAACTGATCGTCGAGTTCGTCGTCGAGAACAATAATATCGCCTTCCGCTACCGTATTCCGCAGCGCGGCGAGGCTGCCGTTGCCATCGTCAACAGCGAGACCACCGGCTTCGACCTCCCCGCCGGCGCCACCGCTTTCATTTGCCCGCAGAGCGACGCGATGGTGGGCTGGAAGCGCACAAAGCCCTCCTATGAGGAGTACTATATCTGGGATGAGCCCGCCACCACCCGCAGCCAGTACGGCCAAGGCTGGACATTCCCGTGTCTGTTCAAATCACAGCCCAAAAACGCTGAAAGCGTTTCTTGGCTGTTGATTAGCGAGACCGGCACTACCGGCGACTACTGCGGCTGCCATCTCAGCGACGCCACCCCTGGCGGTCTCATGACCATCGCCTTCCCCATGGAAGGTGAGAACAACGGCTTCGGCAGCACAGGTGCACAGATGGGACTCTCCAATACCAAAACATCGCCCAATGGCGGCAACGTCGGTGTCACCCCGTGGCGAACGCTCACTTTCGGCACTACGCTGAAACCCATCGTGGAGACCACCATCACCTGGGATGTGGTGGAACCGCTCTATGAAGCCAGCACCGATTACCAAGGCTCGCGCAACACCTGGTCTTGGATTATCTGGCAGGACGCCAGCATCAACTATGACGACCAGGTCGCCTATATCGACCTTGCTGCCGCCCTCGGTTGGGAAGGCTGCCTCATCGATGGAGGCTGGTATGAGAACATCGAGTGCTACGGTATGGAGAAGCTCTTCGACTACTGCAAGGAGAAGGGTGTGCGGCCGTGGGTTTGGTACAACTCCAACGGCGGCTGGAACGATGCCCCGCAGTGTGCCCGTCAGTGCATGGATAACCCCATCCGCCGCAAGGCAGAGATGCGTTGGCTGCGCGACCACGGCGTCGCTGGCATCAAGGTGGACTTCTTCGGTGGCGACAAGCAGGAGACGCTGCGCCTCTACGAGGCCATCCTCTCCGATGCCAACGACTACGGTCTGCAGGTTATCTTCCACGGGTGCACGCTGCCGCGCGGCTGGGAACGGATGTACCCCAACTACTGCGGCTCGGAGGCTGTGCTGGCCTCGGAGAATCTCGTCTTCGGACAGGCTTTCTGCGATATGGAGGCACGCCACGCCTGCCTGCATCCCTTCGTCCGCAATGCTGTGGGCTCGATGGAGTATGGCGGCACTGTGCTCCAGAAGCGCCTGAACCGCGACAACAACGGCGGCACCGCGCGTCGCACCAGCGACATCTTCGAGCTCGCCACCGCCATTGCTTTCCAGTGCAGCGGGCAGAACTTCGCCCTCACACCCCGCAACCTCACCGAGCAGCCCGCCTTCGAGATTGATTTCATGAAGCAGGTGCCTACGACATGGGACGAGACCCGTTTCTTCGACGGCTATCCCGGCAAGTACATCATCCTTGCCCGCCGCCATGGCACCCGCTGGTACCTCGTGGCGATGAACGCCGAGTCCGAGGCCAAGACCATCACCCTCGACGCCAGCCACCTATCCCTCTTCAACGCTAAACCCACGATCCTCTCCGACGGTGCAGACGGCCAGACGCCACGGAAGTCCACCGTCACGCCCGACAAGAAAGGACATTTTCAGTTGACCCTCCAGCCCCAGTGCGCGGCAATCATATTCTAAAAGGTTTAAAAAGTTCAAAAGTTCAAGAAGTTCAAGATGCCAGTTCCCCTCCGTTTACGAGCCCTGTTTGCTCTCGTTGTCGCGCTGCTGTGCGTCGGCAACGTTCACGCCGAATCCCTCGACGAGGACGAGGCGCGCGATGCCGCCATCGCCTACTTCAGTCCTTCTGCCACAGACCATCGCTTGCGGGCGAAGGCGCGTCAACTCATCCTGCGCTCCAAGGGTCACGAGGCGGGTTACTACATCTTCGACCGCCCCGAGGGTGGTGTTGTATTCGTGGCAGATGACGACGCCATCGGTCGCACCGTGCTGGGCTATACCGAGCAAGGCAGCTACGACCCCGAGGCACTCCCCTTGGCCATGCAAGACTGGCTCCAGCAGATCACGGTGCTCATGACCGCCGTCCACGAAGGGAAAATCCATCAAACAGAAGTCATCCGACGTGCCGCGTCGAGGAAGATACAGCTGCAGCTGCCCCTCTGGAACCAGGGTGAGCCCTACAACAGACTCTGTCCTATGTCGGGCGATCAGCGCTGCATCACAGGTTGCGTGGCCACGGCGATGGCTGAGGTCATGAAATACTGGCAGTGGCCCAAGCACGGCTATGGCTACGTCTCCTATCATGATAATGGTTGCGGGCAGCAGCTAAGCCAGAACCTTGCCAACAATACGTATGACTGGAATAACATGTTGGATTCCTATCGTCAGGGCGGCTACAATGACACGCAGGCTACAGCCGTGGCTACGCTGATGCGTGACTGCGGCTACGCGGTGCATATGCACTACACGCCCCGTGAGAGCGCTGCGGGCGTGTCTGCCGCCACGATGCAGCGCTATTTCCACTATAGCCCTCTGGCCAAGGACCGCTATTCGGGCAACTATTCCACGGACCAGTGGCACGACTACCTTCATGAGGATTTGGACGCAGGGCGCCCTGTGCTCTATAGCGGCCAAAGCACCAAGAGTGGCGAGGGTGGTCATGAGTTTGTCATCACCGGCTACGATGGTGACAACCTCTACTATGTCAACTGGGGTTGGGGCGGCAGCCAGAACGGTTGGTTCACGCTCACCAATCTCCTGAACTACAACCGTGACCAGTGCATGATCAACCACTTGGAACCCGACTACAGCGAGCCTGTTCCCTTCAGCTACTCCATCAACGAGGAAGGAGTCCTAAAGATCAGCGGCAAGGGAGTGATGCCTGAAGAATATGCGATGGAGACGGCGCCCTGGAAGGAACTGTCTTCTGAGATCAAGAAGATTGTCATCGGTGAGGGCATCACGAGCATCGTGGATGATTTTGGAAACTTTTATGAGAACAATCGTAGCTACAATTTTGTGAACCTTGAGGAACTCGTATTGCCCGAGGGACTGCTGTACATAGGTCAGTATGCGTTTTCAGACACTTATCATCTCACTTCGGTGCAGATACCCTCTTCGGTGGGTTGTATGGATTATGCGTTCAGATGGAGCGCTCTCACTTCCCTGCACCTGCCCAAGAGCCTTGAAGAGTACACCGACTATCTGCCCGAATTACAAACGATCTCTGTTGACGAGGACAACCCCAAGCTGACGGCGCTGGATAATATCCTCTACTCCAAGGACTGCCGCGTGATCTATCTGATTCCGCGAGGGATAGAGCGCATCACCATCGCGGAGACCACAGAGGGCATTTTGGATGGTAACGTACTGGCTTACGGCAAGCCCATCCTCTCGAAAGCCTTGCGGGCGCCCACACTGCAGGACTATGTCTTAGAATATCCTCAATGGTATGTCTCTGACGCCGGCTACCTCTATATCCCCTATGAATCCACGGGCTATGACAGCTGGCGCAAGCTGCTGCCCGAAGGGTGGAAAGTCCTGACCTATACGGATATCACGCGCATCCCCGATGACCCCAGCGTGCTGGAGCAGTACGCCTCCGAGCCCTTGGCCACGTGCTATCTCTATACGGGCGAGGAGAAGAGCGTCAACAACGTGGACGAGTGGGAGCAGCTGCTCACGGACTACCCCAATGCCGTGGCCGTTGTCAATCCCTTGCGCGAGCTGTGGGCTTATTTCACACGTAACATGCTCATCGCCGAGGCCGAGGGCGGCTACCGCTGTCCTTACTTCCGCCTGACAGACCTCACCAGTGACTACGCCACCACCGCCAAGGCACCCCAGACGGGCTTCGCGCCGCCCGTGGCGTTCACCATTGAGCACGGGTCCTATCTCCGTCGCCTCCGCGAGGGCTACAACACCGTCTGCATGCCCTTCGCCGTCAGTGAGGATGCCCTGCCGGACTACTGCCACATGTATGCTTTCAGCAGCTTCGACCGCGATAAACACGATGTCCTCTTCACGCGACAGACTACGACCGCAGCGGGACACCCCTGCTTCGTCACCAGCGAGACCAATGTCGCTTGGAGGGTTGATCTCTCCGGCACCGCCATCACCACGCTGCAACCTTCCACCGAGGATGGCCACATTCGCGGCACCTTCGTCACCACCGATGCCTACCAGCGCATCGGCTACAATCCCCGTGTCAACGACAATATCTTCGCGCCGCTGGAGCAGTACCTGCACCCCTTCCGTGCCTGCTTCCTCATCGATGAGCCCGCGACAGCCCAGCCCCTGCGCCTGCGTCTCGTGGAAGATGCCGACGGCATCAAATTAATTGAGAATGGAAAATTGAAAATTGAAAATTTTTCAAATCTCAATGACGGCCTCTACACCATTGATGGCAAGCGGTTGGCGGCACCCAGGAAAGGGCAGCCCTTTATCATGAACGGTAAAATTGTGATACGATGAAAAAGATAGTCCTCCTCATACTCCTCTCCACGTTCACCTGTGCGTTCACCATCGGCTGTGGCGGCGATGAGCCGGACACCACGCCGAAGTCCTCTTCCAGTGGCAGCCAGAGCGGAGGCGGCACCACCCCGACACCTTCCCCCGACGACCCCTATATCAATGAGTCGTCCATCGAGTGCGACGTCCCTAATATGATCATCACCTTCCAGGGCACGCCCAACAAAGGCTTCATCGAAGTCCTCTTCCGCCAGCTCACCAACGGCAATGCGGAGCGCAGGCTGAACGTGTCGCGCGACAACACGAAGCAACTCTACTATGTCAAACTCACAAAGCTCACGGGCGGTTCCGAATACGCCTTCCATGTGCTGGCCTATAACCAGTACAATCAGGAGGTGTTCCGCTCCGCCGAGCGCCGCTTCACCCTCCCCAAGGAAGGGCCTCCCGCAGCCCCCACTCTTGCCGGCATACAGGTGTTTTCGCCTACGTCCCATGTCGCCACCGATGGCTATGCCACGGGCGGTTGCTTCACCACGGCGATGGAATACAGCACCGATGAGGGCGAGAACTGGACGCCCGTTGCCGTGGCCGGTGCCATCCGCAACCTGCCTCCCGGCAAGGTACTCGTGCGCCTGACGGAAACCGCCACCTCCGAGGCCAGCCTCCCCGCCTTTTTCATTATCCCCAAGTACAAGAGCAATACCGACATCGACGGCGACGGCGGCACTTCCCCCGGCTTGCGGAGTCCGAGGAGAGAGGCGCAGAAATGAAAAAATAGGAGGTGAGCCAACTTTTTTCGGAAAAGATTTGGTCACATCACAGAAAAGCACTACTTTTGCACCCGCAAAACTCAGACAGCACACTTCGGAGAGATGCTCGAGTGGCTGAAGAGGCACGCCTGGAAAGCGTGTATACGTCAAAAGCGTATCCCGGGTTCGAATCCCGGTCTCTCCGCTGACAGCGTGCCTTAGAGTGAAGCGCTACGTACAGCAGACATGGGAAAGTCCTGTACGGCCAGCTCCCTTCGAATCCCCCAGGGCTTGACCGCAGCAAGGGTAGTTGGTTGTAGCGGCGCGATGCAGATCGCTTTCCCACCCGCCTCTTTAGCTCAGTTGGCCAGAGCACGTGATTTGTAATCTCGGGGTCGTTGGTTCGAATCCGACAAGAGGCTCACAAAAAAAGGCAACCTTCCGCAGGTTGCCTTTCTTATTTTGAACTCCTTGCGCTCGGCTCTGCCGCTTCGCTCTGCGAAGAACTTCTTACCCCCCCCTAGTTTGCGGGGCTCTCCTCCCCTTTTGGGGGGAGCTGGGAGAGGGGCTCCTTCTTAAACGTCCTACTGAATCTCAGGAACCAGATGGCAAGGCAGATGGCGAGGACGATGCCGGCGATGAGTGAGGGGGTATGGGGCAGACTGAAGCCTTCGGGGGCCGCCAGGATGTAGCTGGTGACGACGACGGTCATAAACACGGCGGGCAGGAAGGCAATCCATGCGTTGCGACCGTGGCGGTGGAGCCACACGGCAGCCGTCCACAGGAAGCAGGTGGCCAGCGTCTGGTTCGTCCATGCGAAATAGCGCCACAGGACGTCGAAATCCACGAAGACGAGGGCTGCAGAGATGGCGAAGAGGGGCAACGCCAGCAGCAGACGGTTGGCAATCTTCTTCTGGTTCAGGTGCAGGAAGTCAGCCACGATGAGGCGGGCAGAGCGGTAGGCGGTGTCGCCGCTGGTGATGGGGGCTGCCACGACGCCGAGAACGGCCAGCAGCGCTCCGATGCGACCCATCCATGTCCGGCAGATGAGGTTCACGAGGAAGGCTGGGTTAGTGCTTCCGCCGGCGTTGAGGAGGGCGTTGAGGGCGTGGAAAGGCTCGCGGAGCGGGCCGGGAGCGCCGTGCTGTCCGCCAGCGATGATCTCAGCCGAGAGGTTGGGCACCGCAGCCCCTGCGGCGAACTTGATGGCGGCAGCAGCCCAAATCATGGCCACGATGCCCTCGGTGATCATGGCACCGTAGAAGACAAGGCGTCCGCGGCGCTCGTTCTGGATACAGCGCGACATGAGCGGCGACTGTGTGGCATGGAAACCGCTGATGGCACCGCAGGCGATGGTGATGCAGAGGAAGGGGAAGATGGGGAGCCCCTTGGGGTGGTGGCTGGTGAAGGGGTGATTCGTGATCTCTGGCATCCAACCATTCTGGGTGAAGAGACCTATGCCCACGCCCACGGCCATGATCAGCAGTGCTGCGCCGAAGATGGGGTAGAGGCGGCCGATGAGGGTGTCAATGGGCAGCAGCGTGGCCAGCACACAGTAGAGGAACACCAGCCCGATCCATATCCATTTCCAGGTGGCATTGTCAAGGCTCCAGGCTCCGGAGGTCATCGCGGCCAGCAAGCCTGCGGCGGTGGTTACGAAGACGGTGCCCACGAGCACGAGCAGTACGAGGCTGAGCACGCGCATACCCAGTCGAGCTGTGCCGCCCAGCTCATTGCCGACCATCTCCGGCAGCGAGGCACCGTCCTGACGCAGTGAGATCATGCCGCAGAGGTAGTCGTGGACAGCGCCCATGAAGATGCAGCCGAAGACAATCCACAGGTACGCGGCAGGACCGAAGAGAATGCCCATGATGGCACCGAAGATGGGGCCCGTGCCGGCGATGTTCAGGAATTGGATGAGATAGACGCGCCATGTGGGCATCGGGATGTAATCGACGCCGTCTTTCAGGCGGTAGGCGGGTGTCTCGCGCGCAGCTTCGATGCCGAAGGTGCGCTCCACGAAGGTTCCGTAAAGGAAAAAGCCCAGGATGAGGGCGATGATGGCGATGATGAAGGTGTACATTATTTTAGCTTAATGTTTCAAGTTTCAAGTTTCAAGTTTCAAGTTGCGGACTTATAGAATAAAAACGGCGCAAAATTACAGGAAAGAGAGGTCAAAAGCAAATTAATGGGGTGTTTTGTGTGAAAAGATGAAGAAAAAGCCGTAACTTTGCCCGCAATAAATCACGATTATGGAACAGAATAGATATATTAAGGTGGCTTATCGTATGCTTACGAGCTCTGCCGCCAGTCACAAACTACTGTATGAAACGCCCGGCGGCAATCCCATCGCTTTTGTCACGGGCATGGGTCTGATGGTTACCGGCTTCGAGGAACATCTTGTCCAGCTCTCTGCCGGCGATGAGTTCGACTTCACATTGCAGCCCGCTGAGGCTTTCGGCGAGCGCGACGAGTCGCTGGTGCACGGCGTGGCGCGCAAGATTTTCGAGATCAACGGAAAGTTCGACAGCGAGAACATCTTCCCCGGTGCTGAGGTGCCGCTGATGGACAGCGAGGGCAACCATTTCATGGGAACCATCGTGAAGGTCGGCGACACAGAGGTGACGGTGGACCTCAACAGCCCGCTGGCAGGTAAGGTGCTGCAGTTCACGGGCACCGTGTATGAGAATCGCGAGGCCACGCTTCAGGAGATGGAGCAGACGGCGAAGATTCTCAGTGGCGAGGCCGGCTGTGGCGGTTGCGGCAGCTGCGGCGGAGGCGGCTGTGGCAGCTGTGGCGACGGCAACGGTTGCGGCGGCTGTAAATAACCCTCATCCCTCATTCCTCAACCTTCATCCCCTTAGCCCTCATGAACACCTTCGGCACCCTTTTCCGTCTGACATCCTTTGGCGAGAGCCATGGCGCTGCCGTCGGCGGCGTCGTGGACGGCTGTCCCGCAGGCATTGAGTTGGACCTCGACTTCATCCAGTCCGAGCTCGACCGGCGCAAGCCAGGGCAGAGCCGTCTGACCACGGCGCGCAAGGAGGGCGACCGCGTGGAGCTCCTCTCCGGTGTCTTCGAAGGACGGAGCACAGGCACGCCCATCGGCTTCATCGTCCGCAATGCCGACCAGCACAGCGGCGACTACGATAACCTGCGCGATGTCTTCCGCCCCTCCCATGCCGACTACACTTATTATAAGAAGTATGGCGTGCGCGATCATCGCGGTGGCGGGCGCTCGTCGGCGCGCGAGACCATCAGCCGCGTCGTGGCAGGCGCCATCGCCAAGCTCTGCCTGCGGCAGCTGGGCATCGAGGTGAAGGCGTGGACACAGCAAGTGGGCGACATCGCCTGCGAGCGCGACTACACACGGCTAGACCTCAGCCTCATTGAGAGCAACGATGTGCGCTGCCCGGATGCTGCCGTGGCGCAGCGCATGGAGCAGCTCATCATGCAGGTGAAAGGCGAGGGCGACACCATCGGCGGCATCATCGCAGGCGTCATCACGGGATGCCCCGTGGGCCTCGGCGAGCCCGTCTTCGGCAAGCTCCACGCCCAGCTCGGCGCTGCCATGCTCAGCATCAATGCCGTGAAGGGCTTCGAGTACGGCGAAGGCTTCGCAATGGTCGATAAGCGGGGCAGTGAGGTCAATGATATATTGGCCCCCCTGTCGCCCCCCGAGGGGGGCACTCAACTTGAGGCCTACAAAGGAAATGAGGCCCCCTCGGGGGCTGTATGGGGGGCTCTATCCAACCACTCCGGCGGCATACAGGGCGGCATCAGCAACGGCCAGCCCATCACCTTCCGCGTGGCCTTCAAGCCAGTGGCCACGCTCCTGCAGGCGCAGGAGAGCGTTGACATCCACGGCAATCCCGTCATCGTGCATCCGCGTGGCCGCCATGACCCGTGTGTGCTGCCGCGTGCCGTGCCCATCGTGGAGGCGATGGCTGCCATCACCATCCTCGATGCCTACCTCCTCAACCAAGCAACTCAACTTAAATAAACAATTAACAACGGAACATAAATCTCACAGAAATCTACACTTAAATCTCTTTTATTGAACATAAATGACCATAATTGATCATAATTTTCAAGAAAAGAGATTATGGTAATTACGGCTATTTGTGTAAAAAAGATTTAAGTCCAAATTTAAGCCTGATTTAAGTTCAGATATAACCCTGATTTAAGTTCAGCTATAAACCCGATCTAGATTTCCGTGTTTTTCCGTTCCTTTCCGTGTTTTTCCGTAAAATTTTCAATTTTCAATTTTCAATTCTCAATTCCAAATGAAGCATCCTCTTCGCAGTGCCGTCTGCACTGAAGGCCGCCGCATGGCAGGAGCCCGCGCCCTGTGGGTCGCCAACGGCATGAAGCGCGAGCAGTTCGGCAAACCCATCATAGCCATCGTCAACAGTTTCACCCAGTTCGTCCCCGGCCACACACATCTCCACGAAATTGGCCAGATTGTGAAGGCCGAGATTGAGGCCCTGGGCTGCTATGCCGCCGAGTTCAACACCATCGCCGTGGACGACGGTATCGCCATGGGCCACGACGGCATGCTCTACTCGCTGCCCTCGCGCGACATCATCGCCGACAGCGTGGAGTACATGGTCAACGCGCACAAGGCCGACGCGATGGTGTGCATCTCCAACTGCGACAAGGTCACGCCCGGCATGCTCATGGCTGCCATGCGCCTGAACATCCCTGCCGTCTTCGTCAGCGGCGGCCCCATGGAAGCCGGTAAGGTCAACGGCGAGAATGCCGACCTCATCACGGCCATGATCAAGGGTGGCGATCCCACCGTCAGCGACGAGGAGCTGGAGGTCATCGAACACAGCGCCTGCCCCGGCTGCGGCGCCTGCTCCGGCATGTTCACGGCCAACAGCATGAACTCGCTGACCGAGGCCCTGGGCTTCTCGCTGCCTGGCAACGGCAGCATCCTGGCTACCCATGTGAACCGCGTGCAACTCTTCCGCCAGGCTGCAAGGCTGATTGTCAAGAACGCCTTGGCCTACTACGAGGACGGTGACGACAGCGTGCTGCCGCGCTCCATCGCCACGCGTGCCGCCTTCCTCAACGCCATGACGCTCGACATCGCCATGGGCGCCAGCACCAACACCGTGCTGCACCTGCTGGCCGTAGCACAGGAGGGCGATGTGGATTTCAAGATGAGCGATATCGATGCCCTCTCGCGCAAGGTGCCGTTCCTCTGCAAGCTCGCTCCCAACTGGCAGAAATACTCCATTCAGGAGGAGAACCGCGCCGGCGGCATCCTCGGCATCCTCGGCGAACTGGCCAAGGGCAACCTCCTGGACCTCAGCTGCAAGCGCGTCAACGGCGCCACCCTCGGCGAGGACATTGTCAAGTACAGTATTGTGGGCTTAGAGCTCAACGACGGTAAAATCGTCAATCCTCAATCCCCCGACAATCAATCGTCCATCGTCCCCCTTGGGGGACCACAGGGGGCCTGTCAAATCTCCGATGGCGCCATGTCGCCGTGGGATATCTACAGCTGCGCGCCGGCAGGCAAGTTCTCCACCCGCATGGGCTCGCAGGACACGCACTACGAGACTCTCGACACCGACCGCGCCAATGGCTGCATCCGCGACATTGAACACGCCTACACGAAGGACGGTGGCATGGCCGTGCTCTTCGGCAACATCGCGCAGGACGGCTGCGTCGTGAAGACCGCTGGCGTAGCCCCCGAGCTGTGGCACTTTGAAGGTCCTGCCGTCGTCTTCGACTCTCAGGAGGACGCCTGCGAGGGCATCCTCGGCGGCAAGGTGAAGAAGGGCGACTGCGTCGTCATCACCCACGAAGGCCCCAAGGGCGGCCCCGGTATGCAGGAGATGCTCTATCCCACCTCCTACATCAAATCCATGCACATGGGCAAGGAGTGCGCCCTCATCACCGACGGCCGCTTCTCCGGCGGCACCAGCGGCCTCTCCATCGGTCATATCTCCCCCGAGGCAGCCAGCGGCGGCAATATCGGTAAGATCGTGGACGGCGACATCATCGTCATCGACATTCCCACGCGCAGCATTAACGTCAAGCTCACCAACGAGGAGCTCGCTGCCCGCCCGCAGCGTCCCCTCCAGCGCCACCGCGTAGTCAGCAAATCCCTCCGCGCCTACGCCCAATCCGTCGCCTCCGCAGACAAAGGCGGCGTGAGAATAATTGAAAATTGAGAATTGAAAATTGAAAATTGACGATGAAGCGCCACTTCTGGAAAGGGGCGCTTCCAATAGAATGTTCACCAGTTGGTGTTACACCACTTGGTGAACATTCTTTATGAAGATTAAAGCTGCTTATTTACTGCGATTTAGTTAAATATCATTAATGTTTACCGATTGGTGTACAATGGGTTTGTGTACGTCGTACTCTTTCTATACTTTTGCCAGCACAAATTCATTAATTACCAAACAATGAGTAAGCCATTTATTTACGGGATGTCAGTAGAGGGAGACCTCTTTACAGACCGGGAATTGGAGACAAAACGACTACAGCTGAACTTCGAGAATGGGGTTAATTCCATTCTCATATCTCCTCGTCGTATGGGTAAGACTTCACTTGTAAAAAAAGTGAAAGGTCTCGTGGAGAGCCCGAGCCTGAAGGTCGTCTATATGGACATTTATAAATGTCGCACAGAATACGAGTTCTATGAGAAGTTCGCTTCCTCCGTCATTCAAGCCACATCTACCAAGATGGAACGAATGGCAGAAAATGCCAAGGAATTCCTGATGGGTGTGAGCCCGAAAATTGTTTTTAGTCCAGAACCTACTACAGAGTTCTCCTTGTCGTTGGGCTTGAACCCACGTGCAAATAATGCAGAAGAAATTCTTGATTTGCCGGAAAAGATTGCCCGCAAGCGTGGCATACAGATTGTGGTTTGCATCGATGAGTTTCAACAAATAGGTGAGATGCCCGACTCGCTGACCATACAGAAAACCATTCGCAGCGTGTGGCAGCACCATCAGCACACGTCATACTGCCTTTTCGGCAGCAAACAGCATTTGATGAGCAAGCTGTTCTATAGTCGGAAGCTTCCCTTCTACCAGTTCGGCGATATGTTTTTCCTTAGAAAAATACCCACTGATAAATGGATACCCTTTATTATTAGCCGTTTTGAAGTGGCCGGACGAAAGATCTCTGTACCATTGGCGGAAAAGATATGTACAACCGTGGAGAACTATTCAGCATACGTACAGCAATTGGCGTGGAATGTTCTGACAGCTACGGAAACGGAGGCCACTGAGCTGACTTTCATCGAGGGGCTGGAGGCGACACAGGCCCAGGTCGCCCCCCTCTTCGTGGAACAAACGGCGAACCTCTCATCTTATCAACTCAATCTTATCCGTGCGATCTGTTCCGGCTATCACACCGATTTTGGCAAACAGGAGGTTACGAGTCGCTTCGCCCTTGGAACTCGTTCCAACCTGCCCAAGCTGAAGAAAGCACTCATTGACCGTGAATTCATAGATGAGACGGAATCCGGCCTCTTCCTTTCCGATCCCCTCTTTGTCATTTGGTTCAATAAAAATATGATGTAGCCTCATCACACCACGCCCCGCTGCTACTAGAGTAGTGGGGCGGCTTTTCGCTATGTCAGTCAAGCGGGCGAACGACGAAGCGAAAAGTGGAAAATGAAGGCTATGGCAAGGGAAAATGTGGGATGAGGAGATAAAAATAGGACGAGGAGGGCGTTAAGTCATAAATAATGTGTACCTTTGCGCCCACATTTGTAAGCGAAAAGCGCATGGAACAGAAAATTACAGGCAGTGAGGCGCTGATGCTGGCGCTGAAGGGGGAAGGGGTGAAGACCATCTTCGGCTACCCGGGCGGCAGTATCATGCCGGTCTATGATGCTCTCTATGATTATACACGCGGCGAGCGCAAGGCGTTCGACCATATCCTCGTGCGCCATGAACAGGGCGCGACACACGCGGCGGAGGGCTTTGCCCGCGTCAGCGGCGAGGTGGGCGTGGCTATCGTCACCAGCGGTCCGGGTGCCACGAACACGCTCACGGGCGTGGCCGACGCGATGATCGACTCCACACCCATCGTGGTCATCGCGGGACAGGTGCCCATCACGGCACTGGGCACAGATGCGTTCCAGGAGGTGGACCTCGTGGGCGTGGCGCAGCCTATCTCGAAATGGAGCTATCAGATACGTCATGCCGAGGACATCGCATGGGCTGTGAGCCGTGCGTTCTACATCGCGCGCAGCGGCAGACCGGGCCCTGTGGTGCTGGACTTCGCGAAGAATGCGCAGACGGAGATGGTGGCGTTCGTGCCGCAGAAGGTGGATTTCGTGCGCTCCTTTGTGCCTTACCCCAAGCTGAAGATGAACCATGTGCAGGAGGCTGCCGACCTGATCAACCAGGCGGAGCGGCCGCTGGCGCTGGTGGGGCAGGGCGTGGAGCTCGGCAACGCTCAGGGTGAGCTCATCGCTTTCCTGGAGAAAGCCGACATCCCCGCAGGCCGCACGATGTTGGGTCTGTGCGCACTGCCCAGCGACCACCCGCTGAACGTGGGTATGTTGGGTATGCACGGCAACTACGCGGTGAACCTGAAGGAGCAGGAGTGCGACGTGCTCATCGCCATCGGCATGCGCTTCAGCGACCGCGTCACGGGCAGCCTGAAGACCTACGCCAAGCAGGCGAAGGTGATCCACCTGGACATCGACAAGAGCGAGATGAACAAGAACGTGAAGGTCACGGTGCCTGTCGTGGGCGACTGCAAGGAGTCGTTGCCTGCGCTGACGGCGCTGATCCATAAGGCCGACCACAGCGCGTGGCGCGCCTCCTTCAAGGCGCTCGACGAGCAGGAGCGCGCGAGGGTCATCGAGCCCGCCATCCATCCCACCGAGGGCCCACTGCTGATGGGCGAGGTGGTGAACGCGGTGGCTGAGCAGACGAAGGGCGACGCGGTGCTGGTGACCGACGTGGGCCAGAACCAGCTGTTTGCCACGCGCTACTTCAAATACCCCAAGCGCCGCAGCCTCTGCACCAGCGGCGGACTGGGCACGATGGGCTACGGCATGCCTGCGGCCATCGGCGCCACCTTCGGCGCACCCGGTCGCACCGTGTGCTGCTTTATGGGCGACGGCGGCTTCCAGATGTGCATCGAGGAACTGGGCACGATCATGGAGCAGCAGGCTCCCGTGAAGATGATTCTCATGAACAACAACTACCTGGGCAATGTGCGCCAGTGGCAGGATATGTTCTGGAACCGACGCAAGTCGTTCACGCGCATGATGAACCCCTGCTATGAGCTGATAGCCAAGGGCTACGGCATCCCCTACGAGGCCGTCACCGACCGCAAGGATCTGGCTGCCGCCGTGGCAAGGATGCTGGCAGCGAAGGGACCCTATATCCTGGAATGTGGCATCAAGGAGGACGACGACGTGCTGCCCATGACACCTCCGGGTAAGAGCGTGGAGGAGATGCAGCTGGGGTAGACCCTCCACGGACCCTCCCCACCGCCCCTCCCTTGTAGGGAGGGGAGTAATTACCTGCCAAGAAAGGAAAAAAGAGTTTTCATTAGAAGAAAATGCATATCTATGAATAAGATACCAAGTAGTCAAGCACATTCTACTCCCCTCCCTACAAGGGAGGGGCAGGGGGGAGGGTCTGCCCTATATACCATCCTCGTTTTCTCTGAAAACCTCGCCGGTATTCTGAACCAGGTGACGGCGGTGTTCACGCGCCGACAGATCAATATCGAGAGCCTGAACGTATGCGCCAGCTCCACGCCCGGCGTGCATAAATACACCATCACGTGCTACTGCACTGAGGAGATGGCGAAGGTGCTGAAGGCGCAAATCGAGAAGCGCATTGATGTGCTGCAGGCTCGCTTCTATACCGACGACGAGATATTCCTGCAGGAGACCTCGCTGCTGAAGATCTCGGCACCGGCGGTGATGGAGAACCCCGAGGTGTGCCGTATCGTGCGTCACCACGGCGCCCGCATCGTGGAGGTAAACCCCACGTATGCTGCTGTGGAGAAGACGGGCACGACAGAGGAAATCCTCTCGCTCTTCGATGCGCTGAACCGACTCGGTGTCGTGCGTCAGTTTGCCCGCTCCGGCCGCATCTGCATCACCCGCGGCACCCGCGAACAGCTGGATGACTATCTGGCTGAGAGGGAGAAGGAGAGGAAGACCCTCCCCCCCTGCCCCTCCCTTGTAGGGAGGGGAGTAATTACCTCTAAAGGATGAGAAATTTTTCGGCCTCATATAAGACTTCGGCTCCCGACCGTTATGCGATGTTACGTGACTATGCCCGTGAGAATCGGAAGAATGCGACGTTGGCAGAACAATACTTATGGGAGCATCTCAGGAAAGGTGCTATGGGTGTTGATTTCATGCGCCAACACATTGTCGGAGATTATATCGCAGATTTTGCCTCTCGGCACGGTGGCCTGATTATTGAGGTGGATGGTGGATATCATTCCGAACGGAAACAACAGGAAGACGATGAAAGAAGAGAACATGATTTAGAACAAATGGGTTATCATGTGATGCGTTTCACGAATGAAGAAGTTCTCTATGATATAGATAACGTATTACAACAAATAGATGAATATTTCAATGAATAATACCAGCTCTCAAATACATTCTACTCCCCTCCCTACAAGGGAGGGGCAGGGGGGAGGGTCTTCGAGAGTCTCCACTTATCTCTTTACCGTGGAACCCTTCCACGTGGATTTTACGGGGCATCTGTTTTTGGGGGTGCTGGGCAACCATCTGTTGAACGCCGCAGGCAGGCACTCGCATGACAGAGGGTGGGGCATTGACCAGCTGAACGAACGGCACTACACATGGGTGCTGTCCCGCCTGAGCATCGAGCTCACTGAGATGCCGGCGCAGTATGAGCACGTGGAGGTGGAGACATGGGTGGAGAGCGTCATGAAGCTGTTCACCGAGCGTAACTTCCTCGTTCGCAACGCCGACGACGGCCGTATCTACGGCTATGCCCGCAGCATCTGGGCGATGATCGATGTGGAGACGCGCCAGCCCTCGGACCTCCTGGCACTCAAGGGCGGCGACATCCTGAACTACATCATCCCGGCCGACGAAAAGCCCTGTCCGATAGACAAGTTCAACGCTCGCGTGCGCATGAGCGATGCGGCGACGGCCGTAGATATTCCCACGCACTACTCCGACGTAGATATCAACGGGCACATCAACAGCATCAAATATATCGAGCACATCCTCGACATTTTCCCCCGTGAGCAGTTTGAACAGCACCGCATCCGTCGCTTCGACATCGGCTACAAGGTCGAGAGCTATCTGGGCGACACGCTGCATATTAAAAGCGAGAAGCTGAAGACGAGGGATGGCGAGGTGATGGACAACGAGGACATCGTGGAGATCCGCAAGCATGTAGGCAGCGCGGAGAAGCCCAATGGCGAGGTCGTTGTGCATGCAAAGGTCGTTTGGGAATGACCGAAGGAACTGACATTCGTCAACAAAATCGGCGCAAAGACTAAAAAACATACGCTCGCGGGCACGTCCTTACAATAAAAAGGTTACCTTTGTGCCCGTTTCGTGGACATAAGCATTCCACACAGTACGCTACACATACAACTTTAAACGAAATATACAATGGCTAAAATGAATTTTGGCGGCGTCATCGAGGAAGTCATGACCCGCGAGGAGTTCCCCCTGGAGAAGGCACGTGAGGTGCTGAAGAACGAGACCATCGCCGTGCTCGGCTACGGCGTACAGGGCCCTGGACAGGCTTGTAACCTGCGCGACAACGGCTTCAACGTCATCGTAGGCCAGCGTCAGGGTAAGACCTATGACAAGGCTGTCGCCGACGGTTGGGTGCCGGGCGAGACGCTCTTCTCCCTCGAAGAGGCTGCCCAGCGCGGCACGATCGTCTGCCTGCTGCTCTCCGACGCTGCTCAGATGCAGCTGTGGCCCACGATCAAGCCCTATCTCACAGCCGGCAAGACCTTGTATTTCTCTCATGGCTTCGCTATCACCTGGAACGACCGCACCGGTGTGGTTCCTCCCAAGGATATCGACGTCATCATGGTGGCTCCCAAGGGCAGCGGCACCAGCCTGCGCACGATGTTCCTCGAGGGTCGCGGCCTGAACAGCAGCTATGCCATCTATCAGGATGCCACCGGCAAGGCACTGGAGAAGGTGCTCGCCTTCGGTATCGGTATCGGCAGCGGCTATCTCTTCGAGACCACCTTCCAGCGCGAGGCTACCAGTGACCTCACCGGCGAGCGCGGTTCGCTGATGGGTGCTATCCAGGGTCTGCTCCTGGCTCAGTACGAGGTGCTGCGCGAGAACGGCCATTCACCCTCTGAGGCTTTCAACGAGACCGTTGAGGAGCTGACACAGAGCCTTGGCCCGCTCTTCGCACAGAAGGGTATGGACTGGATGTACGCCAACTGCTCCACCACCGCACAGCGCGGCGCCCTCGACTGGATGGGGCCGTTCCACGATGCCATCAAGCCCGTCGTGGAGAAGCTCTACGCCAGCGTGAAGAGCGGCCACGAGGCACAGATCAGCATCGACAGCAACAGCAAGCCCGACTATCGTGAGGGTCTTGAGAAGGAGCTCGCCGCCCTGCGCGAGAGCGAGATGTGGCGCACCGCAGCTGTCGTTCGTAAGTTGCGCCCCGAGAATAACTGATGTACCTCCGGCGTCCTGATCGCCGCTACCTCATCATCTTCCTGATTGTCGGCCTCGCGATATGGGCTGGCGTGCTATTGGACCGCTGGCTGTTGCAGCCGCGGGAGGGTGAGGAGCTGCTGAGGATTGAGGAGCTGGCGGAAGCCAACAGGCCCGCCGCAGATAGTACCTCCTCTGTTTCCGTTCGAGCGGACGGGAACAGAGGAGGGTTGTATTTACCCGAGACCTTTGCCTTCGACCCCAACACGGCCGACTCGGCGACGCTCGTGCGGCTGGGGCTGGCGGCGTGGCAGGCGCGGGCTGTCCTGCACTACCGTGAGCATGGAGGGCGCTACCATCGCGCCGAGGACTTCAAACGCGTGCCGGGCATGACGCCGGAGGTCTATGAGCGGCTGGCGCCGGTGATACGCATCGCGCGGCAGTTCCAGACCTACGAGGATCTCGGCGAACTGGAGGTTGACGCAGAGGAGGCTCGCGCGCGTCGCCATGTCAGGGATTCCCTGCATCAGCAGCGCCGCGATTCCATAGCGGCGCTGGGGCGGCCTCAGAAGTTCCGCGAGATGGTCATCCTGGAGCTGAACACGGCAGACAGCCTGACGCTGCAGCGCATCCCCGGCATAGGACCGCTGCGCGCACAGAAGATTGTGGAGTACCGCGAGCGTCTGGGCGGCTTCTGGAGCGTCAGCCAGCTGGCGGAGCTGCAGGTGGTGCCCAACGAGGTAGCCCCGTGGCTGCGCGTGAACAAGAGGTTGATGAAGAAACTGAACGTGAACACGATGAGCGTGGCCGAGCTGGCTCGCCATCCTTACATGGGCTTTGCCCGTGCCAAGGCCATCGCCGAATACCGGCGAGTGCACGGGCGCATTCCTAACCTGGCGGTGCTGAAGCAGCTTCCGCATTTCACGGAAGCTGCCGTGGGCCGTCTGGAACCGTACCTGGAATATTAAAGAAACTCTTCAGGCGCAACTTCCATCACATGGCCGTTGCGTGCCACGATGAGCGTGGAGTGGAAAAGTCGGGAGCGCTCCACGAGTCGCTTCTGCGCGAGCACGATACCTTCGTCAATGCGTCGCTGCATATCGATTATCTCTCGTTCATTCATGGCTCTCAGCTTTTGCGTAAGTGTTATACAAACGGTAGTATTTCTCCTCGTCCACGATGCTGAGGCGCTCGTTCTTCCAGCCGTAGGCAATCTTCTCGCCCGGGATGTTGGAGTTGTCGTAGAGTGTCCAATAGTCGCAGATGGGCGTGTAGAGCTGGAAAAAGTTCTGCAGGCCTGCATCGTAGCGGCGCGTGATGACATCGGTGGGAATATTGTGGCCGCCGAGGCTGACGCGCTTGGCCACGCGCGCGATGGCTTGCTCGGGCGTGGAGAGCGAGAAGAAGAGAAGGGTGACGAAATAGCCACGCTTCTGCGCGCGCTGGATGAGGTTGACATAGGAGCGTGTGGCCAGGGTGGTCTCGAAGGCGAAGGTCTCGCCCTCTTTCAGCAGGTACAGCACGCGGTCGATCATCAGGCGGCCCGCCTGAATGGCCACGCCCTCGGGGTTGAAGGGCGAGAGACCCTTGGCAATCTCGTCGGCATTGACGAATTCGCGGCAGTTGAGCATCTCGGGCAAGACCGTGAACGAAGCCGTCGTCTTGCCCGCGCCATTGCAGCCGGCGATGATGTATAGGTGTAGTCGGTTTATGTCTGCCATGCGTTTGTGGACAGTTAAAGGTGATAGGTTACGAGGACAAAAGTAAGTATTTTAGTTGATAGTTGGTCGTTGATTGTTGAGAGTTGGGGGCGGAATTATTTATTTTTCACTTTTTGCTCTCTCATTTTTCACTTTTTAAGAGGTCGGGGCGCAGGCGCTTCGTGCGTTCCAGCGATTGCTGCAGCTCCCACTCCTTGATCTTGGCCTCGTGGCCGGAGAGGAGGATGTCGGGCACCTTCCAGCCGCGATAGTCGGCGGGACGCGTATAGACGGGTGCCGCCAGCAGGTTGTCCTGGAAGGAGTCGGAGAGGGCGCTCTGCTCGTCGCCAATGACACCAGGGACGATGCGCACGATGGCGTCGGCCATCACGGCTGCCGCCAGCTCGCCGCCCGTGAGGACATAGTCACCGATGCTTACCTCCTTGGTAATCAGGTGCTCACGGATGCGGTAGTCAATGCCTTTGTAGTGGCCGCAGAGGATGATGATGTTCTCGCAGAGGGACAGCTCGTTGGCCATGGGCTGGTCGAACTGCTCGCCGTCGGGTGTGGTGAAGATGATCTGGTCGTAGTGGCGCTCGGCCGTGAGGGCGCTGATGCAGCGGTCGATGGGCTCACACTGCATCACCATGCCGGCGAAGCCCCCGAAGGGGTAGTCGTCGATACGGCGGTCCTTGCGCACGGCGTAGTCGCGCAGGTTGTGCAGATGTATTTCCACAAGCCCTTTCTTCTGGGCGCGGCCGAGGATGCTCTCCTGCAGGAAGCCCTCGATGAGTTGCGGGATGACGGTGATGATGTCTATGCGCATGGTTACCATTGGTTGGACAGCATTTCGAGCATGTCTTTTGCTGTCAGTTTGTAGTTCTTGTCGGCACCCTCCAGGAGGCTGTCGGAGAGGGCGCGCTTGCTCTCGTGCAGGCGCAGGATCTTCTCCTCGATGGTGTGGTGGCTGATGAGGTGATAGACGGTGACGGCCTGCTTCTGTCCGATGCGATAGGCGCGGTCGGTGGCCTGCTGTTCGATGGCGGGGTTCCACCACGGGTCGAGGTGGATGACATAGTTGGCGGCTGTCAGGTTGAGGCCCACGCCACCGGCCTTAAGGCTGATGAGGAAGATGGGACTCTTGCCTTTCTGGAAGTCGGAGACCAGCTGCTCGCGCTGCTTCAGGGTGACGTTGCCGTCGAGATAGAGGAACGGCAGCTTGGCTTCCTTGAGCGTTCGAGCGATAATTTGAAGGAATGAGGTGAACTGGCTGAATACGAGTACGCTATGGCCGCCTTCGATAATGTTCTGCACGAGCTCCATAAAGGCGTTGACCTTGCTGGAACCATCCATCCAGGCGTTGTTCGTGAGCTCGGGTGAGCATGCCGTGCGGCGCAGGCGTGTGAGCTCTGCCAGGGCGTTGACGGTGAGCTGGTCGCCCTCCTCCTTGAAGCGCTGCTCGGCCTCGCGGCGAATGACTTCGTAGTAAGCCATCTCGTCTTCGGTGAGTTCCACGTCGATGGTGATCTCCGTCTTCTCCGGCAGCTCCTTGACCACCGCCTGCTTCGTGCGGCGTAGCATGAAGGGAGCCACCAGCGCCTGTAGCTGTTGTTGGCGTTCGGTGTCCTGAAGGTTCTCGATGGGGATGATGAACTTCTGATGGAACTGCTCGTAGGTGCCGAGCAGGCCGGGGTTGATGAACTGGAAGAGGTTCCAGAGTTCGCCCAGGTGGTTCTGCACGGGGGTACCCGTAAGGATAATGCGGTGCGAGGCGAGCAGTTTCATGCATACAGCACTTGTCTTGGTGCCTCGGTTCTTGATGTTGTGCGCCTCGTCGAGCACGACCGTGTTCCATTTCTTCTTGGTGATGAACTCCTGAATGGGCGACAGCAGGCCGTAGGTGGCGAGGACGACATCACCGCGAGTGACCTTTTCGATGGTAACGCGGCGGTCGAAACAGTCGTTGAGGTTGAAGATGTGCAACGTGGGCGCGAAGCGCTGCAGCTCGTTGCGCCAGTTGCTGATGACGCTGGCCGGAGCCACCACCAGTGCGGCACCCTCCTTGGCGTGTGCCAGCAGGAAGGCGATGGTCTGCACGGTCTTACCCAGACCCATATCGTCGGCCAGACAGGCACCGGCCTCCCATTCACCCAGTCGCATCATCCAGTGGAAACCATCCAGCTGGTAGGGGCGCAGCGTGGCCTGCAGATTCTTGGGCGGTGCGAAGTCTTTTTCGTCGGCCTGTTGGATGCGGTCGCGCAGCTGGACGAGGTCGTCGCTGTGATGGATATCTATCTCGCCGTTCACGAGTTGTGCCAGCACGCCACTCTGCAGCATCGGGACGGCAGGCTTGTTGTTCTCCAGTGTCGTGATGCTCTCCAGCGCGTCCAGCTGCTTGCGCAGCTTTTCCGACAGCCACAGGTAGTCGCCGTTCTGCAGCTGCACGTAGCCGCCGTGGCTGCTGGCGAGGGCTTGCAGTAGCTGTTGCGCCGTGAGGATGGAGTTGTCAGAGAGATGAACCTGACCCTCCACCTCGAACCAGCGGCCACGGGGCGTGAGGGAGATGTTCCAGTCGCCGCGCTGCGCTGTATGCATGCGCAGGCGTTCGCCCTCGGGCCACTCCACGGCACTCATCTCGGGATGGCTGCTCACGAAGGCCAGCAGCTGCAGCACCTGTGGCGTGGAAAGATGTGCGGCGAGCTTCTCTGACAGCTCGATGCCGTGCTCCTGGCAGTATTGCAGGAGGGTGGTGAGGTTGCGGGCCTCGCCTTCCATGTCACGTTCAATGCGTACGCGTCCCGAGGTGTCGTTCTGGTCAATGATGATGGCGTCGCCCTGTGCCGGCGGCAGTGCCATCTTACCGCCCATGAGCGGACGCACGAGGACGTAGGCGTCGAACATCGTCTGTGTCGTCGGGTCGGGTGTGAGGCGGATAAGGATCTGCGTTTGCGCCTCCAGGGTTTCCAGTTCCTTTTCCTCGGGGAGCAGGTCGCTGTGAATGTCCGTGATCTGTGAGATGAGCGGCAGCAGTTTCCTGAGTTTCTCCTCGGCTTCGGCGGGGAAGACGGGCACGGTGAGCAGTTCCTGAAGCAGGTGGCGTTCGCGGTCCGACATCGGGTAGTAGATATAGTGCATCGCAGTGTCGCGGTGATAGACGTTGTTCTGTGAGAACAGGTCCTGAATGGCGACGTTGGATTGTATTTGGAAGCCGCCGTCAGCCGTGCGCTCCACGATGACATAGGGCTTCTGCTCCTCGATGGTCACGCGGCGGAAAGGCGTCTGTTCCCCAGTATAGACGCGGTCAGAGCCCACGAGATGCGGGAGGATCATGCCGACCGTCAGGCGGTTGGCGCCCAGGAAGCGGACGTCAGCCACCACGGCTTGGTCCGTGCGGTCCATGAAGGGTTCCACACCGCTCATGAAGCGGCCCCAGGCCAGTAGCTTGCCGCTGCCCCAACGGCCATCCTTCAGGCGGTTCTGCTCACGCAACTCAACGCTCTCGCCATCGCTCATGATGGTGTACATCACGCGGTGCTCGCCCTCGTCGTCGGGGTCCCTGCGCTTACTCTCTGAGGCAATGAGGCGGTCCAGCATCAGCTCCCACGGGTCCTTCATCTTGACGAACGACGACACGGGCTTGGCACCGAAGCTGTTGGTGAGGATCTTCTTCTCGAACTTCTCCAGCTTGATATGCGCTTGTGCCTCGTGGCGTAGGAACGCAGCCTGCGGTTTGTAGTCGGCGGGCAGGGGCAGGCCGGCCATCGTCGTAGCCAGCAGTTGCACGAGGTGCTGCGTCAGTATGTACTCGCGTTCCTCCAAGGCCATGGGGTTCAGCAGACGTGACAGCAGGTCCATATCCGTGCGCTGCAAGGGGTTGGCCAGCGTGTCAGCCAGCAGGATGGCAGCTCCCATGCGGAATAGGTTGCGCTCCCGCATCAGTTCGGCAAAGGCTGCAAGCGTCTTGCGTGCGTCGTTTTGCTTGGACGTCCACAGGGCGATGACCCAGTAGAAAGCCACGATGGGGTCTGTGGGGTAGGGGTCGGTGGCCGTCTTGCTCTTGGCTAATTTGTTGTTGGAGGCTTCGTTGAAGATCTTCATCGCCAGCTCGCTCTTGCCCTGTGCCATCGCATGAACACCCTTCGAGAGATAGTCCGAGGAGGTCATCCGGATGCTGGTGGGCGGTGTGTATTGCCCCTGAACCACGAAGTTATAGTAGTTGACGAGCCCTTTCATCTCGCGGACGTCGGGGTCGGTGGAGTCGAGCTTGCGCAGGTTCAGCTGGCGCGGAATCATCTCTTCCACATCACGGATGTCCTCCTTCATCCATTTGCGCAGGACGGCGGAGAGGAAGGCGGGGAAGTCCATGTCGCGGATCATCGTCACCAGGGGCTCGTAGCGGCGGTCGTCGGCGAGGCTGATGAGATAGGGTGGGAGAGTGCTGTTGAGCACCATCGGCATCGGGCGCTTGCCGTTATGGCAGATGCGGACGCAGCGTTGCAGCTCGTCGAACTCGGGGTAGCGCGTCAGCGGCCATTCGTCGAACTCCTTGAACCATTCCGGATGGTTGTCAAGGCCGAAGCGCATCACCTCGCCGTAGAAGCGGGGGCGGATGAACTGGCGTGCGGGGGAGAAATGATTGGCGGGCTCGTGGACCACGAAGCCTTCTTCGATGAGCGCTGCCGTCAGCAGCGGCAACTCGCCCAGCATGCAGGCTCCGTGGACGCTCAACTGCACGCGGTCATCATCGGAAAGATGCTGACCGATATATGCGTAAAGGCAAACCAGCTTCTGTTGTGCCGGCTTGAAAGTCATCAGGTATTGTTGAACTACTGTCATATGATTCATATTTGCGGGTGCAAAGTTAAGGCTTTTTTTTGATACCTGCAACTCCACAGCCAGCATTTTTTTCAGCAATCTTTTGCTCCTTTTCTTTTTTATGTCTATTTTTGCACACGAAATCACGCTTCATTATGACTGAACAGCTTCGTATTCAGGAGTTACGACAGCAACTCCACCAGCACAACTACAATTACTACGTCCTCAACGCCCCTGTCATCACCGACCAGGAGTTCGATGCGCTGATGCGCGAACTGCAGGATTTGGAGGCGCTCCATCCTGAGCTCTTCGACCCTAATTCGCCGACGCAGCGCGTGGGCAGCGACCTCAGCAACGAGTTCGAGACCGTGCGCCACCAGCGCCCTATGCTCTCGCTGGCCAATACGTATAATCAAGAAGAGGTACGCGCGTTTTATGAGCGCGTGCGCGAGGGCTTGCAGGGCGAGGCGTTTGAGATCTGCTGCGAGCTGAAGTTCGACGGTCTCAGTATCTCCCTCCTCTATGAGGACGGTCGCCTGCAGCGCGCGGTCACCCGCGGCGATGGCGAGAAGGGCGACGACGTGACGGCCAACGTCCGAACCATCCGCACGATACCGCTGCAGCTGCAGCCCGATGGCGGCTGGCCGCGCTCCTTCGAGATTCGCGGCGAGATTCTCATGCCGTGGACGTCCTTCGAAGCCTTGAACCGTGAGCGCGAGGCGCGCGAGGAACCGCTCTTCGCCAACCCGCGCAACGCCGCTAGCGGCACGCTGAAGAGCAAGCAGGCATCTGTGGTGGCCGAACGTAAGCTGGACGCATACCTTTACTATCTCCTGGGTGACGAGCTGCCCGCCGACGGCCACTACGAGAATATGCAGGCCGCCCACGCCTGGGGTTTTAAGATTAGCGATGCGATGCGGAAGGTGCACACGCTCGACGAGGTTTTCGACTTCATCAACTATTGGGATGTGGAGCGCAAGAACCTGCCCGTGGCCACGGACGGCATCGTGCTCAAGGTGAATGACCTGCGACAGCAGCGCGCCCTTGGCATGACCGCCAAGTCACCCCGCTGGGCCATCGCCTATAAGTTCCAGGCTGAGCAGCAGAGCACCGTGCTGCGCGAGGTCACCTATCAGGTAGGTCGCACGGGAGCAGTCACGCCCGTGGCCAATATGGATCCCGTGCAGCTATCGGGCACCATCGTGCGCCGTGCCACGCTCCATAATGCGGACTTCATGGCGCAGCTGGATTTGCATGTCGGCGACCATGTCCTCGTGGAGAAGGGCGGCGAGATCATCCCCAAGATCGTGTCGGTGGATGAAAAGTTCATCACCCCCGACCGCGGGCCCCGCGTGGAGTTCATCCAGCGATGCCCTGAGTGCGGCGCTGAGCTCGTGCGCTTCGAGGGCGAGGCCGCGTGGTATTGTCCCAACGAGACGGGTTGCCCGCCGCAAATCAAGGGGCGCATTGAGCACTTCGTGAGCCGCCGCGCCATGAATATCGACACGCTCGGGCCGGAGACCATCGATGACTTCTATGCCCGCGGGCTAATCCATAATATCGCCGACCTCTATGACCTCACCGTAGATCAGATCAGCGGTTTCAACGACAACCGCATCCGCTCTGCCCGCAAGACCATTCAGGCCATTGCCGATTCGCGGCAGGTGCCCTTCGAGCGCGTTCTCTTCGCCCTGGGCATCCGCTTCGTGGGCGAAACGGTGGCCAAGACCCTGGCGCGTCGCTTCCATGATATCGACGCCCTCTCGCGTGCCACGCTCGATGACCTCCTGCAGGTCAACACCATCGGGCAGGCCATCGCCGAGAGTGTCATACGCTGGTTTGCCGACATGGACAACATCTTCCTCGTGGAGCGGCTGCGCGCTCATGGCCTGCAGCTGCAGCTCTCCGAGCATACGCTGGCAGCACAGACCGACCGTCTGGCGGGCAAGACCATCGTCATCAGCGGCGTCTTCGCTCAACATTCGCGCGACGAGTACAAGGCGCTCATCGAGCAGCACGGCGGCAAGAACACGGGCAGCATCTCTGCCAAGACCAGCTTCATCCTCGCGGGCGACAATATGGGGCCTGCCAAGCTGGAGAAGGCACAGAAACTCGGCGTGCCCATCGTCAACGAAGAAGAGTTCCTGCAGATGATAGGATAAACAATCAGCCCCGCCAATCGGCGGGGCTGATGTCTTGTTATACGGGATAGTCGAGATATTTGAAGCGTTTGATGCTGCGTTTGGGTGTCTTCTCGAACTCCTCGGGCATCAGTTTGATGGCGTGGAGGCGGGCATACGAGGGCACCACCTGATTCAGCTGCTGACGGTTCTCTTCCATCTGCGCTTCGAGCATGGCATCGGAGAGACCTGCGGCTTTCTTGTCATCGGGGTCGGTATAGACGAGGCCGTAGAGGTGCTCGCCCTTCTGGATGACCACGCACTCGCTGACGAACGGCAGTGCGCCCAGCTTGTCCTCGATTTCCTCGGGATAGATGTTCTGGCCGTTGGCGCCCAGTAGCATGTTCTTCGAGCGGCCCTTGATGAAGATGTTGCCCTCGGCATCCATGACGCCCAGGTCGCCGGTGTGGTACCATCCGTCCTTGTCGAGGACGGCGGCGGTGGCTTCCTCGTTCTTGTAGTAGCCGAGCATCACATTCATACCACGGGTGAGAATCTCACCGATCACGTTCTGCGGGTCGGGACTATCGATGCGCACTTCCATGCGAGGCGCGGGGCGTCCGCAGGAAGCGGGCTTAAAGGTTTCCCAACTGGCATAGCCCACGATGGGGGCGCACTCGGTAGTGCCGTAGCCCACGGTATAGTTGAAGCCGATGTCGTGGAGTACGGCTTCGATGTCCTGACTGAAAGCGGCACCGCCAACGATGATCTCAATGAAGTTGCCGCCGAAAGCCTGCTGCAGCTTGTGGCGCACCTCGGCTTTCACACGGTCGCGCAGGAAAGGCGTGTGAAGGGCTATCTTAATGGCAGGCGTCTGCAGCTTTGGCATGACGGCCTTGCGAACAATCTTCTCGATGATGAGCGGCACGGCTACGACGAGGCGTGGCTTCAGGTCGGCAAAGGCCGCGAGCAGCACGGCGGGCGACGGTGTCTTCGCGAGGAAGTGGACGTGCAGACCATGCAGGAATTCATAGATGAACTCGAAGGCCATACCGTACATGTGTGCCATGGGGAGCATGGCGAGCATATTGTCGCCAGGGCCCATCTGTGAGCCAAGCGTATCCACGGCGAAGATGTAGTTGCTCCACAGCGCGCGGTAAGGAATCATCACACCCTTGGAGTTGGATGTGGTGCCGCTGGTGTAGTTGATGATGGCGAGCTCGTCGGGGCTGTCCTGATAGTAGTTGATGTGCTGCTTACGGAAGTTCATGGGGTACTTCTCACCGAAGAGGCGGTTGAGGTTCTCGCGGGCATAGCGCACTTTCTCTGTGCGTCCTACGAGCAGCTTGTACTCCTCGTTGCTGTTGCAGAAGATGCCCTCGAGATGCGGCATCTTGTCCGCATTGAGCTTTGGCCATACCTGGTCGCCCACAAAGAGCAGCTTGGCCTCGGAGTGGTTCACGATGTCGTGGATCTGCTCGGGGTGGAACTCATGCAGGATGGGAACAGCGACGGCACCGTAGGTGAGCGTGGCCAGGAAGGCGATACCCCAGCGGGCGCTGTTGCGGCCGCAGATGGCAACCTTGTCGCCGGGCTTCACGCCAGAGGCTTCAAGGATGATGTGCAGCTTCTCAATAATGCGTGCCACGTCCTTGTTCTGGAAGGTTTGCACGCCGTAATCCGTAAGACCGTCGAGGTCCCAGTGTTTCTGCAGGCTTTCTTGTATGCAGCGGTTAAAACTATGTTCGTTCACTATCTTATTTGTTTAGCGTTTAGCGTATAGTGTTTAGCGTTTAAGAATTGTCAATTTTCAATTTTCAATTGTCAATTGTCAATTGTCAATTCTCAATTTTCAATTCTCAATTCTCAATGGGGTAGTCCATATATTTGAAGCGCTTGATGCTCTTCTTGGGCGTCTTCTCAAATTCCTCGGGAACGAGGACGAGGCCCTGCACACGAGCGTAGGCGGGGATGATCTTGTTGAGTTCCTGACGGTTGACTTCCATCTGCGCCTCCAGACCGTTGCGGCTGATGCCGCCCTTCCTGAGTTCGTCGGGATCGGTATAGACGAGGCCGTAGAGCTGTTCGCCCTTCTGGATGACCACGCACTCCGTGACGTAAGGCAGCGAGGAGAGCTTGTCCTCGATTTCCTCGGGGTAGATGTTCTGACCGTTGGCGCCCAGCAGCATATTCTTGGAGCGGCCCTTGATGAAGACGTTGCCATCGACATCCATGATGCCAAGGTCGCCGGTGTGGTACCAGCCGTCCTTGAGTGTGGCGGCGGTAGCCTCCTCGTTCTTGTAGTAGCCCAGCATCACATTCATGCCGCGTGCGAGGATCTCGCCCGGCACGTGCTGCGGGGCGGGGCTGTCGATGCGGATTTCCATGCGGGGCGCAGCCTTGCCGCAGGAACCCTGTACGAACTTGTCCCACGGGGCATAGCAGAGGATGGGGGCACACTCGGTGGCGCCGTACCCGATGGTGTAGTTGAAACCGATACCCTTCAGGAAGATCTCGATGTCCTGGTTCATGGCAGCGCCGCCCACGATGATCTCGAAGAAGTTGTCGCCGAAGGCTTTCTGCATCTTGCGGCGAATCTGCATCTTAACGCGGTCGCGCAGCAGCGGCGTCATCAGCGCCAGACGGATGGCGGGGGCGTTGATCTTCGGGAAGATGGCCTTGCGCACGATTTTCTCGATGAGCAGGGGCACGGCGATGACCACCTTCGGCTTCAGTTCCTCAAAAGCGCGAAGCATGACGGTGGGCGAGGGGGTCTTTCCCAGAAAGGTTACGTGCACGCCGCGGGTCATCTCGTAGAGGAACTCGAAGGCCATGCCGTACATGTGTGCTGTGGGCAGGATGCTCACGACATTCTCACCGGGATGGACATGTGCATCATAGACCTCATGAGCAAACTGCACATTGCTCCACAGCGCGCGATAGGGAATCATGACACCCTTGGAATTGGAGGTCGTGCCGCTGGTGTAGTTGAGCACTGCCAACTCGTCGGGGCTGTCATTATAATAATTAAGGTCACGCGCGCGGAAATTCATCGGGAACTTCTCGCCGAAGAGGCGGTTGAGGTTCTCGCGGGCATAGGTGACTTTATCCGTGCGGCCATGCAGGATGCGGTATTCGTCGCTGGAGTTGGCGAAGACGCCCTCCAGCCCCGGCATCTTCTCGATGTCGAGCTGGGGCCATACCTGGTCGCCCACGAAGAGCAGCTTCGCATCGGAGTGGTTCACGATATCGTGGATCTGCTCGGGGTGGAACTCGTGGAGAATCGGTACAGCTACCGCGCCGTAACTCAACGTCGCCATGAAAGCAATGCCCCAGCGGGCAGTGTTACGACCGCAGATGGCCACCTTGTCACCCTTCTTGACACCGGACGCCTCAAGAATGATATGCAGTTTTTCAATAATGCGTGCTACGTCCTTGTAGCGGAAAGTCTGGGATCCGTAGTCGCTGAGCGCGTCTAAATCCCAGTGTTCTGTAATACTCTGTTGTAATAAAGCATTAAAGCTTGGACATTCCATTGTAGTGTAATTTGCGTTGCACATTTTTTAAAAATCTGTGCAAAGGTAGCGTCTTTCTTGCACACTTCCAAATAATCTGTGCAAAAAGTGACGTTGAACGTACCAAAATTACTGCAATTATACCATTTTGGCCCAACGCGGGGCGCGTTAGGCCAAAAGGGTATGCGTACCGAAAAGGAAGGTCAGTACTGGCGTTCGCCGAAGATTTGGGTGCCGATGCGGATAAGTGTCGCCCCCTCGTCGATGGCGATATGCCAGTCGTCGCTCATGCCCATGGAGAGCTCCGTAAAAGAAGCGTGCGGGGCGTTGGACAGGGAGCGCCTAGCGCGCTCGAAGAACTGTCGGGCGGTGTGGAAGTCCTGGCGGATGCGGGCGGTGTCGTCGGTGTTCGTGGCCATCGCCATCACGCCGGCCAGCTCCACGCCCTCCAGCTCGCGCCACGCGCCGCTGTCGAGATAGGCCATGGCCTCGTCGGGCGTGAAGCCGAATTTCGTTTCCTCGGCAGCCACGTGCAACTGCAACAGACAACGAATCGTGCGTCCTGCCTTCAGCGCCTGCTTGTTGATTTCAGCCAGTAGGCGAGGGGAGTCGGCGGAATGGACGAGGTTCACGTAGGGCGCGATGTATTTCACCTTGTTCGTCTGCAGATGTCCGATGAAATGCCATTCCAGCCCTGCAAGGTCGGCCAGCGCCGTGTGCTTCTGCTGAATCTCCTGCGCGTGGCTCTCGCCAAAGAGGCGCTGTCCGGCAGCGTACGCCTCGCGGATGGCTTCAGCCGGGTGGTACTTAGAGATGGCCACCAGCCGCACGCCCGCAGGCAGCTGCTCCGTAATCCTTCTTATTTCTTCTTGAATCATTGTCAATTGTCCATTGTCAATTGTCCATTTTCACGTAGTGAAACACATCCATGACGGCTGTCTCAGCGATGCTCACGATGACCCAGTCGCCCAGCGTGCCTTCCATGCCTTTGTCAAGACCTTTCACCGCGTCACGGAAGTCGGTAGCCTGCACGAGGACCGTCTGATTCGTGCGCTTCTCGACACCGCTGACCTCGTCGAGCGTAATATAAGCCACCTTGGCCTTGAACCAGCGGTCGGCAGCGGCGTCGGCGCTCTCGAAAATGTAGCTGAGACGGGCGCGTTTGATGTCGGTGACGGTGAAATCGCCGCTGATGTAGGGCTTCATCTCCTCGATAAAGCGGCGCTCGGCCTCCGTGAAGCTGAGGGCTTCCACGATATATGTCTCTGTCGTCTTCTTCAGAAGACCTGTTTCCATTGTCTTGTCGTAACGGACTTTACATTCAAACCAATCGTTATTCATGTGCGTTATTTGTTGAGTTGTTTTTCTGAATCGCGGGCAAAATTACAAAAAGTTTATGAACGCGAGACCTTTTTATGCTGAAAATGTCAAGGTTTATGGTTGAATGTGCTTCCATTTGATGGAAATGCCCTATATTTGCAGCCAGAAACACATTAATGTATTCTTTATGCATCGTTTTTACCTGATTTCTCTTGCGTTGTTGCTCTTGTGCCTGTCGTGGTCTGCGCCCGCTATGGCGGCGGTGAACCGGCAGCAGGCAATGCTCAACGCCAAGAACCTTGTGGTGACGACTACCAAAGGCACCACTTATTACTACCTCGTAACCACCAATGACCCGCAGCGCCTGACGCTTGCCGACGGCAACGTAGAGATCTGCGGTGATGTCTTTGCCATCACAGACATTCAGAGCATCGCCTACCGCAGCCTCTCGCGCGTCTTTATGGACGAGGACAGCACCACTTTCAACACCAAGATGACGCTTGACCACGGTCTGCTGGGCCTGCGCCGCTCGTTGGTCGTGGGGAAATGGAACTCGCTGGTGCTGCCAGTGGCGCTGACCACCGAGCAGATCCTTGATGCCTTCGGTGAGGGCACAGAGGTGGCGCAGCCGCGCGGAGTGAACGAGGAGGATGCCACCGTGGTGGAGCTGGAGACGATAGAGATGGCGCCCGGCGCTACTGTCATGAAGGCGTACTATCATTATCTCGTGCGTCCCACGCGCGAACCCGACGTGGCCAGCGACAAGTTCATCGTGAACTTCGTGCCGAGTGCTTCGCGCGTCTATGGCCCGATCTATCTGATTCCCAACGTCACACTGGCCAAGAATGCTGTCGTCCGCACACAGACGCTATATGACAAGGATATACAGGCCGCCGTGCGCTTCCGCGGTACTTATAAGAAGCAAACCGTTGCCGCCGGCGCCTATATGCTCAACGATGAGGGCCTGATGACACAGAGCGAAGAGGCCGTAGAGGTGAAGGCCTTCACCTCGTGGGTCGAGGACATCAACCCCGGCGAGAAGCCCCTCACCTTCTATGTCGATGGCGAGTCGATAGACCCCACGGCGATTGCCGACCTGCGGCTCTCGGAACCCACGGATGCGACAGCCGACGACGGTATCTACGACCTCGCTGGCCGCCGCGTAGGCACGCTGCCTGCTGACCGCAGCCGCCTGAAGCCGGGCATGTATGTGATTCAAGGACGTAAGGTGATTGTCAAATGAAACGGAAGGAGGAACACATGATGAACATGAAAAGAATGACACTTTGGCTCGTCGCTTGCTGCGTGACAGCAACCATGAGCGCACAGATAAAGGCTTGGGCACGCTACAAGGACCGCTTCAAGGCACCGCAGTCCGTGTCGCTGGAGAATATCGACTATATCGAGGCGCAGTCCACCCAGCTTCGCTTCCACAATAGCAGCACCGATAGATTCGTCAACAAGACCCTGAGCACCTTCCTGCCCGTGGATCAGGCTGAGATGGTGTTCGCCGAGACAGAGCGTTACCTGCTGAAGCCTAACACCTATTCTGGTACTGACTACACGAACGAAGCTGCCACCAGTGGTTATAACTTCGCGCATAGCGTGGAAAGCGAGCACTTCGCCGTCTTCTGGGATGTGCGCTATGGCTCCGACCCCACCAAAATTAAGCATCCCGACCGCGGTGAGATAGCCAACGCCTACGATGTCCTCGACATCTGCGAGCGCTGCTGGGCTGTCTATGTCGAGGAGCTGGGATTCATCGTGCCGGGAGAGTCAACCACCGACAAGTTCAAGATTCAGCTCTATATTCCCTATCAGAGTGCATGGCGTGCCGATGCTTCCGGCACTGATGGTGTCAATGGCGGCATGACAGGCCTGGGACATTTCAACCCCTGGGCGGCCGTGGCGCGTGGCGGCCACACCGTAGCCCATGAAGTGGGCCACACCTTCCAGTACCTCGTCTCGGCCGACCTCGGCACCGATGCTGCCTGGCACTACGATGCCGGCTGGCGATGGGGCTGGGGCGGCGGCAACGACAACGGCTGGTGGGAGAGCTGCGCCGACTGGCAGGCCTATCAGATCTTCCCCGAACGCCAGTTCACCGACGGCGAGTACTTCGAGCAGCATCTCAATGCCCACCATCTCAACCTGCTCCATGAGGACTGGCGCTACGCCTGCTGCTACATCCAGGACTGGTGGTGCATGAAATACGGTCGCGACTTCATCGGCCGCATGTGGCGCGCCTCACAGCCCTATGAGGACCCCGTCGATGTCTATAAGCGCCTCAACAGCCTCTCTCAGGAGCAGTTCAACAACGAACTCATGGAGGGCTACATGCGCATGGCCACTTGGGATATCGACCGCGTGCGCGAGCGTGCAGCCCACCGCATCGGACATCATAAGACCTTCCTGAAGACCATCAATGCCTCACAGGCCATCTATCAGGCCGATGTCGATCATTGTATCCAGAACTACGGCTATGCCATCATCAACATGACGCGACCTGCCGCGGGCACCGTCGTGCAAGCCCAGTTCACGGGCCTCACGGATGCCGAGGGCTATCACTATGTCTATCCCGAGCGTGCCGGCTGGCGCTATGCCTTCGTGGCTCTGCAGTCCGACGGCACCCGCACCTACGGCGAGGTGAAGTCTGACAAGGAAGGTACCGCCGAGCTGACTATCCCCGCCAACTGCACGCGCCTGTTCTTTGTTGTCATGGGTGCTCCCACCGAGCACTGGCCACATCCCTGGACCAGCGGAAAGGCTTCCTCGGACTGGGCGCAGAACAACGAGCAGTGGCCCTATCGCGTACAGTTTGTGAACACCAAACCCGGTAGCTAATCGTGAACGGCGCTTTGCACAGAAGTCTATGCTGTTTGTTGGCGTGCCTTGTGTGGCCGCTGGCGGTGACGGCACAGGACTCCGAGGATTCCGAGGAGCCCTTCGACCCTTGGGCCAAGCCTGTGCAGCGCCTCACGAACCTCCCGCACATCTATATCGACACCTTCACCGGCAACGCCATCACCAGCAAGACGACCTACGTCTATGCGCGCATGTGGTATGTCAGTGAGGAGGACATTGTTCAGTTCTTCGACTCGCTGCAGATACGCGGTCGCGGCAACTCCACTTGGGGCCTTGCCAAGAAACCCTACAAACTGAAGTTCCACGAGAAGGAGAAACTGCTTGGCACAGGCTATGCCAAGGCCAAGAAATGGACGCTGATGGCTAACCACGCCGACAAGTCGCTCATCCGCAACGCCCTCACCAGCCTCATGGGCGAGCAGGCAGGGCTGCCCTTCAACCCAGCTGCCAAGTTCGTGGATCTCACGCTCAACGACCAGTATGTGGGCAACTACCAGATCTCTGACCAGGTAGAGGTCCGCGCCCACCGCGTCAAGGTCCCCGAGCAGGACTATCCCCTCGACGAGACCAGCGACATCACGGGCGGCTACCTCCTGGAAGTGGATGGCTTCAAGGACTTTCACACTTCCACCTATTGGGATGCTGATGAGCAACGCTACCTTGCACCCGACGGCTTCAACACCACACGCGAGGTTCCCGTCCGCATCCATTATCCCGATGCCGATGAGCTGGACCCTGTGCAGACCGACTACATCCGTGACTTCATTCAGCACTTCGAGAACACGCTCATGGCTGCGGACTTCGCCGATGAGGAGAAGGGTTACCGCCAGTATGTAGATTCCACGACACTCGCCAACTGGTACCTCTGCACGGAGATGAGCGGGAATATCGACGGCTTCTTCTCCACCTATTTCTACAAGAAGCCGCAGGACGACCACCTCTATTGGGGACCGCTCTGGGACTATGACATCGCCTACAACAACGATAACCGTACTGACCGTGGGGGCACCAGTGATACCTCCCTGCAGCTGATGAAGACCTATGGCTACGGGAAAATGCGCGCTTGGATGCAACGCATGTGGAACGACCCCTGGTTCGCGCGCCTCGTCTATCGCCGCTACACGGAGATGCTCGACGGCGGCATGGAGGAGTTTCTGAACCATAAGATTGACAGCCTCACACAGCTCATTGATGCCTCCCAGCAGCTCAACTACCAGCGATGGGGCATCAGCACGCGCACCCTGCGTGAGCGCGTGCTCTATAGTACCTACGACCAGTACATCGCAGACCTGCGCAACTTCCTGAAGCGCCACCTGCCTTACCTCAAGACCGCCTTCGCAGCCCTCCTGCCGGAGCCGCCAGATGACCCCGAGGAGCCCGAGAAGCCCGAAACCATCGAGCCCGACTTCCCCGCCGACAGCCTCAGCTACTATACCATAAGCAACCTCGGCGCTGGCACCTTCGTTGATGTCGATGAGAAGAGCGGTGAGATATGGGGACAGCTGCGCGACGAGGACGCTGAGAGCCAGCAATGGCGGATTATTCCCCTGCACAACGGCTACCGATGGATTGTCAACCGCCTGACAGGCTATGCCCTCAACGACCCCACCGAGGGCAACCCCACACCCACGACCCTCACCGGGGCACATCTCAATGTCGTGGAACCGGACTCCCTCGATGTGCGGCAGCAGTGGGACATCGTGGCGCAGAGCGGCAACGCCTACAACCTCATCAACCGCTTCAGCCACCATGGCCTCAACCTCAGCGGTGGCAGCTCAGCCCCCGGCGCACCCATCCTCAGCTACACCAATGATGAGCGCAACGCCACATCCAACAACCGCAAGTGGCGCATCGAAGAGGTGGGTAAGGTGGCTCCCGATGACCCTGTTGACCCCGATGACCCCGATAATCCGAGCGTAGGCATCGCCGACCTCTCCGAGGTCGATTATGCGCTGGCCTATGACCCGCAGAGCGGGCGTCTCCACTTCGGCTCCGACGACCTCGCAGCCCTCACCTTCCCCGTGCGCGTCTATGACCACTCCGGCCGTCTCGTCCAGACCTTCCGCGCCTCCGCTGGCACCTCTCTCGCCTCCCTTCCTCGCGGCCTCTACCTCATCACCTGGACCTTCGCCGGCCACCAGCGCACCGTCAAACTCCTCAAGTAACTCACTTCCCCCTCCCCCTCATATTAAATATTTCTTAACAAAAATAGTCCGCACACCGCACGGGCCTCACCAGGTCCTATTGCTCAAAGCCCTTAAACCTTTCGGCCAAAACCCTTAGGCCTTTCTGCCAAAACCCTTAGGCCTTATGCCCCGAAGACCTTGGTCTTCCTACTGGATCACCAAGGTGGTCCACTCAACGCAGCTAGGTCCTCTTTTAAGGACACTACTACTCCCTCGCCTGACCCTCTATAGAGACTACGCGCAGACACTATAGAGGGTAACGCAACAGGCTGCACCGAGTGATGCAGCCTGCTGGATGAAAATTCGTGCGCTGTGCGATGTTTTTTTGTTAAGAAATATTTAATTTGAGGGGGCGTGGGGGCTGCGGGAGCTGTTTTATGATTCTTTAACGTTGATTTTTGGTGACTTTTGCGTTATATAAGTGTAATGCAAGAGCAAGAATTCCTCATTTATGTCACTCCGCTGCGGCCGACGGCCTTGCGCATCGGGCAGCAGTTCTTCGGCAGCGCCGAGGATGCGGAGGATGTGGCACAAGAGACGCTACTGCGCCTGTGGGCGGCACGCGAGCACATCGACAGCTCGCGGTCGCTGGAGGCGTTGGTGGCGACGGTGGCACGGAATGTCTGTGTGAGCATGAAAAGGGTGAAGTCTGGCAAAGAGACTACACAGATTCCAATACATTCAGCTCCCTCCCTCATAGGGAGGGCGGGGGGAGAGTCCTCCTCCCCACAGTCCCTCCTCGAAGAGCGTGAGGATGCCGTATGGCTGGAGCACCGCCTGAAGGCCTTGCCCGAATACCTGAGCCGCATCCTGCGTATGAAGCAGGAGGAGCAGCTCACCAACCAACAGATAGCCGACATCCTCGGCACCGATTCTCGCTCCGTAGCTACTCTCATCAGCAAAGCCCGACACCAACTGTTTAACGACCTCAAACGACGCAATCGCAATGAAAACAAATGACATGATAACCCGCTACCTCGACGGCCTCACCTCTCCCGAAGAGGAGCGCCAGCTTCGTGCTACGCTCGAAGCCAAGACCACGCTGACCGCAGACGAGCGTGCCGTCCTCGACCTGCTCTGCCTCTCTTTCCCCGAAGAGGACACCGCCGCCCTGCTCGCCGAAGACGTTTCACAAAGTACAAATCACCATTCACAATTCTTCATTCGCCGTCTTGTGGTTGTCTCCGGCATTGCCGCCGCCGTCATTCTCGCCTTCATTCTGTGGCCGGAGGGGAACAGCCCTCTCACAACTTCCTCCCAAGGGGAGAAGAGTGGTCGTCTGCAGGAAAGGGCTGAGGCTAAGACGCAGCAGCCGACGGTGGAGATGACAGAGGGGCATGCGATGATGGTGGTCGCAGAGCAGCAGCCAGCGCCCGCAAGCACACCGCCGATGACGGCCACGACGAGGCCGCCGCAGGCCCCCAAGCATATCGCGCAGGTCGTGATACCTGCAACGCCTGTTGAGGCGGAAGAGGTTGTGGAAGAATGTACGCCGCCAGCACAGGATGCCTCGTTGATAAGAGCTGCACAAACAGACCTTGAATACCGGAACCGCCTGCGGACAATAGAAATCACGACGCAGGCTCAGGCGGAGCAGGCTTTCGAAGCTGCCGTCGCTGCTGTTCTCTGTTCTCGTGAACCGACATGATAAAATAAATGGACAATTGACAATGATTCTAAACACTAAACGCCCTCCAGATATGAGACGCCGACACCTTTATTATTTATTATTTATTATTTGTTATCTATCATTTCCCTGTCAAGGGGTAAGTGCTCACGGCCGTGTGGAAGAGGCCTTCCGTGCCTTGCTCGCCGCGAATAGGCATCCACAGCCTTACGATGACGAGGGGCAGGCACCCGCAGCCACGTGGCTGCTGCTCCCACTTGATCAGATGCCCTTGATCTTGGATGTCTATAAGGCGATGGAAGAGGAACACGCCATGCGAACCATCTTCTTCCGTCAGGACTTCGGGTCGGCCTGTGCCAACGGCATAGAGCTGCAAGGGCGCGACTTCAAGTATGCAGGGCTGTATAACAACATCCTCGGCGGTTTCACCGACCCCTCCACTTCGCCGACCACCTACCACTGGTACTACCTTGCCTGGCGACCCGACCCCGATGCCGGCAACATCGTGGGCTATATCGTCACCACGCAGCAGGTGGCGAACACACCGCAGCCCAACGTTCAGGAACCTCGTGAACCGAGCTATCAGACTTTGCTCACGGCAATCAGGGATTTCAAGGATGACTTCACAGAAGCATCAGACAACGCTGCTTTGTTTGTCAAGCTGTCTTCAAACTTCTCCCGCCACTCCGACTTCGAGGCTCGTTCCGCGGCTACGGGCCAATGGATCTACCAATGGAAGACTTTCGGCTTCAGCCTCCCCGTCTCTGCCGAGCAGGAGCTGATAGCCCCGCTGTACCGCGCTTTCCTTGAAGTGCAGCCCCGTGCCTACCGCTTCCTCAACAAACGCGCCGGCGAGACAGCCGAGGATGTGCAGATTGTGGTGAACAACCAAGGCAAGACCATTGGCCTCGGCCTGCAGACCGACTGGAACATCATCTACGCCTACTTCAACGATGAGGACTTCCCGCAGAACCGCTACGTCTATGCCCTTTGGTACAAGCTCGACGTGCCGAGCCAGCGCATCGTGGGCGAGCTTATCGAGGTCAACACCCCACGCCCCAATGGCGGGCAGGTGGTGCCGTCGGTGCAGATGAGCGTGCCGGCATACCTATACAGCCTTAGAAAGCCGATAACCACCAACAATATCGGAGCCTTGAACAATGTGTCGCAAAACGAGGCAACGGAACGGAGATACAGTGGCGTGGTGCATGAGCGGTCGGAAGGCGAATGGGAAACGCAGCAGCGTGACGAGGCGCTCTCCACCGTCCTCGCAGCCTCCCCATTCACGGACAACTGGCGGGAGCGAGGCTTCGACCGCGAAGCGTTTGCCTTAGAGTATGAATCCATAACCCGCCGCCAACGTGAGGAGCGTGCCCTCTACAACGAGCGGCTGCGCCACTACACCGATTTCTACAACACCGTCTTTGCCGGCATTCGTGCCACTATGCAGGCCTCGCTCGATTCCGTGAAGGCTGCCTTCGTTACCCAGACACAACAGCTTAACCTGCAGCGCGTTACTACCCCACGCGATGACTACGAGCGGCGAATGACAGCGCTCTTTGAGCTGTACCGCCAGCAGCTCGACACCGTGACCGCGCATTATCAGGCTTCCCTGGGGGCCATCACCTCCAACTACGAAACGGGCATCCGTGATATCGCCGCGTGCCATCCCGTCGGGAATACTCTCATCACCGGCGATGGCGACCTCACGCCTTTTGGTCAGCGCCTCTTCGAACAGATGACCAATGCCTACCACGGCTATAAGCCATACGCCGACATGGAGCTGTCCTTGCGCATACAGGTGTTTGCCCGCACCTTCAAGCCCTCATTGAACGCCGCCACCCGCAGCGCGATGGCCAAGCGCCTGCGCAAGATCAGCAAACGGGGCGATTGCCGTGCGGCGGCGAATAACCTGCTTCGCCAGTCTGCCGATGTCCTCTTGCTGAAATAAACATCCTTAAGCATAACTTAATTGTATAAATAGTCTTATGAAAAAGATCATTCTTTCCTTCTTCCTCGCGCTCTGCGCCATCTCTGCCGTAACGGCCAAGACGAAAACCGTCGTATGGCACGAGCCGCAGGCTATCTGCAAGAGCAACGCCACCTTCCATATCACCTCCGTGGAGCTGAAGCCCGAGGAGACGGTGATGCACGTCCACATCCAGTTCCATCCTAAATATTGGATCCGCTTCGACAGCACCTGCTATCTTCTGACAGACAGCGGCAACAAGTACGCCATCCTCTCCGGCACACCCACGGCACCCGATGAGAGCACGATGCCCCTGAGCGACTATTTCTGGATGCCCGAGAGCGGCGAGGTCAACGTGGCCCTCCACTTCCAGCCCCTGCCCGCCGACATCGATTGCTTCCACTTCGTAGAACCCGTTGACAACGGTTGGGAATGGTGGAACATCCGCGACATAAAAGCCAAGTACCGCTCGCCCATTCCTGCAGACTGGCAAAAGTTGAACTACGCCGACGACGAAGTGCTGCCCGATGCTAAGGTACAGAAGGGAACAGCCACGCTGAAGGTGTGCCTCTTAGGCTACAGGCCCGAGATGAAGTTCAGCCTGAAGGTCCACTTCAAGCCCTTGAACGCCACGACAGAATACTTCGATAAAGACTTCCCCTTTGCCGACGACGGAACGCTGACGGCAGAAGTGCCGCTGTACCTGGCGCGTACCGTGAGCATAGCCATCGACGAGCCCCAAATCCACCTACGCCCCGTTCTCGCACCGGGCGAGACCACCGAGATGCTCATCGACCTGAACCGCCTCCAGGACCCCTTCGTGGCGTTCAAGGGCTTCCTCGCACTCACCAACTTCGAGAGCACCCGCCCGGAGAAGACCACCGACGACGCATCGCAGAAGAACGCCATCAAGCTGCTGGCCGACATCCAGAAACAGAAGACGCCCATCGAGCGGCTGCAGTTCTTCCGCAAGCGCCTGGACAGAGCCATCGCTGCCTGCAACAAAGAGCGCAAGACCTCGGCTTGGAAGGCGCTGCGACGAATGATGTACGAGCAGGACTATCTCAGTTGGATTCACGCATACGATGCAGAATATGCAGACTTGCGCATAGGTATCTATTTCCACAATCGTGCACCACGGAATTTTGAGGAATACGATTCTATCAGCCGTTCCTTCCATGACGAAGCCATCGGTAAGCTGCGCTTCCCCAATGATTTTGAGGGGCAAGGGGATGTACTCCTTGAGGAAGAGAAGCATATAGCGGGCATGGAAATCATGCAGGCAGCCTATGCACCCGCCTCAGAAGAGTTCTGGAGTGGCATTCCGTGGTCGGACGAACGCGCTTCAGCCTTCAACTGCGACCTCCACCGACTGGAGAATGCTCTTGATTTCTGGGATGACAAGAAGTTGGTCCTCAACCATCCTGACAAGGGGCTGCAGATGACGATGAGCCAAGTATATGCCTCACACATCAAATCTCCCGCTGTCCTAGCCGTCCTCGAAGAGTTCAAAGCCGAGCAGGAACGGATTCGCCAGCAGTTGGCAGCACAGGGTAATGTCTTCTATCAGCAGCTGGACAGTGTGCCGCCCTCCGATATTCTTCAGACCATCCTCGACCGCTATAAAGATAAGCCCGTGCTCCTTGATATCTGGGCCACGTGGTGCGGCCCCTGCCGTGCAGGCCATCAGCAGCTGGCGCCGCTGAAGGAGGAAATGCAGAAGCGCGGTGTGCAGTTCATCTACATCACCTCGCCCTCCTCGCCCCTCAAGACTTGGCAGACGATGATCAAGGACATCCCCGGCGACCACTACTACCTCACTCAGGAACAGGAAAACCACCTGATGAAACTCTATGCCTCTGACGGTATTCCCACCTATGCTATCTACGACCGCGACGGCAATCGCGCCTATTTCCATATCGGCCTCCCCAGCACTGACGACACTAACGAGATTCGCCGCGTACTGGAAGAAGCCCTCAACAAACCTACATACACAGGCTCATTGGTAGTCGGGAAAGACACGATTACCGTGCAAAATGCGCATTATGAACCTTAGTTAGCATGTTCAATAATATAGAAGGAAAGTAAACGCTAAAGTCTATAGACTCTTTCTACCGAAAGGTAGATTTTCTTCAAGCAGCTCCGCCCGCCTGTGACAGGTAGGCGGAGCAAACCGCAAAGCCCCCTTCCCGTTAATTCTTCGTAAATGTTTAGCCCCAACGTAATGAAACCGCACCATTGAGCGTTATTTGTATATATAAAGGTGGATTTCGTGCGGCAAGGATGGCGACGTTCCATAGTTGAGAGAAAATAATTTCGGAACAGCGTTGATTATATGCAAGTTATGCGCTTCACGTTTCCATAGCGCATTATTGCAGCGTTCGCTATTTTGCCGTACCTTTGCACCGCCAAATCACGATAAAAACGCAGTCATGAGACGATTAGCATTTATAGTTATCATGCAGATGGCACTGGTTGCCTTCATCGGATGCAGGGACGGTTCTACATCCGAGTTGCTAATGCAGGCTGAGGCGTTCCTGCCAATGGAAGCGGACAGCGCGGACGCACGCCTGAACCTTATTCCTGTTAACGGCCTCGCCGAGGAGGAGCGCCCGCTGTATGCCCTGTTGCGCATCGCCACTGACTATCTGCTGGCCGACAGCATCGACGGCGAGCTTGCCCGTTGCGCGTATGATTTCTATGCCACACAGTCGCAGCTCGGTTCTTCTGCCGACAACGTTGCCAACAGGCGGTTCGGGCAGGCTGCATTGTATATGGGCGAATGGTATGTGGCACAGGACAGCACGAAGGCTGGCGATGACTGTTACCGACAGGCCATCCGCACGTCGGAACAGGTAGAGGACTGGCACACCTGCTATATCGCCTACCATCGGCTCTCTGATCAGGTGCATTTAAGCAACGACAAGGAGGCACTGGAGCTGATTGAGAAGGCCATAGAGATTTACGGGAAGATCAACGACAGCCCGAAGAACCTGATTTCGCTTTACCTGTTTGCAGCCGACCATGCTTCGTCAATAGCATACATAGAGGACACGGATGATTATACGTCAGCGATTGCCTATGCGAACCAAGCTTATCAGTTGGCCGTAGATAGCGGATGGACAGACTATCAGCATTCTGCGTTAATCACGCTGGCGATGATCTATTGGTGCATGAACGATTACACAACGGCGCTCGACTATGCCAAGCGAGTGGAGATCTCAGAGCATTTGGATTCGGAAATAGGCATCACCACAAATCTGCGGATAGCTCAGTTCTACTTCTCCTGTGACTCCACCGCGCAAGCCAAACAGATTCTACACATGCCGCACAGGATTGACGACCCGACGCTGGCCTATCTCTACGCCCGTCTGCTGGCCGAGATTGCCGTGCGCCAGCAAGAACCCGACACCGCCGCCTTCTATCTGGACTCCGCTTTCACGTGTTCCGAGGCATTATACATCAACAGCCTCAAAGTCAAGAATGACTACTACAACCAAACCCTCGAACACGAGAAGACGCAGATGGAAATGCGCACTCAGGCGCGGCACCGGATGTGGGCTGCGGGGGCCGCGCTGCTGGTGCTCGTCGTGCTGCTGTTGCAATGGAGGCACTACGAGCGGAAGCAACATCGTCTGGCCACTCAGCACCTCAACCGCGAGAACGAACTGCTCAGCCATGAGCGTGAGCTGCTGCAAGACAGTGTCCAGAAGAAGGAGGGCATGATCCGCTTCCTGCAGGGCTACATCATCGACCGCTTAGACGTAGCCAAGAAGTTGCAGACGGAAACCGACACCCGCGTCACGCTCTCCAGCAAGGACTGGCTCGATATAGAGCGTGTGCTGAACGAGATTGACGACAACTGCATTGAGCGTGTCCGTGCCGCCTGTCCCCATCTCAGCCAGGATGACCTGCGCCTCTGTATGCTCGTCCGTCTGCACATGTCCAATCCCGTTATCGGACGCATCTACAGCATCACGCCCTCCGCCGTTCAGCACCGCAAACAGAGACTGAAGAAGGAAGGCTTCGGCATCACCGACCCCAACCGTCTGCTCGAAGATGTCATCGCCTCAGTGTAAAAAACGAATTGCAATAATATAAAGAAAGAAATGAACAATGAACAAGAACGCTCGACCTTGGTCGCTTCGACACTTCAAAGAACCATCATCACCATCCTCTTCGCCCACATGCCACGATGAAATCGGGGATAATGCAAATGTCAGACAAATGTCAGGGAATATATTTGTAGAGAACGAGATTTTTGACGCACTTTTGCAGTCGATTTATTCACATAAAGACAAAATGATATGAAAAGAGTAGTGACAATGATTGTGCTGGCAACGGTCTGTATGGCCACGCAGGCACAGGAAATCAAATGGCGTTTGGAGGGAACGGTGACTGGTGCTGAGCCCTTGGATTCGCTGGAACTGATAGATACGGAAGCGCAATGTCCGATAGCGACCGTAAAGGTTGTGGATGGGCGGCTTGTGCCTGCAGAAGGAGTTATAGAGAAACCGTCGTTGTTCGCCCTACAATATCGCGAAGGCAAGGGATGGATTGGGGATTTCGTCTTGGAGAATGGTACGACGGTCATTCAAGCTGATGTCAACCAAAACCGCATCATTAGCACAGTCGGAACGCCTATGAACGACGACCTCAACCGCATCTACGCAATTTTCCAGCAAATCAGCACGAATTATGACCCTGCGGAAGAAGACGCGTATAACCGACAGGTCTATGCGGTGGTGAAAGATGTAGTGACGCACCACGCCGATGATTTATTGGGTGCATACGCCATCAATATTACCAAGAGTTCTTTCTCTCCTGGCGAAGCATTGGCGTTGGTTAAACTGCTAAGTCCACGCTTACAGGAATCCACCGAGATGGAGCGGCTTGCTGATAATCTTCAACTACACTGTGAGACAGACGAAGGTAGCATGTTCCGCGATCTCACAGGAACAGACGTTAACGGCCTTCCCATACATCTCTCCGACTTCGTGGGACAAGGTCATTACGTGCTCGCAGACTTCTGGGCCTCTTGGTGCGGCCCTTGCAAAGCAATGATGCCAGAAGTAATGCAAATATATGAGGCGTACAAAGATCGGGGGCTGCAAGTCGTAGGGATAACGCTACAGGACAAACCCGAAGCAGCTAACCGCGAAGTGCAGCGACTGGGCATCACCTTTCCGCAAATCTATGGCTCCACTCCCATGACCACCTACGGCATCACCGCCATTCCCGCCTATATTCTCTTCGCCCCCGACGGCACTATTCTCACCCGTCGTTCCCTCTCCCTGCAGGCCTTGAAATACAAACTGGAACAACTGCTACCTCAGGCTCCCCGTTAATTCTTCGTAAATCTTCAACTCCAATAAAATGAAAACGCACCTTTGTGCGTTATAATAGAAGTAAAAAAACGAACAATGAAAAGACAAATCATCACCATACTGCTCGCAATCGTTGTAATGTCGGGGCAGGCACAAATCCACTACCGCATTGAGGGTAGCATCGGGCATCCCGACTATACGGGTACGCTGTATCTCAGGGACAGACATGGGACTATCGTCGATTCCTTGCAGGCCGCGCGGGGCGAAATCTTGCCACACGAGGGGACGTTGCCTGAGGTTATGAAGTGTGACCTGCGCGGCAACAAGACAAGGTGGACAGACATTACGCCCCTGTTCATAGAGGAAGGTAGCATCCACATTGAAGGAAAGTCGCCGTATAGCGGCCATTACTTTGTGTCGGGCACACCGCTAAACGATGAAATGAAGGCTTTAGAGCAGCGCATCATTGCAGACTTCTTTGAGTGGAGTGATTGGAAAGACCCTGACGAGCCATACCAACGGCTTGAAGAGATCCTGACCGAAGCGGTGAGCCGACATACGGACGACGAGCTTGGCCTGTACGTTGTTGAGGAGTATCATATGAGCCTTGCCGATCGGAACCGCATCCTCGAATGTATCGGAATGTTGAGCAAGCGGTTTCAATCCATGGAAGAGATACGGAAGATGCGAGCTACCTACGAGAAACGGAACGAGACGCGCGAGGGCGAAATGTTCAAGGACTTCGCCGTGGAATATGAGGGAATAACAACCCGTCTCAGCGACTACGTTGGCCGTGGACAGTACGTGCTTGCCGACTTCTGGGCATCGTGGTGTGGCCCGTGCCGAATGGAAATCCCCAATCTCATTGCCGCCTACGAGAAGTACAAAGAACGTGGCCTACAGGTGGTCGGCATCGCAGTATGGGACGAACCCAAAGCGACGCTGAAAGCCATCGCTGAAGAGCAGGTTCCCTATCCGCAAATTATTAACTCCGACCATATAGCCACCGACCTCTACGGCATCATCGCAATCCCCGAAATCATCCTCTTTGCCCCCGACGGCACAATCCTCGCCCGCGGCCTGCGCGGAGAAGAGATAGAGAAGAAACTGGCCGAGATATTTCCTGAAGATAAATAAGAAAGTACAATG
>CAMKTN010000004.1 GCA_946415705.1 uncultured Prevotellaceae bacterium
ACCTGCTCCTGATAGACGGTGATGCCGTAGGTGTCCTTCAGGTATTTCTCCATGCAAGGAATGTCGTACTCTACAGGCTTGCGTCCCTGCTTGCGGTCGATGAAATCGGGGATATAGTCCATCGGTCCCGGACGGTAGAGGGCGTTCATGGCGATGAGGTCCTCGAAGGTGGAGGGCTGCAGCTCACGCAGATACTTCTGCATACCCGGCGATTCAAACTGGAAGGTACCAATGGTGCGGCCGTCACAGTAGAGCTGGTAGGTGGCAGGGTCGTCGATATCAATGCGCTCGATATTGATGTCGATGCCGACACTGTCCTTGATATTCTTGAGGGCTTCCTTGATGATGCTCAGCGTCTTGAGCCCGAGGAAGTCCATCTTGATGAGTCCCGTGTCCTCGATGACAGAACCTTCGTACTGTGTACACAGGATTTTCTCTCCCGTTTCCTTGTCATCGGCGGTGCTGAGGGGCACCCAGTCGCTGATGGGGTCGCGGCAGATGATGACACCGCAGGCATGCACACCCGTGTTGCGGACATTGCCTTCCAGCATCTGTGCATAGCGGATGACATTGCGCACATTCTCATCGGGTGAGGCTGCTGCCTGTTGCATCTCGGGTACGCACTCCAGGATGTTGGCGAGGTTGCTCTTGCGTGGCTTGCCGTCGGGGGTGTCAGGCAGGCGGTCGGGGATGCTTTTCAGCAGTGCTTGTGTGGCATCAAGCGGCATCTTCTGCACGCGGGCCACATCCTTGATGGCGCTCTTGGCGGCCATCGTGCCATAGGTGATGATGTGGGCTACATTGTCCTCGCCGTATTTCTGGGTGACCCATGAGAGCACCTTGCTACGCCCGTCGTCATCGAAATCCACATCGATATCAGGCAGCGAGATACGGTCGGGGTTGAGGAAACGCTCAAACAGGAGGTCGTACTTGATGGGATCCACCTTGGTGATGCCGAGGCAGTATGCTACGGCAGAACCGGCCGCGGAGCCACGGCCAGGGCCGACGCTGACATCCAGCTCATGGGCAGCCGCATTGATATAGTCCTGCACGATGAGGAAGTAGCCGGGGAAACCCATCGTCTTCATCACGTGCAGCTCGAAGCGCAGGCGTTCGTCGATTTCCTCGGGGACGGGATTCCCGTAGAGGCGTCGCGCACCCCTATAAGTAAGGTATTTCAGATAATCGGCTTCCAGCTTCAGGCGATAGAGCTTGTTGACACCGCCGAGGTTCTTCACCTTCTTCTCGGCTTCTTCCCGCGAGCAGATCTCCTTGCCGTTCTCATCGCGCGTGAACTCATTGAAGAGCTCCTCGTCGGTGAAGCGCTGGTGATATCCCTCTTCGGTGCCAAAGCTCGTGGGGATGGCGAAGTTTGGCATGATCGGGCGGTGGTCGATGCTGTAGGGCTCCACCTTCTCCAATACTTCCATCGTATTGGCGAGCGCCTCGGGCACATCGGCGAAGATGTCGTTCATCTCGGCCTGTGTCTTGAACCACTCTTGCTTGGAGTATCTCATGCGCTTCGGGTCATCGAAATCCTTGGCTGTGCCCAGGCAGATGAGACGGTCGTGGGCTTCTGCATTTTCCTCATCCACGAAGTGTACGTCGTTGGTACACACCACCTTCACGCCGTGCTTCTTGGCCAGCTCCAGGATGACCTTGTTAGCCTCCTGCTGCAAGGGGAAAGTCTCGCGGTTGGCCAGTTGCGTGGGATCTTTCACTTCATGGCGCTGGATCTCGAGGTAGTAGTCCTCGCCAAAGATGTTCTTGTACCACAGGATGGTTTCCTCAGCCCCCTTGATATCGCCATTGAGGATGCGGCGTGGCACCTCGCCGGCGATGCAGGCCGAGCAGATGATCAATCCCTCGTGGTATTTTTCCAACTCATGATGGTCGGTACGCGGTCGCGAATAGAAACCCTCGACCCATGACTTCGACACCAGCTTGACGAGGTTGTGGTAACCCGTCTCGTTCTTGGCCAGAACAATCAGGTGGTAACGGCGGTTGTCGATGTCCTTGTCCTTGTCGTAGAGCGTACGCTCGGCCACGTACATCTCGCAGCCGAAGATGGGCTTAAAGGGTTCCTTTCCCTCTTCCTTCAGCGCTTTGTTTTTCTTGCTGACGTAGTTGAAATATTCTTTCACACCCATCATGTTGCCATGGTCTGTAATAGCCATGCCACGCATCCCATCTTTGATGGCTTTGTCAACCAGTTTGGGAATACTGGCCTGGCCATCCAAAAGTGAGTACTGAGTGTGTACGTGAAGGTGTATAAAATTCTCCATAGGTGTCGAAAACGAGTGTAAAAGTACGTTTCTTTTATCAAACCACCAAAAAAGGGGCTCATTTTTTTGCAATCTTTCAAATAATGCTTACTTTTGTGCGGAAAATATACATTTAATGAACCTTTCTATACAGAAATGGTACGTCCTTTAAAGAAAATCAAAAAGAACATCCGCCTTCATAGTGAGGGCACAGAGACGCTTATCGTATTTCCCATTTGTGCAGCATTGTTCTGCCTGCTGTTCGGCTATGCTTTCAGTTTCCAGAGCCCGTGGTTCTGGGGACTTTTCAGTATCCTCGTCGCCATCTATCTCGTTGTCGTCAACTTCTTCCGTTGCCCCATCCGCATCTATGAGGGTGACACGGAGGACTTGGTGCTGGCACCCGCCGACGGTAAGATTGTCGTGGTGGAGGAAGTGGAGGAGAACGAATACTTCCACGACCGCCGTATCATGGTGAGCATCTTTATGAGTCTCTTCAATGTCCATGCCAACTGGGTTCCTGTGGATGGCACTATCAAGATCGTGCGCCACCACAAAGGACGCTTCAGTGCTGCGTGGCTGCCCAAGGCAAGTCTCGACAACGAGCGTTCGACGGTGGTCATCGAGGCTGATAACGGCACCGAGATCCTGCTGCGTCAGGTGGCAGGCGCTATGGCGCGCCGCATCGTCACTTATCCCAACGAGGGCGAGGACTGCTTCATCGACGAACACTTGGGCTTCATTAAGTTCGGTTCGCGCGTGGATGTCTATCTCCCCTTGGACACAAAGATCATGGTGACCCAGGGACAGAAGACCACGGGCAACCAAACGGTCATCGCCAAGCTGGCACCCCACACTCCTCCGCTCGGCCCAACGGGACGCTTGACCCTTCAAGAACCATAAACTATAAACCCTCAACCTTCAAATACCGTGCTGCTCAACTTTCCTAATGCGCTGACTTGTTGCAACCTGATTTGCGGTTGCATGGCTACGGGCGCCGCTTTTCATGGCCACTTCGAGTGGGCCCTCGTGATGATTATCCTGGGTGCTGTCTTTGATTTCTTTGATGGCATGGCTGCCCGTGCGTTGGGCATCAGCTCGCCGATAGGCAAGGAGCTGGACTCGTTGGCTGACGTCGTCACCTTTGGCGTAGCCCCGTCTGCCATGATTTTCCAACTCTTCGGCTTTGTGGAGTATCCTGAATGGATGCTGCCCTTGGCGCAGTATATGCCTTATACCGCCTTCTTGTTGGCGGCTTTCTCAGCCCTTCGTCTGGCCAAGTTCAACCTCGACGATCGTCAGACAACCAGCTTCATCGGTCTTCCCACACCTGCCAACGCCCTCTTCTGGGGCTCGCTCATCGTGGGACAGCTCTCCTTCCTGGCTTCCCCGCGCTTCAATGCGCTGTTCCTGTTCTTGTTCCTGTTGATGTTCTGCTTCCTGCTGATTGCGGAGATCCCGCTCTTCTCGCTGAAGTTCAAGGACCTGTCGTGGGAACATAATAAGGTGAAGTTCATCTTCATCATCGGCGCAGCCGTCATCGCGGCTCTGGTTATGGATCCGTCAGCTATCGCCCTGATTATCTTATGGTACATCGCGTTGTCGATGATCAACTGGAAGCTAACCCCTAAACATTAAGCGTTAAACCATAAACGTTAAACGATTACAAAATGAAATTCAAGAGAATTTTACTCAAGCTTTCCGGTGAAAGCCTGATGGGTGAAAAGAAATACGGTATTGACGAGAAGCGTCTGGCCGAGTATGCAGAACAGATTAAGGATGTCCATGACATGGGCGTGCAGATTGGCATCGTCATCGGCGGTGGTAACATCTTCCGTGGTCTCAGCGGTGCTGGCAAAGGCTTCGACCGTGTGAAGGGTGACCAGATGGGCATGTGCGCTACGGTCATCAACTCCCTCGGCCTCAGCTCAGCACTCGGTGCCATCGGCGTTCCCAATCGCGTACTCACGGCCATCCGCATGGAACCCATCGGTGAATTCTATACCAAGTGGAAGGCCATCGAGGCGATGGAGCGTGGCGAGGTGGTCATCATGAGTGGTGGCACGGGCAATCCCTATTTCACCACCGATACGGGTTCTTCGCTGCGCGGTATCGAGATTGAGGCCGACGTGATGTTAAAAGGTACACGCGTGGATGGCGTCTATACCGCCGATCCCGAGAAAGATCCCACAGCCACGAAGTTCAATGAGATATCCTTCGACGAAGTCTATACGCGTGGCCTCAAGGTGATGGACCTCACCGCCACCACGATGTGCAAGGAAAACCATCTGCCCATCTATGTCTTCAACATGGACATCTATGGGAATCTGAAGCGCGTGATGTCAGGGGAGCCTATCGGCACGCTGGTGCACGAATAAGGTGTTGCAGGCTTAGGGCCTGCGGAGGCGCTGCAGGGAGTCTTCGAGAAGTTGTTGCTCATAGGCTTCGCGCAGGAGCTCATCGAAGGTCTTCACGCGTGAATACTCTTCCAGTACTTGCTGCTGCTTCTTCTTGCGGCGCTCATGCTTGCGCTGCTTGAAGGCGAAGGGGTGCATGATCTTGTCGTTGATAGTCGGGGACACACGGTTGAGAATGTCCGACACCGAGGGCACCTTGATGTCCTTGCGCTGGCGCAGTGACTCGCGTGTGATGCGCTCTATGGGCAGGAGGCTGTCGGGGAAGATGACGACCTCGCGCATCGTGTCCGTGGGCATTATATCTTGTTCTTGTTGTTGTTCCTGCGGGAGCATGGAACCCATGAACAGTAGTGAGAGTAGGGTGGTAATCATTGGATGATATGTGAGTTTTTTATGATTTCATGAGTACACGATCGCCAGCTTGATGCCCGAGCTCCTTCTGTATTTGTTTTGTTTCCTGGAACTCTTTCATGAGACGTTGTAGCTGCTCTCGGTTATTACGGGTTGAGGGGTTGCGGAGTTCTTGCTGGATGTGACGCAGTGTTTCTTCCACGATGGCCAGCTTGTAGTCGATCATCAGATGTGGAAGGATATCCGCTAGGCGTTCCTCCTCGGGAGGGATGGCTCCCCCCTTGCTGTGCACTTTGCTGAGTGTTTCCTTGTCGTGTGCCAGCTCGATGGACAGGGCGGAAATGGCTTCGTCAGGGTGGTTTTCGAAGTAACGCGTACAGCGGAAGTCCTCGTCTTGGGCGTGTTCCACGGCTTCGTTTAGGATGCGTTGGTGCAGCGGGTCGCGGAACTGGAGGTTGTCATCCTGAAGCGTGAGGTGAATGTATTCGATGACATGGAGGGGCTGCTCCTCGCCATTCTCGTCTTCGACATTGCACATGACCTTTTCGCCGTGGCGCACAAGCATCTGCACGAGGAGGCGTTCCGTTTGTATGACATGCTCCTCTTCGTGTGAGCGGCGCTTGGTGCTGAGGCCTTCCTCGGGAAGCACAGCCTGTTCTGTGCCACCGATGGGCGGCAGGTCGATGTAAGGGGCATCAATGGGTGTTGTAGTCTCGAACGAAGGGGGAGCATCTGTGACTTCGGGAACGTCGGCTACGGGTGCGGTGGGTGTCGTGGTGGCTGACGCTTGCTGACGGCTTGCCTCGCGCTCGCGTTCCTTTTGCTTCTCTTCGCGCAGACGTTTCCTCACCTTCACCACGGCTGCCGTGATGATACGCTCCTCAATGGACAGCATCTGCGACGTTTCCTTAATATAGAACGTGCGCGTAATCTCGTCGGGGATGACGGCGAGGCTATCGACAATATTGTTCACGAGGCGCGAGAGCTTGATGGGATCGTTCTGCGCCTCTTCCAGCAGCAGATTGGTCTTGAAGCGGATGAAGTCCACCTGATGCTCAGCCAGATATTGCTGGTATTCGGTGGCCGTATGCTTGCGGGCGAAGCTGTCGGGGTCATCCCCGTCGGGTAGCAGCAGCAGCTTCACATTCATGCCCTCGGCAAGGATCATGTCGATACCGCGTTGCGAGGCCTTGATGCCGGCGGCATCGCCATCGTAGATAACGGTGATATTCTCGGTGAAACGGTGGATGGCGCGAATTTGCTCATGGGTGAGGGCTGTGCCGCTGCTGGCGACAACGTTCTCCACACCCTGCTGGTGCATGGCCATCACGTCGGTATAGCCTTCTACGAGATAGCAGAGGTCCTGCTTCACGATGGCCTGCTTGGCAAAGAAGAGACCGTAGAGCTCGCGCTTCTTGGAGTAGATGCTGCTCTCGGGTGAGTTTTGGTATTTCACCTGCACACCTTTCGTGCGGCTATCCAGCACGCGGCCGCCGAAGCCGACGACCTTGCCCGAGATGGTGTGGATGGGGAAGATGACGCGGTTGCGGAAGCGGTCGTAGGTCTTGCCCTGCTCATTGCGGATGCAGAGACCCGTCTTGAGGATGTAGTCCTCGTTGTAGCCTTCAGCCTTGGCGGCCTGCCACTGCGCGTCGTATTTATCGGGGCAGAAACCCAACTGGAACTTCTTGATGATGTCATCGCGGAAGCCGCGCTGGCGGAAGTAGGCAAGACCTACGGCGCGGCCATCGACGGTGTCGTTCATCTGCTTCTGGAACCATTCGTTGGCCCACTCATTGACGACAAACAGACTCTCGCGCTCGCTCTGCTCGGCTTTCTCCTCGTCGGTCTGCTCGCGCTCATTGATCTCGATATGGTATTTCTTGGCCAGGTAGCGCAGCGCGTCGGGGTAGGTGAGCTGCTCGTGTTTCATGATGAAATGCACGGGCGTGCCGCCCTCGCCGCAGGCGAAGCACTTGCAGATATTCTTCGACGGCGACACCATGAACGAGGGCGTACGGTCGTCGTGGAACGGACACAGCCCCTTCAAGTTCGCTCCTGCGCGCTTGAGGGTCACGAAGTCCGAGACGACATCCACGATGTTCGCCGCATCCAAAATCCTATCGACGGTCTGGCGATCAATCATGAGTTAATGGGGCCAATAGGGCTAATGGGTCTAATGGGGCCTATGGGTTATTTGACGGCCTCTCCCTTGCCGTCCTCGGTGAGATAGAAGAGGGGGGCGGGGTTGGTCTGTTCCTGTTCGTAGTAGTGGAGGCCGCTGTCGTTGGTGCGGGGGTGCCACTCCTGAAGCAGGCTAATCATCTCGGCGGCAGCCCAGATGACGGGACCGTAGCCGTGAGCTGCAGCGGTGCTGACGGGACGATAGTAGTAGAAGGCGGGGTCGAAGGCCATGCCCGTGCCTACGCAGGTGCCGGCCACCTTGCCGTCCTCCGTGATCTTCGTGCTGATGGCATGCCAAGCCAGCTGTGCCACGCCGCCGTAGGTGATGCCCTCCAGCCAACCCTTGCGGATGGCGTGGGCGATGCTGTAGCAGTAGATGGCGGTAGCAGAGGTCTCGAGGTAACTGTCGTTGCGGTCCAGGAGTTGGTGCCAGAAGCCCTCGCTCGACTGCAGGGCGCAGAGACCAGCGACATGCTCCTGCAGCTGGTTGATGATGAACGCGCGGTCGGGATGGTTCTCGGGCAGCATGTCAAGCAGCTCCACGGTTGTCAGCAATGCCCAGCCGTTGGCGCGTGCCCAGTGGTAGGTGGGTTGCTGTGCCAGACCTTCGACATAGCCGTGACGGTAGATCTTCTTTTCGGGCACCCACATGCGCTTCACGAAGTTCTTGTACATCGTGGCGGCCTCGTCGAAGTACTTGGGGTCGTTGAAGTAGATGCCGGCATAGGCGATGGTGGGGATACCCATATACATATCGTCGAGCCACACGGTGTTGTGCTGCGGACGATGGCGTGCGAAGAGGCCGTCGGGCAGGCGGTACTGGCCGTGCTCTACGAACTGGAAGTAGTTGTCGATGCAGCCTTTGAGGCGCTCGTCATTGTACTTCATCATGGCCGTGCACATCGTGCCGCAGTCGTCCAGCGCACGCGGGTTCATGATTTGTTCCAGTTGTGCGGGCTCCATCTTGATGTTGGCCGTGTCCCCTTGCTGTGCCAGGGTCACGGACTCTGCGATGAGGTTGAATTTCTCTGTCACATAACCTTTATAGCGCTGGTCGCCTGTCGTCTGCGCGGCTGCCAGCAGTGCCTGATAGGTGATGCCCCATTCGTAGGAGCCGAGGCGGAACGTGCCCTGCTCGCAGTAGGCAAAGACGCGGTCGAGGCAGGCCTTGACATCGTCTGCCGACAGCTCGCCGTAGGGAACCTTGTAGTCGGGCTTCAGCAGGTGCAGCGGGGTGTTTGAATCGTTGACCTCCTCACTTTGTGAGGACGGTGCTGATGTGCAGGCCGTGAGAGACATCGCGGCCACAAACAGGAAATGACGGGTCTTCATTGTTTTAATGGAAAAGCGTGTTATTGTTTGATTTTGCCAACAAAAGTACTGCGAATCTGCCGAATAACCAAACTTTTTGCAGCTAAAACGTGTCCTTAAGGTCGTATTTCTAAGTGTATCATCAAAAAAAATGCTGAACGCATTTGCCTTAGCAAATAATTTTGTACTTTTGTCGCAAAATACATCTAATCAACCTACAGACATGAAGAAATCTCTTATCCTTTCTGCAGTGGCCGCTGTGCTGCTCTGCGCCTGTAACTCCGACAAACCCGTTGAAAGCCTCATCTCCAAGAACACGGTGGAGTTCGCGGGTAACGCTTTCTCCTCTTTCAGTCTGGGCGCTGATGTCAGACTGTTCACTGTCCAGAATCCGTCTAACACCTCTGAGTGGACATTGCAGGCGGTCGTGCCTGTCCGCAAGGAGGTCGCTACGTCTCTCGCCGACCTGTCCATCAACCTTGTCCCGCTGGACGAGCGGGGTGTACGCCTCCGCGATGGCCTCGTGCTTCAGGGCGAAGACCTGCAGAACCTGATTCCCGTGTTCAACGCAGGTAATAATGTGGAGCGCAACATCGTCTTCTCCATCATGGACGATGAAAAGAAGTACATGACTGCCAGCGAGGCTTCTCGTCTGGTGGAGAGCGCCAAGAGTGTGCGCATGGACTTCAACGTCACCGAACCTGTTGCCGTTGAGGCTGCTCCTGACACGACGGCTGCAGCACCCGCGGCACCCGCAGAGCCCGTGGCCAAGGCCGCACCTGAAACCAAGAAACCCACGGAATACCCGATGACGCTGGACGGTCAGTTGCGTCGTTTTGGCATCTATGGTATGCTGGCGCAGTACGACAAATACCTGCGCTACGACAACGAGGATGCCGCCAAGCGCATCGAGGATAAGCTCTGGGAGATCGAGAAGCGCGTGAAGGCCGACAGCTCCATTCCTTCATGGCTCCGCGACGAGTTTGTTGATTACATAGAAGATAAGGAAGATGAAATCGAAGACCGTTACTAAAATAGGTTTTATAGCGATGCTTCTGGCGCTCCCCGTCAGAAGCATCGCTGTTGAAATACCTGCCCGCCTGCATTGGATCGGCCAGACGCCCACGCAGGCGAAGCCCGTCAGCTTTGGCATTCCCTTCTCGAAGGGCGAGATGAAACCCACCGACACTTTCACCCTCACGACCGACCATGGCGAGGCCATCCCTGCTGACTTCTGGCCTACGGCCTATTGGCCCGATGGCTCGGTGAAATGGGGCGGTTTTGCTGCTGTGGTGCCTGGCGGCACGACGGCTGTAGCTTTCTCGAAAGCAAGAGCCGCAAGCCCTGTGGACAGCGGTTCGTCCGCTGTCTCCATCGCAGAGAGCGATGCGCAAATCTGCATCAACACGGGCTCGCTGCAGGCCTATATCTCCAAATCCGGTTCCGCCATTCTGGACAGCCTTGTAGTAAACGGCACGCGCGTAGCTGGCCGCAGTCAGCTGGTTTGCACGACGCAGGATCAGCCGTTTGCGGAGGATCTTAATGATATCCATTTTTCTCATTATACCTCTGAGATCCAGAAGGTGGAGGTGGAGCGCGCAGGCCATGTGCGTGCGGTCGTGAAGATCGAGGGTAAGGCCCCCTTCCCCTTTGTCGTACGCCTCTACTTCTACGCAGGCTCTGAGCAGGTGCGGATGGTACACACCTTCACCTACGACGGCGACCAGAACCGCGATTTCATCCGTTCTTTGGGCGTTCGTTTCGAAGTGCCCCTCCGCGAGCAAGCCTATAACCGTCATGTGGCCTTCGCCACGCAGGGCGGTGGCGTATGGAGCGAGAGCGTGCAGCCGCTGAGCGGCCGCCGCATTCTGGAAGGACCCACCCCCGAAAGACCCACCCCCGACCCCTCCCGTGAAGGGAGGGGAGAGGCTGGCGCAGAGACCGCCAAAGGACAGGAAAGTCTCCCCTCACGGGGAGATTTAGAGGGGTCCCAAGTGGCAGGACTGCGCATCCCTGAGCCTGAAGCCTTCGACGCGAAGGGTCAGGACTTGCTGCGCCACTGGGCCAAATGGAACACCTACCGCCTCGCGCAACTCTCCGACCAAGGTTACACCATCCGGAAGCGTGCCCACATCAACAATCAATGGATTGGCACGCACACGGGACAACGTGCTGCAGGCTACGCCTTCGTGGGTGATGTCAGCGGCGGTCTGGGCCTCTGCCTCAAGGACTTCTGGGAGAGCTACCCCGCCTCGCTGCAAGTAGATAGCGCCACCCACGAGACAGCCTATCTGACTGCTTACCTCTGGGCACCCGAGGGTGGTGCGATGGACCTGCGCCATTATGACAATGTGGCGCACGACCTTAACGCCAGCTACGAGGATGTGCAGGAAGGGATGTCCACGCCCTACGGCATCGCACGCACTTCCGTGCTGGCCCTCCAACCCGAGACGGCATATCCGGGCAAGGCGGCCATCGCCCAGCGTGCTCTACAGCTGAGTCAGGATGCGCCGCTGGTTTGCACGCCCGAATACCTGCATTCCCGTCGGGCCTTTGGCATTTGGAGCCTGCCCGACAACAGCAACGAGCGCCGCAGTGCCGTGGAGCGTCAGCTCACGGACTATCTGGACTACTATGTGAAGGCTATCGACGAGCGCCACTGGTACGGCTTCTGGAACTATGGCGACGTGATGCACCAGTACGACCCCGCCCGCCACGAGTGGAAGTACGATGTCGGCGGCTTCGCGTGGGACAACACGGAGCTGGGCAGCATCTCGTGGTTGTGGTATAGCTTCCTGCGCACGGCACGTCCGGATGTGTGGCGCATGGCGGAGGCGATGACGCGTCACACCTCTGAGGTGGACGTCTATCACATCGGACCTTTCGCAGGTCTCGGCTCGCGCCATAACGTCAGCCACTGGGGCTGCGGCGCCAAGGAAGCCCGCATCTCGCAGGCGGCGTGGAACCGCTTCTACTACTACCTAACCACCGACGAGCGCACGGGCGACCTGATGACGGCTGTGAAGGATGCCGACCAGATGCTCTACACCATCGACCCGATGCGTCTGGCCTTGCCGCGTGAGCAGTATCCCTGCACGGCCCCTGCGCGTCTGCGCATCGGCCCCGACTGGGTGGCCTATGCCGGCAACTGGATGACAGAATATGAACGCACGCGCGACGTAAAGTACCTCAAGAAGATTCAGGCGGGCATGAAGAGCATTGCCGCCCTGCCCAATGGTATGTTCACGGGCCCTGGCGTGCTGGGCTATGACCCCGCCACGGGCATCCTCAGCTACGAGGGCGACCCGAAGGTGACATCCACCAACCATCTGAAGCTCATCATGGGTGGTTTCGAGCTGCTGCACGAGATGATGGAGATGGTGCCGAATAAGAAGTTCGAAGCTGTTTATCTTGACCATAACGCCCGCTACCACAAGGTGACGACGAATAAGTTCCGCATCAGTCGCCTCAAGGGCTACGCAGCTGCTAAACTCCACGATAAGGCGCTGGCCGAGGAGGCGTGGGCCGATATGTGGAAGTACAGCCGCAGCGCTCAGCACTACCGCTTCGACGCCCGCGAGCTGCTGCCGCCCGAGGTGCCGCAGCCCCTCACCGAGAGCCCTGAGACCACCACCAACGATTGTGCCCTCTGGAGCCTCGAAGCGATTTATTTGCAGGAGGTGATACCGGAGTGAAGATTGAAAGATTGAAAAATTGAAAGATTGAAAGAATGAAAAAAGTAGTATTGCTTCTTCTTACTATATTGCCCCTATGCGCTTTTGCCCAATCATGGGTTATAAAGGTTACGAATCCTTCTTCCTCTGACCGCAAGGATGTTCCCGTGGTCATAGACTTGCATAAAGCCCTGAAGGAACAGGCGGCAAATGTTGTTTCCTTGTTGGTCGCTACGGCGACAAACGAGGAACTGCCTTCCCAACTCGATGACCTCGATGGCGATCTCATCTATGATGAGATGGCTTTTGTAGCAGACATCCCGGCCCATAGTACCGAAACGTTCCAAATCTCGTTTTCGTCGGTTTCCCCGCAGAAGTCGTACACCCCTCGCACGGCAGCCTTCATGAAGGTATGGGATCGTAAGTACCGTTACCCCTACATCAACAGCATCGAATACCAGGGTCGCAACGAGCCCCTCGCCACCTACGACGCCATCTACGGTCACGGTGCCCAGTGGGAATCAGAGCTGGTAGGCTTCCGCGTCTATATGGACCATCGTCAGAGCATTGATATCTACGGCAAACCCACGCCGCAGCTCGTTCTCGATAAAACCAATTTTTATAGTACGCGCGAGGACATCGCCAACGGCCTTGGCTGCGACATCCTTTTCGCAGGCCCCAGTGTCGGTGCCGGCTCCTTCCGTGGCTACCTCAGCGAACAGCCCACCTATGTAGATAGCGTGGAGGCACGCGGCCAGCGCGTCATTGCCAGCGGCCCCGTGCGTGCCATCGTGGAGGTGTGGGACAAGAACTGGCGCTACAACGGCAAAACCCTGCAGATGCGCCAGCGCTACACCATCTATGCCGGTCATCGCGACGTGCAAGTGGATGTCCAACTCGCAGGTCCCTCTATTGATAACGAACTGTTCTGTACCGGTGTTCAGAAGATAGAGATGGACAACGAAGGCTACATCCCGCAGGCTCTCCCCTCCCTTACGGGAGGGGTCGGGGGTGGGTCCTCCCTTGTCGGCTCCTGGGGCCGTAACGTCCCTGACAAAGCCGCTGAGGACCTTATCGAGGGTGTCGGTCTTGGCGTCTGCGCCCCTGCCGCCTACCTCACTTCCACCAAGGAGGATGCCTATAACTATCTCACCATCCTCCATCCCGTCAACGGCCACATCACCTACCATCTCGCCATCTGCGCCCTCATGGAGCAGGACGGTTTCCGCGATGCAAAAAGCTGGTTCAGTTGGCTGCAACAATGGCAAGCCGACCTGAACCAGCCCTGTACCGTTTACATTCCCTAAGCTTTCGCCCTCAGCTATTTGAAGATCATGTGTTCGAAGGGTGAGTTGGCGCAGGCGCCATTGCCCCATACGAGCACGGGCAACAACCTGTCGGGGCCGAAGGCAGAGAGATCTTGAGGCACGAAAACGGTGTGCTCGGGCAGCGTGGTTTCTTCTTTCATAACAGCCTTGTAGGGCCCTGTACCGCCGTCCTCAAGGATGCGCGTCTTAGCACCCTTACGGACACAGTCGAGGAAGCAGACCATCTTCTTCAGGTTCTCCTCGGTGTACATCTGTGGGCCTCCGTGACCGCCCTCGGCGGGGAAGGTGGCCGAGGTCATGACACCGGCAGCCTTCAGCAGTTCATAGAATTCTTTTCCTTGACAGCAGGGCACGACATTGTCCTTCTCCCCGTGGAAGATGATGATGGGTGGATTGTTTTGGTTGACATAGTTAGTGGCACTGAGACTACGATACTTGTCTGGCTCACGGTCGAGTTTAGAGTTGAGCAGCACGTCCTCGGGGCTGTCCTCGCCCATCTTCATACCCTCGCCACAGTCCATATTGGTGAGGTTGACGGGACCTGACCAGTCACAGGCCGCATTGACGCTGCTGCTCTCGCCAAGGTAGTTGCCGACGGAGCCTTCGAGGTCGATGTCATAGGTGCCGACCGTAGTCTGCTTTAAGCCGCTGGTGGTAGCTGCGATAGAGGCCAGATGGCCACCGCTGGAGAATCCGCTGGTGGCAATGAACGATGTATCGAACTTGTACCTCGCAGCCTCGCCGCGCACGAAACGGATGACGGCACGGATATCGTGAATCTGTGCAGGCCACTTGGCATCCGAACTGTTACGGTGGTTAGGGCAAACAACGGCATAACCGGCTTCGAGCAGCGAACGACCTATGGTGCCGAGATCCGCCATACCCTTTCCGTTGTTGCCGAACCAGGCGCTGCCATAGACATGAATCACGACGGGATAGCTCGCGGCCTCTTTCTTGGGCAGGTAGATGTCACAGGTGTGATAGCTCTGGTTGTCGCCGGCATAGTTGACATCCTTCCACTCCTGAGAGGTGGGTAGTTCTGACTTCGATGTCTGGACACCACCGAATCCTCCGGCGGGTTGTGCCTGACTCAACAGTTGACAGCACAGCGTACATACAAGAATAAGATATTTCTTCATCATGTCAAAGAATTAAACTAACGGTCACACAATGAGGTCGCCCTCCTATTATTATACCATGATCTTCTGGTGGTTGCGGATATAGATGCCATGGGGCATCTGACCGTCTGCGATTCGGCGTCCGGCGAGGTCGTAGGTGGCCGTTGAAACCTGAAACTTAGAACTTGAATCTGTGTGGGTGGCTGGACTGTTGATGCCCGTGGTGTTGGCTTTGTCACCCAGGCGCAGGAGCTTCGCACCATGACTGGGAACGGCGATGTGGAGGTTGCCCGTGGAGGTGCCGAGGTCCTCACCGCTCCAGATGTCGTGAACGGGAACTGCCTCGTCGGCGGCGTAGCCCAGCTGTGTGAGGTCGAAGGTGTAGGACTCGTTCTTGGTGACGTAGAAGATGAACTCCATAGTGGTTCCGGAAGTGGACGTGTTGTCCTTGTCGCAGGAAGAATCATAGCCGCAGAGGGCGCGGAAGGTCTTCCACGTGTGGCCTGCGGGCAGGTCGTAGATGAGCGTGCATTGAGCGTTGAGGCCGAGGCCGGTGGTGTAGCTCTGACCCTCGACCTTGAGCGTGCCGCCTTCGACATTCTTGTTCACGTGGAGCGAGCCCCAGTCAGATTTATAGGACGTATAGGACAGCGTCGTGAGCGACGTCTCATGCCCTTCGGCATCGATGAGCACGGGGTTGATGAGGTTGGCACGGTCGTAGGCGAAGCCGTCGCCCCAGTTGCTGACCACGATCTTCAGCTGCTCAGCATCTGTGATATCGGCCTCCAACATCTTGCTCTTCGTGCCTGTGCGGCTGATGAGCCCTGAGCGCGCTGCGGCATCGTCCTGTTCGTCGGTGAGCGGGTTCTGGGCGAACACCATGAAACGGATGCTCGTCGTGGCACCCTGCTGCCCGATACCGCTGTCGTCGGCAGCGGCCAACGCCTTGAAGCGCACGACGTCCATATCATCAGGAATGGTGAAGAAGATGGCGGCGTTGGCATCAGTGGAGAAGCCACGGTCGTAGCTCACGCCCATCACCTTCATCTTACCGCCGTTATTCACATTCTTGTTCTCATACACGCGGTTGAAGTAGGACTTGGTGTATTGGCGGGTCTTGTACGTGCCTGTTAGGGCGACCTCTGTGCCGTTGCGCAGTACGAGCGTGGGGTTGATCCAGTCGCCGTGGTCGTAGTTGTAGTTGTCGCCGCCGTCATCGACCACCAGCACCAGCGTCTTCTCACCCTCAGGCCACTCGATGTCCACGTCCACGGCATGTCCGTCGGTGGTATAAGCCACGACCTCGCTTTTGTACAGCGCCTTCTGTCCCACCACCCAACGGGTGTTGTCGCGCTGGAAGAGCGCCAGGTACCGCGTGTCGCCGATGTGCGAAGTCCACGCCACGCGGCCGTTATCTTCGTCGTTCATCACCTCGTGAGCCTCCTCGCCGTACTTGTGCATCTGGTGGTACTCCTCGTTGTTCAGGAGCGAGAGCGTGAAGGCGTCGTTCTTCGTCATCTCGCCGCCGAAGAACAGGGGCGAGTGACAGATGCCCCAGAGCGTCATCATCGTCAGCTGCTCGTTCTGCGAGAGGTTCGTCCAGCGCCCTGCGTCGGCAGCGGTGTAGCCGGCATCGCCGATGGTCATCGCAATCTGTCCCAAGGGCAGCATGTCGCAGTCGGCATAGTTGCCCGGCCGCGTTACCGTTTCCCAGGCGTGGGCCTCGTTGAACACAGCATCCACGGCGCTCCAGTTGTCCCACAGATCATCCATCATGCGCCACATATTGGCATTGTCGAGGCACTCCTCGGCATACTGGTACTGTGTCTTACCGGGCGAGAGCGACAGCACCATCGGGCGGCCCGTCTGGTCGATGGCCTTGCGGATCATGTGAATCTCATCGGTATAGAACGGCCGCGAGAGGTCGTCGATCTTCAGGAAGTCCACGCCCCATTCGGCATAGAGGTCCATGATACTATTATAATAGGTCTGTCCAGCCGCATTATTACGCACAAGCAGGTTGTCCTTCAGCCATGTGCAAGGCGAGGTGGTGCCGTTATACACCTGACTCCACGCCGTGCTCTCGCTGCCTTTCAGCTTATAGCTGCTGCCTACGACGCTCTTCGGCACGCCACGCATGATATGGATGCCGAACTTCAGGCCCATATCATGAATCTTCTGGGCCAGCGCCTTGAAACCCTCGTTCTTGCCCTCGACCATACACGACGGGAAGCGGGTGGGGGAGGGTAGGTAGCGCCCGTACTCGTCGAGCACATACTCCTGGTCGCCGCGCTGGTTGTAGTTGCCGCCGCCCAGGGACGGGTGGTTGCAGTACCAGCGGATGTCCACCACCACATACTCCCAGCCCCATTTCACCAGGTCGTTGTCCACTAAGTACTGCGCATTCTGCAGCACCTCCTTCTCCGTGACGCTTGAATAATAGCAGTCCCACGAGTTCCAACCCATCGGCGGTGTCAGCGCCCATGTGCGGAACGTAGCCATCTCGGCGTCTGAGCCCGTCGAAGGCTCCTGTGCCAGCGCCATGCCCATCGTGAGCAGCGCGCCAATGACAAATGCAAATCTCTTCACACTTCTGTATTCTTTTTATGATGTTCGTGTTTTCGTGCACAAAACTACACAAACTTCCACAAACACACCTTCTCCTCCCCTCAAATTAAATATTTCTTAACACAAAAACATCGCACACCGCACGGGGTTTGTCAACGGATTCACTTAGTTTGAAGCGAGGATGGCGTAGTTGATGCCGTCGCATTGGATGGAAGTACACTCTTCCGGCTGAGTGGCAGACTCCTTTGTGACGACCTTTGCGACTTCAGGCATAGGAATATACTTTTTTACAACCCTTTCCTTCTCCACGACCTGCGTCAGGTAGAGCGTATCGTGCACAGGCTGGAAGATGCGGATGGTGTCTGTAGATTGGACAAGAGAATCGCTGGAAGTGTTGCCCGTGAAAAGATGCAGGGACATTCCCAAAATGAGACCTACCACGGCAGCAGCGGGCGTGGCCACCCATCCCCAATAGGTGCGTTTCTGTCGCATTGGGTTTTGTGGGACATGCAGGTTCTTATTTTCTTGTTGAGCAAGACGCTGGGCCGACGCCTGGAGTTTATCTTCGAACGGTGTCATGATGATTGAGTTTTTGTTTTAAGGAATGTGTCAACATATGGAGTCGTGACTTCACGGTGCCTTCTGGCAGTGCCATGACGACGGCTATTTGTGGAACGGTCAGTTCTTCTTCAAACCTAAGCGAGAAGAGCAGTCGGCTCTCTTGCGGCATCTTCTCCAACAACAAGCTAAGGGCCTGGTCAAATGCCTGTTGGTCGAGCTGGTCTATGACGTTGCTGTCGCTGGCCTCTTCCTGAGTTTGCATGGCTAACGACTCGTAGGTTTTCTCGTGTTTGCTGTGCCGATAGTGGTTTTTAACGAGGTTATAACCAATAGTGAGGAGCCATGTGCGGAAGCTGGAGCCAGAGAATCTGTTGCGCGCCGTCCACACCCTCATGAAGGTGTCTTGTGTCAGGTCGGCCGCCAGAGCCTCATCGCCACCCGTCTGCCTGAAAAAGAAACCCATAAGCCTGCGAGCATGACGATGGTAGAGCTCGCCGTAAGCCCTATCATCGTCCTTGCCGCTCACCCGCTGCATCAACTCGTCGTCCGTGAGCGCAGAAAGGGGTTTGAACAAATGGGAGATGATCATTGGAGTTGTTCCTTCAACAGATTCTCGTAATAAGCTTTCCTGTCCTCCAAAGGATACTCTTGGGAATAAGAGTCACTCTGCAGGGGCGCGCATCGCTCCACACACTTGCTCAAGATATTGTAAAGACGTTTAGCCTGAGCCTCATCACCTTTTTTGCGGAACTTACCTACAAGGTTCGCCAAAAGCGTCACATGGTTCATGTCAAGCATCGCGCTTGTCTCCCACGAGTCATATACGAGGTCTGGCTCGGCCAAGTATTCCAGATTGTAAACCTCCTTCACATTGTGCATCGCCACGTCGAAGTTGTTGTAGGGCTTAGGACTGTATTTCAGCACAAGGCCTTCGTTGTAAATACTGTCCTTGTCCAAGATAGAAACTTTCGGGTTCGTGGGCGAGAAATAGGCCGGCCGCTTGCTCTCATTGATCAGATACATAATGATGTCGGCCTCGTAGTGTTGGAGCCACTCCTCGCCATATTTGTCCCCATAGTCCTGCACGTTCAGGGCCAGAGGCTGGATGTTCAATCTCTTATATATTGCGTTCATGAAAGGCGTAGCGTGCAAGAGCGAAACATTGATGATGATGACGTCCGTGCGCTCGCCCAGCGCTTCCTGCAACATCTTCATAGGTTCTGTGTCGAGGTCGCCGTTGGAAAAATATAGGGCGTTCAACTGCATACATTGAAGCATGTTGTGGTTGAAGTGCATGATGCGGGCTGGGAAATACCTGTTTTGGTACGACCTAGTGTACAGTTCCTTAACGCGTGGGTTCTCAGGGTCGTTAATCCACAAACGGACTGCCAGATATTCGAGGTCTTCAGGGCAGATGTCCTCCGGCATCAGTTCTATGGCTCGGAGTATGTTGTCTCCCCGTTTGGCAGCCTCGTCGGTAGTCAGGCAGAAGCGGCCCTTGCAGAGATTCAGCACATAGCTGTCGGGCAGCGCAGCCTCCATCTTGCGGATGACATCGGCCGTCTTCGATTCATCTTGATGCTCTCCCCATCCGCCAGTAAACTGGTCGTGGTAACAGGTGGCTCGGAATAGGTTCCTCCAAGCCCATTGGTCCTGCGGGTTCTCATCCACTTTCTTTTGCCATGCCTCAGCCTGAGCCGCATACCATTCCGGCTCGTGGCTGTTGGCTACAAAGGATTCTATGGTTTCCGTTTGCTGCGCTCTGGCGGTCAGGTTGCACACCAGTGCCAGCATGATGACGATTGTCTTCTTCATTGTGTTTATACCTTTAATATATAACATTGATGAGGCGCTCTCATAATGCTATACACCGCAAAACGGAAACCGTTCAAAAAAGTTTACGCCCTTATTCCCGCAAACCATGGGCAAGCAGGATGGTGATGATGGTCTTTTTTTTCATTGTTCGTTAAGTTCCCTCTATTGTTGCAGCAGCCACTCTAATGCCGAAATGATGTGAATGGTCTTTGCGCAAATTCCGATAAAATGCATCGGTTTTTCTGCTTTTTGGTCGCTCATCACTTGCGGGGCAGACTGTTCTCCTTCTGAATCAGCTCTTTGATAGCCCTATCGTAATCGCTCTCATATTGCAACATCTCAAGTTTGCGGTAAGTGGAACATGTTTCTACGCACACTCCTGTTTCCTTCCTGTCGAACTAACAAAAATTTTTTGTGAGTTCGTTCCGGGTCTTGTTCACCCTCGGCATAAATCTGGTTAATATGGTAACTTACATCCTGCTGTGAAGCATCGAATAGCTCCATCAACTGTTCAACATTCAGCCATACATCCTCACCCTCGAATCGGACATTGACCCGAGCTAAGCCATTTTCATCCTGGTATATTAGGAACGCCTCATTCCTTTTCTCTATTTCGTTTGCCATATATCTTTCCCATTATGTGAATCTCATTCCAATTCGCCACAAAGATACACATTATTCTTTTACACCCACGCGATAAGTCCTTGAAATGCGTCAATCCCCACAAATTAAATATTTCTTAACAAAAACAGTCCGCACACCGCACTGGTACATCGCGCAAACTAATGGATGATAATGGCCTAATTGTATATCATTTGCTTTCCTCTTATCAACATGATGTCCTGGACGTTGGTGATGACGCTGGCGAGACCGAGACTCATCAACAGGGCGAGGACAGCTGTAGTGATGAAGCGAGAATTTGCCAGTAACCACAGCAGGATGTCGCTGTGTACCTCAAAGGTGAAGAGGGGAACATCGGCAGGCATCGAAAGCACAAAAGCGATGGTGATAGCACCGCTGATGATACCCACGACAAATGCTGCAACCGTAGCCATCTTATAGCGGCGGATGGTGGCTTCCTGATGCTGCTTGATATATTCCACAGCATCCAGACGCTTGGTGAGGCTGGCCATGAAGTCGGCACTGTCTTCGAAATGTGGCGCCTGTGCGAGGAAGAGTTCCTCAAGGGCTTTATCTTTTGTCATAATCGTAGTTTTTCTTTTAGTTTGTCGCGTCCCCGTGAGAGCTGTTTCTTGACAGCATCCTCCGAGGTTTCCGTGATGGAGGCAATCTCTTTGATATTATATCCGCTAAGGTAGAATAGTGTGATAGCGGAGCGTTCCTTAGGAGGAAGGGTGCGAAGGGCGAGATAGAGATCCTGATGCTCGAAAGGCGCGTCGGCAGCAGCGTTGCTGACAAGCGTCCGTGCTTCGTCGATGCTTTCCGTAGTGCGCATACTCGCCTTATGGTTGAGGAACGTATTGTGGGCAATCTTGAAGAGCCACGAGCGGAAGCGTCCCATGTCCTGATAGCCCGCCGACGAGAGATAGGCCTTCACCAGCGTGTCCTGCGCCAGGTCATCTGCATCACTCTTGTTGCCGCAGCAGAGGGCGAGCAGGAAGCCTCTCAAAGCCTCCTGCTCACGCTCCACTTGCGTTATGAATACTACGCGTGTCACGGCTTATGCCTGTGTGGCCATTTTCTTTTCTTCTGCCTCAATCTCCTTGGCTAAAAGTTTTTTGCCAATATGATAATTGATAAGGAAAGCAAGACCGATGCCTAGAAGAATTGCGCCGAAAAAGCTGAATACTTGAAGAGGTTCTGTAGGCATACCGCCAAAAAAACCTTGGATAATGCAGAACCCTAAAAGGGCAATACCCAGGAATGCGATAATACCACCCAAGAGTAGTTTATTCAACAGTTTTTCTTTCAGCAGTGTTTTTTGCGGAGCCATCTTCTTGAGTAAGTCCTCAACGTCCGTCTCGGCGTTTTTCTCAATGGCGGCCAGCACAATCTGTGTTCGTTGGTTCGTCTCGTTGATTTTTTTGCGGTTATTCAGCCATACGATGATGATGGGGAGTGCAACAACACCAATGAGAAAAAAGATCTTAACGATCATTTCCGGTAGGAGATTCAAATTCATAATCTTGTTTTTATTATAGGGTTAAACTTTTGTTTCTTTCTTGAACCGATTCACTTATATAACAGTTCAAGAACGCAAAAGGTGACGTACCATAACAAAAAAAGTTACATCCTACTTGTAGTCTGGCTCCCACAGGTGGCGGTTCAAGTCCACATGGCCGTTGGGTTTGAAGTGGACGCCCTCCTTCTCCAATAGCGTGCGGTGCTCTAACCAACCGGGCGCTGTGCGACCAGCGGCGTTGACCACGCGATGACAGGGCAGGCGCTCAGCTCCTGGCGTATAGCGCAATGTCCGCCCCACCAGCCGTGCATGACTCGGCCATCCCGCCAATGTGGCGATGAGTCCATAGGTCATCACACGTCCGCGAGGTATCTGCCCGACGATGTTGAGCACATCATCTTGGAAAGCCCGCGCCTGCGCTGGCGACATCTTATGCATTGAGGATTTGGTCGGCGTGCTCTTTGGTCTTCACCTGTTTGCCGGCAAAGATCTGCTCGATGATGCCCTCCTCGTTGATGACGAAGGTGGTGCGGATGGTGCCCATCGTCTTCTTGCCGTACATCACCTTCTCGCCCCACGCGCCCATCGCCTCCATCAGCGTCTTATCGACATCGGCAATCAGCGGGAAGGGCAGCGCATGCTTCTCCTTGAACTTCATGTGCGAAGCCGCAGAGTCCTTGCTCACGCCCACGACCTCGTAGCCTGCACCCTGCAACGCATCATAACGGTCTCGCAGGCTGCAAGCCTCTGCCGTACAGCCGCTCGTATTGTCCTTCGGGTAGAAATAGAGCACTAACTTACGGCCTTTGTAATCACTCAGACGGATGTCCCGCCCCTGTTCGTCCTTGCCCAGAATCTCTGGTGCCTTGTCTCCAATATTCATAGTCATTGCGGTTTAGTTATATGCTTGGCGTTACAGCTCCACGGCGGGCCAACCGTAGTCCTGATAGTAGCGGATGGGGAGGTTGTGCTGTTGCACATACTCCTGAAGCTGCTCCTTGCGGACGGCTTCGCGGACATTTTCATTGGAGTGCATGTCCTGGAACACGTCGAAGTGCTCGCCGAAGATGCGCTGGGCGGTGGGCAGGAAGCGTGAGCCGTCCTCCACGCGCTCGAAGCCTGTCACGGCGAAGCGTCCATCCTCCTCGGACAACGTCATGAGCCCGGGGTGGCTGCCGCCCGATACGGTCTTTAGCGTATCGCCGACCTGATCATACCAGAACACCCAGAAGTCGCCCCACACGCGCATCGGCTGGCTGTCGTCGTCCTCAGCTGCTATCATCAGCATCGGGATGCAGAGCTCGCCCTGCAGGTATTGTGCGCCAATCTCGCAAACCATGTAAGCGCTGATGGCAGCACGAACGGCCTGCTCGCGACGGTTGATGGCGATGTGGCGGAGGCAGTCTGCCTTGTGCTCGTCGAAATCCGACATCAGCCACTGCCCGTCCACACATTCCATATACAGGCGATGCTCTTCAGCTTCGCTCTCCGAATCCAAGGAGCCATCTTCCCATTTCTGTCGCACCAGCACGGTAGCCACCGCGTGCGTCTCGTCCGTCTGCTGTACGCCCACGACCTCGTAGTCCGCTATCGTGCCGCCGTTGCCGGTCACGAAATAGTAGAGCCACTCGTGGTCCATAGCCTCGTGCTCCGGCAGGTTGAACAGCGTGTCGAGGACGGCGTAGAAGTCCGCCGTCATGTAGTCTTTCGACTGCTCCAGCAGCTCATGATCCGGGATGTACTGGCATAACTCCGCCGCGCGCTGGCGCAGACGTTCCTCCTGACTGACGCACCCCGCCAGCAGCAAGCCCAGGCAGAGAAGTGCCGTAGAAAAAAGAATCTTGTACTTATTCATATTGAATTCCGTTTATCTATTTGCCTGCAAAATTACACATTATTCCATTACGCCCGCACGAAACCTTCATTTTTTCATTGCCCACCTCTCTTTTTGACTCACAACTCTCAGATTTTAAATATTTCTTAACAAAAAAAACATCGCACACCGCACGAAAGACATCGTAATAAGCCCCCGCTGAAGCAAAGTCGCTCAATAGCGGAAGCATACGCTTCAAGACAGCATCGCATCTTCGTTAAGACCACGTCTTATAATCATTTTCCCCATTTCGCTTTCTACAAACCACATTGCAATTTGTATAAATCACTATGCGGTTTGCGAAAACCACACCGTGAAATTATATTAGTATCGCGACGCTGACAAATTAGGACCATAAAGCGAACAGGAAGGGAATAGGTTTTTCCGTCGCTGGAACGCAAAAAAGCCGAGACGAATCTCGGCTTTTGGTTGTTAGTAAGAGTGGCTATTAAAGCTTATACCATGTTGCATATTCCATCTTGATATAGGTGGCTTGGATCATGCCGCCAATCTCCTTGCGTTCAGCTTCGTTGCTCCACTCCATCTTACCGTCGCTAATCTCTACGTCGTAGGTCTCTCCGCTAATTGTCAGCTTGCCGCTTGTATAGGAGTAGCTGCCTGAAAGCGTGCGCACACGGTCGTCATCCACGTAATCGTTGACATAGCTACCGTCGCTCTTGAAGGTATATACATACTCCCAAGTACCTCCCGACTTTCCGTATTTCTTGGATTCGAAACCGTGCTTGCCTTCCCGACCATCGTAGTAGGCGAGCCATGATTCAGTCTTCAACTCAGCCAGTCGCCATGAGCCTACGAGCGGGTTTGTCATTTCCTTCGCCTTCGTTGGACTATCGCTGTCCTCTTTGCTGCAGCCGGAAAGGAACATGATGCTGGTTGCCAGCACAACCGACATTACCAATATACTCCCAAAAATCTTTTTCATTGATTTCTTTTTTTAAGTTGTTGTTACAAATCGGCGCAAAAGTATGGAATATTTTTTAATCACGAATGAATTAGGCAGATAAAATATAGAAGCAAGTCTCTCTTTGGTCTGCTGGCTATACAAACACGTAGAATGGAAAGTTGGCACACTCACAATGCATACCTTCAATGAATATTTTTTGTGCGGTGTGCGGACAGTTTTTGTTAAGAAATATTTAATTTTTGAGAGATAAAAGAAAACCGCCTCGGAGGGGAGGCGGTTTTGCTATGGGGAAGGGTAGGCGTTTAGAAGCGGTAGCCAATGCCGACTTGGAGGATGCCGCGGCCGAAGTCCTTCACGTACTGGTAGCGCATCTCAAGGTTGCAGTAGAGGTTGGGGGTGATGTCGTACTGCATACCTGCACCGGCGTTCAGACCAAAGCGGCCTTTGTTGATGGTCTCAGTATCAGGCTTTCCGTTTTTCAGTAAAATTGGATTTCCATTGTCGTCAAACTTAGGAACATCGGTGTTGTGTGTGTGCTGGAAGGTGGCACCCAGGATGGGGTAGATGTAGATGCCATACTTCATGTGGAAGAGGTAGTGGAGGTTGAGGTTGATATCCCACACGCTGAGGTTGTCCTTCTGGATGAAGTAGTCGAAGGATACTTCTGGACGGAAGGCGTCAGTGACATAGTACTGAACCTTAGGCATAAGACCGAAGTTCACGTAGCTGTCGCCGAAGCCCATGCCGAGGTCGAGGCCGATGGCCCAGTCGCCAGCCTGTGCGCCCTCATACTCTTCTTCATAGTACTCTTGTGCGGATGCGCCGACGCTCAAGAGTGCGACGCAGAAAAGCATCATCAATTTTTTCATAGTTGCTTGTTTGATTAAGAGTTTGTATTTGTAGTTACTTCATTCTTTGCTTTACGGGTGCAAAGATAGGTAAATATTATAAAAAGCATCCTTATTCTTGCGAAATAATTACGGGAATGACCGATATTCTCATAAAAAACATCTATTTTTGTCGCGAAATAACCCCTTAAAAAGGATTTATCATGAATTTAGGACTTACTGAAATTGTAGTTATCGCACTTGTGGTGCTGTTGTTGTTTGGTGGTAAAAAGATTCCCGAGCTGATGAGTGGCCTCGGCAAAGGTGTCAAGAGCTTCAAGGACGGCATGAACGGCCTTGACGATGAGCCCAAACCGCAGGAGAAGGCTGCCGACAAGGCTGAGGCCGACAAGTGAGGATGGCAGAGGAGATGACCTTTTGGGACCATCTGGATGTGTTGCGCGCCGACATCATCCGTATTCTCGTGGCAGCTGTTGTCATGGGGATAGGTGCGTTCTGCCTGAAGGACTTCCTCTTTGATGTGGTGCTGTGGCCCCGTTCTGCGGACTTCCCCACATATCGGCTGCTGGGTGCCGAGCCTTTCCAGTTGCAGCTCATCAACACGGAGCTCACAGAGCAGTTCATGATCCACATGAAGGTGGCGCTGATCGCAGGCCTCTTGGTGGCATCGCCTTATGTCATCTATGTGCTGTTTTCCTTCATTTCACCGGCATTATACGAGGGTGAACGGCGCATCTCCATCCGCGTGGGCGGTGCGGCGTATGTGATGTTCATGGTGGGACTGGTGGTGAACTATTTCCTCATCTTCCCGCTCACGGTACGCTTCCTGGGCACATACAGCGTCAGCCCCGATGTGCAGACGATGTTGACGCTCTCCAGCTATGTAGATACGCTGTTGATGCTGTCTCTGGTCTTCGGCATCGTCTTCGAGATTCCCGTGGTGGCGTGGATGCTGGCTAAGTTCGGGGTGCTGAAGGCCAGTTGGATGGCGCAGTACCGCAGGCACGCCATCGTCGCTATCCTCATTGTGGCGGCTGTCATCACGCCTACGGCTGATGTGATGACGCTGCTCATCGTCTCACTTCCCATCTGGCTGCTCTATGAGGTCAGCATTTGGATTGTAAGAAAGACCCACCCCCGACCCCTCCCGTGAAGGGAGGGGAGCGCCTCCGGGAACCCTTGAACTTCTTGAACTTTTGAACCCTTGAACCCTTGAACCCTTAAACTTCTTAAACTCCTTAAACTCCCAATATGCTTCGAAAAATCCGAATTGTCCTTGCCACGGTCACGTTTCTGCTGGTTACGTGGCTCTTTGTGGATTTCACGGGAACGGCCTATCCCATCGCGGGGTGGCTGGCTAAGATCCAGTTCCTGCCTGCCGTGCTGGCGCTGAATGTGTGGGTGGTGCTAGGCTTGGTGCTGGTGACCCTCATCTTCGGGCGCATCTATTGTTCTGTCATCTGCCCGCTGGGCATCCTGCAGGACCTGCTCGCACGTCTGCGCCCGCGTAAGAACAAGAAGGTGGGTCGCTACAGCTTCTCGCCTGAGGTGCGGTGGCTGCGTTACCCCGTGCTGGTGCTCTTCATCGTGGCACTGGTGGCGGGCGTGGGCTCCTTTGTGGCGCTGTTGGCGCCGTACAGTAGCTTCGGCCGTATCGCCACGAACCTGTTGCAGCCCGTTTATGAATGGTGCAACAACGGCTTCGCCGCCGTCGCCGCCAAGCATGACAGCTACGCCTTCTACCATGTCGATATTTGGATGCGCAGCCTGCCCACGTTCATCGTGGCAGTGGTCAGCCTCCTGGTATTGGCGGTGCTGGCGTGGATCGGCGGCCGCACGTATTGCAATACCCTCTGCCCCGTAGGCACCTTCTTGAGCTTCCTCGCACGTTTCTCCTTCCTGAAGATCAACTTCGACGCTGAGAAGTGCAAGGCTTGCTCGGCGTGCTCCAAGGCTTGCAAGGCCTCCTGCATCGACTACAAGAACCACACCGTGGATTACTCGCGCTGTGTGGTGTGCGGCAATTGTGTGGACAGTTGTAAGTTCGGGGCGCTGAAGTATAGCAGTCCCACCCCCAAAAGACCCACCCCCGCCCCCTCCCGTGAGGGAGGGGAGAAGGCTGGCGCGCAGCTTTCGAGCGATAGCGAGGCTCTCCCCCTCACGGGGGAGCGGGGAGAGGGTCTGTCTCGTCGCTCTTTCCTTATTGGTGCGGCGTTGGCTGGCACAAGCGCTGCAATGGCCCAGGTGAAGACCAAGATGGATGGCGGGTTGGCGGAGATTGAGGACAAGGTGGCTCCTGAGCGCAAGACGCCCCTGACACCTCCGGGCTCTCTCTCTGCGCGCCACTTCCAGCAGCATTGCACGGGCTGCCAGCTGTGTGTGGCACAGTGCCCGAACCAGGTGCTGCGCCCCAGCACGGGACTCCTCACGCTGATGCAGCCCACGATGAGCTATGAGCGTGGCTACTGCCGACCGGAGTGTCACCGTTGCTCCGAGGTATGCCCCACGGGTGCCATCCGCCCCATCTCGCTGGAAGAGAAGACGAGCACGCAGATAGGTCATGCCGTGTGGGTGAAGAAGAACTGCGTGGTCATCACCGACGAGGTGGAGTGCGGTCATTGCGCCCGCGTATGTCCCACGGGTGCCATTCAGATGGTGCCCCTCGACGCCGAGGATGAGTGGAGCCCGCGGGTGCCTGCCGTCAACGAAGCCGTGTGTATCGGCTGCGGCGCCTGCGAGAACCTCTGTCCGGCACGTCCCTTCTCGGCGATCTATGTGGAAGGGCATGAGGTGCATAAACTCAATTAGGGATTAAGGATTAAGGATTATGGATTAAGGATTAAAGATTAAGGATGATATGATAGACAGAAATATATCTCGAAGGAATTTTATTAAGTATCTGGCGGGGGGGAGTGCGGCTGTTGTTCCTGTTGCTGCGCTGCTTAGCGGATGCAAAGGTGGCGACGGACTCGGTGATGCCGATGGCTCGCAGATGACCATGCGCGTGAATCCGAATACGGGCGACACGGTCAGCCTGCTGGGTTATGGTATGATGCGTCTGCCGATGCTCCCCGATGGTTCGAAGGAAGACCCGCAGACGGGACTCTTCGACCAGGAGATGATCAACCGTCAGGTGGATTACGCGTTAGCTCACGGTGTCAATTACTTCGACACCAGCCCCGTGTATTGTCGCGGCCTCTCGGAGCGCTGCACGGGTATCGCGCTGAAGCGCCATCCGCGTGACAAGTACTTCATCGCCACGAAACTCTCCAACTTCGACAGCCGCCTGTGGCCGTTGGAGGAGTCGCAGAAGATGTTCGAGAACTCGCTGAAGGAGCTGCAGACCGACTATATCGACTATCTCCTGCTGCACAGTACGGGCGGTGGCGGTCGCGACCCGGAGACGGGCGAGGACCTGAGCGGCCTGGAGGTGTGCAAGCGCCGCTTCCTAAACAACGGCCTCGCAGATTGGCTCGTGGAGCAGAAGGAGAAGGGGCGCATCCGCAACCTCGGCTTCTCGTGGCACGGCGACTACAGGGCTTTCAAGCTACTGTTGCAGCTCCACGACGAGGGCCGCTACCACTGGGACTTCGTGCAGATAGAGCTGAACTACTTGGATTGGTTCTATGCCAACGAGATCAACGGCTCCAACGTGGATGCCGTCATCCTCTATGGTGAGCTGGAGAAGCGGGGCATCCCGGCGGTCATCATGGAGCCGCTGCTGGGCGGCCGTCTGGCAAAGGTCAACGACAATATCGCTGCCGAGTTGAAGCAGCGCGACCCCGAGGCCAGCATCGCCTCATGGGCCTTCCGCTTCGCAGGCACGCCCGAGGGCGTCCTGACCGTCCTCAGCGGCATGACCTTCATGGAACATCTGCAAGAGAACGTGGCCACCTATTCACCCCTGCGGCCCATCAGCCACGAAGATCATGAGTTCCTCATTCATATCGCCGAGCTCATCTACGGTGAGAAGGAAATCCCCTGCACCGCCTGTCAGTACTGTATGCCGTGTCCCTACGGCATAGACATTCCCAGCATCTTTGCCCATTACAACAAATGCATCCGCGAGGGCAACCTGCCCCAGAGCAGCGGCAGCCCTACGTACCGCAAGCAGCGTCGCGCGTTCCTCGTGGGCTACGACCGCAGTGTGCCGCGCCTGCGACAGGCCGACCATTGCATCGGCTGTGGCCAGTGCGCGCCGCATTGCCCGCAGCAGATTGAGATACCCAAGGAGCTGCAGCGCATCCACGACTATGTGGAGCAGTTGAAAAGGGATGACGGGAGTGAAGCTTAGAGCTGCACCTGTTGTGCTTCCACGTCATGCCCCAGGAAGAGGGCGGCGGAAGGCGAGAAGGTGTCGGGGTGCTCTGTAGTGAGGAAGCGGATGGTGCCGCCTTGTGTAAGGCGGGCATCCATGTCGGCATGGCGATGCAGGTAGTCCTGCAGGCTGTGTGCGACAAAATCTCCTTGAGAGATAATCTGTACGTGCGCGGGTGTGTATGCGCGTACCTTATCTAATAATAGGGGGAAGTGTGTGCAGCCGAGGATGAGGGTGTCGATGTCGGGGTCGCGCTGAAGGAGCGTGTCGATATCGCGCTGCACGAAATAGTCGGCACCGGGGCTGTTGAACTCATTGTTTTCAACGAGGGGTACCCACATCGGGCATGCCTGGCCTGTGACGGTGATGTCGGGGTACAGCTTGGCCATCTCCAGCTCATACGTGCGGCTGTTGATGGTTCCTTGTGTGGCAACGATGCCCACGTGTCTGCTGCGGGTGATGTCACCCACAGCTTCCACGGTAGGGCGTATAACGCCGAGGACACGGCGCGAGGGGTCTGACATCTGCGGCAGGTCATGCTGCTGAATGGTGCGCAGGGCTTTGGCAGATGCGGTGTTACAGGCCAGGATGATGAGCGGACAGCCCATGTCGAAAAGCTTGCGGACGGCCTGCAAGGTGAACTCATAGACGCGTTCGAAGCTGCGTGTGCCGTAGGGCGCACGTGCATTGTCCCCCAAGTAAAGGTAGTCATACTGGGGCATCAGCGAGCGGATCTCACGCAAGATGGTGAGACCGCCGTAGCCGCTGTCAAAGATGCCGAGGGGGGACAATGGGGGGGAGTTTAAAGTTTAAGGTTTAAAGTTTAAGGTTTAAAGTTTAAGGTTTAAGGTTGGGGAACCTCCGTGGGGATGCCGAGGCGGGTGAGGACGAGGTCGGTGAGGTCCACGCCAGCCTGCGGGTGGATGAAGGGCACGGCGTTGTCGTCGGTGTTGAGGACGAAGAAAAGCCCACGCTCGCCGGCCACAGCCTGGATGGCCTCTGCCAGCTTAGCGATGCAGGGAGCCTGCAACTCGGCTTCGGCTTGCTTCAGGAGGCGCTGCGATTCCTGACGGAAGGCCACGCTCTTGTTCATGAGGTCCTGCAACTCCAGCTGGCGCTTCTGCAGGATGCTGGGCGGGAAGTCCTTCTGTCCCTGCAGGAACTCGGAGAACTTGCGCTGGAACTCCTCCTCGGAATGCTGGGCTTCGGCGTCGTACTTGGCTTTCAGCTCCTCGAAGGCGGCCTTGGCGGTGGCGTATTCTGGCATCCGCTCATAAACGCTCTTGTAGCTGATATAGCCAAACTGAGGCACACGCACCTCGGTAGCAGGCTCCTGTGCGCACAGCGACAGGGATACCATCGTGGCGCACAAGAGTGAGAATATCTTCTTCATAAGTAGATGACGAATAGTAGAACGGGTTTAGATGCCCAGCGCTTTCTTCAGCTCGGGCGTGATGTCGGTGCTGAGCTTGGTGCTGATAAAGGGGATGCCCATGGAAGTGTCCATGATATAGACAAAGCCACCGGCCTCACCAATCTGCTTGACGGCATTAAGGACCTTCTCGGAGATGGCCTGCATCTTCTCAGCCTGTGCCTTCTGGTAAGCCTGCTGGTTGTCCTGTACGCTCTGCTGCATGCGCTGGTAGAGATCCTCCAGCTCAGCCTGACGGCGCTGGCGCACGTTATCGAGGAGGTTGGCCTGCTCCTTCTGGAACTCTTCGCCCTTCTTCTGCAGTTCGTCCTGCATGCGCTTCAGGTCGTCCTCGTACTGCTTGGCGAGGTTCTGGAGCTCGTTCTGAGCGGTGACATATTCGGGGAGGAGGGGCACCAGCTCTGTGGAGTTAAAGTGTCCGAACTTCTGTGCTGACATGGTCAGGGGAGCGAGCAGCATCATGATGGCTGCAAAGATGATTTTTTTCATTTGTTTTCTTTTGAGATTTTATTAGTAATTAATTTTGATAGGGCTTATAGGGCTTATAAGGCTTATAGGTCTTATGGGGCCTATTGGGCTTATGAGAATTTATTGGCCGTAGCCGAGTTTGTGAAGGACATCATTGGAGATGTCGATTTTGGGGGATGCGAAGATGATGCCGGCATCGGAGGCGCGGTCGAGGACAAGGCTGTAGCCCTTGAGCTCGCAGATGTCCTTCACGGCATTGTAGATCTCGTCCTGAATGGGTTGCATCAGGCTCTCGCGCTTCTTGAAGAGCTCGCCCTCGGGACCGAAGTATTTCTTCTTCAGCTCTGCGGCTTCCTTCTCCTTGGCGACGATGGCCTCCTCGCGTTGCTTCTTCTGTTCGGCACTGAGGAATACGGTCTCGCTCTGGTAGGCTTTGTACAGGTCCTCGGCCTCTTTGCTGAGGGCTTCCACCTCTGCCTGCCACTTGCGGGAGACTTGGTTGAGCTGCTCATTGGCGCGCTCGTAGGCGGGTACGTTCTTCAGGATATATTCCATATCAATGAGCACGAACTTCTGGGCAGATACGGGCTGGCTGTAACCGATGGCTACTGCGGCCAGCATGATCATCATTAACTTTTTCATATATGCGTTGCTTGTAGTTAATTATAGTCCTTTGACGGGTAAAACCTTTGAGGGTTTAAATTAGAACTCTTGTCCGAGGATGAAGTGGAACTGGCTGCCGCCGTAGGTGCGACTGCCGAAGACCTTGTCGAAACCATAGGCCCAGTCAACACCGAGCAGACCCACCATGGGCAGGAAGACGCGGACGCCGACACCTGCGGAGCGTTTCATGTCAAACGGGTTGAAGTCCTTGATGTCGTCCCACGCGTTACCACCCTCCACGAAGGCGAGGCCGTAGATGTTGGTGGAGTTGCCCAGGATGAAGGGGTAGCGGATCTCGAGGGTGAAGCGGTCGTAGGCGTAGCCTGTATAGCCGCGAGGCGTGAGGGAGCCGTTGTCGTAACCGCGCAGACCTACGGTCTCGGTGGCGTAGCTGTAGCTGTAGCCGCTCATGCCGTCGCCGCCGACGTAGAAGGTCTCGAAGGGTGACTTCTTGTTCTTGTTGAAGCTGCCGAGGATACCGAACTCCACGCGTGTCACGAGCACCGGGCACTTGCTGCCTCCCGTGAGGGCGGTGTAGGTGCGGCTCTTGAACTTCCACTTGTGGTACTCGATAAACTTGTACTTCTTCTGCAGCTCATCCATATAGCTGGAGGCCAGCGAGTTGGTGGCCAGGTTCTCGTAATCCACACCGTCGAAGAGCGAGTAGGGCGGTGTGATGCCCAGCGAGAAGGTGAACTCCGAACCGCGACGCGGGTAGATGGGGTTATCGGTGGAGTTACGCGACAGGTGCAGGTTCACGCTGATGTTGTTACAGCTACCGTTGCTGACAAGGAAGTACTCCCAGTTCTTCAGCGTATAGCGCGTATAGCTGAGGTCTGCCGAGAAGGTGAAATAGTCGTCAGGCCAGCTCAGGCGCTTACCCCAGCCGAGCGAGAAACCGTAGATTTGGATGGACTTGTCCGGGTCGTAGAAGTTCTCGTAGTAGTTGCCGGTGTTGGTGCCGTAGCCGTAGAGATAGTTATAATAGGAGTTGTAGTAAGCGGAGTTATAGTAGCGGTCGCTGACGTCGGTCTGCTTGGAATAGAAGGCCGAGAAGGAGAGCGAGTTGGGTCGCTTGCCGCCAAACCACGGGTCGAGGTAGTTGATGGAGTAGGACTGGTAGTAGCGGCCGTTGGTCTGTCCGCTGATGCTGAAGCTCTCGCCGTTACCCTTGGGCATCACGCCACGGCGCAGGCCGTTCTTGGCGAAGAGGTTCCGTATGGAGAAGTTGGAGAACTTCAGGCCGATGCGTCCGATGACGCCCGTCTGGCCATAGCCCAGCGAGAACTCAATCTGGTCATTGGACTTCGGCGACAGGTTCCAGGTGAGATCTACCGTGCCGTTGTCGGGGTCCGGCTCCAGCTTGTAGTCGATGTTCTCGGGGTCGAAGTGTCCCATGCTGGCGATTTCGCGGTAGGAGCGCTCCAGGGCTTCCTTGGAGAACAGGTCGCCAGGCTTGTTGCGCAGCTCGCGACGGATGACGTTCTCATAGACCTCATCGTTACCCGTGATCTTCACGTGGCTGATGTAGGCCTGCTGGTTCTCTTCGATACGCATCTCCAAATCGACGCTGTCGCCCACGATGTTCACCTCCACGGGGTTGAGCTGATAGAAGAGGTAGCCGTTGTTATAGTAGAGGTTACCGATGGCGTCCTCGTCGATGTTGAGGCGCTTCTTGAGGTGTGTCTGGTTATAGACGTCGCCTTTCTTCATGCGCAGCTCCTGGTTGAGGAAGTCCGTACTGTACAGGGTGTTACCCACCCATTCGATATTGCGGATGTAGTATTTCTGACCTTCTTCCACCTCGATGGCGATATCTACGCTGCTCTCGTCGTGGGGGCGCACGCTGTCATAGACGATGCGCGCATCGCGGTAGCCGTATTCATTGTATTTCTCGATGAGGCGCTCCTTGTCCTCCTTCCAGCGTTCCTCGATGAACTTCTTGGAGCGGAACCAGCTGGACATCTTGCCCTTCTCGTGGGTCTTCTTGAAGGCACCGTTCTTGAAGAGGTTACCCTTGATCTGCGACATCTTCAGCGCCGTGTTGCCACGCACATCGATGCTGTTCACCTTCACCTTGCCTTTCTTCTCGACATTGATGTCCAGGATGGCGTGGCCGGGTGCCGAGACATCGTCGTGCTGGATGATCTCGATGACGGAGTTCTTGTAGCCCTTGTCGTCGAAGTATTTCTTGGCGAGGATCTTGGTGCGGTCGATGATGTTAGGCGTGAGCTGTCCGTCGCGCACCAGTCCCAGCTTCTTCTCCAGGTCTTCCCGCTCGCTTTTCTTCACGCCGTTGTAGTTGACCTGCGAGATGCGGGGGCGTGCTGCCAGGGTGATATGCAGGTAGGCGGAGTCGGCAACGAGGCTATCCACGCGGATGGCGACGTTGTTGAACAGACCGTTCTTCCAGTAGCGCCTGATGGCATTGGTGATCTCCTCGCCCGGCAGCATGATCTTCTGCCCCTTGGTGAGTCCGGAGAGTCCGATGAGGATGTAGTCGTCGTAGCTCTTCACGCCATCCACCGTGATGCCGCCGATGATATATTGCTGTGGCGTGCGGGTGTAGTCGATGACGGGATTGACGACGCGTTCTTCTGTCTGGGCAAAGAGCCTCACCCCCGCCCCCTCGTGGAAGGGCGAGGGAAGGATGTACCACAGTAGAACGATAGTAAGAAGTCTGTATATGAGGCCTTTATTCATTGGTTCTCGTTTATTTGTTCGCTGGTCTTGCCGAAGCGGCGCTCACGGCTCTGGTAGTCTGCGATGGCCAGGTGCAACGCCTCCTGGTCGAAGTCGGGCCAGAACGTGTCGCAGAAATAGAGTTCGGTATATGCTATCTGCCACAGCAGGTAGTTGCTGACGCGCTGCTCCCCACCCGTGCGGATGAGCAGCTCGGGGTCTGGCATGAAGGTGGTCTGCAGGTGTGCGCTCACCACGTCTTCCGTGATGTCCTCGGCGGCGATGCCCTCGCGGGCGATCTCCTGCATGGCGTGTGTCAGCTCCCAGCGGGCTGAGTAGCTTAGGGCCAGCACCAGGGTCATGGCGTCGTTCTTTGCCGTGCGTTCGATCATCATGTTCATCTTCTCCTGCACGTCTTCGGGGAGGCGTGTCTTGTCGCCGATGACGCGGAAGCGGACGTTGTTCTTCATGAAGATCTCGTCCTCCAGGTTCTTCAGGAGGAGCCCCATGAGTGCGCGTACCTCTTCGGGCGGCCGGTTCCAGTTCTCCGTCGAGAAGGTGTAGAGCGTCAGATACTTGACGCCGAGGTGTACACATTCCTCGGTAATGACGCGTACCGTTTCCACGCCTTGGATATGCCCTGCCGTGCGCGGCTGTCCTTTGGCTTTGGCCCAACGCCCGTTGCCGTCCATGATGATGGCAATGTGTTTGGGAATCCTGTTCTTATCAAGTTCTACCATAATGGTGTAATATATCGGATGGTGATTAGTTGTTGCACTTGCGGTATTTGGGCGCGATGTCATAGGAGAGTGTCAGCGCCATCTTGGTGTAGCAGTCCTTATTCTTGAACAACCCGCTCTCGATGCCGTAGGGGTCCACGAGATGGGGAGTGGCCTCGGAGTCGTCGAGCTTGTCGCAGGTGGTGAAGTTGAACGTCCATTCAAAGCCCAGGTTCAGGCGGGGACACACCTTGAAGCGGAAGCCTGCACCCAGCGGGATGCACATGCCTGCGGCCGCCTTGGCGCCACCGCCCATGCCGATGCACATGCCTACGCCGACCGTCACATACGGCGACCACCGTTTCAAGCCCTTGTAGCTGGCGCCCATGCCGTAGCCCAGGAAGTTCATCTCGAACTGTGCGCCCACGTCCAGCACATTGCGGCTGAAGTGGATGAGCTGTGCCGGCTGGCCGCCTTCGGGCGTCTCGCTTTGCGGGTCGGTGGGAATGAAGATGCCTTCTGTGTTGCCGCTGATATGCCCGAACGATGAGAAGACTTTCACGACCATGCGGGGGTTGAGGTTGCGGCGCCAGAACAGCGTCCCCATCATTCCGGGGTGCTTCATGAAACCTCCAGCGGCATCGCCGACATAGCTGTCCAGGCCGATTCCGCCGCCAATCTCCTGCTGGTATTCCAACAGCTCGCCGCCGTCCTGAGCGTGGCAGCCCAAGGCGATGACAGTGGCAACAAGGAGGGTGATGAGGCGTGGCATGCTTATTCTCCGTAACTGTTCAGGCGGGCGCGCCAGATGCGCGGGCCTGTGATAATCCAAATGTATTCTCCTGCTACGGTGGCAGCGATGTGCTCGCCGTCGGCGGCCTGCTGGCCGCTGCCCAGCGTCAGCTCAGTATATTCCTTCCATGTCACGCCGTTGTCGGTCGAATAGTAGGTGGTGGCAGACTTCCCGATGGCGATAATTCTGCTGCAGTAGTCCACGAGGCTACCCTCCTTGAGGAGGGATGACCAGGGGAGGTTGTAGTCGTTGTCGCCCGTGCGGGAGATGAGCAGCCACGGCTCATCCTCGTCTTCCTCGCGGTACCAGGTGGCGGTGGTCTCGTCGCAGCTGCCGGTGAGTATCACGCGGGCCGTGCCGTTGCTCTGGGTGTAGTAGGTGGCGGCGTGATTCGTGAAGGGGAAGAGGCTTTCGTCGTCATCCAGATTGACCGCTGTCCACGCCTGGCCGTCCTCGGAGCAGCTCATGACACCGTTGATGGTGGCGTAGAGCAGGTTAGGGGAGGCTGCCAGCAGCTGTATGGTCGTGCCGGCGTCGGTCTGTGCCACCGTCTCCCATGCCACGCCGTCAGCTGAGCGGAGGAGTGCGCCGCTGGTCGTGTGCATCCACAGTTTGCCTTGCGATTTCTGCAGGCTGCCCACCTCAGCGCCGTCGGCACCCGTGCAGGGCGTGTCCGACCATGTAGGCGCTGTCGTGCCTGTGGCGGTGGTGAGGTGGAAGGCGTTGCTGCCGTCGATGCTGACGATGGCAAAGCCGTTCTTCCATGCTACCGCACGGCGCTCGCTGCGGCCCGCCAGCAGGCTGGTGCCGCCGTCCGCGGGCATCATCTGCTCCCACGTATATCCGTTGGGGTCGTTGTCGCGAATGGTGATGGTCACCAGATAGTCACGGGAGCTGCCGCCGTCGGTGGCAGTGGCGCGGAACACCACGGGCGTGGAGAAGTCCACGTTATCTCCGCTGGTGAACGTTATCCATGCGCCCTCGTTGTTGAGGGGGCGGTAGGTGAAGTTACCCTCGCCGGCGATGGTCACAGGCACAATCGTGGGGTCGGTGCCTACGAGCAGCGGTTTGGTGCTGTAGATGGTTCCTGCATACAGGGAGGGAGCCATCTCCTGCTGCCGGGGTATCTGGTCGATGGCCATGGGGTAGTAGGAGCCGGCGTAGGTGTACGTGGTCGTCACCGCCTCACCCGACTCGTCGGTGGAAGTTCTGTAGTAGGTGAGTGTCCCCAACGTGAAGGAACTGATGTAGCACAGGCTGGTGGGTGTTGTCGTTTCCTCATCGTCCTTTTTGCAGGATGAGAGGGGCCAAACGAGGAGCAATGCCAGCAGGGCAAAGAGTATGTTAAGCGCTTTTTTCATTGAAATGGTCATAAAAACGGCGCAAAATTACACATTATTATAAAAGATAGGAAATCTAAGCCGCTGAAAATGCTTTTTAGGCGACGTTATTAGGCAAAATTAACGTGGATGAGGCGCCCTTTAGGGTCTATTTGGACTTTTTGACTGTTTGCATGTGGGAAAACGGGTGCTTTCACACCGTCGCCCAGTACGATGTCCGACCGCTCGATGAACACCTCGTCCCACAGGTCGGCATCGATGAACGACTGCAACGTCTGCGCACCGCCTTCGACTAAAATGGATTGGAACCCACTGATACTCTCCGCAAGCGCTCCGCCGCTTGTGGAGAGAATCACTTTTTCCGCATTCTTCCCCGGCCACAGCCGTGTGGTGAGGCTGGGCTGGTCCAGCTCCCAGGTGCGCCGTCCCACGAGAATGGCCTCATGTGTGGCGCGCAGGCGGTGTACCAGCATCTGTGTCCAAGGTGTGGAGAATTTCACGGCGTCGCCGTCCTTGGCGCGGCTCTCGCGGTGGCGGTCGATGAAACCGTCGGCGCTCTCCGCCCATTTCAAGGTGATGTAAGGACGATGCAACGTGTGCTGCGTTATGAACTTACGATTCAGCCACCGGCACTCTGCCTCCAGCACCCCCACGACCACCTCAGCACCCGCCTCGCGCAGTCGTGCGATGCCGCGTCCCGCCACCTTCTCGTTGGGGTCGAGACAGCCCACCACCACACGTCGGAAGCCTTTCTCCGCCAGCAGCTCTGCGCACGGCGGTGTCTTGCCCCAATGGGAACAAGGCTCCAGGCTTACGTAGATGGTGGAGTGGGGGAGCAGCGCCTCGTCCTCGGGGCGCACGGAACGCACCGCATTCACCTCGGCGTGTGGGCCGCCGTAGCGCCGGTGCCAGCCTTCGCCGATGATACGACCCTCATGCACGATGACAGCCCCCACCATCGGGTTGGGCGCCGTCGTGAACTCGCCGTGGCGTGCCAGCTGCAGGCACCGCATCATATATTTTTCGTCGTCAGTCATCAAAAAAACTTTAAACTTTCAACCATAAACCATCAACCATCAACCATAAACCACAAACTTTCACTACCTTTGCGCCATGAATCATCGCGAACTCATAGCTGCATTGGCACCTTTGCATGGAGCGGGCGAGGCCCGTGCCATCGTGCGGATGGTCATGGAAGAGCGCTTCGGACTCTCCCAAACCGACCTTTTGCTCGGCAAAGATACGGACTTATCTGCAAACGACCGCACAGAATTGGAAAAAATTGCAGAACGCCTCCTCGCGGGGGAACCCGTGCAGCATGTTTTGGGCTATGCCTATTTCTGTGGCCGCCGCTTCCGCGTGACCCCCGACGTCCTCATCCCCCGCCCTGAAACCGAAACCCTAACCCGCTGGGCCATAGACACCTTAAAGGCCGATAATTTTCAATTTTCAATTTTCAATTCTCAATTTTCAATTCTCGACCTCTGCACCGGCTCCGGCTGTATCGCCATCACCCTCGCCCTTGCCTTCCCCGATGCCCACGTCGTGGGCGTGGACATCAGCCCCGCCGCCCTCGCCATCGCCCGCGAGAATGCCGCCACCTTAGGCGCCCATAACGTCACCTTTATAGAATGCGATGTGCTCGCCGACCCCTCATCCCTCATCTCTCAATTTTCAATTTTCAATTTTCAATTTTCAATTTTCAATTCTCAATTTTCAATTCTCATCTCCAACCCTCCCTATGTCCGTGCCTCCGAGGCCGCTGACATCCACCCCACCGTCCTTCATCATGAGCCCTCCCTGGCCCTTTTTGTCCCCGATGACGACCCCCTCCTTTTCTATCGCGCCATTGCCCGCATCGGCCAACAGCTCTTACCTTCTGGCGCTCCCGTCTTCGTGGAGATCAACGCCGCCCTCGCCTCCGAAACCCGTCACCTCTTCACCGCCGCCGGTTACGCCGATGTCCAACTCCGTGACGACCAATTCTCCCGTCCCCGCATGCTCAAAGCGATGCGGTCATATTAATCTCTTAATAATTTTGCAATAAAATGCCTTCACCATTCACAAAAAAGGTGATAAACGATAGTGTATGAGCTTTTTGTGATGGTGAAGGCAGAGTGAAGGCTATGGGTTTAGTGAAGGCAAAACGTAGAAAACGTTGCCTTTGTTCGTGTGCTTATGCTGGATTTCGGGGATACCTTTCAGGGTGCGGCCGAAGTGGTTGCCTGCTGGGACTTGGAATGCAGCACCGGCTCGTTTCTTGATGGCGAGTAGGATCTCGGTGGCTGACATCCAGACACCTTCTTGGCCATCGCTCGCGGGGATGCTGAAATACTGGTGGAAGAACATCTCGGCGCTGCTCTCCTGCTGGAACTGACGATTATGCTCCATGATGGCGGCCGTCTCGGCATCGTCGAACCAGTAGCGGGCGCCCTCGTGCAGCTCGGCCTGCGCCTGCGCATAGAGCTGCTCGTAGTTGGGTGTCTGGCTGACGTCGATGCTGCCCGTGACCCGCACGCCGAGGAAGCGGCGCGAGCCGGAGGGGTCGGTGAGCACGTCGGCCATGTTCGTGGTGGCGATGAACGAGGCCAGGCGCGGCACCTCCTCGGTATGGCGGCCGTAGGGGCGCTTCACCTTCACCGTCGGCAGCTGCAGGATGTTCTTCAGGAAGCCCTGCTGCTTCTGCGGCGAGATGCGGTTGAACTCGTCGAGGTTGATGAGCAGCATCTGCGCCATCGCCAGATGGACGGGGCGCTCCTCGGCAAGCGATAGGTTGTCCGTATAGCCCCACACCCGCAGCTCCGGCGGCAGAAGCTGGCGGCAGAAGGAACTCTTGTGCTGCCCCTGCTCGGAGATGAGCAGCGGCACGATGGCGTTGCCGTAGCGGCGATCGCGCCCCTGCCACTGCGCCACCATCGCCAGGAACCATGTGTGGAACCAGTCGGCCCACTGCTCGGGGTTGTCCGTGGGCACGGTGGCGGCGAGGGCACGGATATAGTCGTGCTTCCCGTCCCAACAGCCGCTAACCTTGAAGAGGTAGTGGTCGATGGGGTCGTAGTTACGGATGCGCGTGGAGTTGACATAGCGCTTCACGTCGCGGTCCCACACGTTAAGGCCCGCCAGCTGCAGGTCGGTGGTGAACGTGTTGATGACCTGGTCGGTGACAGGTGCCCAGGGTGTCTCCCACGTATGGTTGGGGCGATACTCGGTGTAGCCCATGACCTTGTTACGACGGAGCACATAACGCGCTTCCATGCGCCGTATGATGGTTTGCATGAGCGGTTCACGCACGGCCAACGGCGGCTGCCGTTTGCGGGCGGCGAGCTCTTCGTCATAGACGGTTTCCACGAGGCCGCGCACGAAGTCCTTCGTCAGGCCGTCGATATTCTTGAACTTCAGGTGGTTCCACAGATGGCATACCGTTTCCTCCTGCGCCCAGCCCTTGTCGAAGAGCGCCGTGGCCATGCCCGTCACGTACTGCTGGAACCACGCGGCCGTTCCGTATTTCACGCCGCGCATCAGCGCCTCCACCTGCTGCACGGCCTCGTCGTAGGCCCGTTCGTAGTTCAAGTAGGCCGTCATGTCCGACTCCTCTGCCGTGCGCTGCTCGGGCAGTGCCAGCAGATGCTGGTCGGCATCATCGCCGGCGGTCACGGGCTCGCTGCCCGTGATGCGCAGGGGCACAGCATGCTCGCTGACGAGGGGCTGCGTGTCCAGCGGCAGTAGGAAGGTATGGCGCAGCGAGGGCGTCATGCGCGTCACATGCACAGGCAGCACGGCGTCGTAGATATGTGCCACGCGCTGGTAGGCCTGGGCGTAGAACAGCTCCGCCTCCGGCTCCGTGGCCGGCAGCGTGCCGCCGGCCTGCGCTACGCTCACGAGGATGATGACCTCGGTGCCTGTGGCGCCCGTGAATGTCGCCAGCGTCGAGGGCATGGTCATCGCGGCGCGCTTCGTATCATCGCACGCCTTCGCGCTCATCAGCTGCCGCACCTCCAAGACCACGAGGCCGTTGAAGGCCGCCATGCCCAGGGCGCCGTTCGTCTGCTTGCGCAGCTCCACTGCCGCATAGACATGTGGGATCTCCTTGTAGCGACGATAGCGCTGCGGCTGCTCCGCCGGTGCCTCGTCGCGCAGGAAACCGATGAGGAAGTTGTTGGCATCCGTCTTGATGCGTTCGTAGAATTGCGTGGCCTCCCACCGCTTCAGGTGCTGGCCGCTCTTGTCGGTTTTGAGAGTAGTGATGCGCATTGTTTATGGTTTATGAGCCCCCTGTGGTCCCCCAAGGGGGACGGTTGAGGGGTTAGAGGTTAGGGTTGAGGGTTTATGGTTGAGGGTTTAGGGGCGTGTCCCATTAATGGGATTCGCGTGTCCCACTAATGGGACGCGGGAGTCCCACTAGTGGGACGCGACGATACTACGGCTTGGGGAAGTAATATGTTGTTGTGTAATGGTCGAACGGCTCGCTGCCTTCGTAGCCGAAGCGGCGCAGGTAGGTGATATTTCGTTAGGGTTATCGTTAATCACGGCACAAAGGTAGTGGGTTTTGTTTGAATTTCCAAATTTTACCGTCACTTTTTTACTTGCATTCACGTTTGCATTCACTTTGTAATTGGCTGTTAATTTATGAAATAAGCGAAAAAGTGAAAGATGAAGGCAAATTCTTTACTAAAACTTCATATAGTAAAAATATGGGAAGTTAAAGTTGTTAAGAAGTTAAGGAGTTAAGACGAATGTCCTGCTTCGAGACTTCATGTCCGCTAGGTAATGTCTTAACTTCTGCCCGAAGGGCGAGCGAAGCGATAACTTCTTAACTCCTTAACTTCTAAAAGTTGAGCAAACGCGAAACTTAAATTAGTTTAATGTCAACCTTTGGGAGGGGGAAAACCGAGAGATTTGAGGGTGGGTTCTTAAAAAGAGTTAAAATGAGCTTGTGGGTAATATTATTTATGGGGTTTATAGTTGGTTATTCGTGGAAAATGCGTATTTTTGCGCACTTAATTATGTTCGTAAGCGTATGCGCGCGAATATATATTAGGTGGCAGGTTAGAAGTTGGCCGGAAGTGGTGTTCGAGTGGCATTCACGGAATTTCGGTAGCCGAAGAGGCTCTTTAGCGATGACTAACCATCTGGAAAACAATATTTTGTTTGTGCGAAGGAAGTTCGCGCAAACAAGGTTTCCCGTACAAAAACTCACTATCCATGCATTGGTATGTCATGACGCACCTTGAAATGCAACGTTTCAAAGGCAGTTTGGAAGCCGAGAACGCCCGCCGTCTCGGCGAGGGGCGAGCTGTGGTGGATGCGTTCTATCCCTCTGATTACTTGCGTGGTGAGGTCGTTGACGGAGCGATAACCAAAGTGGCGAGCGAGGCGCGTTCCATGGCGCAGACCTTGTCGCGCTTCGTGTTTCTGCGGGGTGCGGAGGCAGATATCAACTTGCTGATGGCTGCGGAGGAGCGTAGAGGCAGTCGTGTCCGGCTGATGTACTATACCGATACGGACGGCCGTCGGGCTGTCGTCTCGGATCGCATGATGCAGGATTTCTTTGATGCCTGCGTGAAATACCGAGGCTTCTTTGAGATCGTGCCCACCATCGAGGGCATCGAGGCGATGGACAAGGTGAAGATCAACGTGGGACCCTTCGCGGGCATGGAGGCTTCGGTGGCGCGTGTGCAATACGCCAAGGGAGCCATCCATCTGGAGCTGGCCTTGGAGCTGGTGAACGGAGCCGTGACCATTAAGATGTCCAATGTGGATTGCAGCCAGATTACGATTCTCAACCGTTCGTCCATCGATGCCATCCGTGCGGATTTCATCGAATACACGCAGACGCATCTGCTTGACATTCTGGAGCACCGTGTGAAGGGCGTTGCCGACGACGCTGTCCGCCAGCGCGACGCGGCCATGCTGACCCGTCTTTTCCGCTATCGTCATCATCTCGTGGAGAACCGTGCGGCCCAGATGCATTTCATGGCTTTGATGCTTATTTGCGCTCACCTGTGCCGTTTTATGGCTGATGAAGAGGAACTGCGGGATAAGGTCCTTGCCGCTCTGGCCGAGATCAATCAGAAGAGTGAATCGAAGGCCGCCACCGACACGCGTGCCTACTTATGGATTGCCCTGTATCTCGCCACCCGCGACCCTCAATACCGCGACCTGGCCAAGCAGTATGTCCGCGACTACCAACCCAAGTCCGACCTTCTTCGCCGCTTCGTCTGGCTCATCAGAAGCGGAAAAAAGATTTAACGACAACAAACAAGATATGAAGCACTACCCTCTCCTACTCCTCGCGCTGGTGCTGCTGCTCGGCAGTTGTTCGGCCCCCAAGAATGTGGCCTATTTCCAGAATGCGCAGGATGTGATTGGAATGACGCTGCAGAATGAGCAGCCCTTCCGTTTGCGTCCGAAGGACAAAATCAACATCGTGGTCAACAGCACCGACCCCATGTTGGTGCAGCAGTTCAACTTGAACGCTACCTCCAGCACTATGCGTCCTCTTGGATCCAACTTGTCTCCCCAGACCGCAATTGGCGCAGGCACTTCCGGCAACAATCTGATTCTGGCATACACCGTCGATGAGCAGGGTGACATCGACTTTCCCGTCCTGGGCAAGATCGCTGTCGAAGGCAAGACACGTCAGGAAGTGGCTGCGTATATCCGTTCAAGGCTCATCGAGCGTGACCTGGTCAAAGACCCCATCGTGATTGTCGAATATGTTAACCTCGGTGTTGTCGTCCTCGGCGAAGTCAACCGCCCGGGGCGCGTAGATGTGATGAAAGACTACTTCACCATTCTCGATGCCATTGCTGCCTGCGGCGACCTGACCATCACCGGAGAGCGTGAGAATGTGACGGTGTTCCGCCAAGTGGATGGCGAGGATCAATCCTTTACCATCAACCTCTGCGACCGTCAGGACGTCCTCAGTTCCCCGGCGTTCTATCTACAGCAGAACGATGTCGTCTATGTCTCGCCCAACAACAAGCGCAAGCGTGAGGCCCATGCCACTGGCAACACTTTCAACCAGCCGGCAATCTACATCTCTTTGGCATCTCTGCTTACGACCATTGCTGTTCTAATCTTCAGATAATTGTAGACATGGCTGAGAAAAACAATAAAACAAGCGAGAGCTTCCTGACCATCTCCGACCTGTGGCATCTGTGCGTCGCCCGATGGCGTTGGTTTGTGGTATCCATCGTCATCTGTCTGCTGTTTGCGGTCAGGCAAATCATGACAGCATCCTACGTATATAGCCGGTCTGCCTCTATCTTGCTACGTGAGGATGTCACAGGTAGCAACGCCACCGATAAGAACTCCAGGGATTTCACTGATATAGGGTTTATCAAACAAAAGAGCAAATCATCCGATATCGTCCGACATTTCACATCGCTGGATGTTCTGATGGAAGTTGCCATGCGATCTGGCAAGCCCAAGACCGACGACGAGGTGATCTCGTATGCCGAAGCTATCCAGGACAGGTTGTCCGTAGAAAGTGATGGCAAGGAGTCGAACATCATTAACCTGACTTATCAGGATTCCTCTACCGCCGAAGCTGAGCGCGTGCTGAGCCTGATCATAAATGTCTATAACGAGAAATGGATACGCGACAAACAGGAAAACATCCGCAGCACTTCCCGTTTCATTGATTCCAAGTTAGAGTTGTTGGAGAACGAGTTGAGCATCGTAGATGACAGCATTTCAGCCTACAAGAGCCGTTATGGCATCACTGAGATTGAGAATGTGAGCAACATATACCTCCAGCAGCAGAGCCAGACGGATGCCGAGATCCTGAGATTGATGAACCAGAAGGCGATGGCTGAGTATATCCGCAGCCTGCTCGAGGACGAAAGCGCGCAGCAGCAACTGTTACTGGTCAATTCTGGCATCAACAACACCCTGATTGAATCACAGATTACGCTCTACAACAACCTCCTGCTGCAGATGCAGAGCCACATGGAATACACGTCTGGTCAGAATCCGTTGATGATGAACCTTGAAAAAGAGCTGAACAGCTTACGCAAGAACATCCTATCCAATGTCATCAACCACATTCGCACCATTGACATCCAGCTGGCGTCCCTACAAGACTACCATGGCGAAACCTCCTCAAAGATTTCATCCAAGCCAACCCAGGCCAAGCATCTCATCTCTATTGAGCGCGAACAGAAGGTGAAGGAGAGTCTCTATCTCTATCTCCTTCAGAAGAAGGAGGAGAATGAAATCAGCCTCACCTACCAGTCCGCTCCTATTCGGGTGCTTGATATTCCTCATGGCAGCGGAAAGCCCACCTCACCCAAGAGGGGTAGAATTCTATTCGCAGCATTGTTGTTTGGTGCCTTTCTTCCTATCTCAGTCATATTCATACTTGCACTCTTGGATGAGAACGTTCGCGACCGCCAAGACATTGAACGCTGTGGGAACATTCCATTCCTTGGCGAAGTGCCGTTCTGCGGGAAGAGGAGGAGTGCGTTACGTGCCCTATTGCAGCGCTTCCGATTGAAACAACAGAACAGCAAATTCATTGTGGTGGGTGCAGATAAGCAAGACCCTGTCAATGAGGCCTTCCGGATGATTCGCACCAGAATGAATACCGTTCATAGCGGTCATCCTCTCCGGAATGTCTATATGGTCACATCAACCGAGGAGGCTGCGGGCAAGACCTTCGTAGCCATGAATTTGGCTTTGACACTCGCGATAGCAGGAAAGCGTGTGCTGTTCATCGATGGCGACCTGCGCAAACGGTGCGCCTCGCTCCAGTGGCATGCGCCGTCGCAAGGATTATCGGACTACCTGAATGGCAGCGTGACGGAGCTGAAATCACTCCTCTTCCAGCCCGATGGATATCCCACGCTTGATATGCTCTCCGCCGGCACACTCCTGACGAATCCCACCGAGTTATTGGACAACAAACGATTAAAGGACATGATCGGCCAACTCCAGCCGCAATATGATATTGTCATCATCGACACGCCATCATCTACGGTGTTGGCAGATGCTGAAATCATCGGCAGTCATGCAGACCAATACCTCTTTGTCGTTCGTGCCGGTTCCTTCAACCGCCGACGCCTGGCAGAGCTGGAAGAACCGACGGGCCAGAGTAAGCCGCAATATGTGATATTAAACGGAGTCGATAAAGATAAAAAATGATACCTTATGTTCTACGTTCATCCTTCCAGCTACATTGATGATGACGTCACGATTGGTGACGGCACCTCCATCTGGTACTTCTGCCACGTGCAAAGTGGCGCCGTCATCGGCGAGAACTGCTCCATGGGGCAGAATGTCAACATCGGCAAAAACGTGAAAATCGGCAATGGCGTTCGCATCCAGAACAATGTCTCGGTTTATGAAGGCGTGGAACTGGAGGACAATGTCTTCTGCGGCCCGTCGTGCGTATTCACGAATGTCCTGGTACCTCGTGCCCATTTCCCTGTACATGGCCAGTACCACAAGACCCTCATCAAGGAAGGTGCCTCGCTCGGTGCCAACTGCACCATCGTCTGCGGACATACCGTAGGCCGTGGGGCCATGATTGCCGCCGGTGCCGTTGTCACGCACGATGTCCCCGACTTCGCCCTCATGGCTGGTGTACCAGCTCGCCAGATTGGCGTGGTCAATGAGCGTGGTGAGATTGTGGAAAGATGGAAAGATTGAAGGCCCCCTGTGGTTCCCCAAGGGGGACAATTGAAAATTGAGAATTGAAAATTGAGAATTGAAAATTGAGAATTGAGAGATTGAAATATATGCAATTCAGAGATTTAGGAAAACAATATCAGACGTTAAAGGCCGATATTGATCAGGCGATGCTCAGCGTAGCGTCGGAGGCCCATTACATTATGGGGCCGCAAGTGAAAGAACTCGAGCGCGAGCTGGCCGAGTATGTAGGTGTGAAGCATTGTATCACCTGTGCCAACGGCACGGACGCCCTTACATTAGCCTTGAAGGCATGGGGTATCGGTCCCGGTGATGCCGTCTTCGTTCCCGACTTCACCTTCTTCTCGTCGGCCGAAGTCGTGGCCCTCGAAGGAGCCACCCCCGTTTTTGTCGATGTCGATGCCGACACCTTTAATATCAATGCCGCCAGCCTGGAGAAGGCCATCAAGGAAACCTTGGCAGAAGGCAGTTTAACGCCGAAGGTCGTGGTGACCGTAGATTTATACGGCCTGCCCGCCAACTATCCCGCCGTGAAGGAAGTGGCCAAGCAGTATGGCTTGCTCATTCTGGAGGACGGCGCCCAGGGCTTCGGTGGTAGCATCAACGGTCAGAAGGCCTGCTCCTTCGGCGACATCAGCACCACCTCCTTCTTCCCCGCCAAGCCCCTAGGCTGCTATGGCGACGGCGGTGCCGTCTTCACCGACAACGACGAATGGGCAGCGCTGTTGGAATCCTACCGCGTACATGGCAAGGGCACAGACAAGTATGACAATGTGCGTATTGGCATGAACTCGCGCCTTGATACCCTTCAGGCTGCTATCCTTCAGGTGAAACTTCACGCCTTTGACGATGAAGTGGAACGTGTGAACCAGGTCGCAGACACCTATACCCGTTTGCTTGCTGGTCACGTGAAGACACCCGTCATCCCCAAGGGTTTCCGTTCCAGCTGGGCACAATATACTATTCAGTTGCCTACCGAGGCTGCGCGCAACGGCCTGCAGGCCGCCCTGAAGGCTGCCGGCATCCCCTCGATGGTCTATTATCCGAAGACCATGCATGAGCAGACGGCCTTCCAGAATGCAGATGTCAAGCGTCCTGCTTCACGACAGGGTTACGACCAGTACGTGGCCACCCGCCTCTGCCGCACTGTCCTCTCGCTGCCCATGCACCCCTATTTAGAAACCTCAGACATCGAGGCCATCTGCGCCACGCTGATTGCAAATATCTAACCCTTTATGCGCACTGTTGTTAAGGAAAGACTGAATAATATTCCTCGGCTGAACGACCGACTGGATGAGTGGAACCTGGAGATGGAAGTCGGCGATCGGCTGGAGTGCTATGCCCTCACCGCTCAGCAGGAGCACCGGTCCATCGTTAAGAGATACCCGTTGGGGCTGGGCAACCTCTTCGTTCCCATCTCTTACATCTGGTACGGTATGCTACCCAAGATTTCATTTACACGCGGCTTTTACTTCCTCGTCTCGGGTGAAACCCGTCGTTCGTACAGCCACACCGAAATCCTTGGACGTCTCTGTCGCGCAGGCTTCCGCATCGTCAGCGAGAAGAACCGCCACGGCTATCTGAATGTCGTTGCCGAGAAGAGGTCCGAGCCCCTCCCCCGCAATGATTCCACGACCTCCGCGATTCTGAAGATTCCGCGTGTCGGTAAGGATGGTAAGCTGGTGAAAGTCTATAAGTTCCGCACGATGTACAGCTACTCCCAGTATCTACAGGATTATGTCTATGAGCGAAACAAGCTGAATGAAAGCGGCAAGCTGACCAATGACTTCCGTGTGAATTTCTGGGGTCGTTGGATGCGTCCCATCTGGGTCGATGAACTGCCGATGCTGTGGAATGTCATCAAGGGCGACATGAAATGGGTCGGTGTTCGTCCGTTGTCGGAACACTTCTTCTCGCTCTATACGCCCGAGATGCAGAAGCTCCGCACGCGTGTCAAGCCCGGCATGCTCCCCCCGTTCTACTATGAGAAGAAAACGCCCGTAGGTCTCGATGAGATTCAGGCCTCGGAGCGTCGTTATATCGAAGCCTATCTGAAGAACCCGTTCCTGACCGACTGGCGTTACTTCTGGGGTACCCTCGCAAACATTCTTTTCCGCAGAAAATCAAGTAAATAACAATTCCACTTTATTAACTAACAACAATCAATTATGAAAACTAATTTAAAAATGTTCGCAAGCACATGCGTGTATGCATGTATTGCATTGATGGTGTCTTCGTGTGACAAAGACACCTTCTTTGAGCCCAAAGATGATGGAAACAAGACAGTTGAGTCCGAAGCTAATGACTTCGATTTCTCGACGACACGTGCCGTGGATCTGATCGTCGATTATTCAGCGTTTGATACCTATGGTCCTGTACGATTCAGTATTTATGACACGAACCCCGTCGTCAATGAAAACACGGAGGACGCTTATGTCAGCAAAAACATTAAGCCAATTCTTGAGGTCTATACAGACGAAAGAGGCAAGTTTGACCAAACCATCGACCTGCCGGCCTACGCCAAGGTGCTTCACATCGTAACTGGTAACCTCGCCATAGGCTTCGATCACTCCTTGGTTGAGGTGATCAACAATGAGGCTAAGCTCGTGGTCAAGAACGATGGTTCGACAATGCTTGCTACAAAAGGCATCCTCCGCGCCCCTGGCCCCGGCGAGTCAACCGACGTCCTGGGAAAACTGAGGAGCACGGCCTTCGAGGTGAACACAAGCGGTGAGATCACAGGAGTGCAGGTTTACAAGGAATGGGGAACACCCTTAGGCACCTGGAACACCGCCAGCGGTCGCCCCGACTATCGGATGACCGAACAGCAAAAAGCCAGCAAGGGCAGTCTGGTACTCTCTGACAAGGAAGTCGAAGGCATGTATAATGTCGCATGTAATATCCTTCCCAATAACAGCGGCCAAGACAATTCACAGTATCGCACCGCTGCCGACGTGATGCTGAAGGATAATTCTGAAATTACCATTACCGCATTGGGCAGCTTCACGTGCTGGAACACCACGCTCGGCTATTATTATTACAATGAGGAGACCTGGCCTATCGACCACATGGATTTGAACCCCATCATGCTGTTCCCCAACACTCAAGATGGTATGAGATATGGCACAGCAGGAGATTATCAGGGCAATATCGGTTCTGTGCGCGGCGATGTGATTCAGCTGGTGTACTATCCTCATATTACAGACTCTGATCCCAATGTGAAGTACTCTGAGCCGACCACAACGTTCCCCAAAGGCACCCGAATTGGCTTTATTATCAGAACTAACGGCTGGGGCATGATGGGTAAGGAGTATGCTACAAAACAGAAACCAACCAGTAGCCCGTACAACAAAGCATTGAATATATGGGTGTCTTCAACCGAAGGCATGTCATATGCCAATGCAAACTTAGGTTCGTCTTTCAAATATCCCAATCGCACCGGCGAGGCCCGCACCGCAATGTTTTCATATACCACGGATGAAAACATGAAGTATTGTATCCTGTCATTCGAGGATGCTTGTGACGACACCGACTATAACGATTTGATTTTTGCCCTTAATCCTGCCAGTGTCCTGTTAGGCCTGAACGATGTGGAAAAGGACAAGACCACGAAATCTGGTGTCTATGCTTTTGAGGACAGATGGCCTTCCCACAGTGATTACGATATGAACGACATCATGATAGATTGTAAACACGAGATCTTCTACAACTCAAAAGGAAAAGTGATTAAAGAGGCCTACAACCTAACCACTTATCAGAACGAGGTGGCTGATGTCAGCGGTCTTGCACTCAGACTGAACACCAAAGTCACGCCCAGTAGTATAGTCATGAAAAAGAAAGCTGCCGGCAGCAATGTTGAGGAAATAGTAACATTTGCCCAAGACGACCAGGAAAGGAATGTGTACTATCTGACGGATCATATAACCCGGGAAATAAACAGCACCTATATCTTAGAACTGTCCTACTCCACACCACAGGCAATTAGCAAAGTAGCAGAGATTGAGCCCTTCATCTATGGTACCAGAAAGAACAAAGACGAAGAATACACAAGATGGGAGGTTCATCTTCCGGGTTATGGACCAACCGCAAAAATGGACAGAAGTTACTTCAGGACATACGACGACTTCTCAGTATTCCATGATGGCGGCTGGTATAAGAGCAACTGCGAATATCCCTTTGGTTTCTATTTGGATAAGGCTACTATTGAAGATTTCTTCGATACCATTCTTGATCCTGCCAACGAAAGCCGTCCTATTAGTGAGTTCTATCCGGGATTCATCCCCTGGTCTAACAGCAAGGGTGCAACGCACGCAGACTGGTATCTGAATCCCAACAAATAAGACAAGAATCATCCAATCATATTGACACTATGAAACTAAGTGTTGTCATACCAGTTTACAAGGTAGAGCCCTATCTGGAACGTTGCGTCCGCTCTGTCTATCGACAGACATTCCGTGACATGGAAATTATCATGGTAGATGACGGCAGTCCGGACAATAGCGGCAAACTGGCAGACCGGTTGGCAACGGAGGACACGCGCGCCCGTGTGATTCACCAGGAGAACCAAGGTCTCTCCGGGGCGAGGAACACGGGCCTGCGCGCGGCCCAAGGTGATTATGTGGTGTTCCTGGATTCGGATGATGAATGGATCATAGAAGATGGTATAGAACAGTTGCTTCGTCATGAAGGAGCGGATCTTATCATCTTCAAGGCCGTGCATATCTGGAAGGACCGCAAAGAGTTAGTGCCAGACTATGACCTCGCCTACCTCTCAGGCCTTCCAGATACGCAGGCTATATTCTCCCTTCTGGTTCTGACCCGGCAGTTTCAGGTGAGCGCCTGCAAATTGATGGTCAGAAGACAGCTGCTCATTGATGACAAACTATTTTTCCAGCCCAGACTGATTAACGAAGATATCCCTTGGAGTTTCCGCCTGTGGCAGATAGCCACCCAAGTGGTGTTTACGAACTTGAACTTCTACGGCAACCACCACAGACCTGGAAGTATTACTCAGACAACGGACATCCGTTCCTATCAGAGCTATGACAAGATATTCACCCAATGGAAAGAAGAATGCAAGAAGGGATGCGTCAATGCAGACGCCATCCGTGTCTATTTGGCCAATCTGTGGGTGAGTGGCGGCTATTTCTATTACCAGTTGTCCGCCGCACAAAAGAAAACGGCGTTAGAAATACTTAAACGCCATCAGGATTTACTGACCTTTGCAAATTCTCCGAAAGCAAAAGCCACGAAGACTTTAATACGGATTATGGGAGTAAGGGCTGCGATGACGCTCTTGGGACTGTACAAGAGGGCGCGGTTGGCAATGGCAAAAAATGTTGTATAGGCTGCATAACAATATTCTTATTGTCGGATTGCTGACAATCGGCATATTGGCTGCATTGTCATCCGGCCGTGCCTTCAGTGAAGTTACTGTTGTCACGGTTTTTGCCTTTATCTCTCAGCTATCTATATTAATATGGTACGTGAGAGATGAAAACAGGGAGTTTTCAGAAAAGACACTATTCACTACCGTTCTGGTCTATGGATTCATTCTGGGTACAATCATTTCCTTACTATTCTTTTTCTGTAAAGACAAGTCGATACAGTTTGATGACCCCGATGCACTTTTCTATTATCAGGAAGGAATAAAGTCTGCGGATTTAGGCTTTCAGGAAAACGCGAGGCGAATTATTGCCACATGGGATGCTGATGACTGGAGCGCCCTGTTATTCAGCGCGCTGTTGATGTCCATCATCCCTAACAGTTTTTTCATGAATGTCACACATGTGATTACAGGTGCTCTTTCGTCAGTCATGCTATATCGCATGGGGCAACATTTCATGCCTAAGAAATATGCCTACCTGTCAGCGCTTGGCTATGGCACTTCTTCATACCTTATTCTATTGCATTGCACATACCTGAAGGAGTCTGTCTTCACATTCTTCGTGATAGCGTCCATGTACTTCTTCTATAGGTCTGTGGCAGAGGGCAGTCACAAATCATTGCTCTATGTGTTTGTGTGCCTCTTTGTCGTCTTTTTCTACCGTCCTGCAGTAAGTGCCTTTCTCATTTTGTCCTTTGTCTCATACTATGCCATTACCAAGAGAGGCAGCGCCGTGTCTTTCTTCTTGTATTTTGCAATAGCCCTGGGAATGGCTGTTTCTGTCGCATTCCTTCAAAGCCAAGTGGATAGCTATACGGCGGGAGGAAACAGTGAAGCGATGCTTGCCGAGAACGGATCTGCCAATTATTCGGGCGGATTTAACTATTTTGTAGGATGGTTTGCCTCATTGTTTGGCCCCTTCCCCTCTCTGTTTCCTTTGGGATCAGCAGAGTTTACGCCCATGAATTTTTACGGCGCGGGATTAACATACAAGTTGTTTTTAATCTTTCCCATGTGGTTCGGCGTGTATTGGGCGGTTAAACGCTTCAATCTGTTGATGCTTCCCATTGTTGTGTTTTTCTTAGTTGAAATGGCAGCAGCAGCATACGTATTAGCCAGCTTTGAACTCCGCAAGGTGATGTTACACATTCCTTGTACTTTCATCTTAGCCTTTTATGGTCTTTATCAATTAGAGAAGCAAGAAATGAGTGAGCGTTTCATGTATGTAATGAGAGTATTAGTTTACTCCTTTCCTATAGGCGTATTAGTATTATGGAATCTAATCAGAGTAAAATGACAAATAATAAAATTCTTATTACCGGTGGAGCCGGATTTATTGGTAGTAACCTGTGTGAGCACTTCGTCCGGAATGGCTACGAAGTGGTCTGTCTGGACAACCTTTCCACAGGGTTCCTTCACAACATTGAGCCGTTGATGGAATTGCCGAATTTCCATTTTATGGAAGGCGATATCCGCAACATCGAGGATTGTCGTAAGGCAGTCAAAGGGTGCGATGTGGTATTGCACGAGGCCGCTCTCGGTTCTGTACCTCGTAGTATTAACGACCCCATTACAACGAACAGCAATAATATCGACGGTTTCCTGAACATGCTTGTCGCTGCCCGTGACGAAGGCGTGAAGCGTTTTGTCTATGCAGCCAGTTCCTCCACATACGGCGACAGCAAGGAACTGCCTAAGATAGAACATAACATCGGACGCCCGCTCTCACCATACGCCATCACCAAGTTCGTGAACGAACTATATGCCAATGTGTTCTCATCACTCTATGGTGTAGAGACCATCGGACTGCGCTATTTTAATGTCTTTGGCCGCCGACAGGATCCTAATGGTGCTTATGCTGCCGTCATCCCTTTGTGGGTGAAAGCACTGATTCACCATGAATCACCATATATCAATGGTGACGGCTCCTACTCCCGAGACTTCACCTATATAGACAATGTGATCCAAGCCAATTATCTGGCAGCTACGTTGCCTAAAGAAGAGATTGTTTCGAGGGCTACGACATACAATATGAACCTACCTGAGAATGCGCCGATAGACTTGGTGTTTAATGTGGCCTACGGCGGTAATACGACACTGATAGACCTCTTCAAATGCCTGCGGGAGAATCTTGCACAGTTCGACCCGGAGATCGCCAAAATAGAGCCTACCTTCCGCGCCAACCGTGCGGGAGATATCCCTCACTCACAAGCTTCTATTCTGAAAGCCCAAAGGGTATTGGGCTATGCACCTAAGTTTGATGCCCGCGCCGGTTTCGCAGCTGCTTGCAAATGGTATTGGGAGAACATGCAATGAAAGTACTGTTTGTAGGTAGCGGCAATCATGCCAAAATATCCCCGATTATCAAGGCACAGGGGGATTCCCTTGTCAAAGCCGGGGTTGATGTCGATTACTTCCTGGTCAAAGGAAAAGGCATCAAAGGCTATTTGAAGCAGATCGGTCCGCTGCGTAGGTATTGCAAGGAACACCATTTTGATGTTGTTCATGCACATTATTCCCTGTCTGCCTACGTGGCATCCCTTGCTGGCGTTAAGCCTTTGGTGGTGTCGTTGATGGGAAGCGACGTAAAAGCCACAGGCTGGCATGGCCGGGCCGTTCGTCTGTTTTGTAGGTTGTTCCGTTGGAAAGACATTATAGTCAAGTCTAAAGACATGGCTGAGGCTGTGCGGCTGACAGACGCTCATATCATTCCCAATGGGGTGGATATGGATTTGTTCGTTCCGAAGTCTCAGCAGGCTTGTCGCCAGAGTCTTGGATGGAAGGAAGGGACACGACATATCTTGTTCCCTGCTGATCCGAATCGTTTTGAGAAAGATTTTCCTTTGGCCCAGGAGGCGATTCAGCTGTTGGACAATGAAGTCGCAATCCATGTGTTCCAACAGGTAGAACACAAAGAAACCGTTCTCCATTATAATGCGGCAGATGTAGTCCTATTAACCAGTAAATGGGAAGGCAGTCCTAATGCTGTCAAAGAAGCATTAGCCTGCAACCGCCCGATCGTATGCACCAATGTGGGTGATGTGAAGGAACGATTGTCAGGAGTGGAGGGCTGCTATGTTGTGGAATCACGCAGTCCTAAAGACTTGGCTGACGCCATCAGTATGGCCTTTGAGTATAAAGAGTGTTCTGGTGGGCGTGATGCCCTTAAGGCCGCCGGTCTCGGAAGTTGTCAGATAGCCGACCAAATAATATCTATATATAAGCAAATTCAGGAAAAGCCATGAGAGTGCTGTTTTCCCTTAATCATCCTGCTCATTACCACATGTTCAAGCGTTTGGTAAAGATGCTACAGGAGGATGGGCATGAGACGGAATATGTCATCTGCAACAAGGATGTATTAGAAGACTTGCTGAAGAGCGACGGTGTTCCATATATTAAATTGCAACAACGTCGTCATCGTAAGTCAAGCGCTCTGTCTGTGATGATAAATGGTGTCGTTGACATGCTGGAAAAGGATTGGCTGCTCATGAAATATGTCGGCCACCATCGTCCGGACATCATGATCGGAACGGACCTCTGCATCGGGCATGTCGGGCTATTGAAACATATCCCGTCTTTATTCTTTAACGAAGACGACTACGAAATCAATAAGGCGGCTTGCCTGTTGTCTTATCCTTTCGTCTCAGGTGTTGTTTCTCCAGATGTCTGCAATGTGGGGCGCTCTTTTGAGCGGAAGAAAATACCATATCGCGGTTATCAGAAGTTGGCCTACATCCATCCGAAGTATTTTACTGCAGACTACCAACTTGTAAGAAAATACATCGGTGATGTGGACACATATTATATATTGCGACTTGTCAGCTTGACCGCCGGGCATGATATATCCGGCAAGCACCAGGGGATTGATAATGATTTGTTAGACCGCCTTATCACATTGTTGGAGTCAAGGGGTAAAGTGCTCATCTCCAGTGAACGGCCATTGGCGGAAAAATATCAGAAATACCAACTAAACGCTCCTGCGTCATGCATGCATCATCTGATGCAGTTTGCCACGTTGTTTATAGCCGACAGCCAATCAATGTGTTTTGAAGCAGGCTTAATGGGAGTGCCATACATTCGTTTCAATGATTTTGTAGGGAAGATAAGTGTGCTCAACCAGGTAGAGAACGAGTATCAATTAGGCTACGGAGTGAGGACTTGTGATGCAGCCAAATTGCTACAGTTGGCAGACGACCTTACGTGTACCCCTAACCTCAAAGAACAATGGAGACAGAAGAAAGAGCGTCTTTTCCAGGATAAGATAGATGTCAACCTCTTCTGGAAGTGGCTAATAGAGAATTACCCTCAAAGCAGGAAGAATTTACAAGATTATAAAGAATAAACAAATGGAACAGAAAGTATGTTCACGTTGTGTGATGGACACGACGGTTTCGGATATATGGTTTGCCGAAGACGGCGAATGTAAGTATTGTAAGATTCATGATGAAATGGAACGTCGCCATCCTCTGAATGAAGGAGAGGCGAAACTGAAATCCATTATCGAGGCTATCAAGCGGAGTGGGAAAGGCAAGAAATACGATTGCGTATGTGGCTTGAGCGGTGGCCGCGACAGCTCTTACACCCTTCTGAAAGCCGTTGAATTCGGATTGCGCCCGCTTGTCGTGAGCATAGATAATGGCTGGGGAACGGCTATTGCCGAAGAGAATATAGAGAATGCTTGTCGGATACTGAACCTCGAAGTGATATGGGTGAAATTCGATTGGGAGGAATACAAGGACCTCCAGCGGTCATTCTTCTTCGCTTCTGTTCCGGATGTGGATTCTCCGTCAGATTTTGCCATCTATGCACAGCTGTCGAAAACGGCTAAGGAACATGGTATTAAGTATATCCTGAACGGACATAGTTTCCGTACAGAAGGCAGTTCCCCGATCAGCTGGTCATATTTCGACCCTGTATATATCAAGGATGTTCAGAGACGCTTTGGGAAAATCAAGTATGATAATATCCGCACCATTGCGAGGATGACACCCTGGGATTTGGTGAAGCGCACGTTTATTCATCGGATTAAGGAGATTCGCATTCTTGAGTACATGGACTACCGCAAGCCAGAGGTGGATAAGATCCTGAAGGAAAAGTTGGGCTGGAAGGATTATGGCGGGCATCATCATGAGAACAAGTTCACGCATTTTGTCCAGTCCTATTACCTGCCGCTGAAATTCAACATTGATAAGCGTAAGACGGAACTGTCTGCACAGATTCGCAGCGGACATATCTCTAAGAAAGAGGCTGAGGCGGTACTTTCACGTCCATACTCATACGATTCTGCCATCGTGGACGAAGTGATTGCCCGCCTTGGATTCACCAAAGTGGAATTTGAAGCAATCATGCAGGCTCCTAATAAGAGTTATAAGGATTATAAGACGCTACAGCCTGTATATAAGTTATTGCGCTTCCCAATCAATGTGGCAACACATTTGGGATTCCTGCCACGAATCCTCTATCTGAAGTATTGCAAATAACATGATGAAGATACTGACTGTGATAGGGGCACGCCCCCAAATCATCAAGGCCGCTGCCATATCAAGGGCGGTGAGGAATGTCTTTTCTGATGTTCTTCAGGAGAAGATTCTGCATACAGGCCAGCACTACGACCAGAACATGTCGCAGGTGTTCATTGATGAGTTGGGGATTCCTCAACCGGACTATAACCTTGGTGTCGGCTCCGGCTCTCATGGCGAGCAGACAGCCAAGATGATAGCAGGTATAGAGAACGTGCTGACATCGGAACATTTCGATGGCATCCTGCTTTACGGTGACACCAATTCCACTTTGGCCGGAGCGGTGGCTGCCTCCAAGATACATGTACCCATCTTTCATGTGGAAGCCGGTCTTCGTTCGTTCAATATGTCGATGCCGGAAGAAATCAACCGTATCGTCTGCGACCAGTTGGCATCCATCCTCTTCCCGCCGACAGAGACTGGAATAAAGAATCTGAAGGCCGAAGGTTTCATGGAGTCGAAAGCCAAGTTCAAGAATGGGAAATCCCGAATGGTGGTGAACAGCGGCGACGTGATGTACGACAACAGTCTCTTCTTTTCCCGGCTCTCTCAGCAGAGATGTGATATCATAGACAGACTTGGCCTGACGAAGGACGGTTATGTATTAGCTACTATCCACCGTGACAATAACACGGATGACAAGCAGCGGCTGACAAACATCTTTACCGCTCTCCTTGACATTACAGAGCGTGATGGGATTGACATCGTGCTTCCACTTCATCCAAGAACAAAGAAGCTGGTGCCTGTAAACTTAGAGCCTGCTGTCTTTGCACGGCTGCAATCATCGGAGAGGGTGAGACTGATACCGCCTGCATCGTTCTTCGAGATCATTGAACTGGAACGGAATGCACGTGTAGTGATGACCGACAGCGGTGGTGTCCAGAAAGAAGCTTTCTTCTTCGAGCGCCCTTGTGTGATACTCAGACCGGAGACAGAATGGGTGGAAATCGTGGAACATGGTGCCGGCATCATAGCGGATGCTGACTATGACCGGATTACACGTGCCTACAGTCAATTGACAGGCAAGACGGTTAACTTCCCCCAATTGTTCGGTGACGGTAAAGCAGCCGAGCATATCCTGACAGCTATTGTGAATTACTTGCAATAATCATCTTTCGTGAAGCTCTTTACTGATAACCTCCATAAAATCGCCTACGCCACCGATGCCTCCGTGTATCGGGAGATACCCTATGGGGTAGCCTATCCCGAGACGGAAGAGGACATTCGGGAGTTGATGGCGCTGGCACGGGAGAAGGGCGTTGACCTGATTCCGCGAGCTGGCGGTACGTCGATTGCCGGTCAGGTGGTGGGCAGTGGTATCGTGGCAGACATCAGTAAGCACTGGAACAGGATTTTGGAGATCAATGCCGAGGAACGATGGGCGAGGATACAGCCAGGCGTTGTGCGCGATGAGCTGAATATGGCCTTGAAACCCTACGGCCTGTTCTTCAGTCCGGAGACTTCCACGAGCAATCGCTGTTGCATCGGTGGTATGTTCGGCAACAACAGCTGCGGCACCCACTCGTTGGTCTATGGCAGCACGCGGCATCATGTCATCGCCTGCAAGGGATTACTGACCGACGGGACATCGTTTGATACCCAGCGAATAGACGAACCTGGCTATCGTGAGTCGAGACCATTATTGAACGCTGTGTTGTCTCAGTTGGAGAGATGGGCGTCAGACGACAAGACTCGAGCATTAATAGAAGCTCACTTTCCGGACAAGGAGTTGCAACGCCGCAGTTGCGGCTATGCCATTGATGAGGCGATAGAAAGCCTCACCCCCAACCCCTCTCCAAAGGGCGAGGGGAGTATTAACCTCTGCAAGTTGTTGGCGGGGAGTGAGGGGACGTTGGCGTTCATTACAGAGATGACTGTAAACCTCGACCCATTGCCGCCCAAGGAGGTGATGGTGGTATGCGGCCATTGTGATGCCATGGAGAAGAGTTTCGAGGCCAATCTGGTTGCCTTGGGACATCAACCTACAGCCATAGAACTGATTGACGGGGAGATTCTTGAACTGAGCAAGAATAATACTTCTTTCAATTCTCAATTCTCAATTTTCAATTTTGAAAGTCCTGCCGCACTTTTTATCACAGAACTGAGGGCAGAGACCCGAGCCGAGCTTGACGAAAAGGCCGATGCGCTGGAGAAAGACCTGCTCCAGAGCGGACTTATATATAAATGTACGCGCGCGTATGGAGCGGATGTCAGTAAGGTCTGGAACCTACGCAAAGCGGGGCTCGGGATTCTTAGCGGCATGAAAGGTGATGCCAAACCGATGGGCGTCATCGAGGATACTGCTGTCGCAGCACGCAGGATGCCTGCCTACATGAAGGACTTCCGTGAGATGCTGGATAGGTTAGGCGCGAAGTGTGTGTTCTACGGACATATCAGCACGGGCGAACTGCATCTGCGACCCATCCTCAATCTCAAGACGCGTGAGGGACGTGAGCTCTTCCGCACCATCGCCTACGAGACAGCCCTGTTGGTGAAGAAACACCGAGGCAGTATCAGCGGTGAACACGGCGACGGCCGTCTGCGTGGTGAGTTCATTCCTCTTCTCTATGGCTCGGAATGCTACGAGCTGATGCGTCAGCTGAAACAATGTTGGGATCCGCACGGACTGCTGAACCGCCATAAGATTGTCGATACGCTGCCCATGGACTCCATGCTACGCTTCGATGAAGACCAGCAGTATGACATAGATAAGAGATTAAAGATTAGAGATAAGAGATTAGAGATTAGAGATAAGACATACTTCAACTGGAAGGCCGCATTTGACGAGTGTACGGCACCCGGAGCTACGGGGGCGAAGTCGCAGACCCATGCGTTGATGTGTACCATCGAACAATGCAACGGCGCTGGCGATTGCCGGAAGTCGAACCTCATGGGCGGTACTTTATGCCCCGCCTTTAAGGTCAGTGGCGACGAACTGAACAGCACGCGCGCTAGGGCCAATGTCCTTCGAGAAGTGTTGACAAAGGGGGGCGATTGGGCAGCCGTCAAGGAAATGTTGGACACCTGCTTAGCCTGCAAAGGCTGTCGTGGAGAGTGTCCGTCGAATGTGGATATGACCCGTCTGAGGGCAGAGCTGCTACAGCACTATTACGACCAGCATGGCACACCGATGCGCTCTTGGATGGTAGCAAGGACCGCCCAGCTGGAAGCAATTTGCCATTACATTCGTCCGCTATATAATTTCTTCGTTACGTGGAAACCTACTTCGGCTGTCATCAAGAAGGTGATAGGGTTTGCTCCTGAGAGAGCTTTACCCCAACTGCGGAAATGGAAGGACGTGACATTGCCTGCTGAGGGCCATCAAAAAGTGTGGTTTTTCTTAGATGAATTTACCTGTAACCACGAGCCTGAATTGGGCGAGACCTTTATCCGTTTGCTGACCTCCTTGGGATATGCTGTGCGTCTGCCCAGACACAAGGAAAGTGGTCGGACCGCCATTTCAAAAGGTTGTCTGAAACGTGCCAAACAATTGGCCGAACGGAATGTCCGGATGTTGAAGGATATCGTAATGGACGAAGCACCCTTGGTGGGTGTCGAACCATCGTGCATACTCTCTTTCCGCGACGAATATCCAGACTTGGTGCCAGCGGAAATGAGAGAGAAGGCAAAGGATTTGGGTCGTCGCAGTCTGCTGTTCGATGAGTTCCTGCTACAGGAAATCAAGGTTGGTAGGATCAGCCGCGATCGTTTTGAACAAACGCCCATCGAAATCTTCCTGCACGGCCACTGCCATCAGAAGGCATTGGTGGGTGTAGAGGTGATGGCAGAGGTGTTGCGCAGTCTGCTCAACGCTACCGTTCACGTGATTCCCAGCGGCTGCTGCGGCATGGCGGGGTCGTTCGGTTATGAGAAAGAGCACTACAAGACATCCTTGGCCATTGGCGAGATGATCCTCTTCCCTGCCATTAGGAAAGCGACTCTCAGACCTCAGACATCCGACCTCAGACCTCCCACTTACGTGCTCGCGCCCGGCACCTCCTGTCGCCAGCAGATTCTCGACGGCACAGGTGTCCACGCCGTACATCCCATTGAAATACTCTTCAAATACCTGAAATACTGATTAACCATTATGAGACAAAAGAAAATGGAAAAGAAAAACTTTGCACTGATTGGTGCTGCGGGCTACATTGCACCGCGCCACATCAAAGCCATTGCCGACACGGGCAACAACCTGATGGCCGCCTATGACAAATTCGATAGCGTTGGCCGTCTGGACAGCTCCTTCCCCGACTGTGAATTCTTCACCGAGAACGAGCAGTTCGACCGTTTCTGCTCCAAGCAGATGCGCAAGCCCGATCCCCTGCATTTCACCTCCATCTGTACCCCGAACTACACGCACGATGCCTTCATCCGTTATGGCCTGCGCTTGGGCACGGATGTCATCTGCGAGAAGCCGCTGGTCTTGAACCCCTGGAACATCGACAACCTCGTGGAGATGGAGGAAGAGACGGGTCATAAGGCTTACACCATCCTGCAATTGCGCCTGCACGATGCCATCGTGGCGCTGAAGAAGAAAGTCGATGAGGGTCCTCAGGATAAGGTCTATGATGTGGATCTGACCTATATCACCTCCCGTGGAAAGTGGTACTATATCTCCTGGAAGGGTGATATCCGCAAGAGCGGCGGTGTAGCCACCAATATCGGTGTTCACTTCTATGACATGCTGCAATGGGTGTTCGGTCCCGTGAAGCGCAACGTGGTGCATGTGATGAGCTTTGACCGTGTAGGTGGTTATCTCGAATTGGAGAAGGCTCGTGTGCGTTACTTCCTGAGCATCAATGCCGAATGTCTTCCCCCTAATGCTGTTCAAGGCGAGAAGAAGACCTATCGCACTTTGAACATCGATGGCGACGAGTTTGAGTTCAGCCAGGGTTTCACCGAGCTGCACACCAAGAGCTACGAGAAGATTCTGGCCGGCGAGGGCTTCCGCATCAGTGAGGCACGTCCCAGCATCGAAATCGTCAGCGATATCCGCAACTCATCACCTATCGGACTGAAGGGCGACTACCACCCGCTGTGTAAGATGCCGTTGGCCGCTCACCCGTTCGGATGGGATGATAAGAGATAACGATGTCCTATACACCCGACAATAAGCGAATGTTCAAGAACACCATCCTGTTGTATTTCAGGATGGCGCTCATGATGCTCATTAATCTCTTCACTTCCAGAGTCGTTCTACAGACTCTGGGGGTGGAGGATTATGGTATCTATAATGTCGTGGGTGGTGTCGTCGTGATGTTCACTTTCCTGAACGATGGCATGACGACCTCCACACTGCGTTTCCTTACCTTCGAATTAGGAAAAGGCAATCAGCAACGTTTAAAAGAGGTCTTTGCTACCAGCCTGCATATCCATCTGATTATCTCGGCCGTCATCGTCTTGCTGTGTGAAACGTTTGGCTTATGGTTCCTCATGGAGAAGATGGTCATTCCGGCCGAACGCATGACGGCGGCTCATTGGTGCTACCAACTCAGCATTTTCACCATGGTGGTCACCATTATGAGCTATCCTTATAACGCTGCCATCATTGCTCATGAGAAGATGTCGGCGTTTGCCTACATCTCCATCTTGGATGCCATTCTGAAGCTGCTATTGGTTTATCTGTTGTTGGCCTTCAGCATGGATCGGCTCATCTTATATGCTATATTGTTTGCTGCCGAAAAGGTGCTCATTAGGATGGTATATAATATCTATTGTACGCGTCATTTCGAGGAATGTCACTATCAATGGCGCCTCCACAAACCGCTGTTTCGTCAAATGTTTACATTTGCCGGATGGAGTATGTGGGGTAATTTGGCGTGTATCGGTTTTACGCAGGGATTGAACATGTTGCTGAATGTGTTCTTCGGTCCTGCGGTCAATGCGGCAAGAGCCGTAGCCATACAGGTGCAAAGCACTGTGAGCCAGGTGGCCAGTAACTTCCAAATGGCCATCAATCCTCAGATTACCAAAACTCACGCATCGGGTCAATCAGATGAAACACACTCGCTCATTTTCCGCAGTACCCGCTTCACGTTTTGTCTGTTGCTGATGATGTGTCTTCCCATTGTGGTGGAAGCACCCATGCTGTTGGAGTTATGGCTTGGTGAAGTGCCCGATTATGCGGTACCATTTGTGATGCTACTGCTGACGATTTCTTTGGTTGAACAGTCCACGAATCCATTGGCAACAGCTGTGATGGCAACAGGGGACATTAAAAAATATGAACTTGTGAATGGCACGTTGATGATGATGATTGTACCGGTCGCCTATGTAGTGTTGCGGATGGGCGGTGCCCCTTGGACGGTGTTTCTTGTGTACTTGATGATTGCCATCATCGCGAGCGTGGTGAGATTCTTTATTGCGTCTTCGCTCATCCAGTTGTCAGGCTGGGACTTTTTCACCCATGCGCTGAGTAGATGCCTGTTGGTTCTCATCCTTTCATGCATCACGCCTCTATTGATGATATCTTTGTTAGGTTCGGGCATTGTTGCAGGTTTACTTACATTTGCAATGACATTGATAGCTACATGCTTGATCAGCTTCCTCGTGGGACTCAATAAAGAAGAGCGGACCGTTATTCTTGCGAGGGTGGTCAAAAAGTTTAATAAAGTTCAATAGTAATGTGATGATGGCTTTAATTACAGTTTTTACACCCACCTACAATAGAGCATATACGCTACCACAGCTTTATCAAAGCCTATGCAGGCAGACGTGCAAGGATTTTGTGTGGAGCATCGTGGACGATGGCTCTTCAGATAACACGGAGGACGTGGTTCATCAGTGGACTGATGAAGGCAGGATAGAGATTTGCTACACCAAGCAAACAAATGGCGGTAAGATGCGAGCCCATAATCATGGCGTTCGCCTTTGCTCAACTCCTCTATTCGTATGCGTTGACAGCGATGATTTTGTGACAGACACGTTTGTGGAAGAAATAAAAAGTTATTGGCCTCAGATTCAGTCAGACAAGAAGTTGGCAGGCATCATTGCTTATAAATCCATCAAAAATGAACAAGGAGAATATCGGGTAACCTGCACTTTCCCATGTCAAGGTCGTAGCTCATTGGGCAATTTGTATAAGAACGGCTTCTTCGGAGACACGACATTGGTCTTCAAGACAGAGATAATCAAGCAACATCCCTTCTTGGAAGTGGAAGGAGAAAAGTTCAGTAAGGAAGCATACGCATACGACCAGATTGATCAGGAATATGAATATCTGTTGGCCGAAAAAGCATGGACACTTTGCACCTACATGCCAGATGGCTATTCACAGGACGAGCGTAATCTGTTTAAGAACAATCCTCATGGGATGGCGCTGGTCTATAATCAGAAGGCGAAATTCACGCCAGGTTATATCAATAGCGAAAAGATCGGTTTCGCTGTATTATATATGATCTTTGCAAGAAGAGCAGGCATTAAAAACATTTATCAACAGTCAGAATTAAAGACCTCGTTCTATCCTTTATTCTGGCTCTTAAGCTATTACTACGAATGGAAATGGAGAGAAAAATACCCAAGGTAATCCACTACTGTTGGTTTGGCGGAAACCCGCTGCCAGAGCTGGCCAAAAAGTGCATCGCCTCATGGAAGAAGTTCCTTCCGGACTATGAGATCAAGGAGTGGAACGAGAGTAATTTCGATGTCTATCGGACGGTCTATAGTGCTGAGGCCTATCGCTTGAAAAAGTATGCCCATGTCAGTGACTACGCGCGCTTTTGGGCCCTATACCACTATGGAGGCATCTATTTCGATACCGACGTTGAAGTGATCCGTCCTTTAGATGACATTCTTGAAAAAGGTGTCTTTATGGGGTTCGAGTGTCCTGAAGGAACAGCTGAGGACAACCCGAACGGAAATCTCGCCGCAGGTCTGGGGATGGGAGTCTATAAAGGGCATCCTTTCTTCGGGCAGATGGTCAAATACTATGAGCAGATTCATTTCGTAAGATGGAATGGGAAGAGTACGGGCAACGTAACCCCACATGCCACCAAGCTGTTGGACTATGATCACAAACAGATACTGCCTGGCGGCATCGTCTATGTAAATGAATTGCTGATATATCCGGAGGAATATTTCTGTCCCCTGAACTATAACACCAAAGATCTTAATATTACAGAGAACACACGAACAATCCATCATTATATGGCATCATGCCATACGTATGGAGGAAGATGGCACGCCATCTGTATGCGGTTGCGATTTATATTAGCTCGTTTACAATGTATGATGAAACGTTATCACTGAATCTATGAAATACTTTACATTCCCCCTAATCATGTTTTTGCTGCTTCTTTCCAGTTGCAGTAAAGAGGAAGCCTCTGAAAAAGAGCGAACGAATGCCAGTTTCTTGGAGGATATCAACGGCGATATCAGTCCCCAACAGTGGTGGCGTACGGCTGTATCCATCAAGATCAACATTACTACCTACCATCCGGTGAAACTATGGCTGTTTTCAGATGAAAACGGCACCACTCTTTACGACTATAAAGAGGTGAAGATGAACGGATATGTGGTAATGACGGCGCCACAGGGGCAGGGAGACTTCTGCCTGACATACATCTGTAATGGCATTACGCACACGATGGATATTTCGTTAAGTGGCAGACTTGAAGAGGTGATAAATATCGATACGACTAAAAAGAATAAGATGCCCAAACGGGTCGAGACACCTCCAGAGTCACTCAGTGGTTATAGCCTCATCGGTTTGCAAGACGCGCGTCTGCGGGCACAATACTACGAATTCGAAATGGTACAGTTGTATGATTTTCTCAGCATGATGAACCTCTCAAGCAGCAATACTGATGCTAAGAAGTTGGGCCTTAACTGTAACTACGAGCTGATCTCCAATGGCCCGTTTACGATTACTTGGGTGAACGGCTATGAGGCAGATCAGAAATCTCATATTTTAGGCTATTATTTCCACTCTCCGGAGACCTATGATGATATTCAGTATGTGGATTTGTCGGAAACCCATAAATGGGACTATATCGACGGACTTGCGAAAGTACAATACAAACTCAGTAAGAACGATGAGGTAGATGGACATATATTCCATGAGGACACATGGTACGATGCCAATTTCGACCTTCGTGACAGATATGGCTCAACATATTCCTCCAATATGGATCGTATAGGTGATGATGCCTATAACATGCAGGTGGTATTTAACCGCTATCAGGGTTTGATTTCCGGCCTGCGAGGCATCTCTTTCGATGTGGACGTTCCGATAGGAAAGCACATTGGATTCTATCTCCGCTCTGACGAAGAGCCTCATCCGGATCAGTGGCAACGTATTCAAAATTTAGGTGTAAGCCCCTATACCAACCGCTCATACAACTTTATGGGTACCTGTTTCTCTGCCGAGGCAATGAATAGTGACGGCACACACCGTAGTTTCGTCATCGATGAAGGAGAAGTGATCTGGATGGGTATGGAGGATGTCGTTCAAGGCGGAGACCTCGATTGTAACGACCTTATCTTCGGTGTGGTCACGAAGTTGGATATCAACTACATGCCATCCATCACCGCACCCAATTTCCGGTCCGCTGACAAATATAGGCCATATCCTTGGACATTAGCTTTCGAAGATGTGAACCGCGATGCCGATTTCGACTTCAATGATGCGGTCATCAAGCTGATGCCAGACTTTGAGAATGAGTTGTGCTGTGTCACCGTGATGGCTGCAGGTTCCGATGAACGTATGTATCTGCATTATGACGGACCCGACGGCGACCAGGTTCTCGGTGAGATACATGAGTTGTTGGAGAATTCGAAACAGATGAGCGCCATCAACACCACCTCGTCAATCGTTTCTACGCCTTTCGTAGAGGTGGATTGTGTGTCATGGCCCAACGGCTATACAATGATCAATGATGCCCAACGCTTCTACATTGAGGTGAAGCGAGGCACGTGTGATGACTGCACGGACATCATCGCCCTGCCTTCAGAACCGGGACTGATGCCGGAAGCGCTACTCGTAGCGGGCGAATGGCGATGGCCCAAGGAGGGAACAGCCATCACGAAGGCTTATCCGGAATTTAGCAGATGGACGAAAGATGTGACCAGGACACGCTTCTGGGAATGGTATCAGTCACCTCAAACAGACACTTATGTAACATATTAAGGGGAAGGAATCATGAGAAAACTATTGATATGGATTTTTCTGCTTTGTTCGTCAGGCCTATTCGCACAGAATGAGACTGACAGTAAGAAATTGCTCAAAGATCCGTTCTATCTGCAATTGTATCTTGGCGTCAACAAATCAGCCAATGAGAATCTGCCATGGACAGAGTTCACCAGCTATCCATGGTCGGGAGGACTGTTTATCAGTGCCGGTAAAGAATTCAGTAAACTCTGGGGATGGCGCGTGGCACTGCGTTTCAACCACAACAAGAGCCGTAATGTCCAGGATTGTGAAACCAAAGAGACCTGGGGATGGAACAACACAGGACTGTTTGCCGATGCCACCTTCGATGTCAGCGATATCTTCCGTAAAAAGACCATTACCAAACAGCCGCTCTTCAACCTGAAAGCCTTCGTAGGAATCGGCTTGGCCTATACCTATCATTTTGACCAGGTGCCCCTCTCCTACACCCATCCCTATTCACGCTCCAGCAGGGTGTTGCCTGCCTTTCGCGCGGGTCTGACAGCCCAATTCCAGTTATCGTACCGGTGGAGGTTGGGTCTCGAACTGAGTCACACCCTGTTTGAAGACCACTTCAATGGTGTCGCCTACGACACTCCGTTGGACAGCCGCTCCAATTTGAAAGTGGGTGTAACCTATCTGTTTGCGAAGAAAGTGAGGGAAAAGAAGTCTGTGCTGCGCCTGAACAGACTCAAAGAATGTCCGCTGCTGCCACTCGTGATGCCTGATGTGGAGGAAGTGAAGATACGCCAGATTGAGGGACGTGCCTTCCTCGATTTCCCTGTCAACGAGACCATCATCTATCCCAGCTACCGCAAGAATCCTGATGAACTGGCCAAAATCAAGGCATACGTGGATAGCGCACAGTTCGACAAATCGGTCACCATTACCCAGATCTCGCTCCATGGTTATGCATCACCCGAGAGCCCGTATAGTAACAACACACGCTTAGCCAAGGGCCGTACCGAATCGCTCAAAAGTTACATCATGAGCAAGTACGATTTCAGCGATGACCTGTTCAAGACCAGCTATACGCCGGAAGACTGGGGCAATCTGCGCAGCTTCCTGACAGATACTGGAACACGCCGCGTGAAAGGCGATTACTGGTACGATAACAAGTCATACACCGAAATGCCCGAGGTTCCCAATATCGTGTTGGAATATCGCGATGAGCTCATCAACGTCATCGACAGAGAGATGGATCCGGATGCCAAGGAGGAAGTCTTGAAGGCGGTGGGCGGCGGCGAGCCTTACCGATGGTTGCTTCAATATGTCTATCCGGGACTCCGACATACCGATTACATCATTCGGTACGAAATCAGACCGCTTTCCGTGAAAGAAGGACGTAGCCTCATCTACACGCATCCGGAAGCACTGAGCATGAACGAGATGTATCAGGTAGCCCAGAGTTATGAAGAAGGATCCGACGGATGGAGAGACGCCCTGCTGATTGCCGCGCGGCAATATCCTGACAGCGAAACGGCGAATCTGAATGCGGCTTGCGCTTGTATCAAGACACATCGTCTGGTAGATGCCTGGAAGTATCTGCCGAAGGCTGGCAACTCAGAAGATGCCGTCTATCTGAACAACGTCATCCGTGCCATGGAAGGCAGCGTCAGTTGGAAGTTAGTCAACGGGAAAGTGATTATTACCGAGGAAGCCCAATAAACAACGAACTGAATGAACAACGTTTTTTTCAAACTGATGCGGTATTCGGGGCTCCCGTTCCTGTTTCGGGAACTGGTGCAAAAGCCCAAGATGACCATTCTCATGTTTCATGATTTAGAAGCTGACAAGGCCGTTCCCGTGTTCTCATGGCTCAAGAAGCACTACCATATCATTTCGCTTCAGGACTATTTGAAGATTGTGCATCAAGGGGGGCGCATACCGCAAAAGGCGCTGATCATCACCTTTGACGATGGTCATGCCAAAAACTACGACCTCCTACCCGCCCTCAAGCAGCTCCAGATTCCCATCACCATCTTTCTCTGTTCGGACATCGTGGGCACACGCCGACACTTCTGGTTCAAACATACAAAAGAGGTGAAAGCGAATCACGAACATCTGAAGAAGATGTCCAACTCCCAACGACTTAAAGCCATGAAGGCCTTGGGGTATGAACAGACCAGAGAATATGATGATACCCAAGCCTTAACCCGCGAACAAATCGAAGAGATGCGGAGTTATGTGGATTTCCAGTCACACACCTGCTTCCATCCCTGTCTGCCACAATGCGACGAAACGACGGCCTGGGATGAGATTCATTTCTCTAAAAAGCACCTGGAGCAGGATTATGGCTTAGAGATCAACACCATCTCGTATCCTAACGGCGACTATTCGGATCGCGACATCCGTTTGGCAAAGGAAACGGGTTATACCTGTGGCATCACGGTTGACTACGGCTTCAACGACCTCCAAACAGACTTGTTCCGGCTAAAGCGTATTTCTGTGAATGATGCGCGTTCGCTGGATGAACTCATCGTAAAATCCAGCGGCTGCTTTGCCTTTTTAAAGAGGCTCCTTTAGTTCATTGAACGACGACAATACAGATCTCAATATCATAGAATGCTTTTTAATTCTATTGAATTTCTGATATTCTTACCAATAGTGTTCTTGCTCTATTGGTCTGCACGTCGTAGCATCAGATGGCAGAATCTGCTGATTGTAGTGGCCAGCTATGTTTTCTACGGCTGGTGGGACTGGCGTTTCCTGCTGCTGATTGCGCTCACGTCGTCCTGTAGTTATGCGAGCGGCCTGTTACTGGAAAACAACGAAGGAAAAAGAAAGATACAGCGTATTGTCAGTGCGGTAAATATTGTGCTCAATCTGACCATTCTTGCCATCTTTAAATACTATAATTTCTTCGTTGAGAATCTCGATGCGCTATTCGGCTCTGTGTTCGGTTATCATTTTGACTGGATTACATTAGACATTATTTTGCCGGTAGGAATCAGCTTCTATACTTTCCAAGCCCTAAGCTATACCATAGACGTTTACCAGAAGAAATTGCCCGCCACACATGACATCATCGAGTTCTTTGCCTATATCAGTTTCTTCCCACAATTGGTGGCAGGCCCGATAGAACGTGCGACCAATCTGTTGCCGCAGTTCCAGAAAGCACGCCACTTTGACTATGCCAAGGCTACAGACGGCCTTCGACAGATGTTATGGGGTTTTTTTAAGAAATTAGTTATCGCTGATAATTGTGCCACCATCGTCAATGGGAGCTGGGATTCATACCATGAATTATCGGGGATCGGCCTGCTGATGGTCGGAATTCTCTTCACCTTTCAAATCTATTGCGACTTCTCAGGTTATTCAGACATTGCCATTGGTTGTGCCCGTTTATTCGGCTTCAACCTGATGCGGAATTTCGACTTCCCCTATTTCTCAAGAAGCATTCCCGAGTTTTGGCGTCGTTGGCATATTTCACTCACCACTTGGTTCCGCGACTATATTTATTTCCCCTTAGGAGGCAGCCGCTGTGACAAGTGGAAGATCATACGTAACATCTTTATTGTATGGGCCATCAGTGGCTTATGGCATGGGGCGAATTGGACGTTTGTCTGCTGGGGAGTATTTCATGCCACGCTACTCGCCATCTATAATTTGGCCGGCATCAACACGAAGTATAAGGAGTGCGTAGCTTATGGCCGTTTCCTACCCAACTTCAAGGAGCTGTTCCAGATGGCCTTGACATTCTTCCTGACCATCATTGGATGGATTATCTTCCGTGCAGAGAACATGACACAAGCATGGGATTACATATATTGCATGTTTACGAATGCGCCGACAGGAGGAGATACATTTTATAGCTGGGTATTTTATGGTTTCTTGTTTTTGATCGTTGAATGGTTCCAACGAGACAAGCAACACGCCCTTCAATTCCCTGACACAAGGCTCTTCCATTCCCGTATCGTCCGCTGGTCCGTGTATTACCTGATTTTTATCATCATCATCTTTTCGACAGGAACCAATCAGACCTTTATCTACTTCCAATTTTAGACGTGATGAAAAGGTTCTTCGTAAACATATTGCTTTTTGCATTACCATTCCCAGGAATACTTCTTGTGGCGGACTATCTGCTTTCCAAGGAGGCGGCCCGTTCCAACTATAGGCCCATAGAATCCTGGTATGACCTGATGCATGGGAATATTGATGCCGACGTCATCATCATGGGGAACTCTCGTGCTTGGGTGCAATATCATCCGATGATCCTGGACAGCATCCTTGGGGTAAGCACATACAATATCGGAATGGAAGGCAGTGCCGTCAACAGACAAGTCCATAAATACAACTTGTTCAGGAAACATAATCGCAAGCCAAAAGTCATCCTACAAAACATCGACCTCTTTTCATTTGATTATATCGTCGGACTCGAACGGGAACAGTTCCTCCCCTATTTCTGGGACAGCTCCATGAGAGAAGAGTTCTTATCATCGGAACCGTTCACCTTCTGGGAAAAGTATATTCCGCTGCATAGGTATCACATCATACAGATGAAGAACCTAATCTCAAGAGGTCCACGTTCGTTAACAAAGGGATATCAGGGCATGGACCGCGAATGGGATGGTTCTAAATATCAGCAGATAAGCGAACTGACATTTGTTCCCAACGACACAACCGTCAGGATTTTTGAGGAGTATCTGTCAGAAACAAGGGCCGAAAGCATAAAGGTCGTATTCGTCGTTGCACCCTGTTATATCGGTACAACACATAAAATTGTAAATCTGGCAGAATTGCAGGCCTTCTATCAGAACCTTGCAGACAAATATGACATTCCCATTCTGGATTATTCCCACATGGATATCTGCAACGATACTACCTTCTTCTATAATGCCATGCATCTGAACAAACGAGGAGCCGAACTGTTTTCCGACAGCCTGGCTAATGACATAAAGAAATTAGGAGTATTAAATAAGGGATTATAAGATGATAGAAGGCTTTTAAAATTAATCACATATGAAATTATAGCAGGACCGCCCTCACCATCATGAGGCCGGTCCTGCTATAATTATCTGCGCACGGGGCGCACATTCATGCCGTAGTAGCGGAACAAACTGGCCAGGAAGACCTTGCCGACATAGAAACGAAGATAATGCGCGGCGTAGGGACTCTCCTCATCTAACGTTCCCGCCCAATAGTAACAATCCGTTCCGTGCTCATAGTTACTCTCGCTGACACGGCAGCCCGCAGCGGGCAGGAAGATGGATTTGCCGTTGGTGTGGCTGATGAACACATAGCCTTCCACGCCATTCTGTGTGGTCCATCTGTTATCAGTCATCTCCACCAACTCCTTCATTTCCTCGTTGGTAGGCATTCGCCAATTCTCGCCCCAATTGATATAGGCCGCATCGTCGGTCAAGTCGATATTCACCTTGTTGTCATAAGTGCCATAGCTGCTGTTGGTACAGTATTTGGTCTGTGACGAGCGACTGCCTTTGCACCATTTGTAGGTCGCCCAATCAAAGCGATGATCGTCCGAGCCGTCCTGAAGGTAGCCTTCCGTCTCTCCCCAAGCAAAGAACAAGCCGGGGTCCTCTTCCTTTTCGGCTCCCACATTCATGTTGGCCCACAAGACACCGCTGGGCAGTCCCAAATCAACGGCCACTACCCCACTCGGTGCTGTTCCCGGGTTGACACTCTCAGGAAGAGTGGTAAGGTCGCCCGGAGAAGAAACATACAGCGCCCCGTTCATATTCACGAACGTGGCATAATAGTAACGTGTTGAAGGAGACAGATAAGTCAGTTTGAGCGTGGCGGTCGAACCTTGGTTGAAGTTGATGGTTCTCGTGTTGCCAGAGAACTGATTGTTACTCGGTATCACGTCGTTCTTATTTAAAGACCACACCATGCCGAACGTCATCTGGAAGTGTTCGGTCTTCACCTCGCTATAAATCTCACATTCCGACAAATCCCAACAGAGCGTGGCATCACGAAGGGCTACCCACTGCATTCTATTGTACTCCAGCAACTCAGCGGGGCTGCATGTGCGGAAAGACTTCTGTTCTTCGGCGTTGATGATATTGCCCTGAGTATCCTTTGCATAAGCACAGTACGTGTAGTTGGCGTCCGGAATCAGACCATTGACGGCAACTGAGAAACTGCTATTGCCGGAGTAGTGTTCGATGTCGGTGGCCGGGATATAGTTCATGCCGCTGCTGTTTTCCTGGCTGTAGCAGATTCCGACCTCTGTATAGCTCTTTGCGGAGCCGCTGACAGTTCCCTGCAGGACGGCACTTGTCAAGCCAACGTCAAGCGAAATACCTGTTGTCACCTCCACACTCGCTAACGGAGTGGTTTGCTCCTCATCAGAATTGCAGGCACCCATCCCCAAAGCAAGGGCCAAAAGGCAGATGAAAAATTTCAGACTTCTCATGTTTCCTTAATTTGTGAAAATGGTTTTCTTTGTGATTTCCGGATGCAAAAATAGCGATAATTTCCGAAATAGGGGGCAGGAGAGGAGATTTTTGTTGCCCAAAGGCTAATTATTTGTACGAAAATAGTGTGGGAAAGCAAATAATGACTTATCTTTGCAAGAAATTTCCAACTCATGAAGCTGAAAATACTCTCGATACTCACTCTCCTGTTCTGTTGCACCTCGATGTGGGCGGTCTCCGATGAGGAGCTGATGCGGTTGCACGCTGACATGCTGCGCTCTTTCGGCTCGCAGGACAGGGAAGCATTCATCCATGCGTCGAACCGTTTGAAAGAGTCCAGCCAGGATGCTGGCGACGACAAGCTGTTCTACGAGGCTTGGAGCTATCAAAGTATTTTTGAGGCCACCTGTCAGGACTACCAACTGGCTACCGACATCGCGCAACGAATCCGGCAATATGCCCGTAGCGACGGTAGCACCTATGGTGAATACATGGCCCTGCACACCGAAGCCGTCATCCTGCTACATGAACAAGAGTTCGAGGAGGCGGAGCAGGCCTTCCAAAAGGCCGTTGAGTTCCACCACCGACATTTCACCAATGAGAGCGTGGCAGCGGACTTGCTGGAACTCATGATGATTGCCGACCGCCTCAATGATGAGGCTGCTGGTGTGCATTATGCCAAACAGATGCTTCAGGAACCCAATCTCTCACCGACTCACCGTGGCCGGGCCCTTTACCGACTGAGTCAGACGGCCTTTGACAACAGCGATATCGCCGAGTTCAACCGTCTCTATGATGCCTTGATGCTCCTGAAGGAGGTTGAAGAGATTAAGGCGTTGATGCCATTGCTCGAGGTGGACCATGCCATCATCAACCGAGATTACTTCCTGGCGCTGTCCCTCGCCGACTCACTGGATGTCGGTAACAGCATGGAACGCAAGGCTGTCATTTACCACTTGATGGGCAACGACCGCAAGGCCTACGAGTACATGCAGCAATACAAGCGCGCCAGCGACTCCATCCTGATTGCCTCGCACAGACTGCTGGTCTCCACCTATTTTGAACAGATGAACAACGAGCGCCTGCAACTGGACCAGCAGTTGCTGGAACGCAAGAATAGCCAGCTGCGAAACTATGTGTATATGGCTGTCTCCTCGCTGGGTTTTCTGGTCCTGCTGATTATCATCTGGCGCAGCAGCCGAAAGATCAGGTCGCTCCGCAATGACAACAAGCAGTTGGTCTTCGACCGCAAGGACGCCGAGCGGGCACTCTCGGAACTGAACGAGCTGTCGTTCTATGAGAGTCAAACTGAGTTGGCGCTGACCTCGAGGCTCAACCCCGACCACTTGTGCGACCGCTTGGCGGATTCCACCCAGAACCGTTGCCACAAGGGTGTGGCGGTCATCTTCCAGAGCCGTCTGCCCGAGGATCTCGAGATCAAAACCGACCCGGACGCCCTGCGCAAATTGCTGCTGCATCTGCTCAACTATGCTGCCCGCTTCACGAATGAGGGCTGCATCAAGCTCTGTTGTGCCACCGCGGGCAACAATATCCGCTTCAGCGTGACAGACACCAGCGAAGGACTCTACGGCGAGGGTGAAGCACATCATGTCGGTATGTTCGCCGATCAGGGCCGCAAGGTGCGCTACGTTGGCATGAACTTCAATATCTGCCAGTCCATCACGCGTCTGTTGCATGGCCGCATCTGGCACGACACGGAATATACCAACGGTACACGCTTCTGCTTCGAGGTGCCCATCAACCCGCAGACTACGGAAGCATCCGTGGTGAGACCGAGGGAAAAGTGCTGAGGATAGGAATGTTTAGATAAGGATATAAGACATAAAGCTTAATAGCATGAAACTGAGAAAAAGACAGATCTTATTGCCCGTCTTCATTGTGTTGGTGCTCTGTGGTGCTGTCTCGTTCTTCGTGTGCTTCCAGGTGGTACAGGCCGAGGCCTACGCCCGCTATCTGGGCATCAAGAATGTGTCGAGCGAGAAGATTGCCAAACTCGTCCACGGTGTGGAGATGAATGCCAAAAACATCTTTGACGATGTGGCCGACAGCCACGAAACCCCGGATGAAGTCATTGATGCCTTACGCGGCAAAGTCAATCTGAATCTGGATGTCCGCGGTTATTTCGCGGCCTTCGAGCCGAACTATTTCCCCGAAAAAGGCACGTGGTTCGAGCCCTATGTCTATCAGCCCGAAACGGGCGGCTTCGACTACCGCCAAGTGGGGTCGGCACGCCATAACTACCACAAGTCGCCCTGGTACGTTCGCGCCAAGCAGACCGCGAGGAGTTTTTGGTCAGATCCTTATTATTACTACGATGGCACCAGCATGAGCGGCCACTACTGCACCTTTGTCAAACCTATCTTTGACGAGCAGGGGAAGCTCATATGTGTCTGCGGTGCCGACATCAAGTTCGAGTGGCTGGCCCGCGAGCTGCAATGGGTCGATGACGTCAGCAAGGAGAGCCGACTGCTGAACAAATACCATTTCGGTAGCGATTTCCACTTCTACACCGTCATCTTCGACAGCGACGGCACCTGTGTCTCCCACCCCGAGGGCAAGACCGTGACGATTACGGACCCCGAGGTGCTCAAGGACTTGGCCACGCAAAAGCACGGGACGACCTTAATGCTCATCGACGGCTCGCCCTACCTTATTTATTACGGCCCCGTAGAGAATATCGACTGGATGGTGGCCATCGTGGTGCCCGAGACTGACATCCTCCAGCCTCTGATTCCCATCGCCGGTGTGATGCTGGGGTTGACCGCCATAGGATTGTTTATTGTTTGGCTTGTATGCCGCAGGATAGAACGTAAGATAAAATATGAAGACAATAACTAAGAAAATATTTTCGCCGCCGTCAATCCGACTGGGTACGATGGTGGTGCTCGAGATCGTCTTCTTGCTCGTGCTCTCGCTGGGTGCACTACTCTACTTTGCACGTGAGGCATTGGTCAGCGAGGCCAAGATGGATGCCCAGCAACAACTTGATGCCACTGTGCAGCATGTGGATAATGTGCTGCTGAGTGTGGAACAGACTGCCGGTAACATCTACTACGAGTTGCAGCAACATATCGGCGAGCCCGAGCAGATGATCAACTTCAGCCGCCACGTAGTGCAGTGTAACCCCTACATCGAGGGCTGCGCCATCGCCTTCAAGCCCAACTACTACCCGGGTCACGAACAATTCCTGGCTTTCGTGCATCGTGGCGATCTCACTACCGGAGAGCTCATACAATCCACCGATGCCGTCAGACATCCTTATCTCGAGCGCCGCTGGTATAAAGAGACTTTAGAGCAATGTCGGCCCGCATGGAAAGATCCCCGAAGAAACGATGTGCTGGATTTGGTACCTGTCATCACCTTCTGTCTGCCCATTACTGACAAGAGCGGTGAGTGTGTGGGCGCGATGGCTGTGGGTGTTTCTATCAATATGCTCACCAAATTTGTGCTTGCCACCAAGCCTTCCACTCACAGCTACACCGTGCTGGTTGCCCAAGATGGCACATACATCATGCACCCGGACCCCGAAAAGCTCAAAGGAACCAAGGTGCTCGACTTGCCCGATGTGGCCGCGAGCCCCTCAGCGACCGCTGCTGTAGAGGCGATGGTCAGTGGTGAAACGGGCGATACGTCCTTTGAGATCAACGGCCAGACCATGTATCTGTTCTACAAGCCCTTTGTGCGGACCGATCTTCCCGGCCGCTCGAGGGAAAGACCCAAATGGAACATCGCCATTGTGCATCCCAAGGCCGATATCTTCAGCGAGTACAATCATCATGTCATCCATGTCCTGTGGATTTCCCTTGTCGGGGTGTTGCTATTCTACTTCGGCTGTCGTATCGCCATCCGCAGGCTGCTGAGTCCGTTGAGCATGCTGACGGAGTCCGCAAAAAGCATTGCCCAGGGCAACTTCTCCCTCCTCATTCCCGACACCGAGCGCAACGATGAAATCGGCACCTTCCAGCAGCATTTCCAACGCATGCAACAGACACTCGAGGCCGATGTCGAAGAGCAGAAGAAGCTGACAGATACGCTTCATGAACAGCGCGAAAAACTACGCCAGGCCTATGCCAAGATTCAGGAGGGCGACCAGGTGCAGACGACTTTCCTGCACAATGTCACCAACCGCATGCTTCCGCATGCAACGACCATCATGGAACATGCCATTGTACTTTGCGACAACTATCCCAACATCGAGCAGGAACAGGCCAAGGACCATGTGGATGAAATCCACAAACAGGGCGACATCATTCTGAATCTGCTCAGTAAGAAATTCGATCCCTCGTACAGCGAGAACAGAAAGGAGGCCACACATGAATAAACAGCGCAGAATGCTGGCTACCCGACTCAGCCGCATCATCATCATCCTGGCCATTCCTATCTTCGTGGTTGCATTGGGCGTCTTCTACGACCACACGCGGGCGCTGATTCGTGGGGAGGCCGCAGAACGCTCGCGCGCAGTGCTGCACACTACCGTGCGAAGAGTGGAGAATTATGTCACGACCATCGAGACCGCAGCACGCTCCAATGTGTGGATGATCGAAGAGGAGTTCAATCCCGACTCTATAGCGATGATCTCCCGACGCATCGTCATGCTCAATCCCAGCGTGATCAGCTGCTCCGTCAGTGTAGAACCCGATATGTTCCCCGACTACGGACGTTATTTCTCGGTCTTTACCGCCAACGAAGGTGACACCATCCTTACGATGCTCGAGGAGGATTTCGATTACTTCAACCATCAGTGGTACAGGATGCCCATGCAGACGGGTCACTCCTGCTGGGTCAACCCCTTCAGCGACTTCAACCAGGGAACCATCAACCACAACGATGCCGTGGGGTCGTTCTGCATCCCGCTGCGCCCGGGTGATGGCAGTCATGTCTCTGGCGTTGTCTCCGTAGATTTCTCCTTCAAGAAGCTCAAGGAGACCATTTTGGACACCGAACACCCCTATCCCAGTTCCTACTATATCTTGCTGGGCCCCATTGGCGGCTTCCTCGTGCATCCCGATCCGAACCTGCTCTACAAGCAGACCATCTTCTCCAGCACCGACTCCGTCCAGCACCCGGATATCATTGCCCTGGGACGTGCGATGACCAGTCGCCAGCGGGGTATGATGCATGTGAAATTCGGCGATAAGATGTGCCACGTTTGCTATGAACCGGTTGCCGAAACGGGATGGAGCCTGGCGCTCGTCAGCCCCGAGGACGAGGTGTTGTCTGACTATCGCCATCTGGGACGCATTCTGGCTGTGGTGATCATCATCGGACTTGTTATCATTGCATGGCTTACCCGACGCGTCGTAAAGAAGAATATAGAGCCCCTGAACGAACTCCTGGAAGCCACCAAGAGGATGGCAGGCGGCAACTTCGAAACCATCCTGCCGCTGTCGAACCACAAGGATGTCGTGGGCCAACTCCAGAACGCCTTCCGTGAGATGCAGATGGCCATCATCTCCTATACGCGCAAAAACAAGGAAACGTCCAAGGAAATACAGAAGCAGAACGAAGAACTGGAACATAGCATGAAACTCGTGGAGGAGGCTTCACGCCACAAGAAAACCTTTATCCAGAACGTGTTCCGACAGATCACCACCCCGCTGAATATCATCGAAGGTCTGAGTACCGTGATGCTCAAAAGTCTCGGCTCCAATACCGTAGCGATGCCTCAACCTGATGAGATTGCCAATATCACCAGCACCATGCGGTACAATGCCCTTCAGCTGTATCGCATCATGAATATGCTCTACGACAGCTCCGACACGGGAATGGCCGATTTCAATCGCTACAAACCTGAAGATAAGGTCGGATGCAATGCCTTAGCACATGAAACCTTTGAGCTCATCAAGGGACTGTACCCCAAAGCAGAGTTTGAACTCATCACCGAAGTGCCTGACACGCTGACGATACAGACCAATCATCTCTATCTCACGCGCAACCTCCTGGAATTGCTCCACAACTCCGTCAAATACTCCGATGGAAAACATATCCAGTTGATCATCACACAGACGGACAGCGCCGTGCAATTCACCGTGCAGGATGTAGGACCGGGTATTCCCGCGGAGTCCAGGGAGCTCCTCTTCCAGCCCTTCGTCAAGGTAGAAGATCTCTCAGAAGGACTCGGTCTCGGACTGCCGCTGGTGAAGGCTCACGTCGAAGGACTGCACGGCCGTCTCATCCTCGATGAATCCTACCACGAGGGTTGTCGCTTCACCATCGAAGTACCGAAAGATATCCCCTCCTGAATCATCACATAGGTGCTCACGCCATAAGACCTACGTCCTAAAGCCGTAAGACCTACGTCTTCACGCTGTAAGACATAGGTCTTATGGCCATAAGTCCTATACCTTCAAGCCATAAGGTCTATATCTTCCAGCCATAAGGACTATATCTTCAAAACGAATGTCTTTTATGTATCGTCGTCTTATCATTGCTGTATTCCTGTTGATGACTACTCGGGCTGTGTGGCGCAGCTGCCGTATTTCTCCCCTACGGTGGGCGACGGCAAGTTGTATGGCTACACGTCGGTGAAGGCGCGGCCAGGCATCAACAACATAGAGACCTACACGACGTTTCAGTACGGACTGGGTGAGCATTTCGCCCCGGGCATCGACCTTTACACGGGGCCCGGCTGCGCCTACTGGGGCGTGTTGCTGCGCTATGGTCACAAGATTTGTAAGTGGTTCAACGTGGGCGCTGAGGTCATTCCCAGCTTCAACCTGAATGACAGCTTCCGCTTCTCGTATGTGTCCTCGGCGCTCTATATGAATGGCGCCCTGACGAAAAACGGACGGCTGTTCTGGTGTAGTAACACGTGGTGGACTGTCCGCCGCGAGGATGCCAACTCCATCATGAACTACGAGTATCTGGGCTATACCGTTCCCTTCAAGAACGGCCATTCCATCACGCCGATGGTGGGTGCCATCCACTCCTGGCGCTTTGACCAGGAGGTGGACATCACCGCAGGGTTCTACTATACCATCAAGAACTGGAGCATCTATGTCTGGGGCAACGACTTCCTGAAAGCCCATCCCCGTTTCATCCTCGGCGTAGAATTTATCCTGTAGCGGCCGGGGATTAGAATTTCTCGCGGTATTTACCTTCGTTCTCGTCCTCGAGCATGGAGAGGTAGGAACGATAACGGCTCTCGGCAATCTCGTGGTTGTCGAGGGCTTTTAGTACGGCACAGCCGGGCTCGTGGGTATGGGTGCAGTTGCTGAAGCGGCAGTCGTGGCCAATCTGGAAGATCTCGCGGAAGTAGTGGGAGACCTCCTCGCGTTCGAAGTCGAAGGTGCCGAAGCCGCGGATGCCGGGGGTGTCTATTATATAGCCCTCGGGAGAACCCTCGGGAACCGTAATGGAACCCTCGGGAACCGTAATGGAACCCTCGGGAACCGTAATGGAGCCCTCGGGAACGGTAATGGCCCCCCCTCCTAGCTCGTACATTTCGGAGAAGGTGGTGGTGTGCTGGCCTTGGTCGTGGGCTTCGCTGAGGGGGGCTATCTTGGCGCGGGCGTCGGGAATGAGGCGGTTGAGGAGGGTGCTCTTGCCGACACCGCTGTTGCCGCTGAAAAGGGTGGTCTTGCCTTGGAGATAGGGGAGAAGAGGACCGGGGCCTTCGGGAGAACCTTCGGGAGAACCCTCAGGAACCGTAATGGGACCCTCAGGAACCGTAATGCCCTCCCCGGTTTCGGCGGAGACGGGGAAGCAGGGGTAGCCGAGGTGGCGGTAGAGGGCCATGACGGCTTCGAGGTAGCGGCGCTCGTCGGCGTCATAGAGATCGACCTTGTTGAAGATGAGGGCGACGGGAACGCGGTAGGCTTCCGCGGAGGCGAGGAAGCGGTCGATGAAGGTGGTGTTGGTCTCGGGGTGCGCGATGGTGACAACCAAGCAGGCCAGATCGACGTTGGCAGCGATGATGTGGCTTTGCTTGGAGAGGTTGGAGGCACGGCGGATAATGTAGTTGCGGCGGTCGTGAATCTCCGTGATCAGTCCCGTCTTGTCTGAGGCATTGGCCTCGGACAAGGCGGGCTTGAACTCTACGCGGTCGCCGACGGCCACGGGGTTGGTGCTGCGGATGCCACGGAGGCGGAAATTGCCCTTGACCTTACATGCAAAAAGCTGGCCGTCGTCCGTGCGGACGTCGTACCAGCTTCCTGTATTTCTAATGACCAGCCCCGTCATTACACGGTCATGATCTCCTTCTCCTTGGCGGCGAGGAGGGTGTCAATCTGCTTGATGTACTTGTCGTGCATCTTCTGGAGGTCGGCCTCGCCGTCCTTCTGGAAGTCCTCGCTGAGACCTTCCTTGACGGCCTTCTTGAGGCCTTCGATGCCATCGCGGCGGGCATTGCGGACGCTCATCTTGGCGTTCTCGCCTTCCTTGCCGCACTGCTTGGCGAGCTGCTTACGGCGCTCCTCGGTGAGGGGCGGTATGCCGATGCGGATGATCTCGCCGTTGTTCTCGGGCATAATGCCGAGGTCGCTGTTGATAATGGCTTTCTCAATGACCTTGAACATGGATTTGTCCCAGGGCTTGATGGCGATGGTACGCGCATCCGGGGTGTTGACGGCGGCACACTGATTGATGGGCACCATGGCACCGTAGTTGTCAACGCGGATGTTGTCGAGCAGACGGATGTTGGCTTTGCCTGCGCGGATGTGTGAGAGTGCATCTTCAAGATACATCACGGCCTCTTCCATACGCTCCTCGGCGGCGGAGAGGATTTCTTTCATGTCGGGCATACTATGTTTAGTTTAATGTTTAAGGTTTAATGTTTAAGGAGGGTTTAAGGTTTAAAGTTGAGGACAAAGATAGGGACTTTGGCTGATATAACAAGCCGTTTCGTAGAAAAAACGCAGAAAAAACATAAAAACTTCCAACTTTCAACGACCAAGTATCAACTTTTACATATATTTGCACCGAAAATGGACGCTTTTCGACATGGCAAGCATTGATACGAACATACAATCGTGGCTGGCACAGCTGGATCCTATCTCGTTGGACGAGATGGGGAGTATTAAGTTGATGAACCGCACAGACACTAAGTTCGTGACGAATAAGCGTAAGCTGGCCCGTCTGCTGGAGCTGGCGCAAGGCAAATATTACGCGCAGCAGATTGATGGCGCACGCATTGCCAACTATCGTACGGTTTATTGGGACACGCCCGAGCATCGTTTCTTCCTGGAGCACCATAACAAGCGTGCGCCGAGGCAGAAGATTCGCGTTCGCACCTATGTAGATAGCGACCTCACGTTCCTGGAGGTGAAGACGAAGAACAATCACGGCCGCACGAAGAAGAAACGCATCACGGTGCCCGACCACGACCGTGTGGATATCGTGGCCGCCGGCGGCAGCGATTTCACGCGTGGACTGACCGGCGTGACCTTCGAGGACATCGACCCCACGGTGCAGAACCGCTTCCAGCGCATCACCTTAGTGAACAAGGGCAAGACGGAGCGCCTGACCATCGACTTCAACGTGCAATTCCATAACTACGAGACGGAGGCGGACGCTGGCACGGGCGACTTGGTCATCATCGAGCTGAAGCGCGATGGCAACGTCTATTCTCCGGTGTTGGAGATCCTGCGCCGCTTGCGTATCAAACCCTCGGGCTTCTCGAAATACTGCATCGGCAGCGTGCTCACCAATGAAGAGCTGAAGAGCAATCTCTTCAAGCCGAAGATCATCAGGATCCGCAAACTCGTGGGTGCCCAATAAGAAGGAATCGTTTACATATACTAACATATCATTATGACAGAAACCATTCAACAACTGAACTATGATGTGGCCCAGTTAATCGGTGTCACGCTGTTCGACCCTCAGCATTTCATCTCGCTGGTCATTCGTTTTGTCATCAACCTGGTCGTCGTGAGCGTCATCGCGCGCTACTTCTATTTCCCGCGTAGCCACCGCCGCGACTACATGTTCATCTTCATCCTGATGGCGATGAGCATCTTCCTGTTGGTGAACCTGATGGAAGGCGATTCTATGAACATCGGCGCCGCGATGGGCTTGTTTGCCATCTTCGGTATCATGCGTTTCCGCACGGAGGCGGTGCCTATCCGCGAGATGACCTATCTGTTCATGCTCATCGCCCTCAGCGTGGTGAATGCCTTGGCGCACGCCGACTACCACCCGAAGGCTGACTACTGGGATGGCGTAGGTCTGGTGACCATTCTCTTCGTGAACATCGTATTCGTGTGCATGGCATGGTTCTTCGAGAGCACGAAGGTGATGAGCGAGGAGTGCTCGCGTATCATCCTGTATGACAATGTCAATCTGGTGGCTCCCGAAAAGCGCGAGGAACTGAAGGCAGACCTCGAGAAGCGCACGGGCCTGAAGATCAAACGCATCGAGATAGGTCTGCTGGACTACCTCAAGGACAGCGCCCTCATCCGCATCTTCTATGACAATCCTGAAGAAGTAGGCAACAGCATTGCCCGCTTCGGTAGAATGCCAAAAGAAATCTGAGGAAATTGAAAATTAAAAATTGAGAATTGAAAATTATATGCAAAGCACATTTCGCACATACTTGGGAGCCTGCCTGTGGGTAGCCTTTTTATTCATGCCCTTTTCCTTGCATGCGCAGGATGAGGTGGATTATGTGAGCGACAATGACGGCGCTCGCACGACGGGGGCTGTGTGGTCAGAGGTGGGCTTTACGAAAGTGCTGCCCTACGACCTCAGCCTCGGCCTCGACGCAGGCTTCCGCACCGATGACTGGTTCAACGAGGCAAGCCGTGCGGACATCGGTCTGGGCCTCAGTTGGAAACCCAATAAACACTGGAAGGTCAGCGTGGGTTACACGTTCATCATGAAGCATTATCGCAGCGAGACGGAGCGCAAGACGGTGCAGGAGAATGGCGAGAAGTACAAATACTCGATTCTCGATGCTGCGGGGGCTGAGGTTTCAGAGATGGATCCGGAGCCCACGAGCCTGAATGGTTTCCCGGTCTATACGACGGATGGACAACCCTTTGACGGCACAAATGCCCTCATCACCGATGACGGAGAGTATTATTGGTACAAGGGCTATAACTATAGTGAGAAGACAAAGAACTATGTGCGCGTTTCGGATGCCTACTGGCGTCCTAAACATCGTCTGTCGGTGGATGCTACCTATACCACCAACCGTTTCTGGAGCGGTTTCCGCGTGAGTGTGCGTGGCCGCTACCAAGTGACGTTTGTCCCGGAGAAGGAGGTGAACCGCACCCGCACGAAGACCACGAACAAGACCACCTGGCGCTATCGCAGTCCCTACTATGATTACAACGACGACGGCGATATGTTCATTGACGGCTATGGGCAGAACCCCGAGCATTGGACGCGCGAGAACCATACTCATGACAACCCCGAGTATGAGCAGACGACCGAGGTGGAATACTCCACCAAAGCGAAGAAGAGCAAGACGCTCCACACGCTCCGCTCACGTCTGACGATAGAATACGACAGAAAAGGTTGGGACTGGACACCTTATATATATGTAGAGGCTTTCAACGACCTTGCGAGCCGCATGAACCTCGATAAAATCCGTGCCTCCATCGGCGTGGAGTATGCGGTGGCCAAGAACCATAAGCTGGGCATCGGGTACATCTTCAACCATGAGGACGACGATGACGGCAACGAGAACATCCACGCCATCAACGTGGGCTATAAATTCAAATTCTGATGATGAAACGTATCATTTTTACCTTATCCCTGTTGGTCGGTGCCTTGGCGGTACAGGCCGACGACTTCAATTATCTGACGCTCACACAGAACGACGACACGTCAGTAGCCACCGTGTTGCGCAAGACGCGTCGCATCACCTTTGACGGCGATAACATCGTGGTGACGACCACCGACGGGACCTTGACACGCTCGCTGTCGATGCTTCGGCAGATCTCATTCACCGAAGACGCCCCTGTGGGTGTTCGCTCTGTGAGCGGCACATGGGCGCCGCAGCGCATCGTCATCTACAGCGCCAGTGGTGTGGTCGTGCGTCAGATTGACAGCACCGATGCGCGCCAGGAGGTGGTGAATAGGTACCTGAACGCGCTGCCTGCTGGTATTTATATTATCAAGGAAGGCACACAAACACGTAAAATGCTGAAACGATGAAAAAGATAGTTCTTACCATAGCCTTGATGGCAGCCATCGTGAATGTGGCACAGGCCCAGTGGATGCGTGTGTGGCAGGGCGAGGAGACCACGCGTTATTCGATGTCCGATTATCCCACCATCCCCTATGATGCGGCAGGCTCTACGCTGACCTTTGGCGAGGACAGCTACTCCACCGCAGAGATAGATTCCATCACCATCATCAATCCGGTGACCATCAGTTGGACCAACGAGGGTGCCACGGTGGATATTCCCGAAGGCGTGGAGGGTGTGACGGCTACCATCGATGGCGGCAATGTCATCATCAACAATGTCAACACCTGGAGCGAGCAGGAGTTCATCCTCCAGGGCTCTTCCTCGGCAGGCTCCTTAGTATATAGAGGTGCCTTTAAGACCAAGTTCCACTTGAATGGCGTCAACCTGACCAGCGTAGATAGCGCAGCCATCGATATCGAATGCGGTAAGCGTATTGACGTGATTCTGGAGGCGGGCACCGAGAATTCCTTTGCCGATCCATCGACGCGCCCGAACGTAACGGATGATGAGACGACCAACGGCGAGAAGGCTGCGTTCTATTGCAAGGGTCACATGGAAATCAGCGGTGGCGGCTCGCTCACGATTACGGGCAATTACAAACATGCGCTGGTTACCAAGGAGTATCTGTTCCTCAAGAGAACCGTGGGAAGCGTTACCATCGCGAAATCGGTGGCCGACGGCATCCATTGCGGCGAGTACTTCATGATGAACGGTGGCGCACTGGTGCTGAAGAACATCGGTGGCGACGGCATTCAGGTGGAAACGAAGGACAAAGACAAGACTGAAGAGGAACTGAACGGACAGTTCATCATGAATGGCGGTAGCATCGACCTGACCATGTCTGCTCCGAGCACGAAGGGCATCCGCCTCGACGACGATGCCTATACGGAGCTCGTGGATGGAAAGATGGTGGAGCATAAGGCGACCGTTGTTCCTGAGATGTATATTAACGACGGTACGATTACGGTGAACCTGACGGCCAAGGCCCTTGGCGCGAAGGCGATTGCCAGCGATGGTAACTTTACCATTGGCACCAGCGAAACCTCGCCCACCATCAACATAGACCTCTATGCTGACTGGGATACCAATGAGGAGCGTGCTACGGGCTTGAAGGCGACAAGTACATTGCTGATTGCCGGAGGCACCACCGTGGTGAATGCCATCGGTGACAACGCGCGTGGCGTGCGTGCCTATAAGCTTCGTGCTACCGGCGGTAGCCTGACGGTCACGAACACAGGCGATGACAGTCAGGGCATCAAGCTGGATTCTATCTTTATCTCCGAAGGAGGTACGGTAAAGGGTAAATTCAGGTATAAATAACCGGCCTAACGCAACAATCTTTGGCGGCCTGCGTCGATGCGCAGGAAGATGAACAGCAGTAGGGTGAAGCCCCACAGCGAGCTGCCGCCGTAGCTAAAGAACGGGAGGGGGATGCCGATGACGGGCATCAGTCCCAGCACCATGCCGATGTTGATGACGAGGTGGAACAGGAAGATGGAGAAGACACAGTAGCCATAGACGCGTCCGAAGGTATAGGGCTGGCGTTCGGCCACGTATAGCAAGCGTAACAATAGCGCGAGGAACAGGAGCAGCACGGCTGCGGAACCCAAGAATCCCTGCTCTTCGCCCACGGTGCAGAAGATGAAGTCCGTCTCCTGCTCGGGGACGTATTTCAGCTTTGTCTGTGTGCCATTGAGGAAGCCTTTACCCTCGAGGCCGCCGGAGCCGATGGCAATCTTAGCCTGAATGACATTATAGCCTACACCGCTGGGGTCATCGCGCAAGCCTAAGAGGACATAGACGCGGTTCTTCTGGTGGTCGGCGAGGTGCTCCACCAGCGTGCTGGCAGAGAGATGGATGATGAAGGCGCCGATGGCGAAGAGGGCGATGTAGAGGCGGCGGCGGCGTCGGATGCTCTGCACGCTGCCCGTGGCGCTGCCTTCGCTGATGGCTTCGCGAATGGTGTAAGTGCGGCAGTAACTGAAATGAAGGCAACCGACAAAGACGAGAATCATGACGGCGACCAGCACGTCGCCCAATGTCAGGAGGTCGCCCACCGCGGGTGTCTCGGAGAAGCGCAGGCCCACGACGACAATAGCCACGGCGGACAGCCCTAAGAACAGGATGAATCCCGGGAGCCCTTCGCGGTAGAGCATCAGGCACAGGCTGATATAGACGAGGGCGGAGCCCGTCTCTTTCTGCATGACAATCAGCACCATGGGCAACAGCATCAGGAAGTTGCTGACGGCCATATTCTTCCAGGAGCCCTTCAGCTTGAAACCATACGTTCCCATGAATTTTGCCAACGCGAGTGCTGTGGAGAACTTGGCGAACTCGGCGGGTTGGAGGCTGAAGGAGCCAAACTTAATCCACGACAGGGAGCCTTTGATGTCGTGAGCCAGGAAGGGCGTGGCCAACAAGAGTAACATCATGGCAGCATAGAGCACGTAGGCGAAGGTGTCGAAGATGCGGTCGTCGGTCATCAGGATGATGGCACCCAACAGCATCGACGAGCCAATCCATACGAGCTGCATGCCGGTACGGGTGTCGAAGCTGGCCAACGACAGGAAATCGCGTGGCTCGCCATACTCATAGCACGCACCGCAAATGCTCATCCATCCCATCGCCAAGAGGGCGATGTAGATGAGAATCGTGAGCCAGTCAATGCTCGCGAAGACACTTTTTCCTTTATCTGACGTAGTCGCCATAATTGATTACTCTGTTTGCAAACGTCTCTGCCTTCGCCTCGCTGGCTTCGGAGAGGTGTCCATTGATATATTGTTCCATCATCAGGGCGCCGAAAGGCACACCATAGGTGGCACCCCAGCCGCCGTTCTCCACATAGACGGCAATGGCTATCTTGGGATTCTCGCGTGGTGCAAAGCCCATGAAGACGGAGTGGTCATGACCGCGGTTCTGGGCCGTACCCGTTTTGCCGCAGGTGATGTAGTCGTTGGTGTAGGCAGCGCTGCAGGTACCGCCCTCCACGGCGCGCTGCATGCCGTTGACGATGGTCTCGTAGTGGTGTGGTGACACCTTGGTATGGCGCTGCTGTGTGTAGATCGGGTCGAGTTCCTCGTCCTGGATCTCCTTCACGATGTGTGGCGTGATGAACCAGCCGCGGTTGGCAATGGTGGCCCCGAGGTTGGCAATCTGCAGGGGCGTGAGTGTCACCTCGCCCTGTCCGATGGAGATGGAGATGACGGTGAGCCCAGTCCAGGAGCCTTTATACGCTTTGTCATAGAACTCGGCATTGGGAATCATACCTCGCTTCTCACCGGGGAGATCCACGCCTAACTTATAACCGAAGCCCATACTCACCATGTAGTCCTTCCAGGTGGTCATTGCTTCTTGCACCGACCCATACTTCGAGCGGTTGGAGAACATATTCAGGAGGCCCCAGCAGAAATAACCGTTACACGAGGTGGCGATGGCAGGCACGAGGGGCAGCGGGGAGCCGTGGCCGTGACAGCCTACGGTGAGACCCTTGTAATGGAAACCACCAGAGCAGGGATAGGCCGTCTCGGGGGAGATGATGCCTTCCTCCAGGAACGTGAGCGCCTGTGATGTCTTGAAGGTGGAGCCGGGAGGGTAGGTACCGCCGATGGCGCGGTTAATGAGCGGTTTCATGGGATCCATCGATAGCTCTTTATGTCGTTTCCCGCGTTGGCGGCCCACCATCGTGCGAGGATCGTAGGTGGGAGAGGTGACCATGCAGAGGATCTCGCCCGTAGCGGGTTCGATGGCTACGATACTGCCTAACTTGCCTTGCATCAGCCGCTCACCTAATTTCTGGAGCTCGATGTCGATGCTGAGCGTGAGGTTCTTGCCAGGCACGGGTTGCACGTCGAAGCGGCCGTCCTGATAGCGTCCTTTGATGCGGCCGTGGACATCGCGCAACAGAATCTCCGAGCCCTTGATGCCGCGCAGCTGTTTCTCGTAGCTGCGCTCAATGCCCTGCGTGCCGATGTAGTCGCCCGAGCGATAGTAGTTGTCTGCCTCGATGTCCGCAGGGCCAACCTCGCCGACATCACCTAAGATGTGGGCTCCGTTGGGGTAAGCATATTGTCGGATACTGCGTTTCTGGATATAGAAGCCAGGGAAGCGGAAGAGCTTTTCCTGGAAGTTGCTGAATTCGGCGACGGACAGCTGGCTCATGAAGAGTTGCTGTGTGTAGCGCGAATAGCCCGGATTGCGGTTGCGGTCCTTGATCTCTGCCATTCGACGCTCGTACCAGGCGGTGTCGATGCCGAGGCTCTCGCAGAGGTCCAGCGTATCGACGCCCACTTGTTCCTGCATGACCACCATGATGTCGTAGGCTGGTTGGTTATACACGAGAAGCTTTCCGTTGCGGTCGGTGATGACGCCGCGTGCAGGAAACTGTATGCGGCGCATGAAGGCATTGGAGTCGGCACGAGCCTTATATTCGTCGGAGGTGAGCTGAAGGAAGAAGAGGCGTAAGATATAGATGGCGACGATCAGCACCGCCGCAGCACCCAGTACATACTTGCGCCGAGAAAGACTATAATCGTCGTTAGTCATGATGCTTCTTGCTGAATCCCTGGAAGATGAGGCAAAGGATAAATGTCAGCAACCAACTGGACAGGAACGAGATGACCAAGTCAGTAAAATGGTGGAAGCTGAAGGCCAGGACGATGAAATACACCAATGAGAACAGGAGCGTGAGGAGGCCAGTGTAATAGACGTAAGACCAGAACCCCATCGTAGCGTAGCCGGGACGCATGTCCTCCACGGCATCTTTGGGAACCATCATGGTGAGCAGCACCGGCTGTATGAAAGCCGTGAGTGTGAGTGCGCAGGCGCCGACACCGGGCGTGGACATGGTGATGTCGGCCAACAAGCCGCACGCGAATCCCCATAGCAATGCTTCCCAGCGTTCCGTGCCCATCGGTAGCAAGAGCACCATATAGACATAGGGTAGTGGTGTGACATAGCCGAAGAGATGGATGTGATTGAACACCAACATCTGGGCGGCCACGAGGACTACCATCCATAGGAAACGTTGTAGGAATGTGAGTAGCACTGGAGAAATTGAAAATTGAGAATTGAAAATTGAAAATTAAAGCTGGGAGAGGGAGTCGGCTTTCTGTTCGAGGGTGTGGATTTCGCTTTGGAAGCGCTGTTGTACGATGCAGACATCCTGCAGGCGGGAGAAGTCGGTACCCAAGTGTACTTGGAGCTTGTAGCTGAGGCCGTCGTCGCTGTTCTCGATTTTCGAGACCTTGCCCACAAAGATACCCGGTGGAAAGACGGAACTGAAACCGCTGGTTTCCACGATGTCGCCCACTTTGAAGCGCGCGTGGCGTGGGATGTCATCGAGGATGGCGTAGAGGGGACTGCCTCCTTCCCATTTCAGATACCCGAAGTATTGTGTGTCGCGCAGACGACAGCTGATGCGTGAACGGCTGTTGAGCAACGGCTGCACGATGGAGAAATGCTGCGACGTCATGTAAATGATGCCCACGGTGCCAGTGCCGCATACCACGCCCATCTCAGGCTGCACGCCGTCGGCCTCGCCGCGGTTGATGGTGATGAAGTTGTCGCGGCGCAGGACGCTGTTGGTGACGACCTTTGCGGGCAGCAGCGTCACCTCGGACAGGAGCTCTTGCTGCCGGCGTTCGGTCCATGTGGTGTCATGAGTGAGGGCGGCGAGGCGGCGCGACAGACGTTCGTTCTTTTGTTCGAGCATCAGGCTGCGTTGCATCAGCTCCCTATTGGTCTCGCCCAGATAGATATAGCGCAATACTTCTTGTTCCCAGGCATCCACGTGGGCTATCACCGTGTTGGCGGAGGTCATCCACACACTATTGTGATAATGGTTGAACTGGAAGAGCAGCACAAGGCTGAGCCCTTCCAGCACAATCAATAGCAACCAGTGGTGATACCTGGTGATGAAATCAAGTAATGCGCGCATTACCCTACATGAGGAACGAGAAGTTGTGGATGTTCTTCAGTGCCACGCCTGTGCCTCGTGCTACGCTGCGCAACGGATCCTCTGCCACGTGGAAGGGGATGTTGATTTTGTCGGTGAGTCGCTTGTCGAGGCCACGCAACAGGGCGCCGCCGCCAGTGAGGTAGATGCCGTTGTGTACGATGTCGGCATACAGCTCGGGGGGCGTCTCCTCGAGGGCGCTGAGGACGGCGGTCTCAATCTTCGAGATGGTCTTCTCTAGACAGTGTGCAATCTCCTGATAGCAGACGGAAACTGCCATGGGGAGTGCCGTGATGCGGTTCGGGCCGTGGACGACATAGTCTTCGGGAGCGCTCTCGCCGAGGTCGGTGAGGGCTGCGCCCACATTGATTTTGATGCGTTCTGCCATACGCTCCGAGACCTTCACATTGTGCTGGCGGCTCATGTATTCCTGAATATCGGCTGTGAGGTCGTCACCGGCGATGCGGAGGCTCTTGTCGGCCACAATACCGCCGAGTGAGATGACGGCAATTTCGGTGCTACCGCCACCGATATCGACAATCATGTTACCCTGGGGTGCCACGACATCCAGACCGATACCAATGGCTGCGGCCATAGGCTCGTAAATCAGATAGACCTCGCGGCCGCCGGCATGTTCTGCGGAGTCGCGCACGGCACGCAGCTCCACTTCAGTACTGCCGGAGGGTACGCCGATGACCATGCGCAGTGATGGTGTGAAGAGGCGATTGCCCATGTGTACCATCTTGATGAGGCCACGCATCATCTGCTCGCAGGCGTTGAAGTCGGCGATGACGCCATCGCGCAGCGGACGGATTGTGCGGATATCGGGGTGTGTCTTTTCGTACATCTGCTTGGCCTTCTCGCCCACGGCAATCATCTTCTCGGAATGGCGATCAAGGGCCACCACGGAGGGCTCGTCAACAGCGATCTTGCCGTCGGCCATAATAATGGTGTTGGCCGTGCCGAGGTCCACGGCAATTTCTTTGGTAAAAGAGAAAAATCCCATTGTTCTTTCGTTTATCGTTTAAATTTTGTTGTGTTCTTGTCCTGTCGTTAAACGCTAAACGTTAAACGAGTCTTTGAACCACCCGTGGATGGCGGTGTCGTAGTGGCTGCTGACACCGAAGGCTTCGGCGGCAAACTGGCGACGCTGTGCCAATGTGGTCTGTGCGCCTTGGGCGTTGAGGATGTCCAGCAGCGGACGGTACTGCTCCTTCGACGGGATGATCACCACGTCGTTGAAGTTCTTGGCGCCAGCACGGATGAGGCTGATGCCGCCGATGTCAATCTTCTCGATGATGTCGGCTTCGCTGGCGCCGCTGGCCACCGTCTGCTCGAAGGGGTAGAGATCGACGATGACGAGGTCAATCTCGGGAATCTCGTATTGTGCCATTTGAGCGCGGTCGCCTTCCAGCTCACGACGGCCAAGGATGCCACCAAAGATTTTGGGGTGCAGGGTCTTCACGCGGCCGCCCAGGATGCTGGGGTAGGTAGTTACTTCCTCCACCTTCTGACATTCGTAGCCGAGGCTCTCGATGAAAGCTTGTGTGCCGCCTGTGCTGAGGAACTTCACGCCCTCCTCGTGCAGCTTCTTCAGCAAGTCCTCCAGCCCGTCCTTGTGAAAGACGGATACGAGGGCTGTCTTTATTTGTTTCTTGTCCATGTTTATTTCAATTTTTCAATTTTTAGCTTCGCTGACTTTTGTCACGACTCGGCAAATCAAGCAAGCTTGTTTGCTCTCGCTGCTTCAAAAGTTCAATCTTTCAATCTGCCCAATGTTTCTTTGATGCGGCGCATGGCCTCCACGATGTTCTCGTCGCTGGTGGCATAGCTCATGCGGAAGCACTCGGGGCTGCCGAAGGCATCACCGCCGACGGTGGCGACATGACCCACTTCCAGCAGGTACATAGCCAGGTCTGTGCTGGTGTTGATGACGCGGTCGCCGTCGCGCTTGCCGAAGTAGCTGCTGCACTTGGGGAAAAGGTAGAAGGCACCCTGCGGGTCGTTGACCTCGAGACCCGGAATCTCCTTGGCGAGCTTCACGATGAGGTTCTTGCGGCGCTCGAAAGCCTGACGCATGTCCTCGACACACTGCTGCGAACCGGTGTAGGCAGCCTCGGCGGCCTTCTGGCTGACGGAGCAGGGACCGCTGGTGTATTGGCCTTGCAGCTTGTTGCAACCCTTCACGACCCATTCGGGTGCGGCGATGAAACCGATGCGCCAGCCCGTCATCGCGTAAGCCTTGGAGACACCGTTGATGATGACCACGCGGTCACGAATCTCGGCGAACTGGGCAATGCTCTCGTGCTTGCCTATGTAGTTGATGTGCTCGTAGATCTCGTCGGCCAGCACGATGATATTCTCATGGCGGGCGACGACCTCAGCCAGACCTTTCAGCTCTTCCTTGCTATACACGGAACCTGTGGGGTTCGAGGGTGAGCAGAGGATGAGGGCGCGTGTCTTGGGGGTGATGGCAGCTTCCAACTGAGCGGGCGTGATCTTGAAGTCCTGCTCGATGGGGGCGTCGATGAAGACGGGTGTACCTTCAGCCAATAACACCATCTGCGGGTAGCTGACCCAGTAGGGCGCCGGGATGATGACCTCATCGCCTGCGTTGACAAGTGCCATGATGGCGTTGCACACGCTCTGCTTGGCACCATTGGAGCAGAGGATCTGCGAGGGGGCGTAGTCGAGGTTGTTCTCGTTCTTGAGCTTCGCCACGATGGCCTGCTTCAGCGAGGGGTAGCCCGGCACGGGGGAGTAGCGCGAGTAGTTCTCCTCGACAGCCTTGATAGCGGCGGCTTTGATGTGGTCGGGGGTGTTGAAGTCGGGTTCGCCGACACTCATGTTAATCACATCCACGCCCTGTGCTTTCAACTCGCTGCTGCGCTGGCTCATAGCCAGTGTGGCAGAGGGGGCGAGGCGGTTCAAACGGTCTGATAGTGCGTTCATATTCTTGGGTGGTTTGTTTTCGCGTGCAAAGGTAGTGAAAAGTTGAGAGATGCGCGTTGAAAGAGGGGCGTTTTTTTCAGAGAGTCTTCAAATTCCTATTATCTATCAATCGTCATCGCTCATTTATTGAAGTGCAACACGTGTCCCATTCGTTCCTGCTTGGTCTTCAGGTAGCGTTCGTTGTAGGGATTCGGCTGCACCTCGATGGGTACGTTCTCCACGATTTCGAGCCCGTAGGCTTCGAGACCCACGCGCTTCACGGGGTTGTTGGTGAGCAGGCGTATCTTGTGCACGCCCAGCTGTCGCAGGATCTGTGCGCCCACGCCGTAGTCGCGCTCGTCGGGGCGGAAGCCCAGGTGGATGTTCGCCTCTACGGTGTCGTCGCCCTGTTCCTGCAGCTTGTAGGCTTTCATCTTGTTGAAGAGCCCGATGCCGCGACCTTCCTGGTTCATATAGAGCAGGATGCCTTTCCCCTCGCGGTCAATCATCTGCATGGAGCGGTGCAGCTGTTCGCCGCAGTCGCAGCGCTGGCTGCCGAAAATGTCTCCCGTGGCGCAGGAGCTGTGTACTCGCACGAGGATGGGCTCGTCGGGTTCCCAGATGCCTTTGATGAGCGCCACATGTTCAAGACCGTTGGAAATCTGGCGGAAGGTGATGTCGCGGAAGTGGCCGTAGGCGGTGGGCAGATCCACCTCGGGGGCAGCCTCCACCATCTGCTCGCGTTGCAGGCGGTAGGCGATGAGGTCGCGGATGGTGATGATTTTGATTTGATGCTTAGCGGCGACCTCCTGCAGCTGCGGCATACGTGCCATCGTGCCGTCGGGGTTCAGGATCTCGATGAGGGCGGCGGCGGGTTGCAGACCGCTGAGGCGAGCCAGGTCGATGGCGGCCTCCGTGTGACCTGCGCGGCGCAGCACACCGCGGTCTTGGGCGTAGAGCGGGTTGATGTGTCCCGGGCGTCCGAAGTCGGCAGGCTTCGCCGTGGGGTCGGCCAGATGGCGGATGGTGGCAGCGCGGTCGGCGGCGCTGACGCCAGTGGTGCAGCCTTCGAGCTTATCGACGGTCACCGTGAACGGCGTTCCCAGCATCGAGGTGTTGTCCTGCACCTGATGAGGCAGCTCCAGTTCTTCAGCGCGACTGATGGTGATGGGGGCGCAGAGCACGCCGCGTCCTTCGCGCAGCATGAAGTTGACCTTTTCGGGGGTGATCATCTCGGCGGCGATGATGAAGTCGCCTTCGTTCTCGCGGTCTTCGTCATCGACCACAATCACAAACTTACCTTCCTTGAAGTCCTCCAAAGCGGACTCGATGGTTGAGAGGGTGTTGGATAGTTCTTGCTTCATATCATGTAATGTATCTTTCAATTCTCAATTTTCAATTCTCAATTTTCAATTTTCAATTCTCAATTTTCAATCTTTCCATAATGTACAGGCATTGCTTCTTCGTCTGCTGCAGGTCGCGCCACAGGCGCAGGCGGAACCGCCAGATGCGGAACCACAGCACGATGCCGATGGGGAAGAGCACGCCCATTGCTATGTTCAGGCGCAGGTTGCGGAAGGGGCGTGTGTGCGCGTCGGGCACCAGGATAGGTACCTCGTTCAAGGCAGCTATGACGCGGTTGTCGCGGCTGTTCCCCAATTCTTCAACGAGCGCTTCCAGTCGGTCGCTGAGTTCGATGACCACGCTGTCGGGCTCATAGCGGAAGAAGATGCGGAAATAGTTGGGCATGCGCCACAGACGGTGGCTCTGCACGTAGCCTGTGCACTCGTCTGTGAGACTTTGAATCTCGGGGATCACCGTCTCCGGCACGACCTCGTCCATGATGATCTCCTTGCGGTTGATCACGCGGTGTGAGCGCAGGCCAAACAGCTTCCGGAAGAAACGCTGGTAGGCTTCGACATTGAAGACGGCAGAGTCCTGGTTGGCTTTATAAGTCAGCCACACGGCGATGGGCGTCAGTACCATCGTGCTGAGCCAGGTGCCGAAGGTGACATCCCATTCTCCCGACTTTGCCAGCTTCTCACCCGTGACGTTGACCATGTAGTAGAAGATGAAGATGACGACCGACACCACCACGGGCACGCCCAGTCCTCCCTTGCGGATGATGGCGCCCAAGGGCGCGCCGATGAAGAAGAAGACGAGGCAGGCCAGCGAAAGCGTGAACTTCTTGTGACGCTCCAGGTAGTGGATGCGCAGCACGCGGTTGGTGTAGAAATTGAAGTCGCGGTACAGCTCCGTCTGCACCACACCGCTGCGGGCATGGTCGAAAGCTGTCCGCATGGCGCGTGCGCGGTCGGCATCGGAGAGGGAGTAATAGACGGTGTCGTAATCCACCGCTTCCGTTGCCACACGTTCTACGATGCGTGCGGAGTCGGAGCGCCCCTTCAGCTGTGTCCGCTGCAGGAAGGTGTAGCCATACTGCTCGTATTGCGCATGCCCCACCGAGTCGAGGTACTGCATGATGGAATCAATGCCTCGCGACAGTGCCTGCAGGTTCTTGGTCTGTGCGTTGTCGTTGAAGAGGTCGGCATCGATGACGCTGAAGTTGTTGTCAAAGGGGATGAGGTCCACCTCCTTCTTGAACGTCTCGCGCATATAGGGGATGGTCGAGCGGTCCATCGCGCTGCCCGTGTTCTGCATGTTGCGGAAGCGCTGACCGTCGTAGAGCGTCAGCTGCAGGTGCATCTGATCGGCTGTGGAGCGGATATGCCCGGAGTCTGCCAGCACGACCTGTGTGTCGTCGAAGCTGGTGCCCTGCGTGTAGATCATGATGCCGTAGAGCATGCCAGACTCCACATCCTTCTTCTCCACAAACAGGTTATAGCCGGGTATCTCGTTGTAGAAGATACCCTCGGGAATCTCCAGTTCGGGCGACTTCTGCTTCATCGAATAGAGGAGTGCTGCCAGCTGTTTGCTGGACTCGGGGGCTACGACATTCTGGAAGTAGAACGAGCCGAAGCCCAGCGCAATCACCAGGATGCCTACGGGCTGCAGGATGCGTAATAGGGGGATACCGGCCGCCTTCATCGCCAAGAGTTCCAGACGCTCGCCCATATTGCCGAAGCTAATGAGCGATGCCAGCAGGATGGCCAGCGGCAACGAGATGGGAATCAGCGTCATGGAGGCGTAGAAGAAGAACTTTCCCAGCACGGCCATCGACAGGCCCTTGCCAATCAAATCATCGACATAGCGCCACAGGAACTGCATCATGAAGATGAAGAGGCAAATGAAGAATGTGCCCATGAACAACAGGCAGAATTGCTTCAGTATGAAGATGTCGATTTTTTTAAAGATTCGCATACGCGCGTGAAAAGCGGCGCAAAGGTAGTGAAAAAGTGAAAAATGAAAGAATGAAAAGTGAAAAATCAGTTTGCAGTTAAACGTTTTTCACGCTTCCACTTTTCAGACAATCATCACTCAAACCTCACCTCTTTGAACGCGTAGCGGCGAAAAGCGCCCATTTCATCGTGTAAAACAAGGTGCCCTGAGGGCTCTACCTCCTTGATCTCTGCGCGGAAGTGTCCGTTGGCATCTGAGTAGTCGTGCCAGCCGTCGCGGCGATACAGCGCAGCATGGTATTCGCGCTGGATGTCATCGTAGCGCCCCGTCTGCAGTTGCGCATAGCGTCGGGTGAAGCCTTCCATGATATCTTCCAGCACGAACGTGTGTTCCGTTTCGCATCCCAGCAGCTGCAGGAGTGAGCATGGGGTGGGTTGAAAACACCCCATCTGTTCTTCTGGGGAGACGAGGGTGGGGAAGCGGAAGGTTTCTTGGTTGATGTTCACGCCACAGCCGATGATGCAGCTGTCTAGGGTTGCGCCCTTGAAGGCATTCTCGATGAGGATGCCGGCAATCTTGCAGTCCCCTACATAGATGTCGTTGGGCCATTTCACGGTGACGGTGCTGTCGGTGATGCGACTGGCGACGGCATCGCGGATGCTCAGTGCGATGGCTTCGCTGAGGAGAAAAAGGTGGCTGAGGGGGAGCGTCTGTGGATGCACCAAGATACTGAACAATAGGTTCTTACTGCGTTCTGACTCCCATCTGTTCGTAGCCTGCCCGCGTCCAGCGCTTTGGTATTCTGCTGTCACCAACGTGATCTCCGTGGGGCGCACGGGGTGGTAGTCGCGTAGAAAAGTGTTGGTAGAGCTGACATCATCCAGCTCTATCATGCGGAAATGTGGAGAATCGTCCAGGCAGAAGTGAGGCATACGATTATAATGTTATCTTGTGGAAGTTAAAGGACTTCTCAATTTTCAATTCTCAATTTTCAATTCTCAAAGCGTTGAGGATTTCGTCGAGGGTGAAGCCGCGGCTGGCGGCGAAGCGGATGAGTTTGCCGCGACGGATGTATTCGGCGTGCTCATCGTCGGTGGGGGAGGGCAGTGTGCGCGCTTTCTGCTGGAGGGTGTCCTGCAGGATGCGGCGGTAGTCGTCGCCGAGCTCCTCGTAGAGGTCTGCGAGCGCTTTGCTGATGTCTGCGTCGGGGAGACCTTTCAGGCGGAGCGCCTGCTGTATCTTCATGCTTCCCCAATGGTCGAAGCGCAGTTTGTCGCGGGCGTAGGCGCGGCAATAACGGGCGGAGTTGAGGAAGTCCTCATCGTAGAGCTTGTCCACGATGTCCTCGATGCCTGAAGCAGGCATAGCGGCCTTCCGCAGCTTCTCGCGTATCTCGCTTTCGCAATGTTCGCTCAGGCTGCAGAGGGCCGCCATGCGGCTAAAAGCTTCATCATTAGATAATGACTTCGCTCTTGAAGAATCTTTCAATTTTTCAATCCTTCAATTTTTCAATCTTCGCTTACTCTTCGGCGCTGAAGTCTTCCTTGCCTACACCGCAGATGGGGCATACCCAATCCTCGGGGAGGTCTTCGAAAGCGGTGCCGGGAGCGATGCCGTTGTCGGGATCGCCCAATTCGGGGTCATACACGTAACCACAAGGGTCGCAAACATACTTTTTCATAGTTGAAAGGGTTTTAAGAGTTTATAATGTGAATATCACGGAAATACGCGGAAATAAACGGAAAAACACGGAAATCTTTAATTCTTATTCCTTAATCTTTAATCCTTAATCCTTAATCTTTAATCTTTAATCTTTCATTATCGCTTCTGCGAGTGCTTCGAGGGCGGGGATGTCGGCGTCCTTCATGCAGCCACGCAGGGTGACGACGGGCTCTACGATTTCTACCTGTTTCATGCCTTCGAGCATCGGGCGCATGGTCTTGGCAGCGCTGGGTGCCCACGAGCCATTCTCCACGAGGCCCACGTGGCGACGCTGGAAGGCCTTGATCTCCAAGTGGTGCAGGAAGTCGTACATCGGCGGGAACACACCGGCATCATAGCTGCTGGCCATACAGATCATCTTACCATAGCGGAAGGCGTCCTCGATGGCTTCACCCAGATCGTCGCGACAGAGGTCGCTGATGGCCACCTTCGGGCATCCCTTGGCCTTGAGGATCTCCACGAGGCGCTCGGCGGCAGCGGCGGTGTTGCCGTGGATGCTGGCATGAGCGATGAACACGCCCTCGGTCTCCACGTCGTAGGCGCTCCAGATGGTGTAGAGGCGCAGGGCTTCCGCCAGCTTCTCGCCTTCGAGCACGGGGCCGTGCAGGGGCAGAATCTTTTGGATATCGAGGGCGGCGGCTTTCTTGAGCAAGGTGCTTACGGGCGTGCCATACTTGCCACATATATTAAAGTAGTAGCGGCGAGCCTCGCATGCCCAGTCGTCAGCATCGGCGTCATAGACGCCAAATTTTCCGAATCCATCGGCAGAGAAGAGCACTTTGTCGGTAGCATCGTAGGTCACCATCACCTCGGGCCAGTGCACCATCGGTGCCATGATGAACTTGAGGGTATGACGGCCCAGGGGGAGGGTGTCGCCCTCCTTGACGGTGAGGACAGGGGCGGCACCCGAGGGAGAACCCTCGGGAACGGTAAGGTACTGGGGCATCATCTGCAGGGCCTTGGCGGAGCAGACGAGCTGCATCTGGGGATAGAGGGCGCAGAGGTCGGCGATGCCGCTGGCGTGGTCGGGTTCCAGGTGCTGCACGATGAGGTAGTCGGGCTGGCGGCCTGCGAGGGCCTCGGCGAGGTTCGCCTTCCAGGCGTCGAGGGTGCGGCGGTCGCTGGTGTCCATGATGGCCACCTTCTCGTCGAGGATGACATAGGAGTTATAGCACATGCCGTCGGGCGTGTGGTACTGACTTTCAAAGAGCCGCATCTCGGGGTCATCGACACCGATGTAGCGGATGTCTGCAGTGATGTTTTTAATCATTTAAATGGTTTTCTGTTGTTATTGCGACGGCAAAGGTAAGTCTTTTTTCTGAGAGATAATTGCTTTTCGTCATGAAAATGCAGCAAAAAGACGATATTTTGTAAGTGCTCACGCGCATGTATTATAAATAATGTGTACTTTTGCACCCGTCTAAGCAAAATTGAACTTCTGGAACAGCGAGAGCCATAAGAGCTTGCTCTTAAATGGCCGAGTCGTGACAGAAGTCAGCGAAGCTAAATATTAAAAGATTGAAAAATTGAAGGGTACTCTCGTCTTTAAAATTTAAACATTAAACTTTCAACTAAGATAATGGCAGATAGTTTAAACATTCAAGAGCTGGAGCAAGTGGTGGTACGCTTCTCCGGCGACAGCGGCGACGGAATGCAGCTCGCCGGTAACATCTTCTCCACGGTGTCAGCTACCGTGGGCAACAGTATCTCCACCTTCCCCGACTACCCCGCAGACATCCGCGCCCCGCAGGGCTCGCTGACGGGTGTCTCAGGATTCCAGGTGCACATCGGTGCCGGCAAGGTATATACGCCGGGTGACCAGTGCGACGTGCTCGTGGCCATGAACGCCGCTGCCTTCAAGACGCAGCTGCGCTACGCCAAGCCCAACGCCACCATCATCATCGACACCGACGCCTTCGGCCCCAAGGACTTGGAGAAGGCTGAGTTCAAAACCAACGATTACATCGCCGAGATGGGCGTCGATCCCGACCGCGTGATTGCATGCCCCCTCACCACGATGGTGAAGGATGCGCTTGCCGACACGGGCATGGACGTGAAGAGCGTCCTCAAGTGCCGCAATATGTTCGCGCTGGGTCTGGTCTGCTGGCTCTTCAGCCGCGACCTGGACGTGGCCTTCAACTTCCTGCGCGAGAAGTTTGCCAAGAAGCCGGCTATCGCCGAGGCGAACATCAAGGTGATTCAGGCGGGCTATGACTACGGTCATAACACGCACTCCAGCGCCATGAACGTCTATCGCATTGAGTCGAAGACGAAGGTGCCTGGTCGCTATATGGACATCACGGGTAACAAGGCTACGGCCTACGGTTTCATCGCCGCTGCCGAGAAGGCTGGCTTGCAGCTCTATCTGGGCAGCTACCCCATCACGCCCGCAACGGACGTGCTCCACGAGCTGTCGAAGCACAAGAGCTTGGGCGTGAAGACCGTGCAGTGCGAGGATGAGATTGCCGGCTGCGCCTCTGCAGTAGGTGCCAGCTTCGCAGGCGCCCTCGCTGTCACCAGCACCTCCGGTCCCGGCATCTGCCTGAAGAGCGAGGCCATGAACCTGGCGGTCATCATGGAGCTGCCACTGG
>CAMKTN010000005.1 GCA_946415705.1 uncultured Prevotellaceae bacterium
AGCGATGCCGCAGGCGAACTCCGCTTCGAGCGCGCAGGCTTGAAGCTGAAGGCTGCTGGACAGCGCGTCACCTACTCCGGCGATAAGCATCTCGGGACACTCACTGCGCCTGTATTGCTGATGGTTGATGAAGGACAAAGCGAGAAAACAGAAAAGCGACTCATCAAAAACCATATATACATCTTCCATGATGGAAAAGTATATAACACCCAGGGCGCTGCCGTCAACACACCCGCAATAACAGGAGCCCCTCTCCCATCCATTAAGAAAACATCCTCTCCATCATCCAACGAATGATAGTCACAATGAAGCATTCTTCTTTCTACACCCTGTCCATCTTCTGCCTCTCGCTGTGGGCGATGAGCTGTGGGAGCGACGATGAGCCACAGCCCACACAGCCTGCCGCCACCATCCAGCAGGAGAACATCGTCGGCAATGCCGCCCAACCCCATTGGTCCCTGCCGGCAGATATTGACATGACGAGCTCCATGACTGCCGTCGTCAGCGTTGATCTCCGACTCACCTATCCCCAGCAAGTGGCAGATTTCTGCAGCCAGACAGGCGATGACCAGATTGTGAACGAGGCCGACCGCCTCGCGGCATTCTCTGGCGAGACGTGTGTCGGAGTAGCGCAATACACCGATGGACTGTTCTTTCTCTACGTGACACGTCCCCCTGTCTCACAACTCCTCACCCTTCACTATTACTCTGCCAAGCTGCATAATATCTTCGTGGCAGAGAACGTCTGCACCTTTGAGCCAGACGCCACCAAAGGCGCGGTCTCGGCACCGCTGACGCCCGCCTTCCGCTTGAAGGATAACAACTGAGTATAATGACAAGAAACAATTTATGGCAAATCAACCAATAGCACAGGAAACTACTCCCTCTCCCCTCTTAGAAAGAGAGGGGTCGGGGGTGAGGCTGGGGGGTGAGGCCCTCTGTGTCGATGCCGCCTGCTCCGGCAACCCCGGCCCTATGGAGTACCGCGGCATACACCTGCCGTCGGGCAAGCAGATCTTCCACTACGGCCCCGTGCACGGTACCAACAACATCGGGGAGTTCCTGGCTATCGTCCACGCCATGGCGCTGCTGAAGCAGCGTGGGCTCTCGATGCCAATCTATAGCGACAGCCGAACGGCCATCATCTGGGTCAACAAGCGCAAAGCGAAGACCACGCTGGCACCCACACCCGAGAACCAGCCGCTCCTGCAGCTCGTGGCACGCGCCGAGGCGTGGCTCCAGCAGAACGGCATCCCCTACCCCCTCCTAAAATGGGAAACCGAGCAATGGGGCGAAATCCCCGCCGACTTCGGCCGCAAATAACCGCCACCACTCCCTCGGTTTCAACCGAGGGCAAACCCCAACCCCAATGAACAAAAAACTAACCACCCTCCTCCTCACCCTCGCTGCCTGCCTCACACTCAGCGCGCAGAACTACTTCACCGTCGTCATCTTCTCCGACCCCCATCTGGCCCTCACCGGCCACGACGGCACCAGCATCGAGCAGATGCAGACCTATGTCAATAACATCTGCGGCATGGGGCGCCCGGGCGGCAAGCGCATCATCTTCCCCGCAGCGCCCGACTACGTACCCACAGCCGACCTTGTGATGTGCCTCGGCGATATGGACGGCGACAGCAAGGACGACCACAACGACTTCGAGACCGTCATGGGCGGCTTCGGCAACGCCGGCATCCCCTTCATCACGATGGCGGGTAACCACGACTACGTCCCCGACTACTGGACGGGCGACAACGGCGACGAGGGCCACACGGGTGGCGACAGCGGTGGCATCGCCGACGACGCAACCACCAAGCACACCGTTGACCATTTCAAGGAATGGTCAGCACAGTTGGGCTGCGAGGATGTGTACACCTTCTCGGACGGTAGCGGCCATCGCCAGCCAGACTGCTTCACCTTCCGCTTCCGCGGCGTGCGCTTCTACTGCGGACAAACCTATTGGTTCCAGAAAGGCTATACAGTCAATAAGATTATGGGCTATGTCACGGGCCTCGATAAGATGTATGCCCCCGATGCCCTCATCAACACCTTGGAGTCCTTCGCACGCGAGCATGCCAGCGAGCCCTCCATCTGGACACAGCACTACCCCTTCGTGGCTGGCAGCGACTGCGACCGCTGGTGGCTCGATCAAAGCGACGTAGGGCGCTATATCAAGACCACTGACTGGTCGGAGTATGGCACCAACGACGACCTCGGCAAATGGACCGACGATGCCAATGCCCGTGCATTCGCCACAAAGAAAAAGGATAAGCTCGCCAGCATCATCAACCTCACCAAGAACCCCATTCACTTCTCCGGCCACACCCACCGCTGGGCGTACAACGAGTACAACGGCGTACGCGACTACACCGTCTCTTCGACAGGCTACAGCGAGACACCCGGAGCCGCCTACGTGGTGCTTTGCCAGGAAGGCGTCGGCGCCATTCAGGTGCTGAAGACGCAGTTCAACACCAACACGCCGCATGTCGAGGGACAGCTGGGCTACCTCGAGAACGTCTTTCACAACCAGTTCCTCTGTGCCGGCAACGCCTGGGGCACGCAAGCCTCCCTCGGCGACGTAGCACTCCCCCTCTACTTTGAGCAACTGCCCAACGGCACCTACACCATCGACACAGGCATCAACAACGGCGGCGACAGCCACTATCTCGGATGGAGCGAACTGTACTGCGACCAGCCCGCCGTCGGTTGGACACTGGAGGAGACCAGCGTCGGCAGCGGCACCTATCTCCTCACCACCGACAACAAAAACTACCTCTATGGCGCCACGAAGAACAAAGGCCTCACCAAGAACGCCACTTCAACCGTGAAGACCAACCAGCACGCCCAATGGCGGCGCCTCACCCACGCTCAGATGCTGGAGCGCTTCGCCGCAGCCTCACCCGCCAACCCCGTAGATGCCAGCTTCCTCATCGCCTGCCCCGACTTCGGGCGCAACGACACACGCTTTGGCGCTTGGGACGGCGGCCCCGTGCTGGGAGGCCCTGATGCCAGCTCGTCGGGCGCGAACCAGTGTGCAGAACGCTGGAACCTTAACTTCGACGTCCACCAAATCATCTCCGGCATCCCCAACGGCGTCTATCGCCTCACCTGCCAAGGCTTCTATCGCGCTGGCGGCACAGGCACCACAGCCACCGACCGCAACGCCTACCTCTATGCCAACGACGTAGAGACCCCCCTCATGAACATCCTCGACGGCGGCAAGCGCAGCGCCGCCAGCGGCTACACCACGAAAGCCGGCAACGTCTATGTCCCCAACACGATGACCGACGCCAGCACCGCCTTCACGGGCAACGGCTACACCGCTAACGAGCTCCTCGTCACCGTCACCGACAACCGCCTGCGCCTCGGCATCCGCAAGCGCACCCTCATCGGCAACGACTGGACCATCTTCGACCGCTTCCGCCTCACCTACCTCGGCACCAAGGAAATCTACGATGGCATAGAGACTCACCCCCTACCCCTCTCTTTCAAAGAGGGGAGCTGGTACGACCTCTCCGGCCGCCAGATTCCTCAATCCTCAATCCGCAATCATCCATCCTCAATAAAGCACGGCATCTACATCCACAACGGCCGCAAAGTCGTCAGATAAACGCACCACACTCCGAAACCCTTAGGACATTCTCCCAAAACCATCAGGGCTTCAGCGCAAAACCATCAGGACTTCAGCGCAAAACCCTTAAGGCTTTTTCTCATAACCCTTAGGTCTTCAGAATGAAAGAGCATGGTCTTCCGTCTTTTGTCACTGGTGGCAAAACCATCTGCCACGCGTGACAAAAGCATTGGCCATCAGTGACAAATTGTTTTTCTCACGTGAGAAAAACAAAAAGGTCGCGTCCTTCTATTCACACGTTCATCTAAAGAAAAAAGTTTTGCGCTAAACACTACGAACATTACGCAACCCGCCATCCTTCTCTCCTTCTCATCTGCGTAGTGTTCGTAGTGTTTTCAACAAAAGTTATTCCCATCCCTACACGCAAGACACTACTACTCCCTCGCCTGACCCTCTATAGAGGGTACGCGCAGACACTATAGAGGGTCTATCTGTTTCGCACATGGCGGCTGAGGTATTCGATGCCATAAACTGCCCAAAGGGGTACTTTGCGAACATTGGTGCGTACGGCGGGGATGTCGAGGAGGAAGAAGACGGCAGCCATCAGGCCGCTGATCCAGATGATGATGCCATAGACTTGTTTGATGGCTACGTTCATCATGCTCTGCACATAAGTTGCCATGAGTGCTCCGAAGTCCAGCTGCGAGGGATTGATGTGTGTGAGGGTCAGCTGCTGGGAATAGCGTACGATGTCGTCGTTCATGAAATGTGAGAATAGGGTTGTATAGATGCCATAGCCTGCTGCTCCGGCGAGATACATGTGGAAGATGTTGAAGACGAAAAGGCCCATGAAGAACTGTTCGAGATCGTGGAGCGATTCATCGAGAGCCCACATCAGCGTGGCGGCAAGGATGGCGTAGGCGGCTCCGCGGCAGACGATGGGCAGGCGGAACTGCTCTATGTTCACCTGCATATCAAGTGTGAAATACATCTGCAGGGCATACGCGAGGATGAAGGCAAAGCCGATGGCGAAGAGTTTCCAGACTTTCCATTTCAGCACCTTCAGCCATAGGAGGTCGATGGCTACGCCCACATAGACACCGGGCAGGGCCCAGAGAAAGAGCTCCTCCTTGGTGTGTTCCTCCAGCCGAAGCACTTCGGCACAGAGTATCTCCTCCATGGTGTGCTCTGCACCCAGCAGGAACTCCGACACGGTCACGACAATCATGATAGGGATGACATTGCGAGCACGGAAGATGCGGAGATCAACGTATGGATAACGTACGCGTAACAGGCGATGCACCACCACACCCGTGAGGAAGATGGCCACGCCCACGAGGATGCGCAGCGGGCGGCTGTCCATCCACATCAGGTAGTCGCCATAGACCATGATATACGACAACACAAGCATCAATAGGCTGATGAGTAAGCCACTGCCTATATCGATGCCCTTGAGGCTCAGGCGCTGGGGCATAGGGCAGAAGGGACGGCAGAGGAAGAGCTGCACAGCCACGACAAGGCACATCGTACCTACGATGAACACATGCATCATCTGCCACGAGAAGTGGTAGCCGAACCATGCAGCGAGAAAGGCGCTGCCCTCGATGGCTGAAAGCAGGACAATATGGAGCACGGGGAAGAAGACGGCAAAGTCACGCCTCGGAGTGATCCACAGCTGGATATTGCTCATGTGCTCAAAGGTGCCCTGGAGTTTGGCCATGCCCTCGATGAAACACACGACCATGAGCAGGGGAATGAAGGTGGAGTGGATGGTGATGAGGTTGCACACGGCAATGACGATGGCTGATCCTATGAGCAGCTGCTGATTGGTGAAGCGGAACTTCATGCGGAAGAGCATGGGGAAATAGATGGCCATGCCCGCGAGGTTGGCATAAAGCAGCATCAGAAGGTCTTCGAGCATGAAGTTGGTGGTGCCTTGTATGTCGGCTAAAGCGCCAAGATACATACCGCCGGAGAACTGGATGCACATCACACACACCACGTATATCCACGGCTGGATGCGCTTTGGCACCCAGTCGCGGAACATGGGCATACAGAAACCCATGCCCGCAGGAGGGGGAGGAGGAAGGGGCAGCATAGGTCTTTTTAGTATTTTACCTCACATTCCATGTTATATCCTGCACGCAGTTTGGCCAGATCTTCGGGTTTGTTGTCCTCGAGCCTAATACGTACGGTGACACGCTGCTCCACCTTTACGAAGTTGCCAGTGGCATTGTCTATCGGGATGAGCGAGAAGGCGCTGCCGGTGGCATCGCTCAGACGCTCCACCCGACCCTTATACTCAACACCCGGGACAGCATCGGCTGTCATGCTCACCTCGCTGCCCTCGTGGATGTTCGGCATTTGGCTCTCCTTGTAGTTAGCTTCTACCCAAAGGCTGCTCTCATCTACAATATTCACCATCGTCTGACCCGGTCCTACGAGCATTCCCTCCTGGATATCCTTAGTGCCCACCACACCGTCGCAGGTGGCAATGATGTAGCAATACGAGAGATTGAGACGGGCGAGATCAACGGCGGCACGGGCCAACTCGAGGGATTGTTGGGCTGCCGAGAGATGGTAGCCCTGCTCGGCCTTGACAGCCGTCTGTGTGGTGCGCGAACGGGCTACCTGCTCGTAGCGGGCCTTGGCAGCGAGATAAGCGGTATGCACATTGTCATATTGCTGACGCGTGACGGCATCCTGCTTCAGGAGGGCCTCGAAACGGGCGTCCTCGCGCTGGGCATTCTCCATATTCACGCGCGCCTCTTCGATGCCGGCTTCGGTAACGTGCATTCCGGCTTCGGTCGTGGCAATGCTGCTGCCGGTGGCTTTCGTGCCCTCCATGGCACGGGCAAGGTCGGCCTCAGCCTGAGCAAGGCGCAGGCGGAACTCTGCATCTTCGATGACGACGAGGGTGTCGCCCTTCCTGACGTGCTGGAATTCCTCGAAGCGCACTTCCTTGATGAAGCCCTGAACGCGCGTGTTCTGTGGCGTGATGTGCTGACACACACGGGCGTTATCCGTGAACTCCACATTGCCGAAGTGCCAGAAATTCATAACAACGATGGTGGCACCAATGATGAGCAAGATGATGACGACGGTATTGTAAATGTACTTTTTCATAACGAACTGGTATCGAATTTTAGTTTGTAATAATTGTAGATAAGGTTGATCTGCGCGTTGACAAGGTGCATGTCAGCAGAGAGCTTCATATTGCTGGCATCGAGCATGTCGGTGAGCAGCGCAAGGCCGTTGTTGTAGCGGTTCTGCGTCACATCGTAGTGCTGTGTGGCCAGTTCCACCTGCTTGCGCTGCGTCTCTACCTCCACGTAGGATGTCCGCCAATTGGTGTAATCAGCCTGAACGGCCTGATTGATGCCTTCCCGGGCAAGGGCCACCTTTTCGATGCTCTGGCGGGCATTGAGATGTGCCCTACGCACATCGTGGTTCCCGCGCCAGAGACTGCCAAGGTCATACTTGATGCCTATGCCAATGAACCAGGCATTGATATTGGCGTTGACAGGGATGAGGTCGTTGACATAGGGGCCTCCCAGATGGTCTTCGGCTATCAGCGCTACGCTCGGCAGCTGCTTAGCGCGCACGGCTTTCACCTCTGCCTCGCTGATTTCCGAAGCAAGCCGCGCCTGCTGGATGGCGATGTTCTGGCTGGAGGCTATGTTCTGCCACTGCTGATGCTCCATACCATCTACGACCGAAAGTGACTGCGCCGGCACAATCTCCGTAGCTTCAGGCAGATGCAGCAATGTGACAATCCGATGGTTCATGATGCTCATGGCGTCGCGAAGCTGTATCTCGCTGAGACGAAGGCTCTGGAGTTGCACCTCATAGCGCGTGATGTCGGTCTTGAGCATCATACCTTGCTCCTGACGGGCACGCATGGTGGTGAGCAGCTGTTCCGTGAGTTCGATGTTCCCGGCCACCACTTCACGCTCGTTGCTGAGTTTACAGAGTTCCAGGTAATGCCCCACTATCAGGAAACGTATCTCCTGCCGATTCTTCTCCACATCCAACAGCGCCATCTGCTCGCCCAGCTCTGCCATGCGGATACCCGCCTTTATGCCGCCACCGGCATAGATCACCTGCGACACCTGTGCCACAAAGTCATTGCCCCAATGCGGCGTAGGTTGTGGGCCATTCTGCACCTGTCCCACCCCGATGGCGTATGGCACTGTCGTCTGGCCGCTGCTGCTGAAACCACGGCTCAGCACAGAGGCCGTGCCAATGTAGCTCCCGCTGAGGCTAAGGTTGACATCTGGCAACATATTGCTTTTGGCGGCTTTCAGCGCCTCGCCCGATGACGCTGCGCCCGTCATGCTGATGCGCAACTGCTGGCTGTTGCGGTCGGCAATGGCAAAAAGGGAGTCGAGTGTCATCGGACATCCCGGAGGAGCGGCGCCGGCCTGTGCCGCCTCGGGTGATGGGCCAGCTGTCTGTCCCCAACTGTTGAGGACAAGAGGCAGGCTTAGCAGAAGTAATGAAAATCTTTGCTTTGTCATTTTCTTGTTTATTGTTTTTTATAGGTTGTATCACACACGCGAAAACGACGGCAGCCGAGTTGCATCCTCTGGTGAGGAACACAAGTCGGCTGCCGTCGTTTTATCGGATCTGAGTCCTTCGTCTCAACGGTTGACGCAAACTTTTATTTTTTACGCCGGACGTTCGTTTTGCGTGTGCAAAGTTACAACTTATTTTTCAAAACGAAGAGCGAAAAGCATTATTTTTTGTTGTTGACTTCATGTTTTTTACATCTTTGTCTTACTCCGCAATGACAGTGAACTCGGCGCCGGAGGCGAAGTCGAGGCCGTTCTGGGAGGAGAGGGCGGTAAAGCGGAGGTAACGGGCGCGCTGGGGGGTGGCGAAGGTGATGCGCTTGAGGGCTGCACCACGGTCGAACTCACCTTCGGCGACAGGATCGCTCCAGGTCTTGCCGTCCTCGGAGAGCTGCACACGATAGGCCTTGATGTTTCCGTTGTTGCCGCCATCCTGACGGGGCAGATAGGTGAAGCCCTTGATGGTCTTCATCTCGGAGCAGTCGAAATCAACGGTATGGGGGTACTTCGTAACGGTGACGCCATAGGCGGTGTGCCAGATGCTCTCTGGCTTGCCATCGACGAGGTTGGCGGCATTCTCGCCTGGCTCCTCGCTGCTACAAGCGAGCACGGTGACAGGCACGAACTCCACTTTGTCAAAGGTGCGGCTGATCTTCACGTCGGGTGTCATGAGATGCCACACGGTGATGGTGCCCCCGTTGCGCATATCGATGGGTACGTTGGCGTAAGGTTGACCTTTCTTGTCCTTCGGGTCAAGGCTATACCACACATGTGTGACATCAAGCTTGCTTTTAATAATGGTGATCTCGCCCTTGGCATCGCGGGTGATGGCGATGGGCAGGTCGCCAGTGCCGAGAACGTTGAAGTTCTGCGCGCTGATCTTGCGCGTGTCAGCGGTGGCGATGGGTCGCATAAAGAAGCCAAAGGTGTGGGCGTCGGCATAGACGCGGTCGGGCTCCAGCGGGCCACCCTGTCCGCAGCTGCTGCCACCAAGGCCTGTGACCTTCGTGTCAAGGTGGACATAGACGTGGTCGCTCTCGGGCAGTTCGTTGGGGTGTGCGGCGTAGGTCAGCTGCAGGTCGCTCCAAGGCAGCGCGCTCGTGCACATGGAACCTGTCAGGGCGCCGAAGACGACACCGTTTTGCGAGGCATCCGTGAGTGCCAGCCAGGAAACATCTTCGCGGTTACCCATGGACTGCGGCTTGGGGAAGTTGACGAACTGATCCTTCACGGTGCTCTCATAGACAGCACGGAACATACCGCTCTTTCGGTCATTATAGTTGTTCTGGGGACCACAGCCGAAGTAGCTGAGCTTGCTACCCTCAGCCTCGAAGCGCGTGGGCAGTTTGAAGAGGAAGCCCAGGCGCGGAAGGATGGCCTTGGGTTTATTGCTCGTGATGGCACTCTCGTTCTCGATGGTGCCGTCGGGATAGACGGTCCATACGATGTTGGAGGTGAAGGCGAAGTCAGCGGGGGAACCTTCGGGAGAACCCGAAGGAACGTTAACGATGCTGTAGCGGCCACTGCTGCCACCTTGGATCTGACCCTTGGTGCCGCAGCTCTCTACAGTGTAGTTGAGCACGACGGCGCCATCCTTGCGAGTATAGATATTATAGTCAAGCACTTTGTGCTGCAAGCTGTGCAAGCCGTTCTGATACCATGATTGGTAGTACCAGTTGTCGTTATCCACAGGAGCGCGCAGAGCGTCAAGGACAGGACCACAATCCTCCTCGATGATGGTTTGTGCGCCAGCCTTCATGCTCTTGATGGTTCCACGCAGGTTGTCGAAGGTTACGCTCCAGCCTTTACCGTCGAGGGTGATGATACCGCTGCCAGCTGTCTTGGTGATGGTGGATTTCTCATTCTGCGGATTCCAAATGTTTTTCACATTGCTAGCACCCCAAAGGTTCACTTGCTCTGCCATTTGCACATAGCCCTTCTTGGCCCACGGCATATCCTGGTTCAAGAGGAACTCCACGCGGAGGTCGTAGCTATGGGAATCGGGGAATCTTTCATCATCTAAGGAAATAGGAACGAGTATGCGTCTGCTCCGGCGTGAACCGATGGGAGGCAGATTATTTATATCTTCAAACTTCGTGATGCGCGATACCTCTAAACCATCACGCAACACCACCGCCTGGATGTCCACATAGTCCAATGGGACAAAATAGTTCTTATTCGTGATAATCAGACTTACCATCTGACGGGTAAAACGTCCGGAGCCCATGGCGGGTTGGTCGCCCCAGATGCTGTCGAGTTTCACGCCCACGTTTTGATAGACGTGCTTCACATCGAAATACTCTGGCTTTGGTGAGAAGTCGGGCAGCATCACGCCATTCATGCAGAACATACCGTCGTTGGGCAGGTCGCCGAAATCGCCGCCGTAAAGGAAAGACCCCTCTAAATCTACCCGTAAGGGGAGACTTTCTTGTCCTTGGGAAACCTTCTCACCAGCCGCTCCCCTCCCTTCACGGGAGGGGTTGGGGGTGGGTCTGTAAATGGCCTGATCCACCCAGTCCCAGATGGCGCCGCCACAGATGAAGTTGCTGGTCTCGATGGCCTGCCAGAAGTCGATGAGATTGCCGCCGGCATTACCCATCGAATGGGCGTATTCGCTGATGTGGAAGGGATACTTAGGTCCCTTGCCACCCTTGGCAGCGAACTGCACCCAACCGACAGAGGGATATTGGTTGGAACCCATATCCACGATGTCGTTGTTGCGCTCGTACTGCACTGGGCGCGAGGTGTCGAAGGCCTTGATGGCGTTGTAGGCAGCCACAAAGTTCTGACCTGGTCCGGCTTCGTTGCCGAGGCTCCAGATGACAATGGAGGGAGCGTTCACGTGTGCGCGCACCATTTCCATATTACGTGCGATGTGTGCTGCCTGCCACTCCTTCGGATGTGAGATAGAGGCATCGCCATAGTAGTATTCGTGGCTCTCAATATTGGCCTCATCTTCGAGATAGATGCCATACTTGTCGCAGAGATAATACCAATAGGGATCATTGGCGTAGTGTGAGTTGCGGACATGGTTGATGTTGCCCTGCTTCATCAGGAACACTTCCTGCTGCATCTGCTCTTTGGTGATGGCATGGCCGCGCCAGGGGTTGGTCTCATGACGGTTCACGCCCTTCAGCTTCACGGGCTTGTCGTTGACATAGAAGTAGCGACCTGCCAACCCGAACTCATCATCCTCCGCCTTCGTGTCGCGAATCTCCACGGTGCGGACGCCGAAATAGGTTGAGCGCACATCCAGCACCTTCCCCTTCTTATCCTTCAAGGTTGCTGTGAGGACATAGCGGTAGGGAGCTTCGGCACTCCAGGTCTGTGCGCCATGTAAGTTGATGGAGGTTGCCGCAACACTCAAGTCTGCACCTACGTTGACCTGTGCCTGTGCATTGGGCTGGCCTACAGCTGATTCTTCATCGAGATAAAGAGAACCAGGAGCCAGCTCATCGGTGTAAAGTTTCAGGGGGAAGACCTTGTACTCTACGGAAAGGTCCTTGGCTGCTTTCTTGCTGAGGTTTCTTACATTGGCCTCAACAACAATCTCTGCATCGGCTTCCTCTGTGATTCCATTTCCACTGAGTTGGGAGGTTCTCACAACCAAATCGCTTAGCTCCAATTCCGGCACACTCGTCAAATACGTTGAACGGATAATGCCGGGCAGGCGGAACATATCTTGAGCCTCTAAAAAGCTGCCGTCGCTGTTGCGATAGACTTCCACGGCCACCACGTTCTCACCTTGCTTATTTAAATAAGGTGTAATGTTGAACGAAGCTGTATTGCGCGAGTTCTTGGAGAAGCCTACATAATGACCGTTAATCCACAGATAGAAGAAGCTATCTACGCCGTCGAAGTTGATATACACCACGCGACCAGTCCATTCGGCAGGCACTGTGAACGTACGACGATATGAGCCCACCTCATTGGGATATTCATTGACCGTCCATTGCGGGTTCGTGGGCTTACGCATCACACCACCCTTCCAGTCGCCAACAGCCACTTGGTGTTGGAAGATGACTTTTTGGTTTACATAGATGGGAACGCCGTATTTCAAGCTACCATCCTTCTGAATGCCTTGCACGTTCCAGCAGCCAGGCACCTCGATATCGTCCCAAGCTGTGACATCATACGTTGGTGCTTCGAAGCCCTTGGCACGCTCCACTGGCGTCTTGCACCAATGGAACTTCCAAGTGCCATCTAATGAGAGCCAGTAAGCACCACGTTCAGGCAACACACCACGTGCTGCTTCCTCTGTAGCAAAATGGAAGCCCCATGCACGAGGCTGTTCCTTATTCAACGCCAGCGTCTCTGGCGATTCCCATTCATTGCCCGTAGGAGCAGTGACCTTGGTGTCATAAGCAAACCCTTCAAGAGTGTTAGCAGATTGTGCGCTCATCATCGTGGCGCAGAAGAAAGAAGCTGTGAGCAAGAAAATACGTTTCATAGTGCTTCGTAGAGTACAATAAGTTATTTTTTCGGTGCGAAAATAGTGAAAGTCCCGCAAACCACAAAAGATTCACAGGACTTTCATCATTTTTCTGCTTTTTCAATCTGTATTGAGTGTCAACTGACGAGCAAAGTGCCAAATGACGATACCGGCAGTAACGCTGACATTCATGGAGTGTTTGGTACCATACTGAGGAATCTCCAAACATCCATCGGAGGCATCTATCACTTCTTGCTGAACGCCCTTGACTTCGTTGCCTAAGATGACAGCATAACGAAGCGATGGATTGGGATGAAAATCCTGTAGCATCGTGCTACCCTCGCATTGTTCGATGGACAAGAGCTGATATCCTTCCTCACGTAGCGCTTTTATGGCATCTATCGTATTTTTAAAGTATCGCCATTTCACACTTTCTTCAGCTCCCAAGGCGGTTTTGTGAATCTCTGTATGGGGAGGTGTGGCTGTGATGCCGCAGAGGATGACTTCGGCTACACGGAAAGCATCGCTGGTACGAAAGACACTGCCTACATTATAAAGAGATCGCACACCGTCAAGAACGACCACCAGCGGCAGTTTTTCAGCATCATGAAACTGCTCCACGCTGATGCGGTTCATCTCGGTTATCTTGAGCTTACGATAAGACATTTGAAAGGGTTAGAGATTGAGTTGGGCAGAGATATCCAGCATGCGTTTGATGGGACGGATGGCTTTCTCGGCTATCTCAGGTGAGACAGTCACTACAGGTTGTTCATCACGGAGACAACGATATACCTTCTCGAGTGTCACCATCTTCATATACTCACATTCATTGCAAGCACATGAACGTTTGCCCTCGGGTGTCTCTACCATTGCCTCCTCTGGCGGTGCAGGGATGAATGTCTTCTGCGGTGCTTTCTTCTGCATCTCATGGAGAATGCCGCTTTCAGTAGCTACAATGAATTCTGTAGCCTCGTCGGCAATGGCGAACTTCAAGAGTGCTGCTGTGCTGCCTACTTTATCGGCCAACTTTACTACGGGACCCTTACATTCTGGGTGTACAAGCACTTTTGCATGAGGATGCTCACGCTTGAGTTCCACTATCTTTTCTACACTGAAACGTGCATGTACGTGACAGAAACCATTCCATAACAACATATTCCTACCCGTGATGGAATTGATGTAAGCACCCAAATTCTGATCTGGACCGAATATCATAGGGGTATCCTCTGGGAACGACTCTACAATCTGACGGGCATTGCTGCTGGTGACAACCACATCAGTAACGGCTTTCGTGGCAGCTGTCGTGTTGACATAACTAATGACGGTATGTCCAGGGTGTGCAGCTACAAAATCTGCGAAAGCGTCTGCCGGACAGCTTTCAGCCAACGAACAGGTAGCTTCGGGATCAGGTACGAGAACTTTCTTATCAGGACACAGGATGGCAGCCGTCTCACCCATGAAATGAACGCCACAGAGCACGATGATGTCAGCATCTGTTTTAGCAGCCTGTTGTGCCAGTGCAAGACTGTCACCTATAAAATCCGCTAAATCCTGCACCTCACCATCCACATAGTAGTGTGCCATGATGACAGCGTTTTTTTCTTGTGCCAGTCTGCGAATTTCTTCTTTGAGTTCTTTTTTCGACATCTTATTATATTATTTGTTTGTTTCTTTTTTTCGAATGAAAGCTATATATGAGTATATATTTACTGTCAATTCTGTCAATAACTGTGCAAAGGTAAATATTTTCAATGAAATAGCTTGTCAATAACTTGATAAATTTATGCTAAAACAATTTTAAAAGTTGTTGGTATCTTATTTTGAAATGTGATAGAATTACCAGTCATGAGATAATCAATAGTTATTGTTTACTTATGATGAACTATTATTCTATTTTGAATGATTTATCAACAACCTATTTGCTATGAAAGCACACAGGAAAGGAATAGCCATTCCAAAATATGTGATATCGTAGGCTGATTCAAACAACTCGTTCCAATTATCATTGTTATACATGTTATGTATAAAGGTGATGCTGACCAATAACAAGAGTATAATGGCTGTGGCAAAGAGATGTCTGTCTATATAGTGTCGTTGCCAGAAGGAGAGATAAATTCCTATAGCAACAACGACTATCAAGTCAGTAGGATTTCCTTGTCTTGTCTGTAGGATGAAGGGATTATATTCAAAGAATAAGAGCATTTCACTATCCCAAAGAAGGAAGGGTAAGAAAGTGAGTGCGAAGGTGATGATGACTGTGCTAATGAATGTCAGTTGGCGCTGCCAGGATGTATGATACAACTCATAGAAATAGTAGATGCAGAAGGGTATGATGGCACTAAATCGTGTACTCATCATTAAGCCTACGATGATACCTAATGGAAGTGTATTTTCTTTGATGTTAAAACGATAATGGATGCAGTAGAGAAGAATACTCAGACTTACGATGAAGTTAGTCATGAGATCGCTGCGCACAAACACTTCATAGATGAAAGCGGGTGAGCAGCCGAGCAAGGCGAAGGCAATGTCTTCTCCTTTATTTTTCAGATGAAGGCTTAGTGAATGCACAAAGAGCAGAATACCTGCGATAAACGATAATCCCACATCTCCCAACCAATAGAAAGGCAGATGCAAGATTTGCCACACAGGGAATGGTGATCCATAACCGCCTAAATGCGTTTGAGCAGCATAGGGGTAGATACCGTGAGTGAGATTATATAGGAAGTTATGAATGGCAGACCAACGATCCACATGAATGGTCATGGGATCAGGGATATATTGAAAGGCGGTTAGGAAACTCAAACAGACGAGAAGAGCAATCAATGTTATTCCTCTACGAATATTATAATTCGAGAAGTTAGAGAATTTTGGAAAAATGTATTTACAGCCTGCAATCACCACACAGCCATATGCTATACAAGCTGCTATCACCACATACCAAGGCAGCAACCGCAGTCCATATTTTAGGATGAACAGACTGTTGATGAGTATATATAGAAACAGAGCTGTACGATATGCTTTCATAGATATTTTGCAATGAATTTAGTGTTGATGGTATAATATATATAGGTGCAAATAGTGACTACCAATATAAAGAGCAGGAAGGACTGAATGCTTTCCTCCACATAAGGCACAAAAGGCAAATGTACCAGATAGATTTCCAATGAAGCCAGTCCAGCCAAATACAGGAGGCGGGATTGCTGCAGGAAACGAATAAAAGTGGGTAGCAACAGCAATGGTATGGCTAAAGGCAGCTTGATGAAAAGCAGTATGTAATTATAGATTAAGGTGCCTTTGTAGGCGTGAACAGCAGGTATTTCTTTCAAGAGCATGAAAGCAGTCCCAATTACGAAACTGACGATGCCGACTTTCAGCCAAAACGACTTTTCTTTCTGGCGCAATGAATCAATGGAGCGTGATATCATGATGCCGGCAAAGAAAGAGAATGACTGTTCGGCTTCTATTTGTTGAAGGGTATTAAGTGCGATGAAACCAATAATGATGAAAACGGGAATCAACCATTTACTCAACCATCGCTGTACGATCCAATAGACCAGATAGCAACGCATCAGATAGGGAATAAACCAGAAGTCCGACTGAATAAAGCACGCATCTAAGAGAAACACTTTCCAACCAGGCCAACCTTGAAAGAGCGTCACTACAGCCAAAAACAGCCAATAAGGAACGATGATGCGCTTCAGTTTTTTGTGCCAATAGTCTTTCAGTCCATTCACTTTGTAGCTCTCATGAATGCCGAATCCGGAAAGCAGAAGGAAGAGCGCTACGCTGACGGAACCAGCTATATTCACCACTCGCGGCCATTGCCACGCGATGAACACATGAAAGAGTGCAATGATGATAGCCGCTATGCCCCTAAGGACAGTGGTTTGCTGTCGGGAAAGAAAGAGCGTGGACATTATCGTATAACGGTAATCTTAGTAGTAGCTGCATTCTTACCATCAGGTGTATTGGCAATGACGATATATACGCCAGAAGCTACACGATCACCAAAACGATTGCAACCATTCCAAACGAAGGTGCCACCATTAGAAGTACCACTCCAGATGAGCTGGCCTGTAGCAGATACTATCTTCACTTCACTATTCTTGACCAATCCACGAATGCCAATGGGTCCGTGGTAATCAGGTTCTACAGGATTTGGGAAGGCATAGATATTATCTTTGTCTAATCCATCGGCCGATTCTGAAGTATCGGAGAGGTAGCTGCACAGACCTTTGTCAGTAGCGAAGAATACACAGCCTGTGGCGGGATGGATAGCGATATCATAGATGTTATCTGATGGCAGCGGTGAATTCTCTGTGGTATAGTGTGCCAATTCTTCCTGACAGTCTTCACTCACTAAATAGACACCGTTATTGGCAGTACCAAACCATTTGTTTCCTGCACCATCAAAGGTGACACATTGTGTGACAAGTCCTGACAACAGATAGTCTGCCAGTCCGCTGCCATCATCACGTGCTACCTTCACCTGTTCAAAGGTCAAGTCACCCGCAGCAAATTTCTCAGGTTCCGGGATACGGAAAGGACCCATATTGGTACATATCCAGATGCTGCCGTCCAGGTCTTCATTGATGTAGTAGAACTCATCAGGGGCGTAGTTGGTATTGTCCTGATTGACGATTTTGTCGCAGAACACCCTATTGTCATCTTTGCTGTAATCAATGGTACCGTTGTAATTGAGCAATAGAATACCTCGTTTATCCATGCGTCGGCTGTTCAACCATGCCCATCCGCGACTGTCGAAGAAGATATTATCGACGGTGGCTGCTTCCTTTATTTCAGGACAGGGAATACCTGTCCAAGTGCCATCAGGTCGCATAATTCGAACAGTAGTATCTCTCACACCACCTGTGCAATTGAGCATCCATAGGTTGCCATCAGGATCATATGTTAATCCATCAGCAACAGTAAACCACTCTGGATGCGCATGATTAGGAAGCATAGAAACAAGTGGACTATTTTCGATACCTTTATTTCCTGTACAGGTAGTACCCGTAAATTCAAAGACGGCATTGCGCGTTGTTCCCACGTAATAGTGGTTTTCATTGGTTGGATCCTGGGCAATATTGGTGACATCAAGCCATCGATACTTAGGATTCTTTTCTATTGCTGATTTACCATCGAAGATGGTCCAAGTATTTCCATCGGGCTCTAACATCATGGCCAGTCCTTCACGTTCGATATTAGAGAAATGGCGATTGCCACCTGCCACCATCAACCTGTCACCGGCAAAGCGCAGGTGATAGCTGTAATCGTGTGTGGGGCTGTTGGGATGTATTTTCTCGCGTGTGATTTCAAAGGTCTGGTTGTTGAGGCGATAGGACTGCAATCCGTAATCAGCATAGCTGGCCCAATATTCATTTCCACGAGCAGTGAGACACTTCCAGTAGTAGTAACCTGTCAATGCTGTTACCTTGTCTTTACTCTCATAGATGAACATTTTATTCGTATTGCCAATAATGAGCTTTCCATCATTGACGGTCATGTACGCTGGTATAGGATTGAGTGTGCCGGCTTGTAAGGTGGTCCATGTCTCTTCATCACTATTCATGATAAAGAGGTAAAAATCCACATGAATCCATACATGTCCGGCAAATGTTTCCATGTGCTGGGCATTGAAATTGGTGTTCAGCTGTGTCCAATTGCCTTTGTCCTTTAGATTCATATTTAAAGGTCCTCGCCAAAGGCCTGTGGAGGTACCTATAAAAAGGTTCTTATCAGTGAGTGCACACGAACGCACCTTGAGTCCCAGCTCATAGCTTTCTTTGATGAGTCCCTTCGCCATATCTACTACCACCACACCGAAGTTCGTGCAGATGTAGGCATATTGTTTCATCACCTGCACATAGTTTACATCCTTGTTGAGGAGAGTACTGTTCTTCAGCTGTGCCAGGTTGATGACATCATAGTCATCTTCGGTGGACAGCAGGTCTATGTTGCCGTTGTCATAGACGATGATGATGCGTTTGGCTTCAGCGCTATAACGAATGAATGACACGGTGATATCTGACAGTTGTTGCATCCAGTCAAAAGTAGTAATTGTAGCGTCATCAATGTCATAGGCTATCAATTTGCCTTCCATGTTGCTATAGACACGGTTGCCAACGACAATATTGCTGGTGCTGACGGTATAAGCAGGATATACCTTCCAGGTGCCTATATGGGCAGATAAGTGAAAAGTGAAAAGTGAAAGAGTGAACAATACGATGATCTTTCGCAGTGTATTTCGTCTGCAATCATTCAAGGCAGTATAGAAGTTTTCTATTTTCATAGTCACTCTTTTATTTTCTTTTTTCGTTCATTCACTTTTCACTCTTCAGGAACTCTGCGAGTTTCTGTGTAGCGCGTCCGCGATGGCTGATGGCATTCTTTTCTTCAGCTGACATCTGTGCAAAGCTTTGGTCAAAGCCCGTTGGTTGGAAGATGGGATCGTAGCCGAAACCTTCGCTGCCGTGACGCTCGTGCAGTATTTTTCCAGGGCAGATACCCTCGAAGAGATATTCCTGCCCTTTATATATTAACGCAATAACGGTGCGAAATCTTGCGCTGCGGTCGTTTTTTTCTTCTAAATTCTTTAGAAGTAGATTCATATTGGCATCGCTGTCATGCGTATCACCTTTTCCGAAGAGTTCAGCATAACGCGCAGAGTGCACACCAGGAGCACCATTCAGAGCTGTTACTTCAAGTCCAGTGTCGTCGGCGAAGCAATCCAGATGATAGTGCTCCTTGACATAATGCACCTTTTGCAGCGCATTGCCCTCCAGCGTGTCAGCTGTCTCAGGGATGTCCTCGTGGCAGCCGATGTCGTTGAGACCTACGACGTCAAAGTGCTCGCCCAAAATCTGTCGCACTTCGGCAAGCTTGTGCTGGTTATTGGTGGCAAATACAATCTTCATGTCTTGATATGGTCAAAACCTTCGCCATAGACTCCCACCACCTTTGTCATGGTAACGAAAGCCTGGTTGTCGAGGTGTTTGATGAGACGGAAAATCTGTGTGCTCTCGCGGCGACGGGCCATCACTATCAGCACTTGCCTCTCTTCCTTAGAGTACCAGCCTTGTCCGTGAAGGATGGTGATGCCTCGTCCCACTTCATCGTTGATGGCCTGAGCAATTTCTTTGTGTTTGTTGGAGATAATAGTGAACTGCACACTCTGCGAGGCAGAGTTCATCGTGTAATCCAACAGCAACATGGAAATGATGAGGATGACATAACCCGTCACGACCTTGTTCCAATCGTGGAAGACGAAGAAGCTGGACGAGACGATGATGAAGTCGAGCCACATCAGGATGCGACCCATCGAGTAGTTCTTGTACTTGTTCACGATGGCGGCGATGATGTCTGTGCCGCCCGTGGAGCCGTTGTTGATGAACACCAGCGCCAAGGCGCCACCCTCGATGCAGGCTCCCAGGACAGCTGCCATGAACGGCTGGTCGCCTACTACCATAGGCAGTGAGCCGTCCGGCTGTCGAATCAGCTGCTGGACAAGTCCTAGGAAAAAGGTGATGTTTAAGGTGGCATAGATGGTCTTGGTGAAGAACTTGAAGCCAAGAATCTTCAGACCTATGGCCAACAGGAGGGCGTTGATGGCGAAGTAGCTGTACTGAGTAGGAATGCCTGTGGCATAGAATATGATAGCTGAGACACCCGTCATGCCGCCTGGCGTGAAGTGGTAAGGCAGCATGAACAGACAGAAGGCTACGCAGTAGATGGCACAGCCCAGCGAGATAAAGAAGTAGTCCTTTACCTCATCCCAGAGATGAATTTTCCGGATGACTTCAGCAGGCTTCACCTGCTTGATGACTTCGGCAGGATTGACAGATTTCATTTTATAACAAGATTTATCATTCGTTTGGGAACAATGATGACCTTCATAATCTGCTTGCCTTCCAGATATTTGGGAGTCAGCTCATGGTTACGTGCCGCTGCTTCGATGGTGGCATTGTCAGCATCAGCGGGGAAGTCGATGCCAAAGCGTGTCTTGCCATTGAAGGCTACCATCATCTTCACCGTATCTTCGACGAGGAACTTCTCGTTGAACTCAGGCCAATGGGCATCGCAGACGCTGGTGGCGTGGCCGAGTGCTTCCCACAGCTCTTCAGCGATATGGGGTGCGAAGGGAGCTATCAGAACGACCATCGGCTCCAGCACGGCACGCTTCGTGCACTTGAGGCTGGAGAGCTCGTTGGTGGCGATCATGAAGGCTGGGATGCTGGTGTTATAAGAGAAGGCTTCGATATCTTCCGTCACCTTCTTGATGAGTTTATGCAGTGCCTTCAACTCAGCTGCTGTGGGTTCTTCATCGGTGACATCAACCCGCAGGCTCTCCCCTCCATTACGGGAGGGGTCGGGGGTGGGTCTGAACAGATTCCAGAACTTCTTCAGGAAGCGGAAGCAACCGTCGATGCCAGCCACATCCCAAGGCTTCGACTGCTCGATGGGGCCGAGGAACATCTCGTAGAGACGCAGTGTGTCAGCACCGTAGTTCTCGCAGATGTCATCGGGATTGACCACGTTGTACTTTGACTTGGACATCTTCTCGATAGCTTGGCTGACGATGTACTGTCCGTTCTTGTTCAGGATGAACTCTGCATCGCGGAACTCGGCTGTCCACTGGCGGATTTTCTCCACATCCAGCACATTGCCGCTGACCATGCTGATGTCAGCATATACGGGATCCGCCTCAGTGCCCTGATAGAAATAGAGATTCTTCTTCTTGGCATCGTCGTACTTCTCTTCCAAGAGGTCGAAGCTCACGAACTTGTTGGTGCCACGCAAACGATAGACGAAGCTGGACCAACCTTGGATCATACCTTGGTTGATGAGCTTCTGGAAGGGCTCTTCCTTCTTGCTGACACCCAGGTCAAAGAGGAACTTGTTCCAGAAACGGCTGTAGATTAAGTGGCCCGTTGCATGCTCGCTACCACCTACGTAGAGATCTACGTTCTGCCAGTAGCTGGCAGCCTTCTCGCTTACCAATGCCTCATCGTTGAGGGGGTCCATATAACGGAGGTAGTAGGCAGAGGAGCCTGCGAAGCCAGGCATGGTATATAGCTCGATGGGGAAGACATTCTTGTCGTCGATGAGGCTGTTTTCCACAATCTTCTTGTTCTTCTCATCCCATGCCCACTTGGTGGCATTGCCCAAGGGAGGTTCGCCGGTCTCGGTAGGCAGGAACTTATCCACCTGAGGCAACTCAATAGGCAAGCATTCTTCAGGTATCATCTGGGGAATCCCATGCTTGTAATAGACGGGGAAGGGTTCGCCCCAGTAGCGCTGACGGCTGAAGATGGCATCGCGCAGACGGTAGTTCACCTTCACGCGACCCAGGTGATGAGCCTTCACGAAGCGCTTTGTCTCGGCGATGGCCTCTTTGATGGTCTTGCCGTTCAAGACCAGGCATTCGCCATCGTACATCACACTCTTGTCAGGACTCACGGGTGAGTTCATCACAATACCCTCTTTGGCATCGTAGCTCTCCTCGCTTATGTCGGCTCCTTCCACCAATGGAATAATGGGAAGGTCGAAGTGCTTGGCGAAGGCGTAGTCGCGGCTGTCATGAGCCGGAACAGCCATGATGGCACCTGTGCCGTAGCCGGCTAGCACATACTCTGCCACGTAGATGGGGCATTTGTCGCCGGTGATGGGGTTGATGCCGTAGGCTCCGGAGAACACACCCGTCACAGTGTGGTCGATCATGCGTTCGCGCTCTGTGCGGCCTTTCACATATTTGATGTAAGCATCTACTGCCTCTCGTTGGTCAGGCGTTGTCACCTTGTCCACCAACTCGCTTTCAGGAGCCAGCACGAAGAAGGTCACGCCGAACATCGTGTCGGCACGTGTGGTGAAGATGGTGAAATCCACATCGCTGTCGGCCACCTTGATCAGCACCTCGGCACCTTCACTGCGACCAATCCAGTTCTTCTGGGTCTCCTTGATACTCTCGCTCCAGTCAATGGTCTCCAGACCATCCAGCAGACGCTGACTGTAGGCGCTGACGCGCAGGCACCACTGGCGCATCTTCTTCTGTTCCACGGGGTAGCCGCCACGCTCGCTGACACCATTGACCACCTCGTCGTTGGCCAACACCGTACCCAATGCAGGGCACCAGTTCACCATCGTCTCACCCATGAAGGCCAGGCGATAGTTCATCAGCACATCACTCTGTTTCTTCTCATCCCAGCTGTTCCATTCCTCAGCTGTGAATGTGAGTTCTGTGCTCTGTGCCACACCATAGTTATCCAATCCGTCTGTGCCATTATTCTTGAAGTACGCTATCAGTTCCTCAATAGGCCGTGCCTTGCTCAAGTTCTCCCCCTCGCCCACGGGAGAGGGGGTTAGGGGGGTGAGGCTGTAGAAGCTATTGAACATCTTCTGGAACGCCCATTGTGTCCACTTATAGTAATTCGGTGTGCAGGTGCGAACCTCACGGCTCCAGTCAAAGGAGAAACCGATCTTATCCAGCTGCTCGCGATAGCGGTCGATGTTGGCGAAGGTCGTCTTCTCAGGATGCTGACCCGTCTTGATGGCATATTGTTCAGCAGGCAGACCATAGGCATCGTAGCCCATGGGGTTCAACACGTTAAAGCCCTGCAGACGCTTGTAGCGCGCATAGATGTCGCTGGCGATATAGCCCAAGGGGTGACCCACATGCAAGCCCGCACCGCTGGGGTAGGGGAACATATTCAGGACGTAGAACTTCTTGCGTGTCTCGTCCTCTGTCACCTTATATGTCTGCATGGCTGTCCATCGCTGGTGCCACTTCTTCTCAATGTCTCTGAAATTGTATTCCATAGATACGTTGTACGATAATCGTTTAAATAGTTGATTTTCGGGTGCAAAATTAAGCACAAAGTGCGATTCATGCAAGTTTTGAGCAAAAAATTGCCAAAAAGACCCTCATCAATCGTATTCAGTACCCTTCCAAAAGATGCAAAAACTAATGAATATTTAAAGTATTCGGGCTAAAAGTAGAAGTATTTCTTAGATTTAACCCGAAAGTGTGCCTCACCACCGACAACCGCCTCACGGATGTAGGGAAACTATATCACCAACCCTATTTTTTCTGGTCTTTCTTCAGTTTAAGTTCCGTGCCCTCAATCACAAAGACTTTGTTGTTGGGGTCTATTGTGTAGCGCTTGAGCTTGGGACATTTACGAACCAATTGACTATGCGACAGACTTAGACTGGCTGGGAGACTAACAGACAGCAGATTCTGACAATTGGAGAAGGCACTATCCTCAATTTTCCAGACGCGGTTGGGGATGACGAAATGAAAAACACCGTCGCATTGAAAAAAGGCACACCGATCGATTGTTTCCAATGAATTGGGCAACTGTGGGCTGATGAGGCTGATGCAGTTTCTAAAGGCATTTGAACGAATATATTTCAAACCTTCAGGAAAGACAACACGGTTCAGATTGATACACCCTTCGAAGGCATTTTTCCCGATTCGTATGCAACTGGAAGGTAGAATGAAATATGTCAGCAAAGTGCGTGAGAAGAACGCAGAATCTGGAATCGTCTCTATATCTGCATCTCGTAGATTCACGCTGCTGAGAACACCCGTGCGGCTCATTGTGGCTAGGATTCTAAGATCATCAGCATTGACTGGACCACTCAACTGAATATGCTGTATCTCAGCTTGTTGTTGCGTAGTGAGCGAGTCTTTTAGCGTACCTGCCTGGTCAAGATGTATGGTTTTCACATCTGGCACAAACGCGGAATCTGCTACACCAACCAGCATCCAATGTTGATCTGCGTAGCCATTGAGGTCATTGAGCTGGTAGTAGTCGTCATCCTTGCCTGCCCAACCGAAATTCACGTGAACCTTATCTTCTTTGCAGCCGTCAATGATGAAAATATGTCCGTCATTTTCACCTTGCTTATACCCCCGATATAGCACAGGGCATCCTGCTTCCAGCTCTTTGAACAGCATCATTCTAAAGATGCTGTCGCCCTCTGGTGTTTTATATCGGTTGCGGTTGTAGATACCAATATAGTCAGAATATCCATAGAGCCGTTTCAGACCGTTCATAATTTTTCTCATCGACGAACCACTCTCTTCCTTGCCGTATTTCGTGAAGGCAGACACACCACAGTCACTGATCAATTTAGCCACAGACACAATCTGGTCGTTTCGCAAATCATTGCTAGCACGATGGTACATCAAATCCCAATTGTAAACATAATTACCATCTGGACTATAGCAGGGATATTTGTGGAAATTGACAATCTGTGCCATTGCCACAGCTCCACAGCCCGCTACTGGTCTCACTTTCACGCCGTCGTGTTCAACGGCTGGCGCCAGAGCGTTGAACGGATACCCCTGTCCCCAACGCGTCACAATCATTGGCTTCACATCTTTCGAAAAGGTGAAGGACTCTTGTGACAGCGCACTACATGTACAAAGGATTCCAAATATGATTAAGAGCTGTTTCATCACTCATCTACGCCGCAAAAGTAGCAAAAGTTTCTTGAACGCGCCAAAGGATTGGACGTTTTTTCTCCCCAACCCTGCTATTTCATGTATTTTGTGTGTTGAAAAAGTGTAGTCTTTATATGAAGCCATCATGATGGCACAATCAATCCATCATGATGGCACAATCAATCCATCATCATGGATTAATCAATCCATCATCATGGATTAATCAATACACCTAGATATTCCGAGTGATAGATGCTGTTCTTGTGGGTGACAGACGCTGAATATTTTCTGCTAATAATTGTCTCAGATGTTCGTCGCTTTGCGATAGCCAAGGCCGGTGACATGGCAGATGAGGCGGCCGGAGTGGTCGGTGACGCGGACTTCTACGGCGGGAATCTTTTGGTGGTCGGCAACGAGGACGGCTTCGGCACGCAACTGATCGCCCTCATGGGCGCTGGAGACGAACATGATGCTGTTGGAGATGCCGAAGGTGAGGTGTCCGTCGTGGTTCATCAGGGCGGCGATGGCGAGGTCGGCAAGGGTGAAGAGGGCACCACCTTGGCAGACATGGCCGCCATTCAGGTGCTCGGCCGTGACGCGCATCTCGGCAATGGCGTGACGGTCATCTACTTCGGTGATCTGGCAGCCTGCATTGGCGGCGAAGCGGTCTGTGCGATTCAACAAATCCTTAATAGACATGGTAGCGTTTGTCATGATTCATCCGATTTCCTTCACGTAGCAGCGGCGACGCTTGACGAATTCGGGGGACATGGGTTCCCACTGGGAAAGCTCGCGCATGTTGTATTCGAGTTGGGGACCTGTTTCAGCCCATTTGATACCGGCTTGGTTATAGACGCGGATGAGGTCGTCGAAAAAGAGCGCATTGACGCCTTTGGCCTGCAGGTCGGGGCGCACGGCGATGAGGAGCATCTCCACGGAACCTTCGTTCTTCCATTTCAGGCTTTTCAGCAAGTGGAACCAGCCGAAGGGGAGCAGGCGGCCGTGGGCTTTCTGCATGGCTTGGGAGAGGCACCCCATCGTGATGGCTGCGCCGACGACCTCTTCCTGCTCATTGACGATAATGGGCATAAAGCGTTTGTCGATGAGGCCCAGGTATTTCTTAATGAACAGGTCTGTCTGCTTGTCGGACAGCTCGGAGTAACCGAAGAGGGGCGAGTAAGCCTGGTTGAGGAGATGGAAGATCTTATGTCCGTAGTCGCGCTTGTAGATGTCATCGTTGGTAAGTTTGATGACGCGTAGATGCAAGCGCCGACGGGCAAATTCCGCCACACGGGCGTATTTGTCGGGCACCTCCTTGGGAATCGTTACACGTATCTGCACCCAGTCGGCTTCCTTCTGAAAACCCAATGCTTCAAGGTGTTTCGGGTAGTAGGCGTGGTTGTAGATGGTGTTCATGGTTCCCGTCAGGTGGAAGTCCTCGATGAGCATGCCTTCCTTGTCGAAGTCGGTGATGCCCAAGGGGCCTTGCAGGGCTGTCATCCCTCGCTGACGTCCCCATTCGGCAACGGTGTCCAGAAGGGCTTTTGCGACAGCCACATCATCGATAAACTCAATCATGGAGAAGCGTGCGTTCTGCACCTTCCATTTCTCGTTGGCTCGTCGGTTGATGATGCCCACGATGCGTCCCACGCACTCCTTGTCGCGGTAGGCCACGAAGGCTTGCACATCGGAGAATTCCAGACCGGGATTGGTCTTGATGTTGAAGAACTCTCTGATGTCGCTCTCCAGATCAGGGACGTACTGGGGGCAGTCTTTATAGATGCGGTCCACGATGTGGATGAAATCGTTCATCTCACCACGCGAGACGACAGGCTTTATGCAGATGTCACTATTCATATATCATAAATCCTCAATCTTCATTCCTCAATTCTCAATCCTCACTCTCCTCCCCTCCTCCGAAGAAACGGCGACGTGCCTCCTGACGGGCTGCACGGTCGTTGCCTTTCGCGTGGAAGTCAGCACCCTTGCGACCAAAACCGCTGCTGCGACCCTTGAAGCCTTCACGCTTACCGAAACGGTCGCCGTCACGCTTGCCAAAACGGTCGCCATCACGCTTGCCAAAATGATCACCGTCACGCTTGCTAAACTCGCCGTCGCGCTTGGAGAACTTGTTGAAGCGGTGGTTGTCGTGGCGCTCCTCGCGTTCCTCGTCATTGTACCCACCCTTGAAGCCATCGCGGTGTTGCTTGAAGCGGCGCTTCTGCGCCATCTCGCGACGCTCTGCGTTGGTCTTCACGATGCCGCCCTTGGCGCGATGTTCGTCCAGACGTCCGCCAAAGAGCACGTATTTGCGTAGCTCACACTCCAGCGAACCATTATATAAAGGTGTCTTGAGTGATGGCTTTAAGCCTATTTCATCAAAACATTCCTCGCGATAGCTGAGAATCCATGCCTCGCCGCCCGTAAACTCGCGCTTCAGTTTCTGACCGATGCTCTTGTAGAGGCCGAGGAGGTCGGGACTGGAGATGCGCTCGCCGTAGGGCGGGTTGGTGACCATCAGTGGACAATCAGACGCTTGACCGTTGGACACTTGGAGTGGCGCCTTCGTGAAGTCGGCCTCTTCGATGGTGATGTCCTTGCTAAGGCCTGCTGCCTTGACGTTGCGGGTGGCGATGCCTACGGCCTTCGGGTCGATGTCGCGGCCATAGATATGGTGCTCGAACTCGCGCTCACTCGTGTCATCGTTATAGACACGCTCGAAGAGCTCGCGATCGAAATCGGGCCATTTCTCGAAGGCATAGCCTTGACGGAACACGCCAGGCGCAATGCCGCGTGCGATAAGGGCTGCCTCAATGCACAGGGTGCCGCTGCCGCAGAAGGGGTCTATGAAATCGCGCTCGCCCTTCCAACCCGTCATCATGATGATGCCGGCGGCCAGGACTTCGTTCAGCGGCGCTGCTACGGTCTCCTGGCGATAGCCACGGCGGTGTAGGCTCTCGCCGCTGCTGTCCAGCGCCAGTGTAGCATCGTAGTCGGAGATATGTATGTGCAGCTGTATATCGGGGTTGGAGACGCTGACATTAGGACGTGAGCCTGTGCGCTCACGGAACTGGTCGGCAATGGCGTCCTTCACCTTGTAGGCCACAAACTTGGAGTGGTGGAACTCAGGCGAGAAGACTACGCTGTCAACGGCAAACGTCGTCTGCGGCGTGAGGTACTCCGACCAGTCGATAGCCTTCACGGCTTCATAGACGTCGTCGGCGCTCCTGGCCTTGAACAGCTTGATGGGTTTGAGCACGCGGATGGCTGTGCGCAGGCAGAAGTTGGCGCGATACATCATCTCTTTGTCGCCCGTGAAGGTGACCATGCGACGGCCTATCTGTATGTCCGTGGCGCCCAGTTCTGTGAGCTCCTGTGCCAACAGAGGTTCCAGGCCCTGGAAGGTTTTGGCAATAAGTGGTGTTGTCATTAATTAATGGCAGTATTTGTTTTGTAGTATTTTCGTGTTGGGCTCCACATCCTCGGTGACCCAGATGTTACCGCCGATGACGGCATCGTGACCGATGGTGATGCGTCCTAGGATGGTGGAGTTGGCATAGACGATGACGTTGTCCTCGAGGATGGGGTGGCGCGGAATGCCCTTGATGGGGTGACCGTCATCATCGAGGGGGAAGCTTTTGGCACCCAACGTGACACCCTGATAGAGTTTCACGTTGTTCCCGATCACGCAGGTGGCTCCGATGACGACACCCGTGCCGTGGTCGATGGTGAAATGGTGGCCGATGGTGGCTCCCGGATGAATGTCGATACCCGTTTCGGAGTGTGCCATCTCTGTGATGATACGTGGGATGAGTGGCACGCCCAGCTTCAGCAGTTCGTGGGCCACGCGGTAGTTCGTCAGCGCCTTGATGACAGGGTAGCACGAAATCACCTCGCCGTAGCTCTCTGCGGCCGGGTCGCCCAAGTAGGCAGCCTCGACATCGGTTGATAGCGTCTGGCGCAACACTGGCAGGCGTTCGATGAAAGCGCGTGACAGCTCGCTAGACTTCTTGCGGCGAATGTCCTGAGCCGTAGCGTAGGTGTTACCGTAGGCTTCCACCTCGTTCCAGCCGGTAGCGAAGCACAATCCAGCCTGGATCTGCTCGCACAGCAGGCCGTAGAGCCGCTCGATGGCGACGCCGATGTGGAAGATGAGGTTTTGGTTGTTGACATTGCTCTTCCCATAGAAACCGGGGAAGAGAATACTGCGACACAATTCCATTATCTCAGCCAAAGCAGGCTGGGAGGGCAGCGGGTCACCGTCGCGATGTTCGTGGAACAGGCCGCATAACGACTTCGGGTCGGCCAGTTCCGTGGCCACTGTCGTCAGTAAGGTTTGCGTAGAGCTATTCATGATTTCGGCGGCAAAGGTACGCATTATTTACGATTTACGATTTACGATTTGCGATTTATTTGCTTCTGCAACAGCAAAAAAGATGCACCATCTCTGTGGAATAAGATGGTGCATTGGCCAAAAGAGGCGAAATGTGATAAGAATCGTGTCTTTCAGAGGTTTTTACAGGGGGTAGTCCTCGAAGGCGTAGAGGACGGTGGAGAGGTAGCGTTCGCCTGTGTCAGGCAGCAGCACCACAATCTTCTTTCCCTTGTTCTCGGGGCGCTTGGCGATTTCGGCGGCAGCAAAGGCAGCAGCACCGCTGCTGATGCCCACGAGCAGACCTTCTTGCTGAGCTATCTCGCGGCCCGTGCGGATGGCATCGTCGTTCTCGACATCGAAGACCTCGTCGATGACGTCGGCATTGTAGGTCTTGGGCACGAAACCGGCTCCGATGCCTTGGATCTTATGCGGACCGCTGGGCTGGCCGTTGAGGACGGCGGAGGACTTGGGTTCCACGGCGATGATCTTCACGTTGGGGTTCTGCTCTTTCAGATAACGTCCAGTGCCGGAGATGGTACCTCCGGTGCCTACGCCCGCCACGAAGATATCTACCTTTCCATCGGTGTCGCGCCACACCTCGGGGCCTGTGGTGGCGTAGTGCTTAGCGGGGTTGGCGGCGTTCTCGAACTGCTGCAGGATAACGCTTCCCGGGATATTGTCTCGCAGCTCCTCAGCAGCGCGAATGGCTCCCGGCATGCCATCCTTCCCAGGTGTCAGACGCACCTCAGCGCCGTATGCCTTCACCAGATTCCTACGCTCCACGCTCATCGTCTCGGGCATCGTCAGGATGAGGTGATAACCCTTCACGGCGCTGACCAATGCCAGCCCCACACCCGTGTTGCCGCTGGTGGGTTCGATGATGGTGGCGCCCGACTTCAGGATGCCTTTCTTTTCAGCATCCTCAATCATGGCGAAGGCGATGCGGTCCTTCACGCTGCCGCCCGGGTTAAAGAACTCCACTTTGGCAATGATCGGGGTGGCGAGACCCTTGGCCTGTGAGTATTTGTTGAGCTCCAATAAAGGGGTGTTGCCGATGAGCTCTGTCAGCTGTTTTGCTATCTGTGACATGGTGATGATTGACGATTTAATGATTGACTATTGATGGATTTATGATTTATTAGAAATTCTTTTGCGCTGCAAAAGTACGAAGAAATATTTATTTATCCTTTTTCATGCTTTCATTTTTCACATTGTTTTAAATCTTGTCCAGCGCCTGTGCGAGATCTTCCAGAATATCGTCGATATGCTCTGTGCCAATGCTGAGGCGGATGGTCGAGGGTGTGATGTGCTGTTCGGCCAGTTCCTCAGGCGAGAGCTGTGAGTGAGTGGTCGTGTAGGGATGGATGACGAGGCTCTTCACGTCGGCCACGTTGGCCAGTAGCGAGAAGATCTGCAGCGCATCAATGAACTTCCAAGCCTCTTCCTGACCGCCTTTGATCTCGAAGGTAAAGATGGAGCCGCCGCCGCCGGGGAAGTACTTTTGGTAGAGCTGGTGATCGTGGTGGCTCTCCAAAGCAGGATGGTTCACCTTGGCCACCTTGGGGTGCTTGCTCAGGAAATCAACCACCTTGAGGGCGTTCTGCACATGACGCTCTACGCGAAGGCTCAGCGTCTCAACGCCTTGCAGCAGGATGAAGGCATTGAAGGGTGAGATGGCAGCGCCGGTGTCACGCAGCAGGACGGCGCGAATACGTGTGACGTAAGCGGCAGCACCCACCGCATCGGCAAACACGATGCCGTGGTAGCTGGGGTCTGGCTTGGCCAGTGTGGGGAACTTGTCGGGGTTTGCCTTCCAGTCGAACTTGCCGCCATCGACGATGACGCCGCCGAGCGAGGTGCCGTGGCCACCCAGGAACTTCGTGGCCGAGTGTACCACGATGTCGGCTCCGTGCTCCAAAGGACGAATGAGGTAAGGGGTGCCGAACGTGTTATCGACAATGAAAGGAATCCCGTGCTTATGTGCTACAGCCGCTACGCCTTCCAGGTCGAGGACATCGCTGTTGGGGTTGCCGAAGGTCTCGGCATATACTACTTTTGTGTTGGGTTGGATGGCGGCCTCCAGGGCGGCGAGGTCGTTGACGTTGATGATGGTGTTGGTGATGCCCTGCGTGGCCAAGGTGTGAGTAATCAGATTATAGGAACCGCCGTAGAGATTGTCGGCGGCTACGATGTGATCACCTGCCTGTGCAATGTTCTGCAAAGCGTAGGTGATAGCTGCTGCACCGCTGGCGACAGCCAAGCCGGCCACACCGCCCTCAAGCGCTGCCACACGGTCTTCGAACACACCCTGTGTGGAGTTGGTCAAGCGACCGTAGATATTGCCTGCATCGCGCAGGCCGAAACGGTCGGCGGCGTGCTGAGAGTTGCGGAACACATAGCTCGTGGTTTGGTAGATAGGCACCGCACGTGCATCGGTAGCGGGGTCAGCCTGTTCTTGGCCTACATGGAGTTGCAAAGTCTCAAAGCGATAATTTTTCTGTGCCATAGTCGTATTTAGTTTAGAGTTTATCGTTTATGGTTTATCGTTTATTGTTGTTTCGACGGTGCAAAGGTACGGCGATTTAGAGATATCTTCCAAATTTCTTGCGTAATTCAGAAGAATCCCCTACTTTTGCGCCATCAACAGAAAGATCTTCCAAAAGAGGCGCTTGACAGCCCTTGCAACAGAATAATATTCTACACCTTCTGCATAATGCCCTTAGAATGATGAATAATGACTTAGACGACATCGATTTGCAGATCCTCAGAACGCTGCAAAAGAATGCGAAATTAACTACCAAAGAGCTGGCTGATGCCGTACATCTCACTCCTACCCCGGTCTTTGAGCGACAGAAGCGGCTGGAGCGTCAGGGCTACATCACCAAGTATGTGGCAGTGCTGGACCCTGAGAAGCTGAATCAAGGACTCTTGGTGTTCTGCAAGGTGAAGCTGCAGCAAATCAACCATGAGATAGCCGATGCGTTCACGCGACGCATCCAGCGCATCCCTGAGGTGACAGCATGCTACAACACCTCGGGTGCCTATGACTATCTCTTAATGGTTCGCGCACGTGACATGAAACAATATCAGGAGTTCATTCTCAACAAACTCGGTGATATTGAGCACGTGGGTGCTATTGAGAGTACCTTTGTGATGAGTGAGGTGAAACAAACACATGGCATCAACCTGTAGGGGGCTGATGCCATGAGTATCTGCAATTAGGCTGGGCACTTACTCGGCCTCGTAGCCTGCAATCTTGGCCATTGCGGGTGCAATCTCGATATTATCGATGCGCCCCTGGAAGACCTCGGTGCCCGGGCCGATGGCATAGATCGGCACATAGCCGTTGGAATGGCCGCCGCTGGCCCAGCTGATCATGGCCACCTCTGAGAGGATGTGCTTCGTGGTCTCGCAGAGGTCGTTGATGCGGTCCTTGACCTTGTCATTGTCCTGCATGGCCTTCTCGATGGCGTTCCAGCGGTTCTGCAGGCGATCGCTTTGCTTTTGGTTGAGGGTGATGCCGGTGCCGAAGCCCATCAGTTCCTTAAGTTGTTTCTCCACGGCTGTCCACGTGAATTTCTTAGGTGCTTTCTTGTACTGCTCATTGAGGAGCCATTTCAGCTCATCGATGCTGCAGCGCTGATATTTCAGCAGGTCGGTGTGTAGCTCATACGGCCCTGTTCCCATCACCAGACCGCCCGTCTCATGGTCGGCGCTGATGACGATGATGGTCTCGTCGGGGTGCTGCTGGTAGAACTCATATGCCACTTTCACCGCTTTGTCCATATCAAGGACTTCATTGATGACATTGCCGATATCGTTGCGGTGGCAGGCCCAGTCAATCAGGCCACCCTCGATAGCGAAGAAGAAACCGTCGTTCCGCTTCGAGGTCAGATAGTTGATGCCGGCGCGCACCATCTGTTCCAACGTCAGGTCGTCCTTCGTCTGGTCGATACCGTAGGGCACGCGCTCACTGTTGAGCTTCTCGTTCTGCTTGTCGCTCTGCAGGAGGATGAGTTTGTTGGCCTGGCGTCCTTTCTTCTGATATTCCTTATATCCTTTGACGATGGTGTAGCCAGCTGCTTTCGCCTGCTCATGCAGCGACGGCTCACCTTCCTTGACATAGGGTTTATTGAAGTCGGAACCTGCGAAGAAATCGTAGTCACTCTTGCAGAGGTCCTGACCTAGTTCGTAGTACATCTGACGCTTAGGCTGATGGCCGTAGAACGAAGCGGGCGTAGCGTGGGTGATGGAGACGGTGGTGGCCACGCCTACTGCCTTGCCAGCCTTCTGTGCCCAGGCTGCAATGCTGGTGATGGGTGTCTCCAGGTCTTCCAGCACACCGATGGCGCCGTTCTTCGTCTTGTGTCCTGTGGCGAGTGCCGTGCCGCCGGCAGCGGAGTCTGTGACGCCGTTCGTGGCAGAGTACGTGTTGACCACCCCCACAACGGGCAGGCTTGACATCAGAATGGGTTCAAAACCGATCTTGCCCTTCAGGGCAGCGAGATAAGTCTCTGTGACATTGATCTGATTGACACCCATGCCGTCGCCAATGAAATAGAAGACATATTTCACTTGGCTTTCAGCAAAGGCTGATAGTGTGATCACGATTGCCAGGAGGCAGGAAAGAAAACGTAGTTTCATAAGCGTATGGGTTGTTTAGTTGAAAGTTGACAGTTGAGAGTTGATAGTTAAGTGGGATTCACGGGATCGATGCGGAAGAGTTTGTCGCTGTGGCGGATCTTGGCATCTACTTTGAAGGAGACATTGGAGCCTTGTTTGGCGGTGGGAACGGCGGCGTTCGTGTCGTCGTGCATCTCCTCGATGGTGCCATACAGGGCGCCAGTCGTGGGGCCAGTGATAAGGAACTTATCGCCCACGTGCAGCTCGGCAGCCTCGATGTGGAACTCACCTAATCCCAGGCGCGAGTAGTACTTCGTGCCGCGCCCCACATACACCTTGCGTTCCGTGGTCTGAGACCCGTAGCCCTCTGTCCATTCTCCCAGCCGCTGCCCCTGATAGTAGCCATCCCAGAAACCGCGATTGAAGACCGTCTTTAACCGTGTATCGAAGTCATCCTTGAGCGCCTCGCTGAGCGAGCCGCTCAAGATGGCTTCGAGACACTCGCTATAGCATTCCACAACGGTTTTCACATATTCTGGTCCTCGTGCGCGGCCCTCAATCTTAAAGACCCGCACGCCGGCATCAACGAGTTGGTCGAGGAAGCGGATGGTCTTCAGGTCCTTGGGCGACATGATATATTTGTTATCCACCTCCAGTTCGATGTCCGTTTCCTTGTCTTTGACGATATACCCGCGGCGGCAGATCTGCATGCACTCGCCGCGATTGGCTGAGCGACCGGTGTTCTGCAGGCTGAGGTAGCACTTGCCCGACACGGCCATGCACAGCGCGCCGTGGCAGAACATCTCGATGCGGATGAGCTGGCCGCCGGGGCCGCAGATATGGTCGCGCACGATGGCCTCGTGTATCTCCTTGACCTGTTTGATATTCAGCTCACGTGCCAGCACCACGACATCTGCGAACTGGGCATAGAAGCGCAGCGCCTCGATATTGGAGATATTCAGCTGCGTAGAGAGATGCACCTCCACGCCTATCTGTCGGGCGTAGGTCATCACGGCGATGTCGCTGGCGATGACGGCACTGATGTGCGCCTCTTTGGCGGCATCGAGAATCTCGCGCATCAGCGGCAGGTCCTCGCCGTAGATGATGGTGTTCACGGTCAGGTAGCTCTTCACGCCGTGCTGGCGGCAGGTGTCGGCCATCTCCTTCAGGTCGTTGATGGTGAAGGCCGAGGCCGAGTGGGCGCGCATATTCAGGTGCTCGATGCCGAAATAGATGCTGTCCGCTCCCGCCTGTAGTGCGGCAGCGAAGCTCTCCCGTGACCCCACGGGTGCCATGATTTCAAAGTCTTCACGTTTCATCATTTGTTTTCGTTTTCGTCATCGTTTTTGTTATTGTCTTCATTCCTCATGGAGAACTCACAGCCACAATACCGCTGGTTGTAGAAATCGTATTCTTTCAGGAGTTGGTTGCGGCGCTCCTGCAAGCCGCCTTTGCGCCAGTTCTGTGCCCAGAAGTGGGAGCCCGGGACAGCAGCCTCGGCAGCCAGTCCGGCGCGCTCGATCTGGTCCAGGCGCTTCCACCGCGAGGAGGCCAGCGTTGTGGTGAACCATCCGATGCCCAGCTCCACGGCCTTGTGCGCAGCGGATGTCAGGCGCATCGTGAAACACTCCTCGCAGCGGCTGCCGCGTTCGGGTTCGCCTTCCATGCCCTTGACACAGCCGAGCCAACCCTCATGATCCCAGTCCTCATCAATCCATTCAATGCCCAGGCTCTCAGCGTGACGCTTGCTCTCGGCCTTGCGCGTCTCATATTCCTCGCGTGGAAAGATGTTCGGATTGCAGTAGTAGATGGTTGGACGGACACCATTCACCAGCATCCATTCCACGATGGCACTGGAGCAGGGCGCACAACAGGCATGGAGCAGCACGCGCTCCACACCAGAGGGCACTTCGATGGCCGTTCTCGTTTTCATGGGCGCAAAGTTAAGCACTTTTTTCGAAACAAGGCGCCTCGTTTCGAAAAAAGTGCTTAACTTTGCACCCAGTATGAAGATAGGAAAGCTCGATTTGGGCGAAAGGCCCGTGTTTTTGGCACCGATGGAGGACGTCACCGACATCGGCTTCCGTCTGCTGTGCCGACGTATGGGTGCAGCAATGGTGTATTCCGAGTTTGTGGCGGCGGATGCCTTGGTGCGTATGGTCAATAAGAGCCTCAAGAAGCTGGAGGTGTGCGACGAAGAGCGCCCCGTAGCCATTCAGATCTACGGCAAGGAGCCGGAGCCGATGGCCGAGGCCGCCCGAATCGTGGTGGAACAGGCACACCCCGATGTGCTGGACCTGAACTTCGGATGCCCCGTGAAGAAGATTGCGGGCAAGGGCGCTGGCGCCGGAATGCTGCAGAACCCGCCCAAGCTACTGGCGATTACGCGCGCCGTCGTGGATGCCGTCGGGGCTGAGGTGCCCGTCACGGTCAAGACGCGCCTCGGCTGGGACCATGAGCATAAGATTATCGTGGAGCTGGCTGAGCAGTTGCAGGACTGCGGTATCTCCGCCTTGACCATTCACGGCCGCACACGCTCGCAGATGTACACCGACCAGGCCGACTGGACGCTCATCGGTGAGGTGAAGCGCAACCCTCGCATGAGGATTCCCATCATCGGTAACGGCGACATCACCTCGGCCGAAAAGGCCGTGGAGGCTTTCGAGCGCTATGGCGTGGATGCCATCATGGTGGGCCGTGCCACCTTCGGCCGCCCCTGGATCTTCAAAGAGATTGATCAGGCCCTTCACCCAGCAGCGGCTAGCTCCTCCCCCGTTACCGTTCCCGTCGGTTCTCCGACGGGCCTTTCCCTCGACTGGAAAATCGACATCCTCAAGGAGCAGACCCTCACCTCCGTGGCCCGTCTGGGCGAGCTGAGCGGCATTCGCCATGTGCGCCGCCATCTGGCTGCCTCGCCGCTCTTCAAGGGCATTCCGGACTTCCGACAGACCCGCATCAAGATGCTGCGGGCAGACACCGTCGAGGAGCTCTTCGAGGTCATGGAATACACGCGTGGCCTCCTGCATCAGCTGGAAGACGTATCATCAGAACAAGGATTATGAAGGTTCTCCTATTTTGCACTTTTGCATTGTTCACTCTCCCCTCCTTTGCCCAGTCCACCCCTTGGCGCATCGAGGCAGAGTCGGCAGCGACGCGTGTGCTGATGCGAGGCGACACCCTCGATATCACCGCCCCCCAGGGCCTCTCCCTTTGGTGGAGTCAACCCCTGACGGCTCCCTGCACCATTTCCTATCGTGCTTGTGTCGTGGTGGCAGGCGGCCCCTGCGATCGCCTCTCGGATTTGAATTGTTTCTGGATGGCTTCTTCTCCCCTCCCTAACAGGGGAGGGGTCGGGGGAGGGGCCTTCTCCGGCCGCTTCCTCGACTACTACCGCCTCCAATGCTACTATCTCGGCTATGGTGGCAACCACAACACCACTACCCGCTTCCGTCGCTACGATGGCGACTCGCTCGCTGTGACAGACCCATCCCGTCGCCCGGCCATCCTGAAGGAATATACCGATAGCGCCCACCTCCTGCGCCCCAACCATTGGTACAGCGTCCGCATAGAGGTCTCCGCCAACGGACGCACGCGCTACTTCATCGATAATGAGCTGCTGGTGGATTACCAGGACCCCTCTCCCCTACTCCACGGCTGGTTTGCCTTTCGCACTACCTGGAGCCACACCCGCCTCACCGCTTTCCGCATTACCCAACAGTAGCGGGTATCAGTTCTCGCTCTTATTATAATTATCGGTGGACTGCTGCTGATTCTGCTGGCTCTGCTTGCCGCTGTTGCCATCGGTGTCGCTCTTGGTGATGGGGCGTTCCTTCTTGCGGCTCTTGCGCAGCAACAGCACGATGATGAGCACCGGAATCCAGATGGGTGCCGTGCAGAAGGCGAGGAGCAGGATGAAAAGGAAAAGGAAGATCACCAGCACCAACAACAAGGCGACAATCCCCCACCCTCCATCGAATAGCTTCCTCAGCCACTGCGGCAGGATGCTGTCATCGGAGGTCCATTCCTCTATCAAATCGTTGAAATCAGCGTCGGACATGACCACCTCCGTGGTGTCCTCACCCTCGTAGAAGAATGTCGTGTCCTCGGACAGCGCCTCCACCGTGTCGAGGAGCAACTCCTCATCGACAGGCTCTGCATCCTGCACCTGTGCCGCCAGACGGGGTGTGAGGCACGCCAGCGTCAGGATGATTAGAATCGTTCGTATATCTTTCATATCTGTATGGTTTTTATATGGTTCGTTCTATCTCAGTTTGTTGGCCTCGAAATGCTGCCTCACCTTCAGGAAATAGTAGGCCACACCGATGACGTTTACGACGACGGCACAGAGGAAGGCGCCGCCATAGCCGGTATGCTCCGCCACAAAGCCGCCACAGAGGATGCCAAGCCCCACGCCGGCATCCCAGGCTGTCAGTATCGAGGAGTTGGCCGTGCCACGCTGGTTGTTCTCTGCCAGATTGATGAACATCGTCTGGAAGGCAGGCCACATGTGGCCGTTGCCAAGACCAATGATGAAGGCAGAGGCATAGTAGGCTGGCGTCGAGGGCACTAAGGCAAAGAGCAGGTAACCGCACACCGACACCGTCATGCCCAACGACGCATTGCGCGTCACAAGGTTTCTGCGTAAAAACGGAGCTCCCGTCAGGCGCGAGAGCATCAGGCCTACTGCCAGCAGCGAGAAGAAGAGTCCGGTGCCCTCCGTAATGCCTAACTGCTGCTTGCCATAGATGGCCACATAGGTGGACACCACGCCGTAGCTGAAGGCCAGACAAACCATGCTGACCGCTTCGCGCCATCCCTTCACGAGGAAGAAACGGTCCAGCGACAGCACGCGCTTGCCCTGCACATAGTCGCGAGCAGGGATGTGGATGGAGGCCACCAGCAGGATGCCCAGCAGCGAGAACAGCATCGAGAGCCAGAATAGCGCATCGAAATTACCCCCAAAGGCCTGTAGGACGTAGATCGCCAGCACAGGACCTATCACCGTGGCCAGGTTGTTGCTCAGACCATAATACCCTATACCCTCTGTGCGGCGCGACGACGGCAGCACGTCTATCGCCACCGTACTCGCCGCCACCGTCGTAGCACCAAAAGGCGCGCCGTGCAACGTCCGGAACAGGGCAAACATCGTGATGCTACCTGCCACGATATACCCCGCAAAGAGCGCAAAGAAAAGGAAGATGCACACCAGCAGCACAGCCTTGCGAGGGAAGCTATCCACGATAAACCCGCTGAAAGGACGCACCAGCAATGCCATCACAGAGTACCCCGCCAGCACAAGACCGATCGTGTCCTTCGTGGCACCGAAGGTCTCGTAGAGGTACAACGGCAACAGCGGCACGATCAGTGTGAAGGAGAAGTGAACCATAAAGTTCACCAACCATATCTTCACGTAGTTCGCATTCCACAGTTTCTCCCTGTCCGTTTTCATTGCTAACGTCATCGCTCAACCTTTTCAAGCCGCAAAAGTACGCACTTTCCTCGACCGCGCCAAGCAATCCCCCTTTTTTTCGCCTTTTTCTTTGTCCCAAACCCCAAAATCCCTACCTTTGCCCCACAATTCACCCCCGTTACCGTTCCTTCGGGTTCTTCAAGTGTGAAGCGTCCCGTTGGGCCGAGCGCTCCCGAAGGCCTAAATAAAATCCTCTATGACCCGCGAAGAATACATCGCCACAGGCGGCACCCCCGCCCCCACAAAACCCAACGGCCAGCGCCGTGCCCCCTGGCACGACTACAGCCAGCCTGGCATCTACATGCTCACCCTCTCCATCGAAGACCGTCAATGCGTCTTTGGTTCCATTGTCGGAACCACTCGCGCGCAGAAAGGCACCCCGGATTATCCCCACCTTCAACCCACCCCCTTCGCACAGGAAGTCCTCGAGAATGAAATCCCCAAGATAACGAAATACTATCCCAATGTGGAAGTATGGAAAACGGTCCTGATGCCCGACCATCTCCATATCCTCGTTTGTGTGAGGGAACCCATGCCAGAGGGCAAGCACCTTGGCCTCGTCATCAGTGGCTTCAAAGCCGGTTGCACCCAGGCTTGGTGGCGCTTGCAGGACCCCTCCCTCGGCAGAACCCTCGGGAACCGTAATCCCCTCCCCTCTCCTTCTTCTCCTTCTTCTCCCTCCTCCCCTCCCGTTACCGTTCCTTCGGGTTCTCCCGAAGGCCTTTCCCCCTCTCCCTCCTCTCCCCCCGTTACCGTTCCTTCGGGTTCTCCCGAAGGCCCTTCCCCTTCCCCTCTTCGCCCCCTCCTCTTCCATAAGGGCTACCACGACCGCATCGTCCGCACCCCCGAAACCCTCGCCAATGTCCGTCGCTATATGGATGACAATCCCTTCCGCGCCAAGCTCCGCCAGGAGATTCCCCATCTCATGCAGCGCCGCCTCCATCTCTGGATTCACGACCGCGAATATGCAGCCTTTGGCAACCTCTTCTTGCTGAAGAATCCAGAAAAGATCCAGGTCTTCTTCCACCGCAAGAATGCCCAAGGCATCCCTACGCACCTCACCCCCGAGTATGCCAAGGAGCGTGACCGCCTCCTGCGCTTTGCCGATGAAGGCGCTGCCCTCGTCACCCCCGGCATTTCCAAAGGCGAGCAGGGCGTGGTCACAGAAGCCCTCACCCGTCATCTCCCCCTCATCATCCTTCAGAAAGAACCCATCAGCGAGTACTGGAAACCCTCTCAAAGCCGCTTCTACGCCTGCGCCTCCGGCCACCTCCTCATCCTCGCCCCTTGGTCCCTTGACGGCACCTCCGACTACGAGCGCTTCCACACCCTCAACGACTTCGCCCATGACATCTGCCTCACCACCGACACCCGCATCATGGATCTCGGGAAGCTGTAAGGATTTCCCCTCCCGTTACCGTTCCTTCGGGTTCTCCCGAAGGCCGTTTTTCTCTCCCTACCCTCTTATTTCAGCTGTTATGGGTGTCGCTGAGGCTGATTGCTCATTGCCAAAATTCAACGAAATAGGCGAAAAGGTTACACCTCGCGCAAAATGGTTGTATTATGCTGTTAAACAAACAGTTATGGCGCGCTTAACCCTACGCAACCTCGCGCAACCTCACGCAAGGTCGCGCACCCTTAGACTGATGGGTGGAGCGAATGGTGAATGGGTAGAGCGAGTGCTGAATAGGTAGAGGGGGGCAGGTTGCGTGTAGGGTTGCGCGAGGTTGCGCGAGGTTGCGTAGGGTCAAGCGCGCGGCAAGTAATTCATTGAGAGATGGTTATGGCGATTTTGCGCGAGGTGTGAGGTTTTCGCCGATTTCGTGTTTTTTGTCATCCAGCGAGGGCGGATTGGGGTGCTGAGTTTTTCTCATGTGGTGGAAAAACGAGAGGGCCAAGGTGCGTTTGGCGAAGGACCAAGGAGTGAAGGGCTGAGGAGCAAGGTGCGTTGTGCAGAGGACGTAGGTGTGAAGGCCGGAGGACCTATGTGTAAAGGCTGGAGGACATAGGTCTTCTGAGGAGTTCCATGCGTGGAACGACAAAACACTATATATCCTTGTTGCATGAAGGTCTTGTCCTTCATGCAATAAGGACTAGTCCTTTAGGTGATAAGGATTAGTCCTACTGGCTACAAGGACTAGTCGATTTGGCATGAAAATTGAGGTGTGTTAAAAGTGACAGGAGGTGGAAATTTAACCTCGAGATTTTGAGAAAATGTATTGCGTATATCAAAAATTATTTGTACCTTTGCAACCAGTTAGGCAATAGTGCCTGACATAACCTTAATACCTTATTATATCATGAAAGAGACATTTGAAAAGAATGTTGCTGAGGGCGTGGAGTTAAGCGACCTCACAGGTCTCCCTGAGACCACAGAGACTACTGAAAACCAGAGTATTAACAATGTCATCGAGAACGTCGAAGAAGCGAAGGACGACGACGAAAAAGCGGACGTAGAGACCGATGCCGACAATGGCCCTCAGGACGCGGGCGATGCTGACGAGGTGCTGGCGCTGAAGGAGTTCCTATACGCCCGTTACGAACTGCGCAACAATGTGGTGGCTGGTCGTCTGGAGTTTCGTTTGCGCGACGGCAGCGAGTCGGCGTTCCGCCAACTGACGTACGAGGCCGAGAATTCCATTGTTCTCGCAGCCCTCACGGAGTTGGGTAAGATGAAGGGGCTGAAGAGCATGCTCACGATGCTCCTGCACTCCGAGGAAGTGCCTGAGTATGACCCCGTTCGCGAGTACCTCACTACCCTACCCCGCTGGGATGGCCACAACCGCGTGGCTGAGCTGTTCGGTCGTCTGCCGGGCATCAGCAGCGAGAACATCTACCGCTGCAGCATCTGGCTGCGCTCGGCTGTGGCTCACTGGCTGAAGAAGGATCAGTTGCACGGCAACGACAGCGTGCCTACGCTCATCGGCGATCAGGGCTGTGGCAAAACGGTGTTCTGTCGCCGTCTGCTGCCTCCTGCGCTACAGGAGTATTTCTTGGATCGCATCAACCTGTCGAACAAGTTCGACAAGGATATGGCGCTGACTAACAATATGATAGTGGTGCTCGACGAGTTCGACCAGTACACCACGAGTCAGCAGGCATCGCTGAAGCAGTCCATCTCGCGCAGCACGGTGAATGCGCGTCCGATCCTCAAGGGTGCGCAGGTGTTGCGCCACCGCTATGCCTCGTTCCTGGCGACCACTAACAACCCTCGTCCGCTGAACGACCCCACGGGTTCGCGTCGCTATCTTTGCATCCGCTTGACGTCTGGAAGCATCATTGACAATGAGGCACCTATCGATTATGACCAGTTATACGCGCAGGTCGTGGAGGAAGTTTGTGAGCGTGGGATGCGCTATTGGTTCGAACCTGAGGAGACGCGACAGATTCAGCTCGACAATGCGCAGTTCGAACATGTCATGGAGATCGACGACATCGTGCAGGCTTGCTTCCGGAAGCCCAAGGTCAACGAGACGGGTCGTGAGTACAGCATGGCCGAGATCATGGAGCTCATCACCATGCATTATCCTCACGTGTTGTCCAGCACCTCGGTGAAGGTGAGGGTAGGGGTTGCGATGCGCAAGCGTGGTTTCGAACAGCATCGCCATCATCGCGGCACCAGCTATGTCCTCATCCCTCGTCAGGCGGCGTAGAAGACAAATCGCTCTCATGAATGACGGAATCAGGAGAAATCTTCCTCTTGACGGCTGATTCTGCTGATTTTTAGCAAAGTTTTACAATTGGTTTCTCGTTGCTCGTCCTTTGCTAACAGAAATTTTGAAGCCCAAAGTGCTAATATTAAGCACCTTGGGCTTCTTTTTATCTCTCTGAGAATCGCGCAGAATCCATTTCTCAGTCACTTACCCGTAAATTCCCGCCTCTCAAGAGGCTTTTAAGATTGAAAAATTGAAAGATTGAAAGATTGAAGGTTTCCTTCATGTAAATAATCTTTGACATGTTTTCAATATCGGATCATGTTATGGTATCTTTCAATTCTTCAATCTTTAGCTTCGCTGACTTCAGTCACGACTCGGCCATTTAAGTGTAAGCTCTTATGGCTCTCGCTGCTTCAGAAGTTCAATTTTTCAATTTCAGAAAAACTTGGTTTCCTTGCCGGTGACTTCGGAGAGGAGGAGGTTGGCGAGGCGGGAGGTGCCGAGACGGAGCCATTGGTTCGTCAACCATTTCTCGCCGAGGACTTCCTTCACGATGGTGTAATAGACGAGGGCATCGTGAACGGTGTTCAGACCGCCGGCGGGTTTGAAGCCGATCTGGATGCCGGTCTTGTCATAGTACTCCTTGATGGCCTGACACATCACGTAAGCTGCCTCAGGTGTTGCGGCAGGCTTTTCCTTACCAGTCGAAGTCTTGATGTAATCGGCACCCGCGTACATCGCCAGGAGGCTGGCACGCTTGATGTCGGCGCAAGAGGGTAGGAGGCCGCTCTCGAGAATCACCTTCATCTTCTTGTCGCCGCAGACACATTTCAATTCGCCGATTTCATCGCAGACAGTCTCGTAGTCGCCGCTCAGGTATTTGCCCACGCTCATGACGATATCTATCTCAGTAGCACCGTCTCTGAGAGCCAGAGCTGTCTCAGCCACTTTAACCTCTAAAACGGCCTGTGAGCTCGGAAAACTACCACTGACGCACGCTATCTCAACGCCATCTACTTCGAGGCTCTGAGAGACAATCTCGGCGAAACAGGGGTAAACACAGATGGTGGCCACGTGCGGTAGGGTAGGGTAGGCGTGGTAGAACTGGTTAACTTTCTCCGTGAAGGCCAGCACGCTTTCCTCGCTGTCGGTGGTCTTCAGCGTCGTGAGCTCTACGCTGCCCATCAAGAATTTCTTCACCTCAACGGTTTCATTCTCAAGCACTTTCGTCTCGATGATACGCTTCACGGCTGCTGCCACTTCTTCGTCGCTGATGTTGCAGTTGTACTGCGCCAATGCTTGTTCGTACTTGTTGGGAGACTCACCCCCCGCCCTCCCTTGTAGGGAGGGAGCTGTTACATTTGCCATATTACTTTTTCATTTAATGGTTAATTAACTGTATTTCCTATATTTATGTACTCTTCTTGTCATGTAATTACTCCCCTCCCTACAAGGGAGGGGCAGGGGGGTGAGTCCCTCATTCCTTATTCTTAGTATCCATCACAATCGTCACCGGCCCGTCGTTGGTCAGGGCGACCTTCATGTCTGCGCCGAATTCACCGTGTCCTACGGGACGGCCGATGGTTGCGCTCAGTCGCTGGAGGAATGCCTCGTAGAGGGGGATGCTGATGTCATGCGTCGCAGCCCGTAGCCATGAGGGTCGGTTGCCTTTCTTGTAGGAGGCGAAGAGTGTGAACTGACTGACAACGATGATGTTCCCGTCGGCACCTTCATGCTCGCCTTGAATGTCCATGATGCTGCGGTTCATGACGCCATTCTCGTCGTCGAAGATGCGCAGGGTAGCCACCTTTCTGACCAGCCAATCGACATCTTCGAGAGTGTCTGTGGCCTCGATCCCGAGCAGAATGACATACCCTAATCCGCCGAATTCAGCGGTTATGTTCCCATCAATCGTGACACTTGCGCCCTTTGTTCTTTGGATTACGATTCTCATACATCCTCACCCCCGACCCCTCTCCAAGGGGAGAGGGGAGTGGTTACTTTTGGGGGATTTATATTAATTGTTTTCAAATTATATTTCCTATATCTATATACTCCCCTCGCCATTTGGAGAGGGGTTGGGGGTGAGGCTTTTTATTGCTTTTGCTTTGGCTTCACCGACGATTTTTGTCAGGTCTTCGAGGCTCGCTTCTTTGATGCGTTTCACACTCTTGAAGGCTTTCAGGAGGGCTTGTTTGGTCTTGGGACCGATGCCGGGAATGCTGTCGAGCTCCGATTTCACCATGCTCTTGCTGCGCTTGTCGCGATGGAAAGTGATGGCGAAGCGGTGTACCTCGTCCTGGATTTGTGTGAGCAGACGGAAGAGGGCGCTGTCTTGTTTCAGGGCCACCGTCATCGGAGGCTTGCCATAAAGCAGTTCATGGGTTCGATGCTTGTCGTCTTTCGCCAATCCAGCGATAGGAATCTGGAGCCCCAGTTCCCCTTCAACCACTGCTCGAACCACATTCATTTGTCCGATTCCACCATCTGTGATGATGAGGTCGGGTAGGGGAGTGCCCTCGTCCACCATCCGACTGTAGCGACGCCGTACTACCTCCTGCATAGAGGCGTAGTCATCGGGACCTACCACTGTCTTGATATTGTACTTTCGATAGTCCGCCTTGCTGGGTTTGCACTTCTTGAAGACCACGCAAGCCGCCACCGCATCAGAACCCGATATATTGGAGTTATCGAAACATTCGATTTGATAGGGTAGGGTAGGGAGCTTCAGGTGATCCTGTATCTCTTTCATCAAGCGCACCGCTTTCTGTTCAGGATTCAGCTTGTCTTGCTGCTTCAGACTATCTACTTTATATTGCTTCACGTTGAGCTCCGATAGCGCTAAAAGCTGCTTTTTATCGCCACGAACGGGTATTGTTATCTCGATATTCTCTAAAGGAAGTTCCACGTGGAACGGCAGCACGATTTCTTTCGCCGTCGAGCCCCAGCGGTCGCGCATATCCATGATGCCGCGCACGAGCAGTTCCTCTTTCGTCTCGTCCAACTTCTTCTTATATTCAAAGGTGAAGGCTTGGTTGATGGCACCTTCTACGACGTGCAGGTAGTTGATGTAGGCGATGCGTTCGTCGTTTTCGATGGTGAATACGTCGATATTGTGCCCTGTGGGTAGGATGACTTGGCTCCTTTCCTGGTGTGCCGTGATGAGGTCGTAGCGTTTCTTCACCACCTGTGCCTCTTCGAATTTCATTTCTGCGGCCAGCCGTTGCATCTCGGCCATCATCTCACGACGTAAAGCTGCGGTGTCTCCTTTCAAAATTCGCACGGCTGCATCGATGAATTGCATGTATTCCTCCTGACTCTGATAGCCTACACACGGTCCCAGGCAGTTCTTCATGTGGTACTCGAGGCAGAGTTTATATTTCCCCGATTCCACCCCTTCTTTGCTCATCGGCTGGTGGCAACGACGGATGGGGTAGAGATTTTTGAAGAGTTCCAGCAGGCCGTTGATGGTCGGAATATGACTGTAGGGACCGAAATACATGGCTCCCCTGCGGTCAATTCGGCGTGTTTTGAAGATGCGTGGCAGATATTCCTTCGTGACGGCAATACTTGGATAGGTCTTGCCATCTTTCAACAGTACGTTATAGCGTGGCTGGAATTGTTTGATGAGTTGGTTCTCGAGCAGTAGTGCCTCCGCTTCCGTCTTGACGATGGTGTAGGTGATATCGTGAATCTTGCTCACCAGTACCTTCGTCTTGTAACGATCGACTTCTGTGTGGAAGTAGGTTGAACAGCGCGCCTTCAAGTTCTTGGCCTTGCCCACATAGATAATCGTACCATGTTCGTCATGGTACTGATAGCTACCGGGCTTCTCGGGCATGTTCAGTACGATAGCCTTCAGGCGTTCGATGCGCTGTCGGTCCTCTTCTTTGGTCATGTTAAATGGTGACGAGTGTGGTGAGGTCTATACCCTTAAATACATCGCGGCCATGCAGGCCTTCATCGGTAATCTCGATGATAAAGTTGATGTATGTCTTCATGGGGTGGAAGTGCTGTACGAGTTTGTAGGTGGCCATTGCCGTGCCGCCGGTAGCGAGGAGGTCGTCGTGGATGAGGACCACATCGTTCTCATCGATGGCATCGATATGCATCTCCACGGTATCTACACCATATTCCTTCGAGAAAGACTCTTTGATGACGGTAGCGGGCAGCTTTCCCGGCTTGCGGGCGAGCACTACACCAGCCCCCAGACGAACGGCCAGTGCCGACGCCATTACAAAGCCGCGGCTTTCGATACCCACAATCTTGGTGATACCTTTATCTTTGTACAACTCGTACAGAGCATCGGTCATTTCTTGCATGCACTCGGCACTCTTGTACAGGGTTGTTACGTCGCGGAAGTTAATCCCCTTCTTGGGGAAATCGGGAATACAACGAAGGTTGTCGAGGATGAGTTGTTGGTTCATTGCTTATTGTTTAAATGGTTTGTAGTCGAGTAGTTACGGATGTTTCACGTGGAACAAAGAGCGATGTTTAACGCCCAAGCAGCACCAGCAGGACGTTGATGTCGGAAGGCGAGACACCTGGGATGCGCGAGGCCTGCGCCAGTGTCTCGGGGTCGTGCTTGACCAGCTTCTGGCGCCCTTCCGTGGAGATGGATTGGAGCGTGTCGTAGTCGAAGCGACCACGGATGCGGATGTTCTCCAGGCGGTGCATCTTCTCAGCCTGTTCCATCTCGCGTTGGATATAGCCTTTGTATTTGATCTCGATTTCGGCCTCTTCGATGATCTCCTCGCGGCGGTCGTGGAGGGTGTCCATGAACGCTTGCAGGCGGGGTAGGGCAGGGGAGAGGTTGTCGAAAGTCAGCTGCGGGCGTCCCAGCAGTTCCATCAGCTTGCAGCCGCGCGTCAGAGGGGCGGTGCCGTTCTGCTCCAGAAGGGCGTTAATCTCATTCATCTTGATGGATTCGTCCTCGGCAAAGCGGATGATGCGCTCCACCTCTTCGTGCTTCTTCTGGTAATGCTGCAGACGTTCTGTGGTGGCGACACCCATGCGATGTCCGAGTTCCGTGAGGCGGGCGTCGGCGTTGTCCTGGCGCAGCAGGATGCGGTACTCCGCACGGCTGGTGAACATACGGTAGGGCTCATCCACGCCCTTGCAGACGAGGTCGTCGATGAGCACGCCGATATACGCTTCGTCGCGCTTCAGCACCAACGGCTCCTTGCCTGTGCAATGACGGGCGGCGTTGATGCCTGCGAGGAGTCCTTGTCCGGCAGCTTCCTCGTAGCCCGTGGTGCCGTTGACCTGTCCCGCCAGATAGAGGCCGCTGATGACGCGTGACTCCAGCGAGTGGTGCAGCTGTGTGGGGTCGAAGAAGTCGTATTCGATGGCATAGCCCGGACGGAAAATCTCCAGGTTGCGGAAGGCCGGAATCAGCTTCAGGGCCTCTATCTGTACGTTGATGGGCAGCGAGGAGGAGAAGCCGTTGAGGTAGTATTCGTTGGTGCTGGTGCCTTCCGGCTCTAAGAACAGCTGGTGCTGGTCCTTGTCGGGGAAGGTCATCAGCTTGGTCTCGATGCTGGGGCAGTAGCGAGGACCTATGCTTTGTATCTGGCCGTTGTAGAGGGGCGAGTCAGGCAGCCCAGCCCGCAGGCGCTCGTGGACGGCTTCGTTGGTATAAGTAATCCAGCAGGGCAAGGATGGAAGATGAGAGATAAGAGATGAGAGATGAGAGATAGGCTGCGCTTGACAATCTTTCATCTTTAATCTTTCATCTTTAATCTCAAAAGAGAATCCTCTTCCTTCCGTGTCGCCGGGCTGTTCGGTCATGAGGGAGAAATCGACGCTGCGGGCATCGATGCGGACGGGGGTTCCCGTCTTCATGCGTGCCACGCGGATGCCATGCTGGGCGATGCTCTCGGCCAGCTCCAACGAGGGCGGTTCGGCACAGCGGCCGCCCGGCAGCTTCACACGCCCGATATGCATCAGCCCGTTTAGGAAGGTGCCTGCCGTGAGGATGATGCTCTTGGCCGTGAAGGTCATGCCCAAGTAGGTCTCGACGCCCGTAGCTACGGCCCCCTCCCGACCTCCCCGAGGGGAGGAGTCCACAAGTAATTTGCGCACCTGGTCCTGCCAGATATGCAGGTTGGGGGTGTTCTCCAGCACCTCGCGCCACGCCCAGATGAACTTGCCGCGGTCGCACTGTGCACGGGGGCTCCACATCGCGGGGCCCTTGGAGCGGTTGAGCATGCGGAACTGGATGGTGGTGGCGTCGGTGACGCGTCCCATGGCACCGCCGAGAGCGTCTATCTCCCTGACGATCTGGCCCTTAGCAATGCCGCCGACAGCGGGGTTGCAGGACATCTGCGCGATTTTATTCATGTCCATGGTGATTAGGAGCGTCTGCGCACCGATGCGTGCAGCGGCGTGTGCCGCCTCGCAACCTGCGTGGCCGGCTCCTATCACGATGACATCATAGTTCCTTTGCATGCGGCGAATGGCTTAATGACGTTTGAAGTATTTCCCCACAACGGGTAGGTGGCTGAGTGGCAAGTCCTTCTTGACGATATACCCCACGAAGAGGCAGATGAGGAGCGTGTTGACGATGAGCTGTGCCCACACAGGTGCCACCTTGGTCACATACACCATCGCGGCATACAGCACAATGGTCAGCACCACGTAGATGCAGATGTCCTTCATCGGGTAGTTGATGGGGTTCTTCCGCTGACCGATGATATAGCTCAGCACCATCGCCGTGCCGTAGCCTGCCACGCCACCCCAGGCGCACGCCCAGTAGCCGTATTGTGGGATGAACAGGATGTTCACGGCCACGAGTACGACACAGCCGACGATGGAGAAGATGGCGCCGTAGATGGTCTTGTCGATGAGCTTGTACCAGAACGAGAGGTTGAAATACACGCCCATCATGATTTCAGCCGCCATCACAATCGGCACCACGCCGAGGCCCTCGCGATAGCCGGCACCTATTATATATTGTAGTATCGGCATATAGCCGACCACGCCGAGGAAGGCCAGAAGTGTGAAGATCAGGAAGTACTTCATCGCTGCGGCGTAGTATTCGCGGCTGTCGGCATCCTTGGCTTTGGCGAAGACGATGGGCTCGTAGGCATAGCGGAACGCTTGCGTGATCATCGCCATAATCATCGCTATCTTCACGCAGCTGCCGTAGATGCCCAACTGCACATTCGCCTGTGCCTCATCGGGATAGACGAGCGGGAAGAGGATCTTGTCGGCTACCTGGTTCAGGATGCCGGCGATGCCGAGAATCAGGATGGGCCATGAGTAGCTCAGCATCCGGCGTAGCAGCGAGCCGTCGAAGTGCCAGTGAATCTTAAACAGCTCCGGCACGAAGCACAATGAGATGAAGCCCGTGCAGAGGAGGTTGATGAAGAAGACATAGAACACGCTCGTCTTGCCCAGCACCACAAAATAGAGTAGATTAAGGCCGATGTTCAGGAAGATGAACAGCAGCTTGAGCGAGGCAAACCTGATGGCGCGCTTCTGGAAACGCAGGAAGCTGAAAGGGATTGCCTGCAGGGCGTCCATCGCCACCACGGCCCCCATCATCAGCAAGTACTCGTGGTGCTCTGCGTAGCCCAGATAGCTGGCGATGGGGGTGATGAACCCGAAGAGCAGCGCCAGGAAGAGAGCCGTCAGCGTGCCGATGGTGGCAAAGGCTGTCGTGAACACCGTGTCCGGCCAATGCCCGTTGCTGTCAGAGGCGGGTCTGTCGTTGGCGTAGCGGAAGAGCGTCGTCTCCATGCCGAAGGTCAGCAGCACCAGCAGCAATGCCGTGTAGGCATAGATATTGGTGCTCACGCCATAGTCGCCCGACTCCTTGGGCATGTAGTGGGTGTAGAGGGGTACGAGGAGATAGTTGAGGAAGCGCCCTATGATGCTGCTCAGCCCATAGATGGCGGTATCCTTCATCAAGCCATTCAGTTTTGCCATGAAAAGTTCACATTTTACGCCGCGAAGGTACTCATTTTCTATCGACAGACAAAACAAAACACATTTTTTTCTTTCAAAATTTGGTAGTTCTCTCAACTTGCACTACCTTTGCACCCGCTTTTGAAGCCCAGATGGCGGAATCGGTAGACGCGCTGGTCTCAAACACCAGTGGGGCAACCCGTGCCGGTTCGACCCCGGCTCTGGGTACAGGCAAGGCGGAGGCTTCGCAGGAAGCTTCCGCTGCTTCTTTAAAGCTCCCATAGGCCCCTAAGCCTTATAAGCCCTATAATAATAAAGAGTATGAAAAAGAATCTCGAAACGCTCTGCATTCATGGCGGTTGGCATCCCACCAAGGGTGAGCCGCAGCAGCTGCCAATCTTCCAGAGCACCACGTTCAAGTACGACACCAGCGAGCAGATGGCCAAGCTCTTCGACCTCGAGGAGTCAGGTTATTTCTATACACGTCTGGCCAACCCCACCAACGACGCTGTGGCCGCTAAGATCAACGCCCTCGAAGGCGGTGTGGGCTGCATGCTGACCTCGTCGGGTCAGGCTGCCAACTTCTACGCTGTCTTCAATATCTGCCAGGCTGGTGACCATTTCATCACCTCGAACAACATCTATGGCGGCACCTATAACCTCTTCGGTGTCACGATGAAGAAGCTGGGCATCGAATGCACGTTCGTGGATCCTGATTGGGATGATGCGCGCATCGAGGCCGCCTTCCGTCCGAATACGAAGTGCTTCTTCGGCGAGACCATCTCCAACCCGGGCGGCAACGTCTTCGACATCGAGCGCTTCGCCAAGATGGCCCACAAGCACGGTGTGCCCCTCATCGTGGATAACACCTTCGCCACGCCCATCAACTGCCGACCCTTCGAGTGGGGCTGCGATATCGTCACACACTCCACGACCAAGTACATGGACGGCCACGCCACACAAGTCGGCGGTGCCATCATCGACAGCGGCAATTTCGATTGGGAAACTTGCACCCACTTAGGCGATCCCTCAACGATAAACCCTCAACCCTCAACCCCCAAATACCCTGGCCTCACGACCCCCGATGAGAGCTACCACGGCCTCACCTACACCAAGGCCTTCGGCAAGCAGGCCTATGTCACCAAGCTCGTGTCGCAGCTGATGCGCGACCTGGGCAGCATCCCTGCCCCCCAGAACTGCTTCCTGCTGAACCTGGGACTGGAAACGCTGCACTTGCGTATGCCGCGCCACTGCGAGAACGCCCAGCGCGTGGCTGAGTGGCTGGAGAAGAACCCGCGTGTGGCGTGGGTCAACTACTGCGGTCTGCCCTCGAACAAGTACTACGCCCTGGCGCAGAAGTACCTGCCCAACGGCTCCTGCGGCGTCATCGCCTTCGGTCTGAAGGGCACGCGCGAGGATGCTATTAAGTTCATGGATAACCTGGACTTCGTGAGCATCGTGACCCACGTGGCCGATGCCCGCACCTGTGTCCTCCATCCCGCCAGCCACACCCACCGTCAGCTCTCCGACGAGCAGCTGCGCGAAGCCGGCGTCGCCCCCGATCTCATCCGCCTCAGCGTAGGCCTTGAGAATGTCGAGGACATCATCGCCGACCTCCAGCAGGCGATGGATAAGATGTAAGAAACATAAAAGCCCGCTGAAAGGCGGGCTTTATGTTTCTGTTAACTGAAGATGATGGTTTTGTTTTTGTAAGTGAGAATCTTGCGCTCGATGTGCTTGGTGACGGCGCGCGAGAGCACGATTTTCTCCAGATCCTTGCCCTTGAGGGCCAGGCTCTCGGGGGTGTCCTTATGGCTGATGCGCGCCACGTCCTGATCGATGATGGGACCGGCATCAAGTTCGGCCGTGACATAGTGGCTGGTGGCACCGATAATCTTCACGCCGCGCTCCCAGGCTTGGTGGTAGGGTTTGGCGCCCACGAAGGCGGGCAGGAAGGAGTGGTGGATGTTGATGATGTGATGGGGGTAGGCAGCTATCATCTCGTCGCTGATAATCTGCATATAGCGAGCCAGTACGATGAAGGTGATACGCTTCTCGCGCAGCAGCTCCATCTCGGCAGCCTCCACCTCCGCTTTGTTGGAGTGGTCCTTGTTGATGCTCCATACATAGTAGGGGATGTCGAACTGTTCAGCTACGTAGCGCAAGTCCTCATGGTTGCTGATGATGCAGGGGATATCGACAGCCCACTCGCCGGCTTTGTAGCGCGCCAGCAGGTCGTAGAGGCAGTGGCTCATGCGGCTGACGAAGATGGCCATGCGCGGGCGCTCGTCGGAGAAGTAGAGGTTGAATGTCATCTGGTAGCGCTGCGCGTAGAGTGTGGAAAGGTACTCCTTGATCTTGTCCTTGGGGATGAGGAAGCACTCCAACTCCCATTCAATGCGCATAAAGAACATACCGTCCTCGCGATCGACATATTGGTCGAGATAGACGATGTTACCCTTGTTATCGGTGATGAACTTGGTGACTTCGGAGATGATGCCTGGCTGGTCGGGGCAGTGGAGGAGTAGGATGGCAGTCCGTTTTATGTCGGTTGTGCGGGTCATTGTTCTGATGGGTTATTCGTTATATTGTGCAGCGCCGGAGCGTTGTGGGTGCAAAGATAAGCATTTTAGAAATAAAAAATGGAAAGTGAAAAGTGAAAAGTGAGAATGACGGCTCAAAAAGCATTAAAAGAAAGCGTGGAAAGTAAAAAATGAATGAAAAAAACGAAAAAAACCGTGCAATGTACACCGTACCTCATAAATTATCCTTACTTTTGCAGCCGCAAAGGCCGCTTTCCTCTCGGAAAAAGCCAGATGCGCTGGACTTGTAGCTCAGTTGGTTAGAGCAACAGACTCATAATCTGGAGGTCCTAGGTTCAAGCCCTAGCTGGTCCACATTCGTCAACAGCAACTTGTCAGCACAGGTTGCTGTTTCGCTTCTTAACTAACATGGCAATGCAAGACTATCAGAAAGGATTCACGTATTTCATCTGTATGGTGTCGGCGATGGGCGGCCTGCTGTTCGGTTACGACTGGGTGGTCATCGGCGGTGCCAAACCCTTCTATGAGTTATACTTCGGCATCAGCGGCTCACCGCTGCTGCAGGGCGTGGCGATGACCACGGCGCTCGTGGGGTGCCTCGTGGGTGCGATGGTGGCAGGTGTGCTTGCAGACCGCTATGGGCGCAAACCGTTGCTGACGACGGCTGCCGTGCTGTTCACGGTCTCTGCCGTAGGCACGGGTTTGTTCAATGACTTCACCTTATTTAATATCGCAAGATTTGTGGGCGGTGTTGGCATCGGTGTGGCGTCGGCGCTCTCGCCGATGTATATTGCCGAGGTCAGTCCCACGGAGATTCGCGGACGCATGGTGTCGCTGAATCAGATGACCATCGTGTTGGGCATTCTGGCGGCACAGGTGGTGAATATGCTGTTGGCGCGTGACACATCCGTGGCCGAGAGCCAGGCGTGGAATATCGCGTGGGGCTGGCGTTGGATGTTCTGGGCTGAAACGCTGCCCGCTGCTGTCTTCCTGCTGCTGAGCTTTTGGATTCCGGAGAGCCCGGTGTTCTTGAGGACGCGTGGGGCGGGCGTTGGACATACCAGCGGCCGTGATTCCCCCTCTCTCCTCTCTCCCAAATACCGCAAGGTGTTGCTGCTCGGCCTGTTCATTGCTGTCTTCCAGCAGTGGTGCGGCACGAATGTCATCTTCAACTATGCACAGGAGATTTTCGTGGGGGCGGGGTTTGATGTGGACGGGATGTTCATCAATATCGTCATCACGGGTATTGCCAACGTGCTCTTCACCTTTGTGGCGTTGTACACCATTGAGCGCTGGGGGCGCAGAACGCTGATGCTCATCGGTGCTGGCGGCCTTGGCATCATTTATGCCACGTTGGGTTATTGTTACTATCAGGGCATGACGGGTGTGCTGATGGTGGCTTTGGTGGTGGCTGCCATCTCGGTGTATGCGATGACGCTGGGTCCTGTCACGTGGACGCTGCTGGCCGAGATTTTCCCCAACCGCATCCGCGGTGTGGCGATGGCCATCTGCACCTTTGCATTGTGGGTTGGCTGCTGCACACTCACCTTCTCCTTCCCCTCGATGAATGCTGCGTTGGGCAGTAGCGGCACCTTCTGGATTTATGCCGCCATCTGCACTTTCGCGTTCCTGTTCCTGTTCCGCAACTGCCCAGAGACGAAGGGCAAGAGCCTGGAGGAGTTGGAGAAGGAATTGGTGGGAGAGAATGAAGATTAGAAGATTGAAAGAAACATCATAAAATAAGATAAAGAGATTAAACATGGTCAAAGCTTGGCGTGAGATGGTCACGATTCCTACCTATGAGGTAGGACGGCCCGAGAAGAACCCGATGTTTTTGGAGAAGCGAGTCTATCAGGGCTCCAGTGGCGTGGTGTATCCATATCCTGTTATCGAGACGATTTCCGATGAGAAGGTGGATCACGACTATCTGGCCGTGTGGCTGGAGAACGAATATATCAAGGTGATGATTCTTCCCGAGTTGGGCGGCCGTGTGCAGATGGCTTACGACAAGATCAAGGAGCGCCATTTCGTGTACTACAACCATGTCATCAAGCCAGCGCTTGTGGGTTTGGCAGGGCCGTGGATTAGCGGCGGTATAGAGTTCAACTGGCCGCAGCACCATCGTCCGACAACTTATATGCCAGCGGACCATATCATTGAGGAGAATGCCGACGGCAGCGTGACGGTGTGGTGCTCGGAGATGGAGAAGATGTTTCACCAGAAGGGTATGGCGGGTTTCACTTTGAGACCAGGCTGCGCCTTTCTGGAGATAAAGGGGGTGCTCTACAACCGCACTGACATCCCGCAGACGTTCCTCTGGTGGGCCAATCCTGCCGTAGAGGTGAACGATGCCTATCAGAGTGTCTTCCCTCCTGATATCAACGCGGTCTTCGACCACGGCAAGCGTGCTGTCAGCAGTTTCCCTATCGCCACGGGAACTTATTATAAGATGGACTACTCGGCGGGCGTGGATATCTCCAACTACAAGAACATCTATGTACCCACCTCGTATATGGGTGTCAACTCACGCTTCAACTTTGAGGGCGGCTATGAAAACGACACGCAGGCAGGTATGCTCCATGTGGCCTCTCACCATTATTCGCCCGGCAAGAAGCAGTGGACGTGGGGTAATGGCGATTTCGGTCGGGCATGGGACAGATGTCTGACGGATGAGGTGACGCCCGAGGAGGCACAGCGGTGGCATGTAGAGCGCAAAGGTTTCCGTCCTTACATCGAGCTGATGGCAGGCGTATATACTGAGAATCAGCCCGACTTCACATGGCTGATGCCGTATGAGGAGAAGCGCTTCACGCAGTATTTCATGCCCTATCGTGAGCTGGGAGTGGTCAAGGAGGCGAGCAAGGATCTCATCTTTAATATCAAGAGCCTCATCCCCGACTCCTCTCCGAAGAAAGAGGGGAGCGGTCAGCTCGTGGAGTTCAAGGTCTTTGCAACGAGCAAGCAGGAGGTCACGTTGGTTTTGCGCCATGACAACGGTGAAATCTATTATAAGAAGGAGCTCACACTCTCACCCGAGACGGTGCTCACGGAAACGGTAGATGTGAAAAGCGCCAAGTTCAATGAGCTGACTTTTGAGGCGGTGAAATTGTTCGTTTATGGTGAGCGTACCGTACTGAGCTGGCACGCCGAGAGCGATGAGGTGCGCCCCATTCCCGACAGTGCCGAGGCAGCTGTGGCGCCGGAGCTGGTGAAGACCAACGAGCAGCTGTTCCTCACGGGGCAGCATCTGGAGCAGTACCGCCACGCCACCTGGTCGCCGCTCGACTTCTATGAGGAGGCGCTGCGCCGTGACCCGAACGATGTACGTTGTCTCAACGCGATGGGACTGTGGTATATCCGTAAATGCCGCTTCGCCCGTGCTGAAGGGTATCTGCGTAAGGCGGTGAAACTGATCACCAAGCGCAACCCCAATCCCTACGACAGCGAGCCCATCTATAACCTGGCTCTCGCACTGAAGTACCAGGACAAGGCTGGTGAGGCTTACGAGTTGTTCTGGAAGGCTACGTGGAGCAAGGCATGGGCTGATGCCGGCTATTTCGAGGCGGCAAAGATTTCTGTGGCACAGCGTCGCTTCGAAGATGCGCTGGACGAGCTGGAACGTTGCCTGGATAACAACGCGCACAACCAGAAAGCTTTGGCGCTGAGGGCTGCTGTGCTGCGACAGACGGGGCGTAAGGATGAGGCTTTGGCACTCTGTAAGGCTGCCTTGAAGACAGACCTCTTCAACTACGGCTGCCGCTATGAGCTCTACCTGCTCACCGGCGATGAGGCTGTGCTCAGGGAGATGCAGGAGTTGTTACAGGGCCTGGCTAAAAACTATGACGAGGTGGCACTTGACTATGCTGCCGCAGGGCTTCATGACGAAGCTGCCGCGATTTGGCAGTTGGCCATTCGTGTGAAGGCTGTCACGCCTATGACCTATTATTATATGGCGGGTCTCACCCCCAACCCCTCTCTAAAGGGCGAGATGACTCCCAACTTGAAGCTCGCTGAAGACGCAGTTTCCACCTGTTGCTTCCCCAACCGTGCGGAGGATGTCATCGCTTTGGAAGCTGCAAAGGAAAAGAATCCGAAGGGTGCCAAGGCACCCTACTACCTCGGTTGCCTCTACTACGACAAGCGACAGTATGACCTTGCCATCGAGAATTGGGAGTTATCTGCTCAGTTAGATTCCCAGTTCCCCACCGTCTGGCGCAACCTGGCGCTGGCGCGCTTCAACAAGCAGGGGCGTGCGGAGGAGGCCGTAACGTATATGGAGCGGGCTTTCCACCTCGATGAGAACGACGAGCGCGTGCTGATGGAATTAGATCAGCTCTATAAACGACTGCAGCATTCTCATGCCGAGCGCCTCGCCTTCCTGCAGCAGTACCCTGCGCTCATTGCGCGGCGCGATGATCTCGTTCTTGAGGAGATTACGCTCCTCAATCAGGTGGGGCGCTACGAGGAGGCCATGCGGAAGCTGGATGCCCACCAGTTCCACCCGTGGGAAGGGGGCGAGGGAAAGGTGCCGACGCAGTACCAGATCTGTCGCGTGGAGCTGGCCAAGGCGTGTCTCGCCAGTCAGGAGTCTATAGATAAGGCCATCAAGCTGTTAGGCGAGTGCTTGACATATCCTCACCATCTTGGCGAGGGCAAGCTCTATGGCGCCCAGGAGAATGACTTCTACTACCTGTTAGGTCTTGCCCATGAGATGAAGGGAAATCATGAGGAGGCTCGCCGCTGCTACGAGCAGGCTACGGTAGGACCTACGGAGCCTGCCGCCGCGATGTACTACAATGATGCAAAGCCCGACAAGATTTTCTACGCTGCGTTGGCCTACCGCAAGCTGGGCGACGAAGGCAAGGCCAATGGCTTGTGCTACAAGCTGCTCAACTACGGCAAGCAGCATCTCTTCGATAAGGTGGTGATGGATTACTTTGCAGTCTCGCTGCCAGACCTCCTCGTGTGGGACGGCGATTTGCAGGAGCGCAACACCATCCACTGCAACCTCATGCTCGCCCTTGGCTACCTCGGTCTGGGTGACCGTAACCATGCATTCCGCTATCTGGCAGAGGTTGAGCGCCTTGACAGCAACCACGCTGTGCCCCCAGCGCTCCGTTCACTGCTGCCGCTCATAGAGGAGTATCACAAGGAGAACGGTACTGTCGCCTAAGTTCCTGTTCTTTAGTCGAAGATTCGGAATTCGTAACCTTGCTCCTGCAGCCACTCGATGGCTGCGGGCAGTATCTTGTGTAGCTTGTCGATGCTGCGCAGGGAGTCGTGGAAGGTGATGATGGAGCCGTTGCGGGCGTAGCGTTTCACGTTTTCCAGCACTTCATCGGCGTTGAGGCGTTTGCTGTAGTCGCGTGTCACGAGATCCCACATGATGATTCGGTATTTCTTACGCCTAATGACCTGATACTGCAGCGGTCGCATCCACCCGTGAGGCGGACGGAAAAGAGGAGGAAATTGAGCAATGGATGCCCATTGCTCAATTTCCTCTTGTGCTTTCTTGGTGTTGCGCAGGTAGTTGCGAGACAGCCAGCGGAAACCGCCGATGTGGTTGTAGGTGTGGTTGCCGACGCGGTGTCCTTCGCTGATGATGCGCTGGAAGAGTTCGGGGTGTTTATGAACATTGTCGCCCACGACGAAGAACGTGGCCTTGATGCCGTAGCGCTTGAGGGTGTCGAGCACGAAAGGCGTAGCCTCGGGGATGGGCCCGTCGTCGAAGGTGAGATAGACAGCCTTGACGGTCGGGTCCATGCGCCAGATGGCCTCTGGATAGAGCCACCGCAGGAAGCGGGCAGGTTGTTCAATAATCATTATAGACTGACGCGTCCCTGTAGGAGGTTACTATAGTGTTGCAGCTGTGCGTCGTAGGTCTCGCTCTTCTTGGGGTCAGCGTCATCGAGGATGCGCAGGGCATCGTTGAGTTGGTAGAGGTAGTAGAGGCACTCCTCCTGGCTGACCTTCAGGCGATGGTCGCTGAGGTTGACGTACCAGTTGCAGTATTCTGATGCGTTCTTGGCCACGGCATCTGCGATGTGTGCCGCCTCCTGCTTCTTGCCCAGCGCGAGCCAGGTGCGTGCCAGCTCCAGTGAGCCGCCCTGGTAGTTGTGTGGCACGGTGGTCTCGGGGATGGCCTGCTCGGCGCGCTCCAGCACCTTCTGTGCCTTCTCGGTTTTGTTTTCCTTGAGGAGCTCGTTGGCGAGCTGCGAGAAGATGCGTCGGTGGGTGAGGCACATGCGTGTGACAGTCTCGTCGAGGTAGATGTCGGGGTTATCGATGCCGCCGAACTTGAAGCGGTTCATGACATTGTCGTACATCTTCTCGGTATCTACGCGCCGTCCGCTGGCCTTGGTGTTGAAGGGTGTGATGCGGTTGGCGAGACCTTCCTGCACGAAGTTGTTGCCGAGGTTGCCGTAGTTCTCGGAGCCCACGGTCATCGCCACGTAGAGCGGGCGCTCCCAGTTGCAGCGGGCGAGCATCTCGTACATCATCATCTCGCTCTTATAGACGGCGCGCTTGCCCTTCAGCGAGATGTGCATGACGTCGGGGATACTGTCGCCGGCAATCATCATACCCGAGCGCTTCACGGCTTCCTTGTCGATGGTGATGACGAGGCTGTCGGTGGGGAAGATCTGCATGTCGGGGTTGGGGTTGAGAATCCACTTGTCGATGATGGTCGATAGCTCATAGGGGTTCTCGCCCAGCAACTGGTGCATCGTGACGGGGTCTTCCTTGTAGTAGTTGATGGCCTGTTCCAGGGTTCCCGGGCTGACGCGGATGCCCTCGCGCGTGCCGGCGACATACTCAATACGCTTCCAGGTGATGGGCACGCTGGGCGAGTCGTAGGCGGGGCGCTTCATCTGGTCGATGTACCAGTCGGTCTGCAGATAGGAGAGGTTGCAGACGCGGGCATCGGTGCGCACGCCCTCGGTCTCCTGGTTGTACCACAGGGGGAAGGTGTCGTTGTCGCCGTTGGTGAAGATGATGGGGAAGCCCTTGTCGGGCAGCGTCATCAGGTAGTTCTGGCCAAAGTCGCGGCAGGTGTAGCGCCCGCTGCGGTCGTGGTCGTCCCATGTCTGCGACACCATCTGTAGGGGGATGAGCAGCGCGAGCAGAGATACCAGCGCACCCACCTTCAACTTGACATTCAACTTGGTATCGATCAGGTCGGCGATGGCGGCAGCACCCAAGCCAATCCAGATGGCGAAGGCGTAGAACGAGCCAGCGTAGGCGTAGTCGCGCTCACGCGGCTGCATGGGCGTCTGGTTGAGATAGACAACAATCGCCAGACCTGTCATGAAGAACAGGAAGAACACCACCCAGAACTGCTGGATGCCGACGGGCGCGCCATCTCTCTCCTTCCATGCCTGCCAGCACAGTCCCAGCAGACCCAAGAGGAGGGGCAGGCAGTAGAAGACATTGTGACCCTTGTTCTCCTTGAGGTCCGTGGGCAGCAACTCCTGATTGCCCAGGCGGCCGTTGTCCAGTGCGGAGAAGCCGGAGAGCCAGTTGCCGTGCTCCAGTTCGCCATTGCCTTGGATATCGTTCTGGCGACCTGCGAAGTTCCACATGAAGTAGCGCCAGTACATGAAGTTCACCTGATAGGAGAGGAAGAAGCGGATGTTCTCCAGCTGCGACGGCATCTTCACCATGATGGGTTCGCCGCAGCGGTCGAATGGTATCTGCGTACCCTTGACACCGCCCATCCACGACTCGTAGGCCTCGGTGTGGCGGTCGCTGTACATGCGGGGGAAGAACATATTCTGCGCATAGACATATTCCACGTCGTAGCGCTGGATCTCATAGCGGTCGGGTTCGTCGGGGCTCGCTTTTTCCTTGCGTTGATATACGGGCGCGCCCTCCTTGGAGACGGGGATGCAGTAGCCGCCCTCGGTCTTCAGTGCCACCTGCGAGGTGTAGGCCTGGCCGTAGAACAGCGGTCGTGAGCCATATTGCTCGCGGTTCAGGTATTGCCCCAGCGTGAAGATGTCCTCGGGTGAGTTCTGGTCCATCGGTGTGTTGGCGGTGGAGCGGATGACGATGACGGCATATGATGAGTAGCCAATCATGATCATCAGCATGCACAGCAGCGAGGTGTTCATGAGGCGTGCCGACACGAGCTGCTTGCTTTCGCGCTGCCATACGAGGAGTCCGTAGAGGGCTGCCAGCACGACGGCACCGATGGCGATGCTCGTCCAGCCATAGCCATAGAACGGTATGCCCAGCATGGCTACGGAGAGGAGGTACGAGATATTCATACGCATGCGGCTCTTCTCCTGCACCGTCTCGTAGATAGCCCAGAGGACGATGCCCACCAGCACAATAATATAGGTGATGAGTCCGCTGTTGAAGGGCAGCGACAGCGTGTTGACAAAGAGCAGCTCAAACCATCCGCCCACCTTCACGATGCCCGGAACGATGCCGTAGAGCACGGCGGCCACGAGCACGAAGCTCCCGATGAGGGCATAGATGCTACCTTTGAGGGTGGCATTCTGGCTGCGTTTATAATAATAGATAAGAACGAGCGCGGGCAGACATAGCAGGTTCAGCAGGTGCACGCCGATGCTGAGACCCGTGAGATAGGCGATGAGCACGAGCCAGCGGTCGCTATGCGGCTTGTCGGCGTTGTCCTCCCACTTCAGCATCAGCCAGAACACCAGGGCGGTGAACAGCGAGCTGTAGGCATAGACCTCGCCTTCGACAGCTGAGTACCAGAAGGTGTCGCTCCAGCAGTAGGCCAGCGCGCCTGTCATGGCGGCGGTTTCTACGGTGATGAGCTGCGGCAGCGTCTGCACCCAGCCGTCCTTGCAGATGAGCTTGCGCGCCAGGTGCGAGATGGTCCAATAGAGAAACATGATGCACAGCGCACTCAGCAGCGCGTTCATGATATTCACCATCAGCGCTACCTTCCCGGGGTCGCTGGTCAGCTGCGTGAACAGGTTGCCAGTGAGCATGAAGAACGGTGCCCCTGGCGGGTGACCTACTTCCAGCTTATAAGCCGTGGTGATGAACTCGGGGCAGTCCCAGAACGAGGCCGTGGGCTCCACCGTCGAGCAATATGTGAAAGCGGCGATGGCAAATGCCAACCACCCCAACAGATTATCGACAAGACGGAAATGTTTCATAGACAAAAAGTGTATAATGCGGCGCAAAAGTAGATAATTTCTGCGGAACGGCCAAAAAACACCTGTTGTTTAACGCTGTTTACAATTAAAATTGTTCCAGTACGAAAATGAGAACGGCGTAGCGGACGACCTTTCCTACGGTGATGGTGAGGAAAGACAGCCACGGGTTGGCGCGCATGAAACCGAGGGTGACGGCGATGACGCTGCCGATGAAGGGCAGCGAGCAGAAGAGTCCCATCCAAACGCCATAGCGCTGTATCCATTGCTGCGCCCGCTGCATCTTCTCGCGCTCCACGTGGAGATACCGCTCTATCCATTCCATCTTGCCGAGCGTGCCGATGCCGTAGTTGAACATGGAGCCGCCGATATTGCCGATGCTGGCCGCGATGAACAGCTGCCATGGATCGAGGCCTGCCAGCATGAGCGCCGTCAGCACCACTTCGCTGCTGAGCGGGAACACACTGCCCGCCACGAATGCGGCGACAAGCATTCCCCAGTAGCCCCAAGATTCGAGTATAGCGAGTACTGCAGACATTTCCTTAAACTTTAAACCTTAAACCGTATTAATCATTGCGACGGCAATCATTAAGATGCTCAAAAACAGCACCCACGCATTCGTCATCCACGTGTGCGTTAATGCGATGAAATGGGCTGCTGCGGGCACTGTTGCCGCGATGAAAAGGGGAAAAAGTTGATAGTAGTACTGCGGCTGTAGGAAGATCCAGATGGCCACGATGACTTGCAGGGTCATGTAGCAGTAGTGGTACATGCGCACCTGTATTTTGTCATCGTAGTTCTTGCGCAGATAGTGTATGAAGCCCGTCAGCCCTATCAGTCCTATCACGATGAAAGCGGCACTTTCGGCAGGATGGCGCAGGAGGCTGTCGCGCAGGGCCGGGGAGAAGGTGGTGATGGGTCCGTGGAAGGGAGCCACCATCTCCTGGGCGTGATGGAAGAGCGGCTGGAAATAGTCGATGGCTGGCAGCTGCTCCGCTACGGACGTCGTGAAGAAGGCATAGTACATCTGTGCCGTGAGCGCTGTCGTCCAGGCGATATAAGGAGAGAGAAAGCCGCAGACGGCAGCGCCAAGGTTATGCAGGTTGAGGGCGCGCAGATAGCCTGCCTGGCACCACAGCATGACGGGCATCAGCCACAGGAAGGGTGCCCAGAACAGACTCCCGATGGAGATGGCAAGGGCTGCGTGAAAGGTGTGCGGCTCCGCATGCGAATTCCTATAGGTGTGCAGCAGGCAGTATAAGGCGACGACGAGGCATAGCTGGCAGAGGAGCCCCGTGCTTATAGGATGCAGGAAAGCGCAAGCTGCCATGAGGAGCAGGTACAGCGTCGACATCATCTGTGAGCGAATGCGCAGAATGCCGTATTTTGCATTGGCCTCCAGCAGGAAGTAGGTGGTGACGATGCATGTCAGCCACCCGCCCAGCTGCGGCCACAGATCCCCATGTTGAGGCCACCACCACAATAGCGTCATGACGATGAACCCCACGGGCAATGTTGCCGAGCTCTCCGCAATCCTATTTTGCAACCGCCTCTTCACAAGTCTGCTCCTATGTCCCTGCGGAAGTATTTGCCTTCGAAGGAAATCTGCTGAGCGCCGGCAAAGCTGCGGGCCAGCGCCTCAGCCTTGTCCTTGCCATAGCTGGAGACGGCGATGACGCGACCGCCGGCAGTCACCAGCTGCCCATCGGCGTTGACCCCTGTGCCAGCATGGAAGACCACCGAATCTTCGTTCAACGTTAAACGCTCATCGTTAAACGAGATGACCTTCCCCTTCTCATAATGCCCTGGGTAGCCGCCGCTGACTAGCATCACGCAGACGGCAGAGCGCTCATCAAATTCAATGGAACGGCTGGCGATGTTGCCTTCGGCAACACCCTCTAACAGATCTACCAGGTCGCTCTTGATGCGAAGCATCACCGTCTCGGTCTCGGGGTCGCCCATGCGGCAGTTATATTCGATGACCTTCGGCTCGCCGCCACAGTTGATAAGGCCGAAGAAAATGAAGCCTTTGTAGTCCAGACCTTCGGCTGCCAACCCTTCTACCGTAGGACGAATGATGCGGTCTTCCACCTTTTTCATCCATGCCTTGTCGGCAAAGGGTACAGGAGAAACAGAGCCCATTCCACCAGTATTCAAACCCGTGTCGCCCTCGCCGATGCGCTTGTAGTCCTTGGCCTCGGGGAGGATCTTATAGTTATGGCCGTCGGTGAGCACGAAGACGGAACACTCGATGCCGCTCAGGAACTCCTCGATGACTACGCGCGCGGAGGCCTGACCAAACATACCGCCCAGCATCTCGCGTAGTTCCTTCTGCGCCTCCTCCAGCGTGGGCAGGATGAGCACACCCTTACCGGCACAGAGGCCGTCGGCCTTCAGCACGTATGGCGGCTGTAAGGTCTCGAGGAACGCACAGCCCGCTTCCACCTGCGTGCCGTCGAAGGTCTGATAGGCGGCGGTGGGGATGCCGTGGCGCTGCATGAAACCCTTGGCGAAGTCCTTGGAGCCTTCCAGCTGGGCACCAGCCTTCGAGGGACCGATGACGGGGATGCCCTTCAGCTGGGCGTCGTCGCGGAAGAAGTCGTAGATGCCCTTCACCAACGGGTCTTCGGGCCCCACGACCACCATATTAATATCGTGTTCGAGCACGAAGCGCTTGATACCCTCGAAGTCATCGGCTTTCAAGCCTACGTTCTCGGATTGGCCACCCTGGGCCAGCGCGATGCCTGCCGTGCCCGCGTTACCCGGCGCGATGTAAAGTTTCTCAATCTTTGGCGACTGTGCCATTTTCCATGCCAGCGCGTGCTCTCGCCCGCCACTGCCCAACAAAAGGAGGTTCATATTTGTGGATTGATGATTTATGAATGATGATTTTTCAACTGTCAATTTTCAACAGTCAACTCTCAACTACTTCAAGTAGTCTTCGAAATAGCGGGTGATGCGTTCGTGGAGGTGTACCTGGTCGGTGCCGAACATGTTATGGCCGTCGCCCGGGTAGAGGAAGAGGTCGGGTTGCGTGCCGGCATCGATGCTGGCGCGGATGAAGGAGAGGGTGTGCTGCGGCACACAGGTTGGGTCGTTGTAACCCAGGATGATCTGCAGGCGGCCTTTCAGGTTCTTGGCCTTGGGCAGGAGGCTGCAGGCGGCATAGCCCTCGGGGTTCTGCTCGGGGGTGTCCATATAGCGCTCGCCATACATCACCTCATAGTACTTCCAATCCACCACGGGACCGCCGGCGACGCCGACCTTGAAGACATCGGGATAGGTGCACATCAGGTTCGTGGTCATGAAGCCGCCGAAGCTCCAACCGTGGATGCCCATGCGGTCAGCATCCACGTAGGGCAGGCTCTTCAGGAACTCCACGCCGCAGAGCTGGTCCTTCATCTCCTCCTCGCCCAGGTGGCGGAAGGTGGCTTGCTCGAACCGCAGGCCGCGGTACTGCGAGCCCCGGTTGTCAAGGACGAAGATGACATAGCCTTTCTGTGCCATGTAGATCTCCCAGCCACGGAAGTAGTAGCCGCGTGAGGCTTGCACGTTGTGGGCGTGGGGACCGCCATAGACATAGACGACAGTGGGATATTTCTTTGTGGGGTCGAAATCGACGGGTTTGATGAGGCGGTAGTAGAGGTCGGTCACGCCGTCGGCGGCCTTGATGCTGCCGCCGGTGATCTCAGGTACGTTGTAGTCCTTCCACGGGTCTTCAGCCGTGAGGAGGTTCACACTCTTGCCGCTCTTGGTGTCCGTGAGTTCCACGCGACGCGTTACTGTAGGCGATGAATAGGTGTCAATAAGCTGTGCGCCCGAGACACTCAGCGTAGCGCTATGCACCCCTTCACCCGCTGAGAGGAGGGTTGGAAGCGCTTGGCTATCTTTAATCTTTAATCCTTTATCTTTAATCTCCACCTTGTGAATCGTATGGTGCAGGGGATGGGTGACATTACCGATGAAAAGTGCTGTTTTCTCCTTTTGGTTGAAGCCCAGGAAGTCACGCACAGTGAAGTCGCCGGGTGTCAGCAGCGTCACGGCGATATGGTCGCAGGTGGTGCCGCCGCCCGCTGCCTCGCGCCATTCGGGGTATGTCTTCTTGCAAAGGTTGATGAGATAGAGGTGGTTCCAGTTGTCGCGGCTGCTTTGCATCACGGCCTTGGTGGCATCCCATGGCAGGAATGTCAGGGTGTGCAGGGGCTCCACGTACTTCGGGTGCTTCTCCTCGATGAGGGGCTCTGCCTCTTTCGCACCGGTGGCGGCGTCATAGCCGAAGAGCTGCATGAAGTCCTGGTCGCGGTTGAGCTCGAAGACATACAGCTTCTGGCCATCGGGAGCCCACGAGAGGTTGGTCATGTAATCGGTCTGGGGCTTCGGGTTTTGCAGCCACACGGTCTTGCCCGTGGGCACGTCGAAGACAGCCACGCTGACATCCTCGGACTCCTCGCCCGCCATCGGGTACTTATCAACATAGGTGGTGGCGATGCGTTGGGTGATATCCACCTGCGGGTAGCTGGGGATGCGGCTCTGGTTCTTCTTGTAGAACGCCAGGCGCTGACCGTCGGGGCTCCAGAACAAGCCGCTGGAAATGCCAAATTCCTCGCGGCTGACGCTGTGGCCATAGACGATGTCATCGGCGCCGTCCGTCGTGAGCTGCGTGCGCTGGCCGTCGGCCGTCTGCACGAAGACATTCGAGCCGATGCAGTAGGCCATCGCGCGGCTCTCCTTGTTCCAAACCAGCCCTGTGGCACCTTCCTGAATAGGGCCGCGCCACACGACTTCCTTCTTCTCGAAGTCGATGAGGATGATCTCCTTGGGTGTCTGCACCTTTACAACGGGCTGTTCGGCGTAGGGGAATGTGAGGTTCGTGCACGAGTGCACCATCTTCTCCCCCAGAATGCCATTCAACTCATCCACCGTGAACAGCTTTAAACTTTCAACCTTCAACTTTAAACTCCTTATGGCCTTCGCCTCGTCCACGGTCAGTTCTATGGCTTTTTCGCCCCACCAGGTGGTGAACATGTACTTGGGTTGGAGGTTCCAGAAGGTGGAGCCGCCCGGCATGAGGTCATCGAGCGTGAAGCTCTTCTTCGTGGTGGCTTGCGGCACCACGGGAGTTGCAGTTTGTGCCATCGTTGTCAGCGCGGCCAGCAGTGCGACCGCCAAGCATTGTATTCGTTTCATAAAGTGGCTGCGCCCTCATTGTAGAATAACGCTTCGCAAAAGTACCGCATTTTCCATCCTCCACCAAACTTTTTCATGAAAAAGTGAAATTATTTGATGATTAGCATACACCCCGCTGCTACATCGAGCGGCGGGGTGCTATAAATGTTGCCAATTGGTAGTCTGTTTCTGTGGCTGCAATCAGTCGATACCGATGATGCGGCGGGCGCCGGTGTAGCGGCGTGTCCAGTAGCCGTCGGATGAGGAGTCGATGCGGACGCCGCGTGAGGTGCTGGCGTGGATGAAGTTGAAGGTGCCTTCCTCGGCATTCACGTGGGTGACAATACCAACATGGTTGACAGCCTTACCGCCGCGACCGAAGAAAACGAGGTCGCCGGGCATGAGGTCGCTGATGCTCTGGATGGCTTCGCCCTGGGTGTGCTGCTCTTGCGAGGAGCGCTTCAGGGTAATGCCCAAGTGCTTGAAGACATAGCTGGTGAAGCCAGAGCAGTCGAAGGCCTTGGGGCCGACACTGCCGCGGCTATAGCGCGCACCGATTTGGTTCTTGGCCGTGGAGATGAGGTCGTTGGCGATGGCTGAAGTGATTTTGTTGGCAAAATTATGGGTAGCCATCAAGGTTTCAGAAAGCGGTGCGGTCTTCTGCATCTCTTTCATGATATGCTGCGACGAGGCATCGAGGACGATGTCATCGGGCTGTGTAGCTACGACACGATGGCGCAGGGGACTCTTTGCGAATCCCACGCTACTGAGGCATAATAAGATGATAATGAACTTCTTCATAACCTTTTTTTGCATCGTGAAAACCCTCTAAAAGAAGGGGGATGTCCGGTAAGTCGGTGCAAAAGTAGTGGTTTTTAGCGACATAGCGATGAGTATTGACATTTTATGTGTATTTTTAACACTATTATTTGCTTTATGTCAAGAGAATAAAAAAAGGCCGCCCAGAATACCAGGCGGCCCCATTAGTTCATGTATATCATTTATTTAGGGTCCAGGTGGCACCGTCCTTGGTGTCTTTTACCTCAAAGCCGAAAGCAGCGAGAGAGTCGCGAATCTTGTCGCTCGTGGCCCAGTCCTTGTTGGCTTTGGCGATGGCGCGCTGCTCCAGAAGCATGTCCACGACATGGCCGAAGGCTTCCTCGCGGGCCGCGTTGCCGCCGGATGATGAAAGTTGAGCGTTGACTGTTGACAAGCCGAGGATGTCCTCAGCGAAGAGGTGCATGGTGGCTGCGAGCTCCTCGAAGTCGGCAGCGCTGATGGTGCCTTTGTGGTCAAGAACACGATTGATGGTAGAGCAGGCTTCGAAGAGGTGGCTGATGACGGTGGGGGAGGCGAGGTCGTCGTTCATGGCGTCATAGCACTTCTGACGCAGCTCGCTGACGACCTTGTGTGTCTCGGCATCGCTCTCAGCGGCGGGGGTGATGCGCTTGAGGTCGGCGATGGCACCCATCAGGCGTTGCAGTCCCTTCTCGGCAGCCTGCAGCGCCTCGTTGGAGAAATCAACGGTGCTGCGGTAGTGGGCTTGCAGGATGAAGAAGCGGATGGTCATGGGTGAGTAGGCCTGCGAGAGCTTCTCATGGCTGCCCGTGAAGAACTCGTTGAGCGTGATGAAGTTGCCCAATGACTTGCCCATCTTCTGGCCGCCGATGGTGACCATATTGCAGTGCATCCAATAGTTGACCATATCGGAGCCTTGGCTGGCTACGGCCTGCGCAATCTCACATTCGTGGTGGGGGAACACGAGATCCATGCCACCGCCGTGGATGTCAAAGTGACTGCCTAAGTACTTGCGACCCATTGCCGTGCACTCGCAGTGCCAGCCGGGGAAGCCGTCGCTCCAGGGCGAAGGCCAGCGCATGATATGCTCTGGCTGTGCACATTTCCAGAGGGCGAAATCTACTTGGTTGTGCTTCTCGCTTTGGCCGTCCAGCTCGCGGCTGTTATTGATGACATCGGTGAGGTTGCGGCCACTGAGTTTTCCATACTTATACTTTGCGTTGTATTTCTCTACGTCGAAATAGACGCTACCCTTGCTCTCGTAGGCGAAGCCATTGTCCAAGATTTCTTTGACCAACTGGATTTGCTCAATGATATGTCCGGTGGCGTGAGGCTCTATCGATGGCGGCAGGCAGTTGAGGGCTTTCATGGCATCGTGGAAGCGGTTCGTGTAGTACTGCGCCACCTCCATGGGCTCCAGCTCCTCCAGACGTGCCTTCTTGGCAATCTTGTCCTCGCCCTCGTCGGCATCGTGCTCCAAGTGGCCCACATCCGTGATGTTGCGGACATAGCGCACCTTGTAGCCGATGTGCTGCAGGTAGCGGAACAGAAGGTCGAAGGTGATGGCCGGACGGGCGTGACCCAGATGGGCGTCGCCATAGACCGTGGGGCCGCAGACGTACATGCCCACGCGGCCTTCCACAACAGGCTTGAACAAAACCTTAGTTCTGCTCAGCGTATTATATATTAGTAAGGGTTGGTTCATCGTTGTATGGGGTTTTTAATAAGATTTATTGGACTTATGGGGCTAATGGGCCTTATAGGGCTAATGGGCTTATAAGCCGTCAACATCGCCCATCGGCGTGGATAATCTCCAGCAGCCTTTCTACGGCCTCTTCCTCCGGGATATTCTTTTCCACACACTCCTTGCCGCGATAGAGGCTGACTTTGCCGCGGGCGGCGCCAACATAGCCGTAGTCAGCATCGGCCATCTCGCCGGGACCATTGACGATGCAACCCATGATAGCGATCTTCAGACCCGTAAGATGGTTGGTGGCTGCCTTGATGCGCTGGATGGTGGCAGGCAGGTCGTAGAGGGTGCGACCGCAGCCGGGGCAGGAGATATACTCCGTCTTAGTGAAGCGCAGGCGGGCCGCTTGCAATAGCGCGTAGGCCACGGGAATCTCATTCTCGGGCGGCTCGCTGAGCGACACGCGAATCGTGTCGCCGATGCCATCGATGAGCAGTGCTCCGATGCCAACGGCGCTCTTCAGGCGTCCGTCCTCACCCTCGCCAGCCTCGGTGACGCCGAGGTGCAGGGGGAAGGTCATCCCTTCGGCATCCATCGCCTGACACAAGAGGCGCACGCTCTCCACCATCACCACCGTGTTGGAGGCTTTGATGGACACCACCACATTCAGGAACTGTTCCTTCATGCAGACGCGCAGGAACTCCATGCAGCTCTCCACGATGCCGGCGGGCGTGTCGCCATAGCGCGACATGATGCGGTCTGAGAGTGAGCCGTGGTTCACGCCGATGCGCACAGCTGTGCCATGCTCGCGGCAGATGTTGAGGAAGGGCACGAGGCGGTCCTCTATCTTCTGCAGTTCAGCGGCATACTCCTCGTCGGTATATTCCAGCTTCTTGAACTGGCGTGCAGCATCTACGTAGTTGCCGGGGTTGATGCGCACCTTCTCGCAGTAGCGCGCTGCCACATCAGCCACAGCAGGGTTGAAATGCACATCGGCCACGAGGGGCACGTCGCAGCCTGCAGCCCGTACGCGTTCGCGAATCACTTTCATATTCTCAGCCTCGCGAACACCCTGGGCGGTCAGGCGCACCAGCTCACCGCCAGCGGCTGCAATCTTCAGGATCTGCTCTACGCAGCCGTCGGTGTCCATCGTGCTCGTCGTGCACATCGACTGCACGCGGACAGGGTTGCTGCCGCCGATGCCGATGTTGCCGACACGCACTTCATGGGTATTTCTTCTTTTCACCTTAAACTTTAAACCTTAAATTTATACTTGACCTCGGCAAGCTCTGCGTTTGCCTTTACAATCTTCTGTGCGAGACCTTTCTTGTAGTCGCGCATGCGTGCGGCGAGGGCTTCGTCGGTGAGTGCCAGCATCTCGCAGGCTAGCACGGCTGCGTTCTGCGCGCCATTCACGCCCATCGTGGCCACTGGGATGCCCGGGGGCATTTGCACGATGGAGAGGAGGGCATCGAGACCGTCCAACATCCCCTTGATGGGCACGCCGATGACGGGCAATGTCGTCTGTGCCGCGATGACACCGGGCAGTGCTGCCGCCATGCCGGCGGCGGCGATGATGACCTTCAGGCCGCGACCTTCAGCCTCGCTGGCGAAGCGTTCTACTTCGGCAGGCGTGCGGTGGGCTGAGAGGGCGTTCATCTCAAACGGCACTTCCATGTCGTTGAGGAACTGGGCAGCTTTCTCCATGACTGGCAGGTCACTGGTGCTGCCCATGATGATGGAAACGAGAGGGGACATTATAATTGAAAATTGAGAATTGAAAATTGAAAATTAAGTGTTGAGAGTTTAGAGTTGCTTTTTTCGCGACAAAGGTAGGCAAAATCCGCGACTTAGTGGCGCGAATAACTCCGAAAAACACAAAAATAACACTTCTTCACTAAATAATTGTTTGGATATGGCCAAATATTTGTAGTTTTGCAGCATGAAATTAGGAAAACAGGAAAAAGAACTGCGACAACTGCTGGGGTCGCGGGAGTATTGGCGCAGGATTGCTTTCTTCGTGCTGATGGTAGTGGTGTTGGAGGTAATCTCTGCGATTCAATACTATAACACCCATAACCTGTTAGAGGATGAGATGGAGCGTCACGCCGTGACGGAGTTGGGTGTCAAGACCCTCACGCTTCGCCAGACGATGAACTCCGCCGAGCAGTTGCTGAAGGATCAGTTATGGAATCTTGAGCGCAATCTGCATCAACCCGATTCCATGTTTGGCGTCGTCCAACACATGGTACAGGTCAAGGACAATGTGGTGGGCGCTTGCCTGGCGTTCGTACCCGATTTCTACCCCGAGAAAGGACGGCTGTTCGAGCCCTATGCCTACGAGGTGGGCGATACCGTCAAGGTAGAGCAGCTGGGCGGCAAGGACGGTCACGACTATACGCTTCATCCGGCTTACCAATGGGTGGCGAAACACCACGAGAAGATTTGGAGCGATCCGTATAAATATGAGTCAGAGACTGGTATGCAGTCCCTGACGTCCTTCTCTTATCCTTTGCTGGATGCCGATGGGAACTTGGAGGCTGTGTGCGCCTTGGATGTCTCGCTGGCGTGGCTGGGCGACTCGCTGAATACCCGTCACGCCTACCCCTCGTCGTTCACGTTGTTCCTCACCCAGAAAGGGGAGCTAATAGCAGGCCCTACCTCTGTTAGCAAGGAGCGGCAGCAGCGCATCGTGGAACTCATCAACGACAGCACGTTATTGCACGAGACCACCACTAGGTCGGATGTCATCCTAGTGACTTTCTATGATGAGACGAAGGGCGACACGGGCTATATCTATTATCTTCACATGAATCACTCGCCGCACTGGCAAGTGGCGATGGTGTGCTACGACAAGGAGGTGTACGGCAAACTGGACACCCTTCGTCTGCAGATGTTCTTGTTGATGCTGGCGGGTCTGCTGGTGCTGGGCTTCCTGATTATGCGCTATATCCGCAACCTCATCCACTTGCAGGAGGTGAACATGGAGAAGCGGCGCATCGACAACGAGCTACGCATTGCGCGCGACATACAAATGCAGATGCTGCCCGAGGTCTTCCCGCCCTTCCCCTCACGCCACGACATCGATGTCTATGGATCGCTGGTGCCTGCAAAGGAAGTGGGCGGCGACCTGTTCGACTTTTTCATCCTCGACGAGCTGCTCTTTTTCTGCATCGGCGATGTGAGTGGTAAGGGCGTCCCGTCGGCGATGGTGATGGCGCAGACACACTCGCTCTTCCGCATGGCCTCAGCCGGCGAGCGGGAGCCCGTGAAGATGGTACAGGCTATCAACCGCGTGTCCTGCGACGGCAACGAATCGAACATGTTCATCACCTTCTTCATGGGCATCCTCGATCTCACCACAGGTCACCTGCGTTACTGCAATGCGGGTCATGACAAGCCCTTCCTCCTTCATGAGGGCGCTGCCCCGGCACTCCTGCCCGCAAAATCCAACATCCCGTTGGGCGTCTTCGAGGATTTCAACTATGAACAGCAGGAGGTAACCCTTGAACCAGGTACAACGCTCTTCCTCTACACCGACGGCCTGACGGAAGCCAAGGAATTGCGTCACAAGCTCTTTGGCATAGATCGCGTCACCGAACACCTCTCTCCCGCGCTCACCTGCCAGCAACTGCTCGAAGGCATGACGGAGGCGGTACACCGTTTCGTGCAGGGTGCCGAGCAGAGTGATGACCTGACGATGCTGTCAATCCGTTACACACCTTAACTACATTCATACGATGAAAATTTTGAACCATCTGACCTTCTACAACCTCTCTCTTCGACATCTCGCCCTAACGGTCGCGCTGTTGCTGTCGCTGGGTACGATGGCGCAAGAGACAGAGGAGGAACCTGCCAAGGAGAAAGAAAAGGTCAACCTTTTCACTAGCGACATCCAGTTCCGGACGCGTGGTGAGATGCGCTATGGCGGGCTCTCGAAGGAGAGCGGCGCACCCATCGACAAGAACTCGAATTTCATCATAGGACGCACGCGCGTAATACTGGGCTATGAACGCAAGTGGCTCGCGGCGAACGTAAACCTTCAGCATATTGGCGTATGGGGTCAGGAGGGGCGCGGCTCCTTCAATGTCAATGAGGCCTGGGCCAAGGTACACTCCAAACAAGGTCTCTTTGCTCAGGTCGGCCGTATCGCGCTGTCCTACGACGACGAGCGTATCATCGGTCCCGATGACTGGTCTGTGGCCAGCCTCTCGCACGATGCCCTGAGGGCGGGCTACGAGGGGCATGGGCACAGGGCACATGCCATCTTCTGCTACAACCAGAACGCAGCGACGGTCGATGAAGGCGGTAACTACTATTCCGACGGCGCCCTGCCCTATAAGCTGATGCAGACGGTGTGGTACCACTACGATGTCCCCACCTTCCCCCTCAGCGCTTCCATCCTCTTTATGAATATAGGTATGCAGGCGGGCAAGAAGAATACGGACTCGGAGCATAATGAATGGCAGCAGCTGCTGGGTGCCTACGTAAAATATGAGCCTAAGAAGTGGTCGGTGGAAGCTTCCTATTATCGGCAGATGGGACACGAGGAACACGGCCTTGAGATCGATGCCTGGATGGCCAGCATCTGCGCGAAGGCGACACCCAAGCCGACCTATGGCTTCATTGCTGGCTACGACTATCTCAGCGGAGATGAGAACTTTGTGGTGCCGCCGACGGGGTCAATAGGGCTCGTCCGTCATGATAAAATACGCGGCTTCAACCCAGTCTATGGTTCCCACCATAAGTTCTACGGCGCTATGGACTTCTTCTACGTGACCACCTACTACGGCGGTTTCTCGCCTGGCTTGCAGAACGCCTATGCCGGTGGCTTCGTGCGTCCCGTCAAAGGATTGGATATAGGTGCCAAATATCATTTCATGGGCATCACCGCCGACATCCGTGATATGAATAAGGCTCTCGGACATCAGGTAGAGGTCGAGGTATCCTATACTTTCTTGAAATGTTGTACGCTGACCGCTGGCTACACCTACATGCATGGCACCGAGACGATGGAGCGCCTGAAGCGCACGTCGGCCAACAGGACCTTGCACTGGGGTTGGCTGATGCTCAACATCACGCCGCGCGTCTTCTACACCAAGTGGTAACGGCAAACGGTATAGACATAGCGGGCATCTGGCCCCACGGTGGTGTCAAACACCACGTCATCACGCCGCAGCACTTCCTTCAGATGATTGTTGATGCCCTCGCCTGTCAGCTTCAGCAGCGCCTCCTTCATTGTCCATAGGCGTGTGAAGGCCAATGCGGGATGATCGGCTTTTTGTATTTCCGCGATTTCATCGTCATTCATCGTATATTCCATCAATCCGTCGCGGAGTGGGCGCACTGTTTCTACATCCACCCCTACAGGGCGGTCGCTGACGCAGCAGATGGCCGCCTCGCGACAGTGGCTCAGGTTGAAATGAATCTCCGGGTGTCCCTCGATGGACGGCTTTCCGTGCTCGCCATACACAAACACGGGCTTCTCCTCGATGCCATACACCTTGCGCAACGCCTCGCACAGTAGCAAGTAGGCAGCCGCACAGGTGCGTTGCCCCAGCTCAAAGCGGTAGCGCAACGCCTGCTCGCGCCGTTGTTCCGACAGCTGCGCCAACGCCGCCGTCAGGTCAAAGTCAAGGAGATGGTCATTGATATATAACATCACGCATTGTGGTTGTCCGCGGTTCAAAAAAAGTCCGCAAACTCCGAAGAGTATTGCGGACCAACGCCCTGCGCTCCAGGATGGGCTTGAACCAACGACCCCCTGATTAACAGTCAGGTGCTCTAACCAACTGAGCTACTGAAGCAGTGCTTTTCCGAGTGTGGCGCTCCAGGATGGGCTTGAACCAACGACCCCCTGATTAACAGTCAGGTGCTCTAACCAACTGAGCTACTGAAGCAGTTTTTTTACCTTTTTCTCGGAATTGCGGGGCAAAAGTAGTGCTTTTCTCAAAAATAAGCAATACTTTTGCAGAAAATTTTCGGAATCATGTCAAAAATCATAGGAATTGGTAACGCTTTGGTAGATGTCCTCGTGTATTTACCAGATGAAAAGCTGCTAAACGAGATGAGCCTGCCCAAGGGCGCAATGACGCATGTGGACCGTAAGGGTTTGATGCGCCTGCGCCAGCGTCTGGTGGGGATGCCTATCGAGCGCGCCACAGGTGGCAGCGCCGCCAACACCATCCATGCTATGTCTGTGCTGGGCGACGTGACCGGCGTCATTGGTGCCGTGGGTGATGACGAGACAGGTCGCTTCTTTGCCGAGCAGGCGCGCAGCCGAGGCATCGAGACCCATCTGGCCGTCATCACCGACGAGCAGACGGGTACGGCCAACACGCTGATCACCCCAGACCATGAGCGCACCTTCGCCACGCATTTGGGGGCGGCTGTCCATCTGGGCGAGGCACTGAAGGAGGTGAACCTGTCGGATTACGACCTCCTGCATATCGAGGGCTACTTGCTCCAGGACCACATTCAGTTGGGCGAGATCCTCAAGGCGGCGAAGGCGGCGGGGCTCACAGTGAGCTACGACCTGGCATCGTGGAATATCGTGCAGGACCATCACGCGATGATCACCGAATATATCCGCGACTACGTGGATATCGCCTTTGCCAACGAGGAGGAGGCTGCTGCCTTCTATGGACAAAACGACCCGGAGTCGGCACTTCGTCAGCTGGCTTCGTTGACGGATATTGCCGTCGTGAAGGTGGGCAAGCGAGGTGCGATGGGTATGTCGCGCGCTACGGGCGACAGGATTGTCTTCGCTCCCGGCTTGGAGCGGACAACCGTGGACACCACCGCCGCCGGCGACTTCTTCGCTGCCGGCTTCCTGCACGGCTGGATTCACGGCGAGACGCTCGACACCTGCATGGACTTCGGCAACCGAACGGCGGCAGAGGTGATACAGGTGATTGGCACACAAGTGGATCCGGAGCGGCTGCGCAAAAGCCTCACCCCCGACCCCTCTCCAAAGGGCGAGGGGAGTAGAAGCCATTGACCATCGAAAGAGTCGTTATAACGTTATCGCGAAAATACGTTATTACGAAGAACACGAAATAATGATCTTACGAATTATGAATAAACATCGTTCCATTATCCTTTCTTCTTTTTTGTCTTTCATGGCGCTGTTGGCTGCTGCGCAGGAGCGCCAGGCACAGACGGGCTTCGACGTGTCGCGCAACCTGGAAGTATTCGCCGACATCTACCGTCAGCTGGATCTCTTCTATGTCGATACGCTGTCGGCAGACACCTGTGTGCGTCGGGCTATTGACGGTATGCTCTCGGAGATAGACCCCTACACCGTCTTCTATCCTGGCGAAGACCAGGAGGAGCTGATCACCATGACCACGGGGCGCTATGCCGGCATCGGAGCCATCATCCGTCCGTACAAGCAGGAGGAGCGTGCCGCCATCGAAGAACCCTACGAGGGTTGCCCGGCACAGGAGGCCGGCGTGCGTGCCGGTGATGTTATCCTCAGCATCGACGGCAAGGACATCAAGGGTTGGCCCGTGTCAGAGGTGAGCAAGAACTTGCGTGGTGAACCCGGCACGACTTTCGAGCTGCGTGTACGTCGTCTGGGTGAGAAGAAACCGCTCTCCTTCAAACTCACGCGCCGACAGATACAGACGCCCTCTGTGCCTTGGTACGGTATCATCGATGAGCAAGCGCACATCGGCTACCTCTATCTCTCCAGCGTAACGGACCATTGCTCGCGCGACGTGCGCTTTGCCATCACGGAGATGAAGCAGCAGGGCATGGAGCGCCTCATCCTGGACTTGCGCGACAACCCGGGTGGCGCTGTGGTGGAGGCCATCGAGATCGTGGGTATGTTTGTGCCGAGGGGCAGCCTTGTAGTATCTACGAAGGGTAAGGTGGCAGCCAGCAACCACGAATACCGCACGCCGGCAGAGCCCATCGACAGCGTGATGCCGTTGGCCGTGCTGGTGAACAGCAACTCCGCCTCGGCCGCCGAGATCATCAGCGGTGCGCTGCAGGACTTGGACCGTGCCGTCATCCTCGGACAGCGTACCTATGGCAAGGGTCTCGTGCAGGGCATCCGCGAGGTACCCTATCGCGGTCAGCTCAAGATCACGACGGCGCGTTACTATATCCCCTCGGGACGTTGCATCCAAGCCTATGACTACCGCCATCGCACGCTCGACGGAGCTGCTACGACCTTGCCCGACAGCCTCACGCATGAGTTCCACACACGTCTGGGGCGCCCTGTGCGCGACGGCGGCGGCATCCTCCCCGACAGCATCCTCGTCGTGGACAGCGTGCCCGCGATGGTGTATGACCTCTATAACTCCGACGCCTTCTTCAACTACGCCAACGAGTTCGTGGCGGCACACCCGACGATAGCTGCCCCTGCCGACTTCAGCCTGTCGGACAGCGACTACGAGGCGTTCGTGGCATCGGTGGTGGCCAGCGACTTCAAGTTCAATGGCCGCATGGAATCCGTGCTGAACCAGCTGCGCCAGCTGGCGCGCATAGAGGGAAGGCTGGAGCTGATACAGGAGGACCTCGCGCGCTTGGAGAACAAAGTCAAACAGACCGACCTGCGCGCCGACCTCACCCGCTTCCGCCAACATATACAACCCTATCTCGAAACGGAACTCGTGAGCCGCTACTACTACCAGCGTGGTGCCCTGCAGCACCAGGCCGCCCACGACAAGAACATCCGTAAGGCCATCGAAACCCTGCGTTGAGCGTCACTCAAAGACTTCTGTGAGCACATCCAGACTGCGCGTCTCGGGGAACTCCGGGATGTGCAGGCGATAGAAGTCCGCGATGATCTCCAGCGTGCGCCGCCGGATGGCGCGGTTCAGGCCCACGGCACGCATGGAGCGCAAGTCCATCCGCAGGAACTTTGGCACCAGCGCCGCTTCCTCCGGCTCCAAATAATATATATGGTACGGGCGCGTGCGCGTGAAGATAGCCGCCTGTAGGTCGAAGAAATCGCCCTCGTGCCAGTCCTCTACATTGGGAAGGAAACCCAGAAAGCGCGTCAGGTGGAGCAGGAATACGATGTGGAAATTGACGTAGTTGCGCTCGCTCTCGTCGAACCAAGTGAGCGCATTGACGATGAACAGAAACAACGGTCTGTTCTCCTGCTCTCGGCGCAGGGCGTGGTGGAGCACTTCGCTGAGATACAGCCCTATAGCCGTCTTCCGCGGGTCGATGTGCAAAGAGCGCCAAGGGTGCCACAGCACCAAGCTCTTCGGCTTCTGCAAAGCCGTGCGCGGACGCGCCTCCCAGATGACATCCACTAGCGACAACGGCTGCCAGGCGATAGCCCTCATGCCCCCCTTGCGGTTGCGCGTGGCGGGTAGGATGAAAGAGACGACACCTGCGGACTCCGTGAAGATGTCCACAATCATGCGAGTGTCGCCGTAGCGCAGGGAGTGAAGGACGATGCCGTAGGACTGCATATTCTGCTGCAAAAGTAGTGATTTTGCCGAACGAGGGCAGCAAAAATGCTTTAAAATCATTTGCTAAAGAATATTTTTAGTAGAAATGTTTGGCGCGTATTGATTTTTGAAGTACCTTTGCACCCGCAAAAACAGCGAATGGTCCATTCGTCTATCGGTTAGGACGAGAGATTTTCATTCTCTAAAGAGCAGTTCGACTCTGCTATGGACTACGAAATCATTAAACGTTAAACATTAAACATCGCGTTATCGCGAGCGATACGAAGAAATGGCAAATCATAAGTCATCATTGAAGAGAATCCGTCAGGAGCAGAAGCGCCGCCTCCACAACCGTTACTATGCAAAGGCTATGCGCGCTGCTGTGCGCACACTGCGTGCCACCACCGACAAGGCTGAGGCCGAGAAGCAGTACCCCGCTGTCCAGAAAATGCTGGATAAGCTGGCTAAGGTGAACATCATCCACAAGAATAAGGCTTCCAACCTCAAGTCCAAGCTGGCTCGTCATATCCAGAAGCTCGGATAAGACAGGCCACCCTGTTAGCAAATATTTCCATCTCCGTTTGAACGTCTGTTCAAACAAGTCCATAGCAATTTTAAATAAGTTCGTTGGAACAATGGGCCGTGAGGTTCATTGTTCTTTTTTTGTGCCTTGTAGGATGCTATAGAATAATAGATGTCCGTACGCGCACACGCGCACGCGCGTGTGAAAAGATGTGAAAACCCGATAATCTTTAAACCTCAAACTTTCATCTTTCAACTATTATTACTAACTTTGCACGCAAAATAAAGCTATTATCTCCTATGGAAGAAGAAATCAAGAATGGCGCGAACTACAGCGCGAGTAACATCCAAGTTCTGGAAGGCTTAGAGGCTGTGCGTAAGCGCCCGGCAATGTACATCGGTGACATCAGCGAGAAGGGTCTCCACCACCTCGTCTATGAGACCGTCGATAACTCCATCGACGAGGCGCTGGCAGGCTACTGTACGCACATCGAGGTGACCATTAACGAGGACAACTCCATCACCGTGCAGGACAACGGCCGCGGTATCCCCGTGGACATACACGAGAAGGAGCACAAGAGCGCCCTCGAGGTCGTCATGACCGTGCTCCATGCCGGCGGTAAGTTCGACAAGGGCTCCTACAAGGTCTCCGGCGGTCTCCACGGCGTGGGTGTCAGCTGCGTGAACGCGCTCTCCACACACATGCTCAGCCAGGTCTTCCGCGACGGCAAGATCTACCAGCAGGAGTACGAGAAGGGCAAGCCCCTCTATGACGTCAAGGTCGTGGGCACCACCGAGCTGCGTGGCACACGCCAGCAGTTCTGGCCCGATAACAGCATCTTCATCACTACGGAGTACAAATACGACATCCTGGCCAACCGCATGCGCGAGCTGGCGTTCCTCAATGCGGGCATCACCATCACTCTGACGGATATGCGCCCCGACAGCGAAGGCAACACGCGTCAGGACGTCTTCTACAGCAAGGACGGCCTCCAGGAGTTCGTGCGCTACATCGACAGCACCCGCACACATCTCTTCAACGATGTCATCTACCTGAACACCGAGAAGCAGGGCATCCCCATCGAGTGCGCCATCATGTACAACACGGCCTACAGCGAGAACCTCCACTCCTATGTCAACAATATCAACACCATCGAGGGCGGTACGCACCTGCAGGGCTTCCGCATGGCCCTCACGCGTACCCTGAAGAAATACGCCGAGGAGCAGTGCGCCAAGGAGCTGGAGAAGCTCGAGAAGAACAAGGTGGAGATCAGCGGCGAGGACTTCCGCGAGGGTCTCACTGCCGTCATCAGCATCAAGGTTGCTGAGCCTCAGTTCGAGGGACAGACCAAGACCAAGCTCGGCAACAGCGAGGTAGCCGGTGCCGTGCAGCAGGCCGTCGGCGAGGCACTCACCAACTACCTAGAGGAGCACCCCAAGGAGGCCAAGCTCATCGTGGATAAGGTCATCCTGGCCGCTACGGCCCGTGTCGCAGCCCGTAAGGCCCGCGAGAGCGTGCAGCGCAAGTCGCCCATGAGCGGCGGCGGACTGCCCGGTAAGCTCGCCGACTGCAGTGATCGCGACCCCGCCAACTGCGAGATGTTCATCGTCGAGGGTGACTCCGCAGGCGGCAGCGCCAAGCAGGGCCGCAACCGCCACTTCCAGGCCATCCTGCCCATCCGCGGTAAGATCTTCAATGTCGAGCGCGTCATGTGGCACAAAGCCTTCGAGCACGAGGAGGTCAACAACATCATCCAGGCCCTCGGCGTGCGCTACGGCCTCGGCGAGGACTCCAAGGAAGCCAACTACGACAAGCTGCGCTACCACAAGATCGTCATCATGACCGACGCCGACGTCGATGGCTACCACATCGACACCCTCCTGATGACGCTCTTCTATCGTTACATGCCTGAACTCATCCAGAAAGGACACCTCTACATCGCCACGCCGCCCCTCTACCGCTGCAAGAAAGGCAAGATCGAGGAGTACTGCTACAACGACCAGCAGCGCATGCAGTTCCTCATGAAGTACAACGACGGCCAGGAGCAGGGGGTCTATACCCAACGCTACAAAGGTCTTGGTGAGATGAACCCCGAACAGCTGTGGGAGACCACCATGAACCCCGAGACGCGCCTTCTGAAGCAGGTGACCATCGAGGACGCCGCCGGTGCCGACTACGTCTTCTCCATGCTCATGGGCGAGGACGTCGCTCCCCGTCGTGAGTTCATCGAGAAAAACGCCAACTACGCGAACATCGACGCATAATTGGCTTCTGTCTGTTCTTCGAGGTGTCGAAGCGTCCTTCGGCCGAGCGGGCCTTTTGCCTTCGGCTTTACAATAATCGCCCATTTCATCGAATCCTTATTCCGATGAAATGGGCGATTCCTTTGTGGTGCTGTCGCTGCGCTTAGGGTTACAGCGCCATCCAATAGTGCCAAACTGTTCAGACGTTCCAACTGTGCAAGGCGTGTATGTGGTGTTGCACGAGGGGACAGAAGCACCAGTTTTCCTTAAAGATGGCACGGGTGGGGCATTCAAGGGGAAGAATCCGAATTCCGATATTAGTAAATTGAAAGCGAACTGGGTAGAAGACACACAAATTGTGTACATCGGAATGACCCAAGACACCCTAAAGAAGCGCCTAAGCACTTATATGCGCTTTGGACAAGGTGAAGCTGTAGGACATTTCCTAAAATTATATAGCGTATGAGTTCAAAAAACATGCCCCTGTTCTTATTAATGGTTTCTATCGGCGTAGCATTGGCTGTATTGTTTTCCAAAATTAGCGATATCGGAAGGCCGACGAAGCATGAAAGCCTGTCTTCGCAGTCATTACAATCAGACACGATGAGGCAAGGTATGACTTTTACATTACCTGAATCAGAAGATGGTGGCCCGTTCAATGAGTTCTCCATCTATGGTAACTATTTCTATCAACTTCATGTCAGTAGCAGGCCAAGGATGCGGTCAGATGGTTACTATGAATGGTACTGCGATGAACAGCTGAAGACAACGGATGACATGTACCGATATTATCGCAGGCATCGCTCCGAAATCGTCAGACAGATGCGGGAGCGTGGAGTCATCTGATGTGGTGACGTCCTTACTCCCCATTTCTCCTCAAAGCCTCCCGATAGATGTCACGGATTCTATTGCGGAGGCTTTCGGGTTTTATGACAGTGAGGGAGGTGCTACGCGAAAGCAGGGCCATAACGAAGTCATTAGTAATACGCAGGCGTAGAGCGATGCGGAACTCCTGGTCATCATCTATGAGGATGTGTTGTGAGTGGTGTAGGGGGAGCGATTTCAGGAAGCGGCCGTCAAGAGGGCTATAGCTGAGTTCGATATCCTCGATGGGTATCTGTTCGTCGTTCCAGATGCCATAGCATTCGCTAAAGAGTTCTGCCACATTAATGATATTACGCCTGGCAAACGTCTCATCCTCCATAAGACAGAGCTCGTTCATGCGCTCGATGCCGTAAGTTTTCAGGACCCCGTCGTTATAAGCCAAAAGATACCAGCGTCCTTGCGATTCTTTCAGATAATGCGGCAAGGCATGCTCTACCACGAATACCGATTCTTTGCGATAGTCTTCATAGGCAAATCTCACGGGATGCTGCTTGCGGATAGCTGCCAGTAGAACAAGCATATTGTTGCTATGTGGTGGGCGGTGGTGCTCGGCAAGGACATAGGAGCGGAGCGGCGACTGGCGGTCAAGTTCGTTGAGAAGATCAAAGTTGAAGAGTAGCTCCTCCAAGCGCTCTTCCGCATTGCTCAAATCCTCCTTGATGACGTAGCGCCCTCTCTGCATGTCGTAGCCTATGGTAAGACCAAAAGCCTCTTCGATATGCTTGAAATCTCGCTCCAATGTTTTACCCGATATCGCCTTGAAGCCACGTAGCTTCATGCTGTCGTTGACAGCATCCAACAGCTCCTGTTGGCTGCTGTATTTCCTGCTGCTCCTCACCTTTGTGATGGTGGTCAGCATCCTCTTTATACTTTCTAACTGGCTCATTTCTAATGGTCGTTCGAAGGCTCTGTCTTCAAGACTTCTTATTGTTTCTTGCGCCACTGCCGCGTGCGCACGGCGAAGTTCTTGCGGAGGCAGTTGCTGTAGAGCCAAGGCTCACAACTGTGGATGTCGCCAACGTTGATGAGGTTGCCATAGGGGTGATACTCGGAGCCGCTGTAGCCTGTGACCACGAGGACATGATAGTCAGGGTCGAGGCGTACGGTGATGGTGTCGTGGAGCGTGGCGGGGGTGTCGTCAGTGCGCCAGTTGACGGGGTTGATGCCGAAGCAGGTGGCAGCGATGACGGGTTTGACATATTTCACATCCTTCACGGTGTTGTAGCAGATGGTGACGCCAGTGTCACCTTCGCCCTGGGCGGGACGTATGCGGTGGCAGGTGGCGGTGTCCTCGGGCATCACCTTATAGCCTAGGACATAAGCCGCAGCAAGCTGACGGTAAGTCTCGTCAGACATGTGCTTCAGCAGCTCCACCACGGCGAGCCCACCTTGGCTGAAGCCGGCGATGATGAGGGGGCGCGAGGCATCGCGCTGTTGAAGGAAGTGGTCGAAAGCGGCGCAGACATCGCCCATGGCAAGGCGCGTGCGGGCGCGGATGGTGTCTTCGTTCTGCGTCACGAAGGCGTCGATGGTGGTGTGGCGGTAATAGGGGGCATAGAAGCGGTTGCCGGGTGCCATGTAGGCTGCCACACCGTTGATTTCGCTGGCCATGTGTTCGCGGTGTACGGCATTATAGACATCGGCGTAGTGGCACACGGTGCTGTCCGCCGTCCACCAGTCTTTCTCCCAAGTAGAGACGATGTAAAAAACATCGGCACCAGTGTCGTCGGCATCATCGTCCTGCGTAATCCACAATGCTGGGTCTGTGTAGTCGGGAGTCTGGGGGCATTGCAGGAGGAAACGCTCGGCAACGGGCAGGAAGAGGTCGTGGCCGGCGGCATTCAGGTGGGCGCGGTCGCTGCCGCTGCCACCTTGGAAGTAGGTCTTGCGGAACTGCTCGTCGGCGGCAAAGATGTTACTGCGGCGTGCCGCATCGAATATGGGGATGCCGTAGGATCCGCACACCTCCAGCATGGCATCTACGACCTGCTGTCGCAGGCTGCCCTCGAAGTTTTCGCAGGTCCAAGGCGTAAAGAAGAAAATCTTGGCATGTGGGTACTTGGCGATGAGTCCTTTGCAGAGGATGCCGAGTCGCTCCTTGAAGACATCCACGCCGATGGAATCGATGCGCCCAGGTACGCCATCATTGTGACCCGCGATGACGACGACATAGTCCAGCGAGTCCTTCATCTCGGTGTAGCGCTTGTACATTGCGGGTCCCCACACCTTAAGGTCGAGGGAGATGCTGTTGCCGTTGCGGCCGTAGTTGAAGTACTGCATCCCGTGCTTCTTGGCGAACTTGTAGTGCCATGTGTTCTCTACCGGTTCGCGGTGGTTGCGCACATAGCTGTCGCCGATAATGCCTATCTGCTTACCCTGCAGCGGGTCTGTCTGTGCACCGCACACTGTCGGGAGCATGAACAGCGCTGCCAGTGCAGCAGTGAATAGAAACTTTTTCATATCGCGCATATTTGCTGATTCTTGAGGGCAAAGATACAAAGAATTGCGCAGAAACGTTGTGCTTTCAAATAAAAGTTGTATCTTTGCGCTATTAAAAGCACTTATTAAGGCGAGATTTTATGAGAGAAGAACAAATTCTTGTGCGCATCACGGGGCAGGACCGCCCCGGTCTGACGGCCTCCATCATGTCCATCCTGTCGAAGTACAACGCCCAGATCTTGGACATCGGACAGGCCGATATCCACTCCACATTGTCACTGGGTATCCTCATCCGCATGGACGAGACCTTCTCCGGACAAGTGATGAAAGAACTCCTCTTCAAGGCTACAGAGATTGGCATCAACATAGGTTTCTCACCCATCAGCGACGACGAGTACGAGGATTGGGTGAACCATCAGGGCAAGAATCGCTACATCCTCACCGTCATGGGGCGTCAGTTGGAAGCCCGCCAGATAGAAGCTGCTACGCGTGTGATTGCCGACCAAGGGCTGAACATCGATGCCATCCGCCGCATGACGGGGCGCAAGAGCATCAAGAATCCAGCCAAGCATGTGCGTGCCTGCATCGAATTCTCGGTGCGCGGCGAGCCCCGCGACCGTCAGGAGATGCAGTCGAAGCTCATGCGCATGTCGCAGGATCTGGAGATTGACTTCTCCTTCCAGCGCGATGATATGTTCCGCCGTATGCGTCGCCTCATCTGCTTCGACATGGACTCCACACTCATTCAGACCGAGCGCATCGATGAACTGGCCGCACGCAATGGCGTGGGCGACGAAGTGCGCGCCATCACGGAGAGTGCCATGCGCGGCGAGATAGACTTCAAGGAGAGTTTCACACGGCGCGTAAAACTGCTCAAAGGTCTCGATGTCAGCGTCATGCATGACATCGCTGAACACATGCCTATCACTGAGGGCGTCGATAGACTCATGACTATCCTGAAGACTTGTGGCTATAAGATAGCCATCCTCAGCGGCGGCTTCACCTATTTTGGCGAATACCTGCAGCGCAAGTATGGTATCGACTATGTCTATGCCAACGAACTGGAGATTGATGACAGCGGCAAGCTCACAGGTAACTACGTGGGTGAGATTGTCGATGGCCACCGTAAAGCGGAGTTGCTGAAGCTCATCGCGCAGGTCGAAAAAGTCAATCTGGCGCAGACGATCGCCGTGGGCGACGGCGCCAACGACTTGCCTATGATCAGCGAGGCGGGACTTGGCATTGCCTTCCATGCCAAGCCACGTGTCGTGGCCAACGCGAAGCAGAGCATCAATACCATCGGTCTCGACGGTGTCCTCTATTTCCTCGGCTTCAAGGATTCCTACCTCGGCGATCAGGGTAAGCTGTAGGACATTCGGGTGTTACCGCGTGAGCGTGAGTTGGAGACTGCCTACGAAGCGTGCATTTTTGCCCATCTGGTTGTCAGGAACGATGATTCCATCGGCATTTTTCATGAGCTGCGGGCTGGCAAAATAGGTGTGGCTATGACCGCCGATGACTATGTCGATGTTGCGGGTGGCTGGGATGAATTCTTCATCGCTGATGCCCGCAATGTTCCATCCGAGATGTGAGAGACAGACGACGAGGTCACATTTGGCCTTGTTCTTCAGGTAATCGGCCACGGGCTGTGCTGCCTGGATAGGATCTGTGTATTGTACACCCTCACATGTATGGGAGGCCACGAGGCCTTCAAGCTGGGGCGCTACGCCGAGTACGCCGATTTTCAAGCCGGCGCGCTTAATAATAATGTACGGGCGCACGAGGCCTTCAACGGGCGTGCCTGTGAAGTCGTAGTTGCAGCACACGATGGGGAAATGGGCCTGACGGAAGAGTCGTGCCATGTTGTCGAGGCCGAAGTCAAACTCGTGATTGCCAATGGTGGCAGCGTCATAACCGATAAGATTCATGAGTCCTATTTCCACATCGCCCTTGTAAAGGTTGTAGTAGGCAGAGCCCTGCGAGAAGTCGCCCGCATCGAAGAGTAGCAGGTCGGGGTATTGGCTCCGCAGATCCCGGAGCAGGGCAGCACGTCGCAGATAGCCGCCCTTGTCAGCCTGTGCGGTGTCAGAGAGCAGTGGGTTGAGAGGCTCGATGCAGGAGTGCGTGTCGTTGGTATGCACCACGAGCAGTGACTTGCGGCTGGTGTAGGGGTTGGCATTCAGCTGTATGGGAGCCTTGGAGCTTGTGCCTATTTCTGTCTGACGCACATTCTGGGGTGCTTCGCCTTCGTCGGTCTCCACGATGCGCCCCTCGATGGCTGCCGTTGCCTTTAGACCCTGCTTGTCAAGCATCCGTAGGTGGTTGATAATGGTTTCACGCACGGGCTCCCGTGTGTCAATGCGTTCCACGGATTTCTTGAGGGAATAGAGTTTGTCGTTGCCTTCGGCCAGGTAGTCGAGGGTGGCGATGGTGTAGATGCTGTCTTCGCGGATGGGCATGCCGCCGATGGTGGCACTCTTGAGGCGTCCGTCGCGTGTGATGACGAGGCGTGCGCTACTGCTGATGCCTTCGCCGTGGACGGCTGCGATGTCCTGCATCAGTGTCTGCACATCGCTGCCGCGTAGCTTCAATATGGTAAAGAAGTTCTCGAAGGGTGTGATGGCCAGGATGTCCCCAAGGCGTACGGTGCCCTGCGGCATGGCCGCCCGCAGGCCACCGACATTGCAGATGCCGAGGTCGGGGTGGTAGCCGAGACGCTCGCCCGTAGCCACGAGGGCGTCAGCGACCCAGTTGCTGAGGAGGCTCTCGGGGCGCCCGCCTGTCATATACTGTTCGCTCTGTCCGACGTAGGGTGCCCGGAGGCTGTCAACGCCCGTGCGGAAAGGTGCCACGAAGGCTTCGGCGGCAGACACCGGATGGGCATCTAGAGCTTTGGTGACTTCGAAGCGGTGAGGCTGCACGCACTGCAAGGTGTAATGACGGTTGCTACATGAGGTGAGCAACAGCAGTAGGCCAGTCAGCTCAAGCGTAAGGGAATGAAATCGTGTCATAGTCATGATGCTTTTGTTCTCATTTCGGGCACAAAAGTAACGAAAAAAGGCCAATGAAGGGGAGAAAACAGGCGCAGAATCAAAAACTTTATATGTAGAAGCATGATTTTTCACTTTTCATTTTCTGCTTTTCATTTTTCTTTACTACCTTTGCGCCCGCTTTCCGCATGGGTCGCTGGCAGGATGCAGAGTTCCCTGTTATGCCCTTGCAGGACCGACAACAACAATTTAATCCATTTTGAACAATGGCAGATTTAATCAAAATTGCTGAAGAAGCATTTGCTACGGGCAAGACCTATCCCCAGTTTAAGGCTGGTGACACCGTGACCGTGGCTTACAAAATTGTCGAGGGTAACAAGGAGCGCATCCAGCTGTACCGCGGCGTAGTCATCAAGATCAGCGGTCATGGCGATCAGAAGCGTTTTACGGTTCGCAAGATGAGCGGCACCGTAGGCGTGGAGCGTATCTTCCCCATCACAAGCCCCAACATCGACAGCATCACCGTCAACAAGGTTGGTAAGGTGCGTCGTGCGAAGCTCTACTACCTCCGCGGCCTCACGGGTAAGAAAGCCCGCATCGCCGAGAAGAAGGTGGCAGTGCCCACTGAGCAGGCTTAAAGAAAGACTCTCTGTAAACGAAAAAGGGGTTGTGCAACGCACAGCCCCTTTTCTGTTATTCGAAGTAGAAGGCGAGAACGATCATGCTGGCTCGGCCGCGGTCAACGCTGTTGGTGAATTTCAGGAGCGTCTGGTCGATGAGGTCGCTGCGGTCGTGGACGATGATATCGCGGAGTCCGAAGCAGAACTTCAGCTCGGGGATGAGTTTGAAGTAGGGGAGGTAGATGTCGCAGCCGAGGCCAATCTCCAGGAAGCAGTCGAAGCGCTCGGTGAGCAGGGCGTTGTGCTTACGGGCGATGAGGTCGATGGCGGGTGCTGCGCTCACGGTGACGTAAGGGCGGAAGTTGTTATAGCGAGGGGCCGCAATCTTCAGGCCTACGGGCACGGTGATGTACGTGGACTTGATGTTCTGCGTGGAGTCGCGGCCGCTGAGCTGCTCATGGAAGACGACATGCTTCTGCCCGAAATGCAGCGACGGCTGCAGGCGCAGACCGAGGTATTTGTTCAAGCGCAGCTCGCCCAGGACGCCCACCGAGAAGCCGGGTTGGAAGTTATCCACCTCGGTGAACCATTGCTGGCCGGTCTCCGGGTCGATATAGCCGTTGTTCGTCACCTCCATGTCCATCATGTTCAGGCCTATGAAGAAGCCATAGTGCAGGCGCCGGTTGTCCAGATAGGGCCGGTGCTGAATGCGGAGCTCCTGCGCCATAAGGGGCATGAGGGTGAGGAGCGCGAGACAAAAGGCTAACGCACGTTTCATTATCATTATAACGTGCGAAGGGGCAAATTATTGTGCTGTGAGGCGGGGCAAGTACACCTTTTCGGTAGAAAAGAGAACTTTACGCAAAGAAAATCACGGATTTGTTTGCGCATTAGCGGGAAAAGGCGTATTTTTGCAGCGCAAAAGAAATTGAAGCGAGGGGCCCCACGGTTCTTCGCTTCACTATTCTAACAACGAATCATTAAACGTTAACCGCTAACCGCTAAACGTTAACCGAAAACAAACATGATTGAAAAAGCAAAAGTGCAAGCATTGGTTGAGCAATGGCTCGACGGCAAAGACTATTTCTTGACGGACCTCACCGTGACGCCCGACGACTGCATCACCGTGGAAATTGACCAGGCAGAAGGTGTCTGGATTGAGGACTGCGTGCAACTCTCCCGTTTCATCGAGGAACATCTCTCGCGCGACGAGGAGGACTATGAGCTGGAAGTGGGCAGCGCAGGCCTGGGGCAGCCCTTCAAGGTGTTGCGCCAATGGCAGAACCATGTGGGCAAGCAGGTGGAGATCCTCACGACCGATGGCCGTAAGCTCAAAGGCGAGCTGCGCGAGGCTGATGCTGACCATATCGTGGTGGCCGTGCGCCAGAAGGTGCAGGTGGAGGGCAAGAAACGCCCTGTCCTACAGGATGTGGACGTGAACCTGCCCATGACAGAGGTCAAGAGCGGAAAGTACATTATTGATTTTAAATAATAAATAACACATAAATGGCAAAGAAACAAAACAACGCACTCATCGATACATTCGCTGAGTTCAAAGAAACTAAGAACATCGATCGCGCCACTCTTGTGAGCGTGCTCGAAGAGAGCTTCCGTAATGTCATCGCTAAGATGCAGGGTACCGACGAGAACTACGACGTCATCGTGAACCCTGACAAGGGCGACTTTGAAATCTATCGTAACCGCACCGTGGTGCCTGATGGCGAGGTCACGGATCCCAACATGCAGATTGAACTTTCCGAGGCTCGTCAGATTGCTGACGACTATGAGGTCGGCGAGGATGTGTCGGAACCTGTAGATTTCTCCAAGTTCGGCCGTCGCGCCATCCTGACGTTGCGCCAGACGCTGGCTTCGCGTATCCTGGAGTTGGAGCACGATGCGCTCTATAACAAGTATAAGGATATGGTAGGCGAGGTCATCTCCGCGGAAGTCTATCAGGTATGGCACAAGGAAGTCCTGCTGTTGGATGAGGAGGGTAATGAACTGCTGCTGCCGAAGAACGAGCAGATTCCTGGCGATTTCTTCCGTAAGGGAGAGCCGGCTCGTGCCGTGGTGGCTCGTGTGGATAACTCCACGGGTAACCCCAAGATTATCCTGTCACGCACAAGCCCCGTGTTCCTGCAGCGTCTGCTGGAGGCTGAGGTGCCTGAGATCGCAGAGGGTATCATAGCCGTTCGCAAGATAGCCCGTGTGCCGGGTGAGCGTGCTAAGGTTGCGGTGGAGAGCTTCGACGACCGTGTGGATCCTGTAGGCGCTTGCGTAGGTGTCCGCGGTAGCCGTGTACATGGTATCGTTCGCGAGCTGAGAGGTGAGAACCTCGACGTCATCCAGTGGACCAACAACCTGCAGTTGCTCATTTCACGTGCCTTGGGTCCCGCAGAGATCAACAGCATCAACCTCGACCAGGAGAGCAAGCACTGCGAGGTCTATCTCGATCCCGATCAGGTCAGCCTCGCTATTGGTAAGGGTGGCTTGAACATCCGTCTGGCTTCCATGCTCACCGACACCGTCATTGATGTCTATCGTGAGGTGCAGGGCGGCGAGGAAGAAGAGCTGGAAGATGATATCTACCTCGACGACTTCAAGGATGAGATTGACGAGTGGGTCATCGAAGAGCTCAAGAAGAACGGCTGGACCACCGCCCGTTCCGTGCTGGAAGCTCCGCGTGAGATGCTCATCAAGAACGCTGACCTTGAGGAGGAGACTGTTGACGAGGTGCTCAATATCCTGCGTCAGGAGTTCCAGGACGAGGAAGAAGGCAGCGGAGCTACAGAGAATTGAAAGATTGAAAAATTGAAACATTGAAGGTTACTAAGTAAATGCCAATAAGAATAAATAAGATTACAAAGGAGTTCAGCGTAGGTCTGCAGACGCTCGTTGATCTCCTCAAGAAGAAAGGCTTCACGGATGTGGAGGCCAATCCGAATGCGTCCATCAGCGATGAGCAATATGCTGTGGTGCAGGCCGAATTCAAAAAGGAAATGAATAAGGGACTGCGCATTCCCACCCCGCAGCCAATTGTACGCAAGAGCAAGGAGAAGAAGGAGACTATCGTCCTCACGGAGAGCGGCGAGGCACTCCCCCTGACCGAGGTCCAGAAACCCAAGTTCGTGGGACATATTAATCTCGATAGCAAAGGCAACCCCGCTCAGGCGCCCCAGCCCGCCCCAGCTATCCAACCCGAGCCTGCCACTAAGCCCGAGCCGGTTGTCAAGCCTGAACCTGTTGCCAAGCCTGAGCCTGCAGCTAAGCCCGATCCTGTTGCTCCCGTGGAGACTGCTCCTGTCAAGGAGCCTGTCGCAGAAAAGCCTGAGAAACCGGCAGCACCCGTTCCCGAAACTCCGCCCGTGGAGAACGAAGTCGAGAACGTTGCTCCTGCGGCTCCTGCCAAGAAGAAAAAAGGAGTGGAGCTGGAGGAAGTCGATGGCGTCTATCGTGTGAAAGGCCCCACAGAGCCCCCTCTCACCTTGAACATCAAGGGTCATATCGACCTCGACTCACTCAACCAAAGCACACGTCCTCCACGCAGCAAGAAGCGTAAGAAGGGCAGCGATGGTAAGAAGAAGGGTGAGCGCGTGGATATCACCGCCGAGGCAGCCAAGCAGAACCAGCAGGGCGGCAGCCAAGCCTCCAAGAAGAACAAGGGTGGCAATCAGCAACCCCAGAAGAACCAGCAGAACAAGGCCGAGGGCAAGAGCAAGAAGAAAAAGAACCAGCCCAAGCAGGAGCCTATCCTCGTGGAACAGAGCGAGGAAGAGGTGGCCAAGCAGGTTCGCGAGACGCTGGCCCGTCTGACAGCCGGTAAGAACGCTTCCTTCGGCAAGGGTGCTAAGTATCGTCGCGAGAAGCGCGAGAACATCCGCGCCGGTATGGAGGCCGAGCTGGAGCAGATGGAACAGGAGAGCAAGATCCTGAAGCTCACCGAGTTCGTGACCGCCAACGAGCTGGCATCGATGATGAACGTGCCCGTCACACAGGTCATCGGAACGTGCATGAGCCTGGGCGTGATGGTCAGCATCAACCAGCGCATGGATAAGGAGACCATTGATCTGGTGGCCGACGAGTTCGGTTTCCAGACAGAATATGTCAGTGCCGACGTGAGCGAAGCCGTGCAGGAGGAGGCCGATGATGAGGCCGATCTCGTGCCCCGCGCTCCGATTGTGACTGTCATGGGTCACGTCGATCACGGTAAGACCTCGCTGCTCGACTACATCCGCAAGACCAACGTCATCGCCGGTGAGGCCGGCGGCATCACACAGCACATCGGTGCCTACAACGTGAAGCTCGACGACGGTCGCCACATCACCTTCCTCGACACCCCCGGTCACGAGGCCTTCACCGCCATGCGTGCCCGTGGTGCTCAGGTGACGGACATCGCCATCATCATCATCGCTGCCGACGACGACATCATGCCGCAGACGAAGGAAGCCATCAACCACGCTGTGGCTGCCGGCGTGCCCATCGTCTTCGCCATCAATAAGATTGACAAGCCTGCCGCCAACCCCGAGAAGATTAAGGAGCATCTGGCACAGATGAACTTCCTCGTCGAGGACTGGGGCGGCAAGTACCAGAGCCAGGACATCAGCGCCAAGAAGGGCATCGGCGTGCCCGAGCTGATGGAGAAGGTGCTCCTCGAAGCTGAGATGCTCGACCTGAAGGCCAACCCCAACCGCAAGGCCACGGGTTCCATCATCGAGTCCTCGCTGGACAAGGGCCGCGGTTATGTGGCTACGCTCCTCTGCTCCAACGGTACGCTGCGGATGGGTGATATCCTGCTCGCAGGTACCAACTACGGCCGCATCAAGGCGATGTTCAACGAACGCGGACAGCGCATCAAGGAGATTGGTCCGGCTCAGGCCGCCACCGTCCTTGGCCTCAACGGTGCCCCGCAGGCCGGTGACACCTTCCACGTCATGGACAGCGACCAGGAGGCCCGTGAGATTGCCAGCAAGCGCGAGCAGCTGCAGCGCGAGCAGGGCATCCGCACACAGCACCATCTGACGCTCGACGAGATCGGCCGCCGCATCGAACAGGGCGGCTTCCAGGAGTTGAATGTCATCGTCAAGGGCGACGTCGACGGCTCCATCGAAGCCCTCAGCGACTCGCTCATCAAGCTCTCCACCGAGAAGATTGCCGTCAATGTCATCCACAAGGCTGTGGGTCAGATCAGCGAGAACGATGTCTCGCTGGCCGCTGCCTCCGACGCCATCATCGTGGCCTTCCAGGTTCGTCCCTCCGCACAGGCCCGCAAGGCTGCCGAGCAGCAGGGCGTGGAGATTCGCACCTACAGCATCATCTATGATGCCATCGAGGAGGTGAAGGAAGCCATGGAAGGTATGCTCGCTCCCGAGCTCAAGGAGGAGGTCACCGCCCAGCTCGAAGTACGCCAGGTGTTCCACATCTCCAAGGTGGGCACGGTGGCCGGTGCCTACGTGGTGGATGGCAAGGTCAGCCGCACCAACAAGGCGCGCATCATCCGCGACGGTATTGTCATCCACACGGGTGCCATTGATGCCCTCAAGCGCTTCAAAGATGATGTCAAGGAGGTCAGCACCAACTTCGAGTGCGGTATCTCGCTCGTCAACTACAGCGACATCCGCGAAGGCGACACCATCGAAACCTTCCAAGAGATTGAGGTCAAGGCGAAACTATAGACTCACCCCCCCCCAACCCCCTCTCTTTCAAAGAGGGGGCTTTTCTTATGAATGGTTTAGATATCGTATTCCTGCTTGTCCTCCTTGCCGGCGCCTGGAAAGGATGGAGCAACGGACTGCTGAAAGAGGTCTTAGGCCTCATCGGCGTCTTCGTGGGACTCTATGTAGCTCGCCTGCTCTATGAGCAGGTGGGCTACTATTTAGCCCCGCATATCGGCTGCTCCCCCACCATCGGCAATATCTGTGCTTTCATCCTCATCTGGATGGGCGTCCCCATCCTCCTCGGCATCGTGGGCTCGCTGCTGACGAAGGTGCTGGAGCTAATGGGCATCGGCGGCATCAACAGGCTGGGCGGCGTCCTCGTCAGCGTCCTCAAGTACGCCCTAATTCTCGGCGCCCTCTGCAACGTCCTCTCCATCACCCATCTCGTCAGCGATGAGGCCCAATCCACCTCCACCCTCTTCAAGCCCCTCGCCCGAACCACCTCCATTGCCTTTGACCTGGCCAAGAGCCAATGGGAGAAGTGACACCCGCACACAGTCACAGCTCAAAAAATAAATATTTTTAAACAATTTTCATGCGCACACCGCACTACTCCATGCCCCTCCCACCTGTTGGGGGAGCAGATGGTTATCCACAGAAAGAATACCACCAGCGATGAGAAATGGCAGATGATGGACCGCATCTTCTATCTCTACGAAGATAAATAACCGTAAGGGAGGACAACGGCTGATGCCCGGCAGGCTAATGGCCTTCTTTGATGAATCCATCATGATGGAATGATGAATCCATCATGATGGCACAATCAATCCATCATGATGGATTCATCTCCACAGCATGGTGCATCGAGCCACACAATGAAAACTCGCGCATCTTTTGTGCCCGTCTTTATTCTATGAAATAATAAAACTGTTGCTATTCAAAAGTCTCGTAATTGAATTTGCAAAGACAAAAAGACAAAAGTGCATCAGAACGTGTAGCCTTTCGCCGAAGATGATTCGCAAGTTGATCAAAGGTTCTGTTATGCCATCAACAAGAATAAAAACACTTTTGAGTTTACTGTTTATTTGCCCAACCACTATTTTGTAGTTAAATATGTATAAAAACGTATTGTAATTACGAAAATTAGAGATAGACATGCTGTCTTTATAAAATATTATTTGTAATTTTGTAGCAAAATTACGATAATAGATAAAATATTGCGGTATGATACGAGATTTTTGGGTAAAGAACTATCTTTCCATTCGCGACAAGCAGGAATTAAGCTTTGTGGCCAA
>CAMKTN010000006.1 GCA_946415705.1 uncultured Prevotellaceae bacterium
AATCCATACCATCCTTTTCGCCCTTCTCCTGGCATGCAGGCTGGGAGAGGGGTGTATCATTTCACATCAGCTACTCCACCCGCCCCCGCAAGCAGCTCCTTCGGACATAGCAGTTAGACTACCGCGTGAGGCTTTTTCTCGCCAAAAACTTTTATGGGGGGAGGAAAAACCAAAGCCACTACCCTGATTCGGGGGAGTGGTTTATCCTTTATTTCCAGAGGCGGGCGCCGAAGATGGCGCGGGCACGCCATTTGTTCTGGTTGACGACCATGACGTTGTCATCGTAGATGGAGTTGCTCATGGTGAGGGTGGCGGCGGCGTAGTAGCGTGGCGAGAAGTTCCAGACGATGGCGAGGCGCTCGTTGAAGATCATGTTGAAGCGGATGTGCTTGGCGTGGATCTCGATGTCGTCGTAGGAGATCTTATTGTAGTTATAGACGACGAACGTGGGGGTCATGGAGGCGTGGAGGAGCCACTGGCGCCGCTTGCCCACAACGAGGTTGTAGGCGTAGCCGCCGCCGAGGCCGAGGTTGCCGATGCGGACGTCGAAGACGGGGAACTCGGGGCGCCGCTCCTTGAGTTCGTCGCGCGCCTCGATATGGCCGTACTGTATGCTGAGTCCGAGGAGGAAGGAGCCTGCGGAGCGACGCTGTATCCAGCTCTGCGAGAGGGCTGCGGGGTAGGAGAAGCGGCGGTGGTTGAAGACGTAGTAGGCGGCCAGGTTGCCCATCTTCAGGTTGACGTCGTTCTCCTGAAGCGTGTACTCGTTGTCGCCGATGGTGAGGTCGCCGGAGAGTGACGTGGAGCGGTGGTAGCTGCCGTCGAGACTGAAGCGGCGGCTGTAATAGACGAGGTTGAATTCGTAGTCAGTGTATTTGCCGGCCATCTTGGCGGGGTTGATGGCGAAGGAGGCGCCGAGGCCGCGGTAGGAGGCGCCGATGCTGATGGTGTTCTTGAAGCGGGTGTGGAGGTGTGCGGTGGTGCTGAGACCGTTGAGGTAGCTCATGTCGCCCTCGAGGTTGTCGATGGTGCCCTTGACGTTGAAGTCGTCGCCGGAGAGGTTGACGCGCAGCTTGGCGGTGATCATGCCGATGGGGCGCTTGACGTAGTTGGTGTCGTAGCCAGTCTTGTTGTAGAAGCGGTGTGCGAGAACACTATCCACGCTGTCGGCTACGAGCTTGATTTTTTCCTTGTGCTTCTGCACACGGGTCTTGAGCCTTGTCTTACGTTCCTGCGCGGTGACTCTGTTGAGGGAGCCGCCGCACAGGAGCGCAAGGAGTATGGTCAGCAGGATGTGGCGCATCGCTGCTTACTCTCCACCGCCGCCGAGGGCGATGTAGAGGGCGATGACGGCTTGGGCACCGTCGTACATGTTCATGGCTTCGTTGAGTTGTGCGTTGAGTAGCGACTCTTGAGCGGTGAGCACTTCGAGATAGCTGGCCTTGCCGTTGTCCATCAGCTCGTGGGTGCCCTTGTAGGCCTCGTGGAGCACGGCGACCTGTCTCTGGTAGAAGTGGTGCTTCTCGGTGGCCGCATGGCAGTCGGCGAGGGCCTCGTTGACCTGGTTGCCGGCTTCGATAACGGTCTGCACATACTGGTTGCGCATGTCCTGCTCGCTGAGCTTGGCAATCTTCAGGTTGGCCTTTAGCTTGCCGCGCTGGAAGATGGGCTGTGTGAGCTGACCGACGAGGTTGAGGAGCAGGCCTCCCGGGTCCATGACGGCGCCGCCGCCGGAGTTGGTCCATCCGAGCAGCCCGGAGAGCGACAGCGAGGGGAAGAAGGCCGAGCGGGCGTTCTGGGTGCCGTAGTAGGCTTCTGCTATCATCTGGTCGGCCAAGCGGATGTCAGGTCGGCGCAGCAGCATCTCGGCGGGGTAGTGGCCGGGCACGTTGCCCACCTCGGGGGCGATGAGGGCGTGGGTGCCCCATGTAGTGCGTGCGATGTGCTGCGGGGGTATGGCCAGCAGCTCGCAGAGGGCGTTCTCGGTGGAGTGTATGCTGCGGCGCGTGTCCACGATCTGTGTCTTCACGCTGAGCCATGAGGCTTCCTGCTGGTTGACGGCGGTGGAGTAGGTCTGGCCGTTCTCCCACAGCGCCCGCTGTGTCTCCAGCGAGGCGTTCCAGAGGCTGTCGGTGAGGGTGAGGATTTCCAGCTCGCGGTCGAGGACCTGCAGCAGGCTGTAGTACTGCGCCACGCTGCTGACGAGGTTGGAGCGCACGGCATCTTCCATGTATTGTGCCTGCAGCATCACGGCCTTGGCGGCGCGCTTGCGGCTGGTGATGCCGCCGAAGAGCTCCACATCCCAGTTCATCTGCAGCGGCAGGTTGTAGGACTTCGCGACGGGGCTGCGGTCGAAGCTCGACAGGGTGCCCTGCGGCGCGATGCTGAAGGAGGGCAGGTAGGCCAGGCGCGCAGCCTTCAGCGAGGCTTCGCTCTGCTCCACGGCGATGCGCGCGGAGGCCAGGTCGGTGTTGTTGGCCAGCGCCTGCTCGATGAGCTTTTGCAGCAGCGGGTCAACGAAGAACTGGCGCCACGACAGCGGCTTCGGCGCCGACTCCGCGTTCACGGCGTCGCCCGTGAGGCTCACGGCCGCCGTGCCGGTGCCCATGACATTGGCGGGGATGTCCGCCTTCGGCTCATATTTCTTGTAGAGGCCACAGCTCGTAAGCAGGAGGCTTACGGCTGCAGCGATGAATATATTCTTGAATTTCATAATCATTCGATATTTCAGGATTTCGATATAACGTTGTTACGTTATGCCGTGGCAACTTCAGAATTGGTCTTACCTTGGAACCGTTCATGCAGATTCTGGAACACTATGAAGAAGGCCGGAACGACGAAGAGCAGGGCGATAGTACCTATGCTCATGCCGCCGATGACGCCTAATGCCAAGGCGCGGTTACCGTTGGCTCCGGCTCCGCCCTCAATCACGAGAGGTATCATACCTATAATCATCGTGAGGACGGTCATCAGGATGGGGCGCAGACGTTCCTTACATGCTTCAAAGGCGGCATCAATGATGCTCATGCCTTGGGCACGACGCTCTGTGGCGAACTCAGTAATAAGGATGGCAGTCTTGGCCAGCAAACCGATAAGCATGATGACACCCGTCTGAAGGTATATGTTGTTGTCCATGCCGGGAATCTGGTACCTATAGCCGATGTAGGCAAACACGAAGGCGCCCATGAGGCCGAAAGGCACGCTCAGGAGCACGGCCATGGGTGTGAACCACGAGTTGTAGAGCGATGCCAGGATGAGGTAGATGAGGATGACGCAGACGAGGTAGATGATGGCTGTGGCGTTGGAGCCGGACGCCTCCTCCAACTCGCGCGACATGCCGCTGTACTCGTAGGTGGCTGTGGCGGGCATCACCTCCTTGAACACCTCGTCGATGACCTTGTGGACGTCTCCCTCGGTGTAGCCGGCACCCGGCGTGACGTAACACGTGATGCTCTGGAAGAGGTTGAAGTGCTCGATGTTGGACGGACCGACGATCTGCTTGAGGCTGACGAATTCGGAGATGGGGGTCATCTTGCCGCCCTTCACCTGCATGAAGATGTTCTGCAGCGACTGCGGGTCGAGGCGGTACTCGGGCGAGGCGGCGGCCATGATGCGATACACCTTGCCGAACTGGTTGAAGTTGCCGATATAGGCACCACCACAGTAGGCGCCAAGCGTGTTGAGCACGTCAGCGGGCGACACGCCGGCACGGTCGCACTGGGCGGCATCGACATCCACCTGATACTTGGGGAAACGCTCCGAGTAGGTGGACATGGCGGTGGCCACTTCGGGGCGCTCGGAGAGCTTGGCCATGAGGAGGTCGGTATAATGTGCAAACTCCGAGAGGTTGCCGTCGGTGGGGTCCTCGACGACGAGGTTGATGTCGTTGCTCGTGCCGTAGCCGGGAATCTGAGGCATGACGAAGGGCATGACGGAAAGCTCCTTGATGTCCTCACAGTCCGTCATGAAGCGCTCGGCCACGAAGGCTATATTGTGTTCGAGGCCCTCGCGCTCGTCCCAGTTCTTCAGGCGCACCACCATGGTGGCATAGTTGGAGCCGGCGCCCGACAGCATGGCGTAGCCGCAGCTCACGGCATAGCTCTCCATCTCGGGAATCTTCTTCACCTTGTCCTCAAGCTTCTTCACCATCTCGCGTGTCTGCTTCAGGGTGGAACCCTCCGGGGCGTGGATCTCGAGGAGGAACACGCCCTGGTCTTCCTGAGGCACGAGGCCCGAGGGCAGGCTCTTCATGAAGAACACCAGCAGGCCGCCGGCCACTGCCAGCAGAATCCACGAGACGACGGGGCGCTTGATGAACTTCTGCACGGCGCTGCTATACTTGGCAGAGATGGCGTTGTAGCTCACCTCATAGGCGCGCTTGGTGTAGTAGGTGAGGCTCTTGCCGGTCTCCTTGCCCTCGGTCACGCGCATCATGATGGCACACAGGGCCGGACACAGCGTGAGGGCCGAGATGCACGACAGACCCACGGACGAGGCAATCGTGACGCCAAACTGCGTGAAGAACGTGCCGGAGGTGCCGGGCATGAACATCACAGGCACGAACACGGCCATAAAGACCAGGGTACACGAGACGACGGCCACAGACACCTCGTTCATGGCTTGGCGCGTGGCCTCGCGGGCATCGCTGATGCCGTTCTCCATCTTGGCCATGACGGCCTCCACCACCACGATGGCGTCATCGACCACTGTACCGATGGCCAGGACAAGAGCGAACAGTGTGAGGATGTTGAGCGAGAAACCTGCCATCTTGACGATGGCGAAGGTGCCCAGCAGCGACACGATGATCGAGATGGACGGGATAAGCGTGGCCTTGAAGTTCTGAAGGAAGAAGAACACCACGAGAATCACGAGGATGATGGCGATGACGAGCGTCTCTATCACGTTGTGGAAGGCGGCGAAGAGGAAGTCGTCGCTCGTCATCAGCGTGACGAACTCCATGCCGGCAGGCATCGTCTTCTTCATCTCCTCAAACGTCTTGTTGATGTTGGCATTCACCTCGGTGGCGTTGGCGCCCGGGGCGGCAAACACCAGGAACATGGCGCCCGGACTGTCCATGATGCTCGACGTGAAGTTGTAGCTCATGGCGCCAATCTTCACCTCGGCCACGTCGCTCAAGCGTAGCAAGTGGCCGCCCTCGTCGGTGCGCACAACGATGTCGTTGAACTCCTCAACGGTCTTCAGCGTGCCTTTGTACTGCATGGAGTACTGGTAGGAGTTCTCCGACTGCTCGCCCAGCGAACCCACTGCTGCCACGAAGCTCTGTCCGCCGATGGCGGAAAAGATGTCGTTGGGAGTGAGGTTGTACTGAGCCATCACGTCGGGCTTCAACCAAATGCGCAGGGCGTAGGTGTTACCGAAACTTTGCACATTACCCACACCGGTGATACGCATCAGGCGCGGCTTGATGTTGATGTCAACATAGTTCGACACAAAGTCCTCGTCATACTTGCCGTCGGCACTGCGAACGGCAAAAATCTGGAGGATGTTGTTCTGGCGCTTCTCAACCTTCACGCCGACCTGATTCACGTCGGCAGGCAGCAAGGCTTGTGCGCGGCTCACGCGGTTCTGCACGTTCACCGTAGCCATGTCGGGGTCGGTGCCTTGTTTGAAAAAGACGTTGATCTCGACGGAGCCGTCGGAAGAGGCCTTTGAGGTCATGTACGTCATGTCCGTAACACCGTTGATGGCTTCCTCCAAAGGTTGGATGACCGACTTCATGATGGTGTTCTCGTCGGCGCCGGAGTAGCTGGTGGAGATTTGCACCGTGGGCGGTGCTATGTCGGGGTACTGCTCAACCGGCAGGGTGTTGATTGAGATGTAGCCCACCAGCGCAATCACAATAGAGATGGCGCACGCCATCACATATTTATTGATAAATATATTGTTCTTCATGTTTCCGCTAATACGTTAGTACGATATTACGATATTACGGCATAACGTTATTTGGCCTGTGCCGGGAACAGCACCTTTTGACCCTCTATCACGTTGTTAGCTCCGATGGTCACAATGCGGTCACCCTCTTTGAGGCCACTCTTGATGATGTAATCCTTGCCGTTGCCTGTGTCCTCCATCGTCACGTCGGTGGCGGTAGCAGTGCTGTCGGGCTGTACCTTATACACGAAAGCCTTGTCCTGCAAACGCACTACGGCGATTTGTGGAATCACAATCACGCCTTTCTCCTCGTAGGGCATCACGACCGTGCCCTGCACGCCTGAATAGAGATATCCGTCGGGGTTGGGGAACGTGGCCTTGCAGGACAAAGAACCCGTTGCAGCGTTCACCACGCCTGTCATGCTGGAGATGCGTCCCTTGTGGGGGTACTCCGTGCCGTTCTTCATCACGAACGTCACCTCTGGCAGGTTGGCAAAGTATTTTTCTTTCTCTTCCGTAGATATACCAGCCTGCACCATCTCCTCAATCAGCGCTTCAGTGAGCGAGAACTCGGCATCCATCGTAGTGTTGCCGCTGAGCATGGTGAGCTCGGTCAGCGGAGATACCTGGTCACCCGGGCGAACGGGGATCTCACCGATGACACCTGACACGGGAGCAGTGATGGTGCAGAAGCCGAGATCCACCTTGGCGCGGTTCACGGCAGCACGAGCCTGTGCCACGGAAGCCTGCGCCTGCTTGTAGGCGTTCTCGCTGTTGCTAAGCATATAGCTACTCACAATCTTCTTCTCAAACAGGTTCCTGTTCGACTCATACTCCAGCTTGGCGGAGTTCTCCTGAGCCAGCGCAGCCTGCAGGTTGGCCTCTGCGGACTCCAGCTCCAGCTGGGCATTGCGCGAATCAATCACAAAAAGCACAGCGCCTTTCTTTACCTGTTGGCCTTCGTTCACGGCTATACGCATCAGCTGTCCGCTCACCTGAGGAGTAATCGAAACGTCGGTCTGTCCCTTCAATCTTGCACTGAACTTGATGGGCACCGTGATGTCTTGTTTCTTCACGGTGAGGGTCTCGTAGGAGGTCTGCGTCTCTTTGGGCATCTCTCCGCCGCACGCAGTCATCAGACCGACCACTGCTGCGAGCGCTGTTGCCCCCATTAAAAAGTTTTTCATTTTCATGATTTTGTGATTATTTTTATATGTATTAGTTATCAATTAATCTTGAAGGGGGAGATGGGGCCCTGGGGCTTGGAGTCCTCGGGGAGGGCAATCACGCCGTTGGCCTTCTCGTAGTTCGCCATATTCTGCTCCAGCAGGCGCATCAGACGCTTGGCCTGCACAGGGGACATCACTACCCTACTCTGTACGTTGGCACGCGGCATACCGGGATGGTGGAACACGAAGTCCATGATAAACTCCGTGGGCGTGAAGCCCATGATGGTCAGGTTGGAATAGACACCTTTCTCTACTTCAGGGGTCATGTTCACCTGCACCTGCCCCTGCTTCTGTTGTTCGTTGTTGTTTGCCATATTATTTCTTTTGTTTCTTTTTGAATAAATCGTGGAACTTGAGGCCCGGCTTGAACTTCATCTTCTTCAGCTCACGCGTGTTGGTGAAGGAGAAGATGCAGTAAACGTCCATGTGGCTGCCGGGCAGCATAATCTTGCCCTCGGCCAAGGCGCCGTCGCTGACGATGCGGGCCGTGAGGTTGCACGTCTTGGCGAAGAGATAGGAGGCTTCCGTCACGTGGGCCGTGATCTCGCCCATCGGCAGCTTGCCGCCGCGGCGGTGGCGCATGACGGCCGTGCGCCTCTTGGAGATGTCGAACTTGAAGTTGGCCGACAGGCTGACGTCACCTAACTGATCCATATCCACCACCTCGCCCAGATGGAAGTCCTCCGTCGCGGCCTGCCCCAGAAGATAGTGCTTCTGGCTGTCGATGGTCAGCTCGTTCACCTTGAGAGAACCTGCCTTTGTGCCTACTTCACCAAACAGGACAACGCGCTTGTAATAGACGTCGAATCCACCGTGGTAAGTGATATTTCCCAGGGCGTGCACCTCGTCCATGAGGAAGTGCTTGATGGGGAACTGTTTGATGATGCGCTCGGTCATACCGCTCTTGGCGTACATACGGGGAACGTCGAAGTGCACGTGGAGGCCGTATTTGTTACGCATATTGTGGACGGTACCCTTCGCCAGCACCAGAAGATGTTTGTCGGGCGTGCTCACCTCCACGTCATTAAAGGCTATTTCATCGATGTCGCCGTGCATGTTGCAACGGAACATAATGGGCATCGTGAAATTCCTCAAAGCTGGCGCAAAGGGGCGCGAGATATCGCGCAGGATGGTGTGACCCTTCACCAAAGAGGTGTGGTAGGTAAGCGGCCGTTCGGTCTGCTTGTTGGGGAGCTCTATCACGGTGCTGTCAATCTCCACCTTCGTGTCGGTCTGCTGCACGAGCAAGCCTTCCAGCAACACCTGCCGCGGCGTGGCGCTGACGGTGGCGTGGAGGTCGCGGATATCGATGCCGGTGATGGAATCGGTGAAGGTGCAGTCATGCAGGACACCGTGGAGGGAATCCCCGTGGAGGTAGTCGAGATCCAGCTTCAGGTCGGCCGTCACCTCCAGGTATTGGGGGTCGAAGAAGCCGCGGTTCGGCTTGCCCTGGTTCTTGCGGGGGCGGTGGTGCTCGTTCTTGAAGTAGAAGTCGTCGATGACGAGGTGGTGCAGCGGCTGCAGGGCGCTGTCGAGTGGCTCACGGGTGTAGTGCAGGCCAGCGAATGAGAAATTGCGCTCGTTGTAGGTCACCTGCACGCGGTCGAAGGCGAAGCGGTTGACGTCGAAGGTCATCTTGTGCTTCTTCGCCTCGGGCTGCGGCTGCTGCTTGAGAGAGTCACGCTTGAAGGCATCGATGATAAACTGCCAGTTGGCCACGCTGTCGCGCGACGGCTTGTGGAGGGCAGCCTGCACATCCTCAACATGCACCTCGGGGATGCGCACCTCGCGGTGCAAGAGCGCAGGCAGGTCGATATCGGCTGTAATCAGCCCCACCTGCAGCAGCGGGCGCTGCTCACGGTCTTCCACACAGAGGCCCTGCAGACGTACGTCGCAACGGAAGAGGTCGAAGTTCAGGTGCTCAACGGTGACACGCGTCTGCAACTTCTCCGAGAGATAGGTCACCACACGCGCCACCAATTTATCCTGTACATAGGTGGTATTCAGCGCAATGGTGGCAATCAAGAGAAGCACCAGCACTGCTACGACCACGCCGGCGAGGATCTTGAGGATTCGCTTAATTATCATCTCATTTCGTAAATAATCGACGACAAAGGTAGCTATTTTTAGTGAAGAAGCCAAACAGATGGCACATTTTCTTGCATAAAATTTTGCAGATATGGATTTAAGCGCTACCTTTGTCGCCAGAAAACGGAAAAACCGATATATCTATGAAAGATTTTGCGCGCATACACCTGCTCACAGCAGGCATCCTTTTTGCAGGCCTCGTAGGCTTCATGGCATCCTGTACCGAGGAGATCAACACCGAGGACCGCTTCACGGCCACGGACTATACCATCATGAGCTATCTGGAGTATAGCAACGACGCCCCCAACTATACCGAGTATGTCAGTCTGCTCTACCAGGTACCCATCAGCGAACAGTCGCACTCCACGGTGGCACAGCTGCTTTCGACGCGCGGCGCCTACACCTGCTTTGCGCCCAACAACAAAGCCATCTACGACTACCTGGACTCCCTGTATAAGAAAGGCATCATCACCGAGCCCACCTGGGACGGTTTCCGCTCCGAGGCCACGCTGGACTCCGTGCGCAAGGTCATCGTCTATAACAGCGTGCTCGACGGCAGCAATATCGACATGGTGCTGGAGATGGGCGATATCGTCTCGCAGAACGACGAGGATGAGTTCACCCTCCCCAACCTCAACGACCGCAAGCTCTACAAGACACACATCGACCAGACGGACTCCATCTTCATCAACGGTGTCTCGCTCATCGACCTGAAGAACCGCGATGTGAAGACCCTCAACGGCCGCGTGCATGAGGTGCATTCCGTCATCGCACCCAGCAATGACACGATGGCCGACGTCCTGCGGCAGTACATCGCAGAGAATGTAAAAGGCTTCATCGTGATGGCCAAGCTCATCCTCGCCTGCGGATTGGACGACACCCTCAGCAAGACGCAGGACGACGTGTGGGAAAAACTCTACAAGACCGGCGCCGTCAAAGACCTGCCCAAACACTCCGACGGCATGGGAACAGGACCCATCCCCGACCACCGCAAGTACGGCTTCACCATCTTTGCCGAGCCCGACGCCTTCTGGGAGCAGACGCTGGCCGATGCAGGCATCCACAAAACCTACAGCCAGATTGAGGCTGCCGACATCAAGAACTTCCTCATGCAGAAGCAGCTCTACCCCAACGCTCGCCAGGACAACGACTTCACCAACGAGGAGAACATCCTCAACCAGTTCGTCACCTACCACGTCCTGCCCTTCAAGCTGGCACCTGAGCGACTCGTCCTCCACCACAACGAGAACGGCTACTACTGGGAGAGTACTGAAGGGAAATACAGCGTACCCGTCTTTGAGTACTACACGACGATGGGTAAGCGCCGCCTCTTGAAAATTTACCAGAGCAAGGAGAGCGCCGATGAAGACCCCGAACTCCACGATGGCAACGCCGGCATCTACCTCAACCGCTTCCCCATCCTCAGGAATGGGCGCGGCATGTTCAGCGATGAGAGTGTTTACACCAATAACGACTACCACGAGAGCGGACTGTTCAAGGAGCCCGGTAGCGCCGCCACCCTCTATCCCGACGAGAACCGCGGTGTGCGCGTCCGCTTCCAGGCTGAGGACGCCGCCAAGCACCAGAAACTGCTGAACAGCTGCATCTATCCTATTGAGCGCCTGCTGGTATATACCGAGAACGTGCAGAACCGCCTCGCCGGCGAGCGCATACGCATCAACATGGCCGCCATGTTCCCCGAGATGACCAACAACGACCTGCGACGCCCCAGAGGAAAATACAAGTTCTCACCTGCCGACCACCCCTATGGCGGCACCGTGGGCTTCCCCGTGGAATATCCCTACCTGGCCGACGTGACGATGCGCGAGGGCACCGGTTTCTACTACCTCTCCGGCATCAACTACAACTGGTTCAACTATCAGGGCGATGAGTTCAATATCATCGGCAAGTACGAGTTCACGATGAAGCTGCCACCCGTGCCCAAGCGCGGACATTATGAGATACGCTTCGGCGTCAGCTCCAACTCCAACTTGCGCAGTATGTGTCAGGTCTATTTCGGTTCCGACCCCAACTACCTGCCTGCCCAGGACATTCCTATGGACCTCCGCATCGGTTTTCTCCGCCACCGCTTCAAGAACAGTACCCAGACTTCTACCTTCGGCTACACGAATGATGCCGATTACGAGGCAGATACCAAGCTCAGCACAGAAGAGCAGGATGAGATTAATAAAGCTCTGCGCGCACGCGGCTTCATGAAGGGGCCTAAATATTACCACTGTGGCAAGGGCACGAGTGCGCCTTTGGCCAACACGCGGGAGGCCGTCTCACGCCGCATCATGGTCAGCGAGGACCTCGACCCCGACAAAGAATACTACATCCGCTTCAAGAACGTCCTCGACGACGAAAGCCTCCAGTTCTTCATGGACTACTTCGAGTTCGTCTCCAAGGACGTCTATGACAACCCTGTCGAGCCAGAGGACGTCTGGTAACTACGCTGCTCTTACGGATTCTGGAACTTAGGTTTAAGTTCGTCTGGTGAGTCGTTGGTGAACATATCAACGACTGGGGCGTCGCGCTCGAAGAGATGACGGAGGATCACGGGGTCGAGCGTGAGCGTAGGCTGGAAAGCAGAGGACTCCATATAGCGGAGGATGCTGTGGCGAAGCTGACGGGCCACGATGCGACGATTGAGATCTGTGGTGATGTCGAGGGTGGTGAGCAGCAGACGGCCGTTCAGCACGCGTGCCTCCACCATCATACCGAGCTTACGGGACAGGTGCCACGTGTCAATGGGCTGCACAATGGGCTGGTAGTCCTTGGGGAACTCGGCGAGGTTCATGCACTGCGCGCGGTTGGTGAGCTCCCACCACTGTAGATCCTGCCAGTCGTCGGTGGGGAAGTCGGCAAAGACGGGATGCTCTGCCTGAATATAGGCGCCTGTAGTGTGTGGCGGCTTCATCTTGAACCACGACGTGTTCCAGAAAACGGGGAGGAAGCGATGCACGACATCTGCACCATAACGGATCTGCCCTGCAGCGCAGAGGAGCACGTCGCGGCCTGCCTGCAATTGTTCTAAAGCCTCATTCATGGAAGCGGTCACGAACAACCGCTCATCTCTCATCTCTAATCGCTCATCTTTCATCTCCTTCGGATAGACCCAGAAGTCCCAATGGTTCTGGTGGGTGTCATCTGCGGTGATGGTAAGGGTGAGCTTCTGGGCGGTCGTGAGGGCTGCGGGGATGAATACAATCTCATGTCCCACGTCACATGCTCCCTGCGCCATAATATACACTCCGTCATCTATCTGATAGTTGAGAGTTGAGGGTTTATGATTGAGGGATGATGGACTATAGAGGGAGACGGGAATGCGGAGGGTGTCGGAGGTGACGAAGGTGAAGCGGGGGAAATGGGCGAGGGGAACGAGGTCGCTGCAGAACTCTCGCCAGTCGGCGGCGGTGCAGTAGCCTTTCTCACGCCAATGGACGTTGAGGGCACCCACGAGCGCGGTGCCCTGACCGCTGTAGTCGTTGAGACCGAGGAGCTGGAAGCCTGCATAGTGGGGCGTGCGCAGATGCCGCTCAATCTCATATTTATAGGCGAGCACCTGCAGGCGTCCGCTGGCCATCAGGAAGCGTTCGGCCTGCGAGGCCATCCCGTGGTCGGCGAGGAGGTCGCGGAAAATCTCGAAGTTGGCGGCACGATAGGCACCTGTATATTGCGGAATCTCCTTGAAGTCGGGGAAAGCGCACCACTGGCCTTGCTCGTGCGAGATAATTGGGGAGTTGTTTTCGGCTGAGGATTTGAAGTTGCGGGGATGGGTGATTCCTTCTATGAAATCATCGTTACTGGAGGGCTGTCGGCGATTCCATTCGAGGCCGCGAGCGCCACCTTTGACATGGTATTCAGAGCCGGAGTCCCATTCCCAGCCGCCGCCGACGCTGGCGGTGCAGTAGATGCGTGAGGGGTCATGGGCCTTCATGGTTTGCACGAAGGTGGTCCCCCACTCCACCCAACGCCCTGCGGGCTCATTGCCTGCGGCGAGCATGATGAAGGAGGGGTGGTGGCCGTAGGTATCAAGGATGGCGCGCCCCTCTTCCATGAGGTATTTGTCGATGGGCTGTCCGTTGCCGAGCTTCACACCGTGATTGGGCCACGACGGACCTTCGGGCTGCAGGTAGATGCCGAGGCGGTCGGCAGCCACAAAGGCGGCCTCGGGTGGGCAGTAGCTGTGGAAGCGGACGTGGTTGAGGCCATACTCCTTGCATTTCCCGAGGAAGCGCATCCACGAGGCGGTGTCGGTGGGAGGATAGCCCGTCTCGGGGAAGCAACAGTTCTCCACGGTGCCACGCAGATGGATGGGCTGTCCGTTGAGGAGGATGTCACGCCCCTGCACCTGCACCTCGCGGAAGCCGAAGGTGACACTGACGGGCACGCCGTCGTAGGTGACGGTAGCGGTGTAGAGCTTCGGGTGGTGCTCGTCCCACGGCTGGGCGTCGGGGACGTGGATGTCATAAGTGCGGTCGTTGAGGGTGAGGTGCACGGTAGAGGTGGCGAGATCGGTGATGACGCGGCGGCGCCAGATGAGGGGCTCCGCACGCAACTCTATGCGCCCGGCGATGCCGTTCCAGTTGCCCTGCGTCTGATCGGTGACGCTGTGGCTGTCCTGGCCCACGCAGACGTTCTCGATGCCGTTATAGACGCGGATGGAGAGCTCGTTGTCCCGGCCAAAGCGCAGGTAGGGCGTAACATCGTACTGATGCGGCGCGGAGAGGGACATCTGATGACCCACCTCGTGGCCGTTGACAAAGACCGTGGTCTCGATATGCGGACGCTCCAGGAAGAGGGTGACACGCTGCCCGCGCCACTGCTTGGGGACACGCACCGTGCGGCTATAAACGGCCTCGCCCACGAAATGGTGCTGGGGCGTGAGGAAGAACGGGAATTTCATCGCCCCCGCCTTGCGGTAGCGCTCCATGTAAGGGTTGAAGAAATAGCTGGAGTCATAGAGGGAGCCCGTCCAGCGGGTATCTACGGTGACGGGGTCGCCGATGCCGCGCGTGATCATAGAGCCGGGCAGCTCCATCGTGGTTTCAGGCAGGCGCGAGCGGAGGCGCCAGGTGCCGGAGAGGTCGAGACAAAGGAGGAGCGCACACAAGGCGTGCAGGAAGGTGAGCAGATGCATAGCGGAAAGAGATTATTATTGCAGCAGCAACTGACGGGCTGCTTCGATGAGGGTGTCGAGGCCGCGAGCGCGATCCTCGTCGGTGAGGCTGACGACGATGTCGGGCTGTATGCCGAATTCGATGTGGTTCATGTCGGCATCGTACATGGGGCAGGCCGAGAAGCGGACGCTCCAGCCGTTGGGGAGCTCCGACGAGAAGGGCATACCGCTGCCGCCACCTGTCTGGTCGCCGAGGACGGTGACCTGCGGACAGCATTTCATGTCACGCACGAAGGTGTTGGTGGCGCTGTAGCACCGACGGTTTGTGAGCACGACGACCCGCTTCTGCCACCGCACGCCCTCGGAGGGTTCCAGGTACTGTTCCTTGGGCGTGGAGAAGTCGTTGTGTCCCTTGCCGGTCTTATGACTGATGTAGCCGACCAGGCGACGCTCGTTGGTGAAACGCTGGGCGAGACGTTCGGAGAGGGTGAGGTTGCCGCCGCTGTTGTTGCGCAGGTCAAGGATAAGGCCGTTGCAGCTTCGCAGGCCGTAGAGCACCTCGTCGAGGTTTCCTTCGCCAAAACTCGAGGCGAAGGAGGAACAGACGAGGTAGCCGATGTTATCGTCGAGGATGCGGTACTTCAGCGACGAGGCTATCTTGTAATCCGTACCGAGGTAGGCATCCTGCAAGTCCTGATAGAAGTTAGGGGGAAAGTCCTCGTACCACGACCAGTTGCGCCCCACGTCGGCTGGTGTGTAGAGGTTCACGTGGCCGTCGCGCAGCTCGGAGAGCATCTCCGCCAGCACCTCAAAGAGCTGGGCCTTGGTCATATCATCAGACAGGCGGGCACGATAGCGTCCACGCACCTCGTTCCAGTCGAGACCGATGGCCTCGCGCTTATAGTCCAAGAAGCAATAGTGCTCGTCGATGATCGTCCATAGCGCCTCCATATTCCCCTCCGGCGTGTCCTCGAAATCTTCTGCCTGGAAGCAGGAGGAAAGCGCGAACGATGAAATGATAAATGATAAAAGGAGCCAATAGCTTCTATAGTCTCTATAGCTACTATCGAGTCTATCAGCCTTATGGGACTTATTACCTATCATCTCTAATCTCTAATTTTTAATCTAAAGAATAAATCCATTCGGGAACTGTCGGCGCGTGAGGCGGCGCGTGTGATGGCGAACCCATCCGACCATGAATCCTGCGGTGAAATCGGCATGAACGAGGTTGTTGACATGCGAGCTCTGGCTGTCGAGGAAGAGGCCGTAGCGGATCGAGGAACGGCGCAGAGGGATGTCCATCGTGAGCTGGTTGCGCCAGCGCAAGGCCTTCCACGGTAGCGTGGCGATGACGTTGTGGTCGGGTTGCTGGAGCACGAAGATCTCATAGTAGCCCTGCCCGTAGTTGGGACTGAACATCACGCCCAAGAGCTGGAAGTCCGTCTGGTAGCGCACGGCAGCCTCCCGACGGCAGAAGGGAAAGCGGAAGATGGCCGCTGCGGAGGCGTCCAAGTGGACGTTGGCGATGGCCTGTGCAGGGTTGTTGCTGTTGCGGGCGTTGTAGAGGACACCGAGGGTGGCACCCAGCTGCGGTCCCGCCATCAAGCGCCAGCGCTGGCCGAGGAGCCAGTTGTAGTGGAGAGCATAGTCGTAATGCACCTGCCCCCCGAGATAACTGCCCTTGCCGGAGTCGCTGGATGAGGAGGTGAAGTTGAGCTGCACGAGCGACTGCCCGCTGACGCGCCCCCGCCAGAGCGACGTCATGCGCAGGCCTTCATGCAGCATCGAGAGCTGGTAGCCCGTGTAGCGCAGCGGGGTGAGATAGGTGTCCTGCTGCAAGGAGACGCCGCCGTAGAACACCGTGGCATGCGTCACATTCAGCTCCGTGGAATCGGCCTCTTGGGGGAAGATGGAAAGAGGAAAGAGAAACATGGGAGCCACCGCACAAAGCAGCAGACGGAGCAATAGTCCGCATGCAGCTGGGCGTTTCCGCGTTTTTCCGCGCATGTCCGTGCCTTTCCGCATCTTCATTCTTCAAAGAGGTTGAATTGGCCTGTGAGGGGGTCGATGCTGCCAGGACGGGCGGGATGCCCCTCTTCCTGATTCTCGGGAAGAGCCTCGCTATCGCTTGAATCCTCAGGGACATCTGCCTCCTCAGGGAGCTCTTCACCGTCCTCCCCCCCTGAGGGGAGTGAAGAGGGGGGCTCCTCTGGGAAGCGCGTGGGCTCCAGTTCCTCAATCTTGGCGAGGGCGAGGGTGGTGAGGCGCTTGCCCTTGGCCTTGAAGCTCTTCTGGCCAATGAACTGCTCGGCATCCACTTCCAGCGGGTCGCGGAAGTCGTCGGGGGCGCCGTAGGTGAGCAGCAGGCGCGGATAGACGGTGTCCGTGAGCAGCAGCAGGCGGCTGTCGGGGTTCTCGCCCAGGAAGTTCTGGTGGCGCGCCGTAGCCTCCAGCGGGAAGCGCTTGAGGTAGGGGAAGCCCTGGTCGGCATCGAAGAGGGCAGCCGTCCACACCTTCAGCGCGTCGAACTTCTCGATGCGCAGGATGTTGGGCTCGTAGTGGTTGTTGAGGTCGAAGTTGGTGGTGTAGAACTCGCCGTTGTCGAGGATGACGAGGATCTGGTCATCAGCGTGGAACTCGCCCAGATACTGGCCGTGCTCGTCGTAGTTGAGGCGCTTCACATCGTGGTCAAACCACACGTGGCGACCGCCCAAAGTGCTGCTGCCGTGACTCTTCAGACCGATGCGCTCCACGTCGAGCTTCGTGAGCAGATTGCCCATCGACGCACGACCCTTGATCATGATCTCGCTGAAATCCTTGTCGAAGAAGGCGCGCTTGAGCTTCGGGTTGGGCTTCAGGTTCACCTTGATGACCTCCGCCTCGCCGTTGGGGTTGGCGGTGAAGTAGGCCACGCGGCTGCCAGGCTTGCCCTGTGTGAGGTCGTACTCGCGGTCGCGTGTGATGCTGGTGACATTGAAGCGCTTGATATAGAACGCCCCGTCGCGCCCGTCGCGATAGACGCAGTTATAGATGGTACGCGTGTCGCTCTTCTTGAAGATGGCCACGTGCAGGATCTGGCATTTGCGCTTCTCGGCCTTCGAGCGCTCCGTCTCGCCCACGAAGACCTTCTCGCCGATGCGGATTACCTTGTAGGTGCCGTCCTTGTAGAAGATGATGACGTCGTCGAGGTCGGAGCAGTTGCAGACGAACTCGTCCTTCTTCAGCGATGTGCCGATGAAACCGTCCTCGCGGTTGATGTAGAGCTTCTGGTTGGCCTCCACCACCTTCGAGGCCTCGATGCTGTCGAAGCTGCGGATTTCGGTGAGGCGCGGGTGGTCCTTGCCGTATTTGTCCTGGATAAAACGGAACCAGTTGGCCGTCACCTCGATCATGTTTGCCAGGTCGCGGTCGATCTCAGCCACCTCCTCCTTCATGCGGGCGATGAGCTCGTCGGCCTTGTCCTTGTTGAACTTGGCGATGCGCTGCATCTTGATTTCGAGGAGGCGGAGGATGTCGTCCTTCGTCACCTCGCGCACGAACTGCGGGTAGAACGGCGTCAGGCGCTCGTCGATGTATTCACAGAGTTCATCGGTGCTGTTGGCATTCTCGAAGGGCTTGCCCTTGTAGATGCGCTCCTCGATGAAGATGCGTTCCAGGGAGGCGAAATGCAACGCTTCCATCAGCTCGCCGCGACGTATCAGCAGCTCCTTACGCAGCAGCTCCTTGGTGTTATCCACGGAGCGTTTCAGCACCTCACTGACGGTGAGGAAGCAGGGCTTGCGGTCGTCGATGACGCAGCAGTTAGGCGAGATGCTGACCTCGCAGTCGGTGCAGGCGTAGAGCGCGTCTATGGTCTTGTCAGAGCTGGCGCCCGGCATGAGATGGATGAGAATCTCCACGCCCGCGGCCGTCATGTCCTCCACCTTGCGAACCTTAATCTTTCCCTTCTCCGCAGCCTTCAGGATGGTGTCTATGAACTGGCTGGGCTTCTGCGGCGAACCCGTGGTCTTGCCGAAAGGCAGCTCCGTGATGGCCAGCGTCTTGCTGTCGCGCTTCTCTATCTTGGCACGCACACGCACCACGCCGCCGCGTTGGCCGTCGTTGTATTTCGAGACGTCGATGCTGCCGCCCGTGGGGAAGTCGGGGTAGAGCTGGAAAGGCTCGTTGTGCAAGTACGCGATGGCCGCCTCGCAAATCTCGTTCAGGTTGTGCGGCAGGATCTTCGACGACAGACCCACGGCGATGCCCTCAGCGCCCTGTGCCAGCAGCAGCGGGAACTTCACCGGCAGGCAGATAGGCTCCTTGTTGCGCCCGTCGTAGCTGAGCTTCCACTCCGTCGTCTTAGGATTGAACACCACGTCCAGGGCGAACTTCGACAGGCGCGCCTCAATGTAACGGCCCGCAGCCGCATCGTCGCCCGTGAGGATGTTACCCCAGTTTCCCTGGCAGTCGATGAGCAGCTCCTTCTGCCCCAGCTGCACCAGCGCGTCCTTGATGCTGGCGTCGCCGTGCGGATGGAACTGCATCGTGTGGCCCACGATGTTCGCGACCTTGTTGAAGCGCCCGTCATCCATGCGCTTCATCGAGTGCAGGATACGTCGCTGCACAGGCTTGAAGCCATCGCCTATATGCGGCACGGCACGCTCCAGAATGACATACGAGGCATAGTCCAGGAACCAGTCCTGGTACATACGGTTCAGATGGTGTGTGATGCCATCCTGCATCACGTTTTTATCGTCCATGAACGCTGCTGATCGCGGCTTCGCCGCAGTTTAAAGTTGAAGGTTAAGGGATTTTTCGGCGCAAAGATACGAAAAAATCTGAAACGCACGCCCTCAGAACCGAAAAAGTTTACATTTCTTCTTCACATTCATCCGCCTCGCCCCACTACCCAGGAACACCCTCTTTGTCCTTGTCAGTCATGTGAGGGGGAGTGGCGGGTGAAGAGTTTGGCGACGAGGGCGCCGCTGATGTTGTGCCATACGCTGAAGACGGCGCCGGGGATGGTGGCAAGGGGATAGGCGGCGAAATGGAGCAGGGCAAGCGAGGAGGCGAGGCCTGAGTTCTGCATGCCGACTTCGATGCTGAGGGCCACACATTTAGGTTTCTGCAGATGGAGCAGACGGCCCACGAGGAAGCCAAGGCCAAGGCCGAAGAGGTTGTGGAGCATGACGACGGCCACGACGAGGAGGCCTGCGGTCATGAGTCTGTCGGCATTATGGGCCACGACGATACCCACGACGAAGGCGATCACCAACGATGAGAAGGCAGGCAGATAGGGCGTGACGCGCTTGGTGGCGCCGGGGAGAAAACGCTGGCAGAGCAGTCCGCACACGATGGGGGCGATGACGACATAGACGATGCTTAGGAGCATGCCCGCGGCATCGACATCGACCATCGTACCGGCGAGCAGCCATACGAGCAGGGGCGTCAGCAGGGGCGCCAGCAGCGTGGAGGCGGCTGTCATGCCCACGGAAAGCGCCAGGTCGCCCTTGGCGAGATAGGTGATGACATTGGATGCCGTGCCACCCGGACAACAGCCCACGAGGATGACGCCGATGGCCAGCTCCTTCGGGAGCGAGAAAGCCCACGTGAGAGCCAAGGCGAGCAGGGGCATGACGGTGAACTGCGTGAGGGAGCCGATGAGGATGTCCTTGGGGCGGCTCAGCACGACCTTGAAATCCTGCGGCGAGAGCGTCAGGCCCATGCCGAACATGATGACGCCCAGCATGGGGTTGATGGTGGAGGTGGCCATCCACGAGAACGACGCGGGCACGGCCAGCGCCAGCACGGCCACCAGCAGCACCATGGCTCCCATCCAGCGGGTAGCATCAGCAAGTATGGAGGCGATCGTATGTTTCATCGTGTTATTTTCCACGGCGGTGGAAGAGGTAGTGGTAGGATTCGGAGAGGATGCGGGCGTGGGCCAGGCGGAGAGTGCCGAGATAGAGGGCTACGGCAAGGAGGATGCGCAGGATGAGGCGGAGCCACGAGAGGGGGAGCGCAGCGGTGGCGTAGTGGGTGGCGACCATCACGGCGAGGGCGAAGAGGAAGAAGGGGGCGATGTCCTTGAAGGCGTGCCACCAACGGAGGCCGATGAGGCGGCGGGCGCAGGTCTGCCACACGAAGAGCCAGGCGATGTTCAAGAGGACGTAGTAGGCGACCATCGCGGTGAGGGCGTAGCCGAGGGCGTGGAGGACGATGATGCCGCCCCACACGAAGGCGCAGTTGAGGACGCCGATGGTCATATTGACGGTGGAGCGCCCGCGCGAGATGACGAGGTTGGAATACAGGGTCACGACGGGCGAGAAGGCGCCATAGAAGCAGAGCAGCGAGAGGAGGAAGGCGGATTCATGCCATTTCTCGCCGGCCAGCAGGACGATGAAGTCCTCGGCAATCAGGGCGAGGCCCAGGAGGCAGGGGAAGGACACGAAGCAGGTGAAGCGGAGGAGCTTACGGAAGGCGCTCTGGATGCCCACGGCGTCATGAGCACTCTCGCGCAGGACGGGTTGTGCGACGCCCTGCACCATGCCACCCATGGTGGCGATGGCCATATCGTCCCACTTGCGGGCGTTGGAGTAGATGCCTGCGATGTAGCCGCCGGGGAAGAAGCGGTTGAGGAGGACGCCGAAGGCGTTGTTGTTGAACTGGAAGGCGAGGCTGTTGACGAGGAGCTTGGAGGAGAAGCCGAACATCTGCCAAGCGGGTCGCAGCGTTTCGCTCGGCGCGCGAAACACTGACAGCGAAGGTCGCCAAGGGGAGAAATACCAGGCGAAGGCGGTGACGGAGGCGACATAGACGAGCCCCTGCAGGGCCAAGCCCCAATAGGCGAAGCCGGCATAGGCGAGGCAGACGCCCACGACGCCGGAGAGGGTGATGGAGGCGAGCTGCATGAGGCTGGTCTGCCGCACCATGAGATGGCCGAAGAGGTAGGCGCGCTGGGCGGTGCCGAAGCAGGAGAAGACGAAGCCGAGGAAGGCGACGCGGGCAAGGGGGCAGAGGACGGGCTCCTCGTAGAAGTCGGCGATGAGAGGCGCGGCGAAGAAGAGGAGGATGTAGAGGGCGACGCCCACGATAACATTGAACCAAAAGACAGCGTTATACTCCTCGTGGGTAGGCTCGCGTTTGTTGGCGAGGGCGGCCGTGAAACCGCTCTCCTGCAGGACGCTGGCGATGTTGGAGAAGATAACGAGGGCGGCCATCTTACCGTAGTCCTCGGGCGCCAGGATATTGAGGAGCCAGAGTCCGAAGACGGCCTGCAACAACTGCATCATACCGTTGCTGAAGCCGCCCCAAATGAGGCCTTGGGCAGTCTTTTGCTTAAGAGAAGACGTGGGCATAGATGGTGTCGGTGGCGCCGGAGTTGTCGGCGATGTAGCTGCGGGCAGCGTCGGCGGCACGGCGATAGGCATCGGCATCGGAGAGGAGGTTGTCGGCGATGCGGTTGAAGTCGGCGGTGTCATGCACTTCGAAGCAGGCACCGACGTCCAAGAGATGACGCGCCTCGCGGAAGTTCTGGTTGTTGGGGCCTATGAGCACGGGGATGCCATAGACGGCCGCCTCGGGGATGTTGTGGATACCCACGCCAAAGCCGCCACCGACCATCGCGAGCTGGCCGTAGCGGTAGATGCTGGAGAGAAGGCCGAAGCAGTCGATGATGAGGACGTCGGCCTCAGCGACATTGTCCTCGGTGGCCTGGGAGTAGCGCAGGACGCGGTAGCCCTGCAGGGCTTGCTCGATGGCGCGCAGATGATCCTCGCCAATCTGATGCGGGGCGATGATGAGGCGTCTCTTGAACCCTTGAACCCTTGAACTCTTAAACCAAGGTATGAACAGGGCTTCATCGGGGGGCCAGCTGCTGCCGGCCACGAAGACAGTGTAGTCCTTGGCGAAACGCTCCACGAGGGGCAGGGGCTTGGCGGCGCGACGGATGTCGAGGACGCGGTCGAAGCGGGTGTCGCCCACGATGGTGACATTGTCGGTGTGGCCGAGCGTGGCCAGGAGATCCTTGGAGTGCTGGTTCTGCACGAAGAAATGGGTGATGCAGTTGAGGACGCGACGGTAGCCGCCGAGGCGACCGTACCAGCGGAAGAAGATCTGACCGGGACGGAAGATGCTGCTGACACTATACACGGGAATGCTGCGACGGCGGCAGGCCTGCAGGTAGTTGTGCCAGAACTCGTACTTGATGAGAAAGAGCATCTCGGGCTTCACATAGTGGAAGAAGATGCGCACGTTGGTGGGCGTGTCGAGGGGCAGGTAGCAAACGATGTCGGCACCCTCCCAGTCCTTGCGCACCTCGTAGCCGGACGGCGAGAAGAAGGTGAGTAGGATTTTGTACTCGGGGTGTTCGCGGCGCAGGCGCTCCATGAGGGGGCGGCCCTGCTCGAACTCGCCCAGCGAGGCGGCATGGAACCAGATGTAACGGGCATCCTTTTCCACGAGGCGCCTCAGGCGGAAGAAGGCGTTACGATGACCTATCGCCAGCTTACGCGCCCGCTTGTTGAAGATGGCGGCGATGCCGACGGCCAGCATATAGAGGTAAATGGCGAAGCTGTACAAGGTTAGTTTAACGTTTAAAGTTTAAGGTTTAAAGTTTGAGGGTGGAGATGGCGAAGTCCATGCGGCGGAGCACCTCGTCCTTGCCGAGGAAGGCGGCGAGGCCATACATGTCGGGGCCTTGGCCCTCACCGACGAGGCACACGCGCCAAGCGTTCCAGGGCTTGATGCCGCTCTGCTCGACCCACGGATCTACGACGGCCTTCTGGCCCTCGACGCTGAAGTCATCGATGGTGGCGAGCACGTCGCGCAGCTGTTGCATCTCGGCGGCCGTCTCGGGCTTCCAGTTCTTCTTGACGAACTTGTCTTCGAGATTGAAGGCGGTGGGCGCCACGAAGAAGAAGCGGCAGAGGGGCCACAGGTCGCTGACGAAGGAAACATTGCGCTTGCGGGGGCCGTCGAGGGTATCGTACTCGATGACCTTGGACTTCATCATCGCCACGACCTCGGCAGCGCGCTCCTCGGTGGTGTCGATGCCGTGTGCCTTGAGAATCCTGACGAAGTCGGGCGCCCATTCGGCATCGCTGCGTTGCATGAGGTATTCGCGGTTGAACCAGAAGCCCTTGACATAGTCGAAGCGGGCGCCGTTCTTGGAACATTTCTCCAGGTTGAACTTACGGATGAGCTCATCCATCGACATCAGCTCCTGGTCGTCGCCCGGGTTCCAGCCCAGCAGGGCGAGGAAGTTGATGACGGCCTCGGGGAGATAGCCCTTCTCGCGGTAGCCACTGCTGACCTCGCCAGTCTCAGGATTGTGCCATTCCAACGGGAAAACGGGGAATCCGAGGCGGTCGCCGTCGCGCTTCGAGAGCTTGCCTTTGCCATCGGGCTTCAAGAGCAGCGGCAGGTGGGCGAAGCGGGGCATCGTGTCCTGCCAGCCGAAGGCGCGGTAGAGGAGCACATGCAGGGGTGCAGAGGGCAGCCACTCCTCGCCGCGGATGACGTGGGTGATCTCCATGAGATGGTCATCGACGATGTTGGCGAGGTGGTAGGTCGGCAGTTGGTCGGCACTCTTCCAGAGCACTTTGTCATCGAGGATGGAGCTGTTGATGCAGACGTCGCCGCGGATGATGTCGTTGACATGCACATCCTCGCCGGGCTCGATGAGGAAGCGCACGACATAGGGGTGACCCTCGCGGATGAGGCGGTCGGTCTCCTCCTGTCCGAGCGTCAGGGAGTTGCGCATCTGCTGGCGCGTGGAAGCATCGTACTGGAAGTTGTCCACAGCCTCGCGCTTGGCGGTGAGCTCCTCGGGGGTGTCGAAGGCGATGTAGGCGCGGCCGGCCTCCAGGAGCTGCTGGACATATTTCTTATAGATATCCTTGCGCTCGCTCTGGCGATAGGGCCCGTGGTCGCCGCCGAAGCTGACGCCCTCATCGAACTCGATGCCGAGCCAGCGGAAGGACTCGAGGATATAGTCCTCGGCACCCGGCACGAAGCGGGCGCTGTCCGTGTCCTCGATGCGGAAGATCATTTCGCCGCCATGCTGACGGGCGAAGAGGTAGTTGTACAAGGCGGTGCGAACGCCGCCGATATGAAGGGGTCCTGTGGGCGATGGCGCGAAGCGAACACGCACTTTTTGTGTATTCATAAGCTGTTTTTGTCTGATTTTTGTGCAAAAATACAACAAATTCTTGGACGAGTCGCAAATAAATATGTATTTTTGTACTCGAAAAGTAGAAACAAACCTTTTTACCCCCCTATGAGCCGATATAATAAGCCCACAGACAAGTCTTGGAAGGACTATTTCCTGCAGTTTCTCTTCATTGTATGCTCCACGTTCATCCTCGTGTGGTTTTTGCCGCGCGGCGAACATGCTACCATGCAGTTTGAGGCGAACAAGCCCTGGCCCTACGGACGCTTCATCGCACCCTATGACTTCCCCATCCTGAAGACCGAGGCACAGCTGCAGCACGAGCGCGACAGCCTGATGAAGAGCTATGAGCCCTACTTCGAGCTGCAGGAGCGCGTGGAGACACAGCAGGTGGAGGCTTTCCGCAAGGCTTTCCGCAATCAGGAGAACGAGGAGCTGCCCGCTCAATACCGCTCCTTCGTGGAGACGTGCCTGCATGAGATCTACAGCCGCGGCGTCATCAGCAACAGCGACCTGCAGACGCTGCAGCTGGAGAAGATCAGCCATATCCTCATCATCCACGACACCGAGGCCAGCTCGTATGCCATAGGGGCGCTCTTCTCTGAGAAATCGGCCTACGAATACATCTTCAGCATTGCCGAGCAGCATCTCGTGAATAAGCAGAAGCTGCAACAGCTGAACCTGAACCTCTACATCAAGGGTAACCTGGTGTTCGATGAGAGCAAGTCCAACAAGCGACTGGAAGACCTGGAGCATTCCGTCATCCCCAGCTCCGGCTATGTGCAGGCGGGACAGAACATCATCGACCGTGGCGACATCGTGACCGAAGAGGTGTATCAGATTCTCGAAAGCTTCAACCTGGCGCAGGCGGCACGCCAGCAGCCGACACGCGACGACCGCCTGCAGCTGCTGGGACAGGCGTTCTACGTGGCCATCATCATCCTGTGTCTGGTGCTCTACCTCAACCTCTTCCGCCAGGACTATGCCAACAGCTGGCGCTACTCCCTGCTGCTGAGCCTGCAGGTGCTGTCGTTCCCGCTGCTGACCTTCCTGCTGGTGCGCCACGCGTTGCTCACTGTGTATCTGATTCCCTACGCGATGCTGCCCATCTTCGTGCGCGTGTTCATGGATTCGCGCACCGCCTTCTTCGCACATGTCTGCACCATCCTCCTGTGCGCCATGTCGCTGCGCTACCCCTTTGAGTTCATCACCACACAGCTGATGGGCGGCCTCATCGCCATCTACTCGCTGCGCGACCTCTCGGAACGCTCGCAGATCTTCCGCACCGCCATCATGGTGACGGCGACAGCCCTCGTCTTCTACTTCAGCATCGACCTGATGCACGGCCGCAAGGTCTTCGACGGCAACAGCGCGACGCTCATAGACTGGGACATCTACACGCATATTGCCATCTCCGGCGTGCTGCTGCTCTTCGCCTATCCGTTGCTGTACCTGCTGGAACGCATCTTCGGCTTCACCAGCAATGTCACGCTGGTGGAACTCTCCAACATCAACTGCCAGCTGCTGCGCCGACTATCGGAGCAGGCACCCGGCACCTTCCAGCACTCGATGATGGTCAGCAACCTGGCCGCCGCGGTGGCCAACAAGATTGGGGCGAAAGCACAGGTGGTGCGTACGGGCGCCCTCTACCACGATATCGGCAAGCTGGAGAACCCCGAGTACTTCACAGAGAACCAGCTGGGCGGCCTCAACCCGCACAACAACCTCACCAACAAGGACAGCGCTGCCATCATCCTGCGCCATGTCACCGACGGGCTGGCGTTGGCCGATAAATACAACCTACCGAAGATTATCCGCGATTTCATCGCCACACACCACGGGCGCGGAATGGCGAAATACTTCTATATCACGGAGAAGAATGCGCATCCGGATGAGCCCATCAATGTGGAAGACTACACCTACGTAGGCCCCAACCCGAGCACGACGGAGCAGGCTATCCTGATGATGGTGGATGCCGTAGAGGCCAGCGCACGCTCGCTGAAGGAATACACCGAGGAAAGCGTAGGCACTCTCGTAGATAAGATCATCGACGGGCAGATGGCCGACGGCTACTTCCGCGACTGCCCCATCACCTTTGCCGATGTGCAGACCACGAAGTCCGTGCTCAAGGAGAAGCTGAAGACCATCTACCACACGCGCGTTTCTTATCCGACGCTCAACGCAGAAGCGGAAGCGACAGAGAAAGCCCAGAAAGAAGAGGTTACGCCCGAAGCCAATCACAAGGGATCGACATCGAAATAAATATGTGCTGAACTATAGAGGTGCTCGGCCATGAGGTCGGCACGTGTCTGAATGAGGAACTGACGCGCCTTGGAGAAGGAGAGCGTCGGTTCCATTTTTATGATCAAGCGGCGGATGTGTAAGCCTCCAATGCGCGCGACGGAGGGCTCGTCGGGGCCTAAGACGCGCGAGCCGAACACGCTGCGCAGGCGCAAGGCAGCATCGCGCGACAGGCTTTCAATGAGGTCGGCACTGCGATGCTTGAAATAGACCATCACCAGACGCGTGAAGGGCGGATAGGAGAACTCGCGGCGCTCGGACATCAGCTCCTGGTACATCGTGTCGAAATCATTCGTCACCACCTGATGAATGATGGGCAGCTGGGCCTCCATGGTCTGCAACAGCACACGTCCGCGCTGCCGCCGGCGGCCGGCACGCCCCGACACCTGCGACATCATCTGGAAAGCGCGCTCGTAGGCGCGGAAGTCGGGTTGGTTCAACATCGTATCAGCAGAGAGTATGCCCACGATGCTGACGCGCTCGAAGTCCAACCCCTTGGTGACCATCTGCGTGCCCACGAGGATGTCCGTGTGGCCGGCAGCGAAGTCATCGAGGATCTGTTCGTAGGCGGCACGGGTGCGGGTGGTGTCAAGGTCCATGCGTGCGAGGCGTGCCTGCGGGAAGAGGCGCGCCAGCTCGTCCTCGATGCGCTCGGTGCCATAGCCGTGACCGCGCAGGTCGGGGGTCTCGCAGGCCGGACATTGCTGGGGTATCTCCGTCGCGTAGCCGCAGTAGTGACAGATCATGCGACCGGAGCGCTTATGCAGCGTCAGCGGGACATCGCAATGCGGGCAGCGCGGCACCCAACCGCAGATGTGGCATTGCACCTGGGGCGCGAAGCCGCGACGGTTCTGGAACAGAATGACCTGCTCGCCAGCCTCCAAAGCAGCACGCATGGCCTCCAGCAGCTGCGGCGAGAAGGGACCTTGCATCAGGCGCTTGCGGCGCAGCTCCCTCACATCGATGATCTCTACATCCGGCAGCTGCACCTGACCGAAACGCTCGCGGAGGGTCACCAAGCCGTACTTCCCCGTGCGGGCATTGAAATAGCTCTCAAACGAGGGCGTGGCAGTTCCTAATAAGGTACGCGCTCCCGCGCGCGAGGCCATCAGGATGGCTACGTTACGGGCATTATAGCGGGGGGCTGGGTCCTGCTGCTTGAAATTCACCTCATGCTCCTCATCCACGATGACGAGGCCGAGGCGCTGGAAAGGCAGGAAGATGGAGGAGCGGACACCCACGATGATGTCATAGGGCTGGGCAGAGAGCTGGCGTATCCACACATCGACACGGTCCTTGTCCGTGAACTTGCTGTGATAAACGCCCAGGCGCTCACCGAAGACGGCCTTCAGACGATTGGTGAGCTGGGTCGTGAGAACGATTTCCGGCAGCAGGTACAGCACCTGCTCCCCACGCGCCAGCGCCTCAGCGATGAGATGGATATACAGCTCCGTCTTGCCGGAGGACGTGACGCCATGCAACAGACACACGGGCTTCTGTTCCCACTGTCGGTGGATGTCGGAGAGGGCTGCGGACTGGGCAGGAGAAAGGGAAGGGAGGGTTGAAAATTGAAAATTGAAAATTGAGAATTGAGAATTGAGGGTTGCCTGCGTTTGGCTATCTTTCATCTTTGATCTCTTATCTTTCAGCTGTTTCAGCTTCGCAGGTAGCGCTGCCTTGAAGACCTCACCGATGGCACATAGATAATAGTCCGAGATCCACTGCCAAAGCTTGTACTGCTCAGGCAGGATGACGGGGGAGGCATCGAGGACATCCATGATATCCTTCACCACCACCTTGGGGTCGGTGGGCGGCTCGTTGTGGCGACGCACAATCAAGCCTGTGGCCGACTTCTTCGTGCCGAAGGGCACCTGGACGCGACGTCCAGCCTGCGCCACAGCGTCCAACGCTGCAGGGACGGCATAGGTGAACAGTCCCGGGAGGGGGACAGGCAAGAGGACATCCGCGAACATTATTTATTAAAGAAAAAGGAAAGAGAGATCTGCCAGGAATGGCTGTTCATATCGACTTTCGCATCTTCAATCTGCCTGGCGACAGTGTTATAGACGCGTGTCACGAAGTCGCCTTGATCGGTAATCGGGAAATGATAGCTGACGCTGAGGTTCAGGCGGTTGAAAAGCATGATGCCTGTGCCTACGTTCCAACCCAGTGTGTGGTGGTTGAAGGTGGCCTTGAACTGCTCCGTGCTCTCCCATGTCGCAGGACCTATGTACCAGTCCCACTGCGGCCCTGTGGCAACGAAGACGCCGAAAGCCTTCAGGATGGAGATGTCCCAGCGCACATTCAGCGGCACCTCGATATAGTGCATCTGTTCCTTCTCAAAGATTTCAGTCTCTAAGGTGTTATACACCTCAATGGCAGCGTTCTTCTGGGCATAGCGCAAGGCGAGGTCAGCTCCCAGACCCAACTTGGGTATCTTGGCGTGTATCTTGGGACCGACGAAGAATCCTGCACGGTTCTTCGCATCTGCCACGGATTTGGAGAAGCTTAGGCGTGAGACTTCCAATCCTAAGTCCAGACCGTAACGCAACTGAGCGCTAGCACTCATGGCTGCGCTCAATGCGATGATGGTAAGGAGTAGGAACCGTCTCATCTGCTTCCTTGTCTATAAGATGTTAGTGCCGTTGTCGGCGAGCCGATACACGGGGTGCCGAGGAGCCGCCACTCTTGGGTTTGGCAGCGGAGGAGGACTTGCTGCGGCGCGATGCCTTGCTCTCCTTCTTGGCGCTGTCTTTCGCCTTCGTGCGGGCAGCTTTCTTGTCCTTGCTATCTACAGCCACGCTGTCGAGACTGTCCGCAGGCACAGGCTGGTGCCAGATGTGGTTCTCGAAGTCCGACAGCTCCTGCTCGATGCGCTTCTGCTCGTTCGTCATGGCGCTGTCCGTCTTACAGTAGTTAGCCAGCACGCGTCCCTGCAGGTTGTTGGTCTTATAGATCTTACCCTCGTAGCGGTTCATGGTGAAGTAGTCATCAACGGTCATGTTCGTCACGTTGTTCAGGTTCGAAGCCATGAGCGGCATGCGCGACAGGTAGGCGGCGACATCGTCGTAGTTGATCCAGAACAGCGGATAGGGCGTAGCCTCGGTGCCGAAGTCGTCGGCGCCACGCATGAGCACGGGACAGAGGGCTGTGACGCGCGTCGTGTAGGTGGCCGAACGCTGGTCGAAGTAGTTGGACTCCTTAATATAATAACGTGTCACCTCAGCCGACGGGATATCGCTCTCGGGCACGCTGACCTTGCCGTCCTTCTCCTCGTAGTAGATGGAGTAACGCTCCAGCAGCTCGCGGGCATCAGCTTTGTCCTTTTCTTCGAAGCTCTCGTTGCCATCCAGCTTGTACTGATAGGCGGGGATGCGACCGGATATGAACAGACGGAACAGATAGGTGAACAGGTTCTGCTCCTTGCCGTGCGGCTCCACGGGGTAGTAGAGGGGTGCGTTGGCATCCTTCATCAGGTCCAGCTGACGATAGATGTCGCGGCGCCACACCACATCCTCGGGCATCACGTCGGAAGTGGGGAACATCAAGGCTGCACGGTCGCTGGCGGGCTTTGCAGCCGTCGTCTTCTTCTGCGTCGTCGTTGTGGAAACGGCGGCAACCCTGCTCTTCTTGGGCTGCGCAAAAAGAGGAGATGACGACAAAAGCAAAAGCATGAAAAGAAGAGCCTCACCCCCGACCCCTCTCCAAAGGGCGAGGGGAGTAAAATGCTTTTGAGAACTTCTATTTTTCATTGTAATCTATATATTCCTTTTTCTGTTGAATCGAATCTACCTTGGTAATCACTCCCCTCGCCCTTTGGAGAGGGGTCGGGGGTGAGGCCTTAATTCACCGTCACATCCATTGCGCCATCCAGCGTGCGCTCCACCCCATCGGGACCTACGGCACGGATGCGTGTGATGAAGAAGCGCTTGCCACGAGCCAGACTGCGGAACATGGTCTTCTGGCGTGCCGTGAACTCGGCAGAGTTGCTGACCTCGGGAATAGCATTACCCATGTTGTCGTAGAACACCGTCTCGAAGCCTTGCACGCGGAACGGGATGTTCAGCAGGCCGTCATCGACGGCAGCACCGAGGGCATCGGCGTTCATGAGCACCTGCTTGGCCAGCTTGCCACCCTTGAAGCGGTTCTCGCCACCCTGCCCGTCGGCATAGGCGATGAAGGCTGTAGGATCGGGCAACTTGCGCACGCGGAACGTGAACTTACCCATCTCCTGCAGGCGGCCCTCTGTCTGGGCAGCCACGGTGATAACGGCCTCGCCACCCACAGCGGTGGGACGTGCAATGAACTTACCTTCACCCTTCGGGGTCAGGCCGCCGCCCGTCATGCTCACCTGCAGTTTGTTGGCTGGCACACCGGGTACGCTGACACTCATCGGGTTGTCATAACCGGCATAGAGCACGTTCATCAGGTCGGCCGACACGGTGGCGGCGGGGGGCACGACGCTGTACTTCTGCTCGAAGTCGCGACGCACGAGCTCGCCCTGCGCGTTCATCATCTCTATATATCCCACGAGGGTGAAATCACCCGTAGTGTTGCAGATGGTCTCGTAGATACCGCGGTCGCTCTCTATCTTGCGGCCACCGATATAGATGGTGGGACGGTTCGTGGTATCAACGGCAGCCATGAGGATCTGTGCCGAGAAGCGCCCTCCCTGCACAATGACCTGCGAGCTGGGAATCACATAGGCGTTCAGTTCGTTCACACGGATATCCTTGACGCCGATGTTGGCAGACAGATCATGGAGCACCTCACCCTCGGCGTAGCGCACATCGCCCTGCAGCTTGGTGAGCAGTGTGACGGCAGCGGCCGTAGGCATGGACTCAAACATATATTCCTGCCAGTTCTTACCGAGTGTACGCACATTTTGGGGCACTTCGGTGTTCAGGTTGCTGGCGATGATGCGGCGCTGTGCGGAGTCTGTCACCATCTTGATGATCTGTTCGCGATAGCTGTTGATGGCGCTGTAGAGGGCTTCACCACGTCCGGTGCCGGGGGCCAGCATCACGCTGGTGGCAGCCTCCAGGTCTTCACGGTTGCGGATATTGGTCACATCACCGTCCTTGCCGTCACTCTCATAGACGATGAGCTCTTTCAATTCTTCGGCGAAGTTGAAGAGAGAATCGGAGATGCGACGCACCTGTTGCGCTTTGTCATACCATTCCTTCACCTTCTTCGGGTTGGCTTTCATCTGCTCCTCGAAGTCATCATAGATACCCTGATTCACCTTCGTGGCATTGCTGGTCGTCGTCTGAAGGCTCTTGTCCACCAGCGAGAAACCATTCAGCACGTCGCTCGACACATTGAGTGCGAGCATCGCCATGAGGACGACGTACATCAGGTTGATCATCTTCTGACGCGGTGATATGGGTCTTTTCTTTACTGCCATTCTTGTTGAATTTATTGGACTTATGGGCCTAATAGGGCTTATAAGGCTGGTTAAGCCTGCGGAGCAGCCTTGGGCATATTCACGGTGAGGGCTTCAATCATACGGGCATAGACGCCATTGAGTTCTTCGATCTGCTTGGCCATCTTGCGTGTCTGGTCGTTAATCTGGTCGATGGTGCCGACCTGCTGGCTGACGCTCTTGAGCTGCATCTCGTAGATGGTGTTGATGCCAGTAAGCGTGCGGTTGAGGTTGATCATCTCCTCGCTGTCCTGCGTCATGCGACCTGCCTGCTCGCGGACCTTACCCAGCACCTCTGTGAGCTGCTGCAGCTGATCCACGTAAGCCTCGATGGCGTCTTCCACTTCGGGAGCGTTAGCAGCCTGCGCGTTGGTGAGCAGACCCTGGGCATCCTGTCCGAGGGCAGCAGCTCCTGCGGCGGCCTGTGCAGCAGCGGCGAGGTTCGCAGCAGCCTCCTCGGAGATTCCGGCACCACCGCCTCCGACAACTCCACCACCGATGACACCGCCACCGACAATCGTTGTGCCGCCTTCAACAGCTGCCCCGTTGGCACCCCCAACAGCAGCCCCGTTGGTGGCGGTCTGTCCGCCACCGATAACGACCGTTCCACCCGCAGCCGCACCGCCACCGATAACGACGGTGCCACCACCGCCATTTGCCGCAGCACCAGCCTCGGCAACGGTCTGTGCAGCCTCCTTCATGGCCTCCAGATCCTCCAGGTCGATGAACTCATCGGCCAGCTCGGTGTTCTGGGAGTTGAAGGGACGGTCGAAACCGGATACGAAGAACACGAAGACCTCCGTGCCCATACCGATGAACAGCATCAGGTTAGCACCCGGGATGTGCGTCAGCTTGAAGAGCGTACCGAGGATAACGACGGCAGCACCCCAGCTGTAGGCGTAGTTCATGAATGTCTGGCCCGGCACGGAATCCATCCAGTGCTGTAAGCGGGCTATAAGAGAGAATTTGCTCATTTCTTTCCTTTATTTTTTACACCGCTGGCATCGCGCACCATGCTGCGTACGCAGCGGAAGCCGATGAAGCAACGGGGTTGGTTCTGATATTCGTAGGAACGCCATGCAGAGCGGATCAGGCTCTCGGGATCTTTCCATGAGCCACCGCGCACGCTTTTCTTTTTCAGGCTATAGGGGTCCTCCTTGGCGGCGTTGTAGCGCAGCTCGGGGTTCATATCGGACATGGACTCCACACCAGCCTCGGTATAGACGGTGGATGTCCACTCCGCCACGTTGCCGGCCATATCGTACAGGCCGTTGCTGTTGGCTGAGAAGATGCCGCACTTCGAGGTGATGAGCGAGCCGTCCTTGGTGTAGTTACCGCGGTCGGGCTTGAAGTTAGCATAGTAGCAACCCTTGTCGCTCTTCACGTCCTTGGCCTCCCAGGGGAAGGGGTTGCCGTCCTTACCGCGGGCGGCGTACTCCCACTCAATCTCGGTGGGCAGACGGTAGGGCTGTATCTCGCGGCCGTTGTTGCCAAGACCTTTCAGCAGATAGTCCGTGCGCCAGCGGCAGAAAGCCGTAGCCTGCTCCCAGGAGACACCCACCACAGGGTAGTCATCGTAGGCAGGATTGGAGAAATAGAGGCGCATGTAACGCTCGTTCTCGGCATTGCGGAAGTCATTGATCCAGCACGTGGTGTCAGGGTAGATGTTCACGATGTACGTGTTCAGGAAGTCCCACGGTCCTGACAGCGGACGCGTGATGGTCTGGCGTACGACATGGCCGTCATCGTCGATGTAAGCGGTATCCTTGGAAATCATTACTTCGGCATCCGAGAACTCGTGGTCGGTGTTCAGGTCGCGCTTTTCCAACGAGGAGACACCGATACCGTTGTCACGGTCATTCTTGATACGGTGCTTGCGCAGGGCGGCAGCTGCGTAGTCATAGACTTCGTAGCGATAGTTCATCTGGCTGGCATCCAACATCTTGGTACCGTCGATGGGATGAGTGATATACACGCTCTCGATGGCACGCTGCTCATCCTCGTTGGCCTTGCGCCAGGGAATGTTCTTGTTCCAGTTCAGATGGGGCGTGATGGGATTGCCCTCCTTGTCTTCCTCAATCTTGAAGGTCTCATCGCCACCAAAGGCGGGGTCTGCCAGACGTTCGCGGATGATGCTGTCGCGAACCCACATCACGAACTGGCGGTACTTGGCATTACTCACCTCCGTTTGGTCCATCCAGAAACCATCAACACTGATGTCGCGCACGGGGAAACCGGCACCCCACAGGGTGTCGCCCTCTTCGATACCTACGCGCAGCGAACCTTTCGGAATGCCTACCATCCCGAAGGGGGCAGGCTCGGCAAAGGACGTGCCGCGCACACCGGTAATCTCACCGCCCGTAGCCATTGCATTCGACTTGGAGCCGGCGCAGGACGTGATAACCATCGCTACAGCGACGGCCAATGTAAAATGTAAAATGTGTAATTGACAATTACGCATATCTTTATGTAATTTTCAATATTTCAATCTTTCAATTTTTCAATCTTACAGAATCCTCACGCTTTGGTGACGGTTCTTGCCCTTCTTGAACAGGTCCAGCGACGTGGTGTAGCCGAGGCTTATCTCGTGGGTGCCTTGTAGCGCGCCGACGCCGCCTGTGTAGATCTCGTAGCAGTATCCCAGTTGTATGCCGTGGAGGTCGCCGCCGATGAAGACCGATGCAGAAATCGTTGGGCTGTAGCCCACGCCCGCGTAGAACTTTCCTTTCGGACCTTTGTAGTTCAAACGGGCTGTGATATCACCTCGCCAATAGTCGAAATCAGTACGCACGATGGCTGATGTCTGCATAGAAAATAACGGATTTTTAAAAGGAATATTGTATCCGCCAGTCAAATAATACACTTGTGGGATTTTAAATTCATTCACTTTGGCCTCACCGAGTTCCACAGTGGGTCCCAAAGTGTGCATCACCGAGAAGCCAGCATACCACCGTCTCCCGTCGTAGCGAATGCCCGCATCCAGGTCGAATGCCGTGCCGTCAGCCTCCGAGGTCGGGAAGGCCGGGTCATTGCCCTCTTCCAAGTCCAATCCGGCACCATCGAAGGTCTCCGACAGCAAGGCGGCACGCACGCCAATACTCAGGCGACCGCCCCACAGCTTCTGGTGGTAGGCATACTGAATGTAGAACTTCTTGTGCTGGAACAAACCTATCTTATCGTTCACGAAACCGGCACCTACGCCATGTGCAGGACCAAAGAACCACAGTGGCAGGTCTGCCGTGATGATCATCGTGGCCGGCGCATGCTCATAGCCCAGCATCTGCAAGGCATAGCCGCCCTGCACGTCAATCTGACCTTTCAAACCGGAAGCAGCGGGATTATAAAACGATTGCAGCGCCCAATAATGATTGAACGCAGCATCGTATTGAGCGCGCACGCTGGCGCATGTCCCCAACAATATGAAAAGAAAGAGACAAAGTCTTCTCAAGAAATCCTTTCTACTTTATTGGTTGGGATACCCGGATTCGAACCAGGAAAAACAGAACCAAAACCTGTTGTGTTACCATTACACCATATCCCAATCCTAAGGCCTTTATTGCTAAAAGCGCGACAAAAGTACGCTTTTTTTATGAATCGTCATGCATAAATCACCAACTTTTTTCATTTCGGGCTCTATTTTATCACGAAACGCTACTTTGCACTATACCAGCGCGAAGTCTAATTGTTTCTTGTCGAGGTTAGCGCGCGCCACCTCCACACGCACGGGATCGCCGAGAGTGTAGCGATGGTGGTGACGGCGTCCGACAAGCTGGTAGTTACGCTCGTCGAACTCGTAGTAGTCATCATCGAGGTCGCGCAGCGGCACCATACCCTCGCATTTCGTTTCGTTGAGTTCCACGTAGAGACCGAACTCCGAGATGCCCGAGATAATGCCGTCGAACTCCTGACCGAGTCTGTCGGCCATAAACTCCACTTGCTTGTATTTGATGCTGGCACGCTCGGCGAGGGCTGCAGTCTGCTCCATCTCTGAGCTCTGTTCGCACAGCGCCTCATACTTCTCCTGATTGGCAGAGCGACCACCCTCGGCATAACGGGTGAGCAGGCGGTGTACCATCAGATCCGGATAGCGACGAATGGGCGACGTGAAATGGGTATAGTAATCGAAGGCAAGGCCGTAGTGGCCAATGTTAATGGTGGAGTACTTGGCCTTCATCATCGCACGCAGGGCCACCATCTCCACGAGGTTCTGCTCCTTCTGGCCTTGTACCTCGTGCAGGAGCTTGTTGAGGTTCTTGCTGATATCCTGCTTGGAGCCCGAGGTCCTGAGCTTACGACCGAACTTGGACACGAATTGCGACAGGTTCATGAGCTTGTCCTGGTCGGGCTGCTCGTGGATGCGATAGACGAAGGTCTTCTTTGACTTACTGTTTCCACCTTCATTCTTTTTGCCACCTTTCACCTTTCCTATGCTCTCCGCCACCGTGCGGTTGGCCAGCAGCATGAACTCCTCGATGAGCTTATTGGCATCCTTGGCCACCTTCACGTAAGTGCCGATGGGATGGCCCTTCTCATCGATGTCGAAGCGCACCTCTGGGCGGTCGAAATCCACAGCCCCCGCCGCAAAACGCTTCTCGCGCAGCTGCTTGGCAAGGGCGTTCAGGGTGTTCAGCGCGTCCTCAAAGCCTGCGGTCGGCGCGTTGGGGTCGCCGTCAAACAATTGCTGCACCTCCTCATACGCAAAACGGCGGTCGCTCTTGATGACGGTGTGTGCCAGATGCCAGTGCTTCACCTCGGCCTTCTCGTTCATCTCGAAGATGACGCTGTAGCATAGTTTCTCCTCGTCGGGACGCAGGGAGCAGATGAAGTTGCAGAGGCGCTCGGGCAGCATCGGGATGGTGCGGTCCACGAGATAGACAGATGTCGCACGCTTGATGGCTTCCTTGTCAATGAGGCTCCCCTCGGTAACATAGTGAGAGACATCGGCAATATGGACGCCGACCTCAAACATTTTACAATTTGACGATTTACAATTTACGATTTCTTTAAACGAGAGGGCATCGTCGAAGTCCTTGGCATCGCGCGGGTCGATGGTGAAGGTGAGGCGGTCACGGAAGTCCTCGCGCTCGGCATAGTCCTGCGCCGTAATGGCAGCCTCAATATGGTTGGCGGCATCTTCCACTGCCTTGGGATAGGTGTAGGGCAGTCCGAACTCAGCGAGGATGGCATGCATCTCCGTCTCGTTCTCGCCCGACTTACCCAAGACTTCTACCACCTTGCCGATGGGATTCTTGGAGCCATCGGGCCACTCGATAATCTTCACGATGACCTTATCGCCGTCTTTGCCGCCTTTAAGCTGCCCCTTGGGAATGAAGATGTCGTTGGAGAGCGTGCGGTCCTCGGTGAGCAGGAAGGCGAAATCCTTGCGCACGCTGAGCTTACCCACGAAACTCTTATCGGCGCGCTGCAGGATGGCGGTCACCTGCGCTTCGCGAACATGACCACGACGACGGGCCATCATCTGCACCTTCACGCGGTCGCCGTCCATAGCGTGCAGCGAGTTACGCTCCGCCACCAGAATGGGCTCGCCTCCATCATCGGGTAGGAACGTGTTCTTGCCGTTGTGCTTACGACGGAAGGTGCCCTCCATGACGGTGGATTTCGTGGCCAGCATATAACGCATCTGCGACTGCTCAATGATATAGTCGTCCATGAGCAGGTCATCCAGCACATCCATGCATAACAACTTCGCCGGATGTGTGTTGAGATGTAACTCACGGAAGATGGTCTTGATGTCTATCACCTCCCCTGCCCGATGCTGGAAAAGGTCCATCACCAGCTCGCTCAGCATCTGCTTGTTCAGGCGTCGTGCGCCCTGCTTATTCTTGCCTTTTGTCATGGGTTTATTCGATTAGTTAGTTGCAAATTAACACAAAATATTCGAGAAGGCGTGCATCTGAGCCCAATTTTTTTGCCCATTTAACCAAAATAAAGTACTTTTGCCAGCAAAATTGTCATTCATTATGAAAATCCTTGTGACAGGAGCATCCGGCTTCATCGGCAGTTTCATGGTCAGCGACGGACTCGAGCGCGGCCACGAGATGTGGGCGGGAATGCGCCACAGCAGCAGCAAGCAATACCTCACCGACCCGCGCATCCGCTTCGCGGAGCTCGACCTCAGCCGTCCAGACAAGCTGCGCGAACAGCTTCAGCGCTACAAGCAGGCGACGGGCGGCTCGGGATGGGACTACGTGATTCACGCCGCCGGCGCCACAAAGTCCCTGAAGCGTGAAGGCTTCTTCCGTACGAACACCGAGGGCACGAAGAACCTCGTCACGGCGCTTCGCGACTGCGATATGATGCCGAAGCGCTTCGTCTTCGTCAGCTCCCTCAGCATCTTCGGGGCTATTCGGGAGGAGAAGATTGGAACCGACGGCTCCAAGCAGCTCTACATTCCCATCTCCGACAAAGACACCCCTCGCCCCAACACCGCCTATGGCGAGAGCAAGCTGGCGGCCGAGACGTGGCTTCGTGCGCAGACGGATGTGCCTTGGGTCATCCTGCGTCCCACGGGAGTCTATGGTCCGCGCGAGCGTGACTACTTCTTGATGGCACAGAGCATCAAGCAACATGTAGATTTCGCCGTGGGCTACCAACCACAGGAGATTACCTTCGTGTATATGATGGACGTCGTGCAGGCCGCCTTCCTCGCCTGCGAACGACCAGCGGCCGATGTCCTCCACCACGCCTATTTCCTCTCCGACGGCAACAGCTACAATAGCCGCGCTTTCAGCGACCTGCTGCAGAAAGAGATCGGTACGCGCTTCGTCCTACATATCAAAGCGCCGCTGTGGTTCCTGCGCCTCATCTGCACCGTCAACGGCACCGTATGCCGCTTGATGGGCAAACTCACGACGCTGAACATGGACAAATACCACATCCTGGCACAGCGCAACTGGAACTGCGACATCGAGCCCGCCCGCCGCGAACTGGGCTACGAACCCAAATGGAACCTCGAGGACGGTGTCCGCGAGAGTGTGAAATGGTATAAGGAAGCAGGATGGCTTTAGGCGAAATTGAGAATTGCAAATTGAGAGAATGAAAGGTTGTAAGGTAATATTATTGCCGATAGAAAAGATCTCTGCTTGGTATTGCGCACTGACCAGTGTGCTGATGCTCGTCATGATGCCACGCCTGGCAGATCCCGTGGAGATGCTGCTGACACGTGTAGAGTGGCTGGCCCTGACCGCCGCAGTCATCGCCCTGTCCCATTACCTGACTCATTCCCCTCGCACAAAAGACCTTCAATGCACCATTTTTAACTCTCAACTCTCAACCTTCAACGCTCAACTTTTCATACGCGTCCTCGCCCAGATGGCATGGCTACCACGATGGTACCCCGACACGTATGAGTTCAATCGCACACTGCCAAACCTGGATTACTTGTTCGCCGCCTATGAGCAATCGCTCTTCGGCTGTCAGCCCTCGATAGAGTTCAGTCAAGCCTTACCCGGCGCGCTGTGGAGCGAGGCCTTCAATCTGGGCTATTTCAGCTACTTCCCCATGATTGCCGCCCTCGTCATCACCATCTTCATCCTCGAATCCCGCAAACCCTCCCCCCTCCCCCATCAGACATCAGCCATCAGACATCAGCCATCATCCTTCCTCTCCGTCTCCGCCATCATCCAGACGGCCTTTTACATCTATTACCTTATTTATATCTTCGTGCCTGTCACAGGCCCTCAGTTCTACTTCCAGGCCGTAGGCATTGATGAAATCCTGCAAGGCCACTTTCCTGCCCTTGGCACCTATTTCAGCAGCCACACCGAGATGCTACCAGCACCCGGCTGGACCGACGGCCTCTTCAACCACCTTGTGGCGATGGCCCATGAAGCTGGCGAGCGTCCCACGGCAGCCTTCCCCAGCAGCCACATCGGCATCTCCACGATTGTGATGATGCTGGCCTACCGCCATGCCCCCCGCATCCTTCCCTATATGCTACCCCTCTGGATGCTCCTCTGCTGTGCCACCGTCTATATCCAGGCCCACTACGTCATCGACGCCATCGCCGGCCTCCTCACCGCCCCCCTCGCCCTCTACCTTTCCACCCTACTCTCCCGCAAACTTTAATCCAATTGATAATCAAAATGAAAGAGGCGACCTCGCGGTCGCCTCTTGTCATCGTTAGTGTTCTTTTGGTTATGAAGTTATTCTAAGAACGGGGGTGAAGTTTCACAACTTCGAATTGCAGGAATACTGCAAAGAGGGAAGCACTAACTGTTGTTTTATAGAAAAAGCAAAAATGAAATCATTGAAGGTGTAAGGTGTCAGTGGGTATCAACTCCGCTGAGCGGATATCCAACGGTGTGGTCTCATCAACGTTCAGCTCATCCTGTTCCTGCACGGCCACTTGTTCTTGTGCGGGCTCGGTTCGCGAACCGGTGGAGTATTCTACGGCTGTTCCCATCACCACGGCGAAGGCCAGGAAAGCTGCCACGCGATAGAGGGGGCGCAGGCGAACGTGTAGCGAGATGGGCTGCGCCTTGACATGGTATTCACCTGTCAGCGCCAGGATGCGCTCATGGAACGATTCATCGAGGTGTGCCGCTGCCAGGTCACGCTCGGCAATGAACAATGCCTGCCACTTACGGAGATGTTCCGGCAACTCTTCCTGTGCGAAGAACTTCTTCAGGATCTGCTCCTCTTCAAGGGTTGTCTCGCCCTCGAAATAGCGGTCGATGAGCTGTTCGATGTATTTGTAGTCCATCATCTGTTGATGCGTGTTACTAAAGGGAAGACGATTGAGCGGCGCAAAAGTTACAGCGCCGTCCGATATTTAACATTCTTTAATTATGCTTGCAAGGCCTCATAACGCTGACGAATACGTCCGCGGGCGCGGTGGAGATAGACGCGCACCTGGTCTTCGGTGAGGCTGAGCTGCTCTGCGATCTCGCGGTAGGTGAAGCCTTCAATGTCCCGCAGCCGCACGAGGTCGTCCAAGGGTGGCGGGAGTTCTGCTATCAACTGATGCAGGAGGGCCAGCTGCCCTTCGGTGTCACCGGTGGGTGAGGTCGTCAGTGTCGCCGTCGTCTGTGCGTTCATCGACTCCGTGCGACTCATCTTCTTTTTCCGGTCTAATGCCAGGTTCTTACAGATCTGCGTGAGCCAAGCCTGCACATTCTCAATGCTCTCCCACTCCGCGCGGCGCTCCCAAGCCCGCAACATGGTATCTTGCACGACATCCTCGGCCTCCGTAGCATCCATAAGGATGTTGAGAGCCATGCGAAACAAACGGTCGCTGTGGGGCAGTATGTCTGTGCGAAGATCCATTGTCCATCCTCAACTATCAATTGTCAACTGTCAATTTTCAATTCTAGATTTTCAATTCTCAATTTTCAATTTCCCACTATCACCGTTCCTCCTTGGAGGTCAGAGATATGGGTGATACGGACAGCGGCGACACCAGCACGGATGGCCGCAAAGGCATTCTCCAGCTTGGGAATCATACCACCAGCGATGGTGCCGTCAGCCACGAGGGCTTTGAAGCTCTCTTCCGTGATTTGGGGAATCAGGCTGGCGGGGTCTGCGGGGTCGCGCATGACACCGGGGAGTTCGAAGCAGTAGGTAAGAGTAGCGTTAGGCGCGACCGCGCTTAAGGCTACAGCTGCTGTCTGCGCCATCGTGTCAGCATTGATATTGAGCATGTGACCTTGGCCGTCGTGGGTGAGAGGAGCAATGACAGGGGTGATGCCCATCTCCAGCAGGCGCATGAGCTGAGCGCCGTCGGCGCTATCGACATCGCCTACGAAGCCGAAGTCCACGCCCTCGGGCGTGATGGGACGGCGATGGGCACGGACGAGGTTTATGTCAGCGCCTGTAAGTCCCAAGGCATTGACGCCCCTGGCCTGCAGCTGCGCCACGATGTTCTTATTGACCAGACCGCCATAGACCATTGTCACCACCTTCAGCATCTCGGCATCCGTGATGCGGCGCCCGCCTACCATCTGACTCTCAATACCCAGCTGCTTCGCCAGGTTGGTGGCGGTACGTCCGCCACCGTGCACCAGCACCTTCGGCCCGGGAACAGCGCAAAACTGATCCAGCAGGATGCTAAGGCTGGCCGGCTCTTCAACGACCGCGCCCCCGACCTTGATGACGTTCATTGTCGATTGTCCCTTGTCCATTGTCAATTGTAAATATCACTCCAAATACGTGTATCCATACAGTCCTGCCCTGTAATTGCTGATGAACTCCTTGCCTTCGCTCTCGGTGATCTTGCCGTCTTTCACGGCACGGCTGACCCAGATCTCCAAGCGGCGCACGAGCTTCTTGGGATCGTACTGCACATATTCCAGCACATCGGCCACCGTTTCGCCATCGATAATCTGGTCTATCTCATAGCCTTCCTTGGACACGGAGATGTGCACGGCATTCGTGTCGCCGAAGAGGTTGTGCATATTGCCGAGGATCTCCTGATAGGCACCTACGAGGAAGACACCTATATAGTAATGTTCATCCGATTTCACCGCGTGCAGAGGGATATAGTTGGTTTGATGACCGCCATTCACATAGGTAGTAATCTTACCGTCGCTGTCGCAGGTAATGTCCTGCAGCGTGGCACTGCGCGTGGGTTGCTCGCCAAGGCGCGCTATCGGCATAATGGGGAAGAGCTGGTCGAGGGCCCAGCTGTCGGGCATCGACTGGAAGAGGGAGAAGTTGCAGAAGTACTTGTCGGCCATCTGCTTGTCCAGGGCGCGCAGCTCATCGGGCACATGCTTCTGGTGGTGTGCCAACTCGGCCACCTCATGACTGATGGCCCAATAGATGGATTCTATCTGCGCACGCGTCTTCAAGTCGATGATGCCGTGGCGGAACAGGTCAAGGGCCTCCTCGCGGATGTCCTCCGCGTCGTGCCAGTCCTCGAGCAGCGAACGGCTGCTGAGCTTGTCCCAAATCTCCGTCAGGTCATGCACCAGCTTGTGGTCGCTTTCGCCGGGTTCAAAGTCCTCTGGCATCTGCGGGGCGCAGACACTCTCCAGGACGTCCACGATGAGCACGCTGTGTTGTGCCGTCAGCGAACGCCCGCCCTCCGTGATGATATTGGGATGCGGGATGCCATTCTGGTTCGCAGCCTCCACGAGCGTATAGACGCAGTCGTTGACATACTCCTGAATGCTGTAGTTGACGCTCGACTCGCTGTTGCTGGAGCGCGTGCCGTCGTAATCGACACCCAGGCCGCCACCACAATCGATGAACTCGATATTGAAGCCCATCGAATGAAGCTGCACATAGAACTGTGCCGCCTCGCGCAGCGCCGTGGAGATACGGCGTATCTTCGTAATCTGGCTACCGATGTGGAAGTGCAGGAGCTTCAGGCAGTCGCGAAGCCCCATTTCATCGAGCATTTGCAGTGCCATGAGGAGCTCGGAGCTGTTCAGTCCGAACTTCGACGCATCGCCGCCGCTCTCGCTCCACTTACCGCTGCCGTTGGCTGCCAGCTTAATGCGGATGCCGAGGTTGGGACGCACGCCCAAGCGCTGGGCCGTCTCGGCGATGATCTTCAGCTCCGGCAGTTTCTCGATGACGAGGAACACGCGCTTACCCATCTTCTGCGCCAGCAGCGCCAGCTCAATGAAGTTCTGGTCCTTGTGACCGTTGCAGATGATGAGGCTGTCGCTGTCCATGTTCGTGGCCAGCACGGCGTGCAGCTCGGGCTTCGAGCCCGCTTCCAGTCCCAGGTTATAGCGTTTGCCGTGGCTGATGATCTCCTCCACGACGGGTCGCATCTGGTTCACCTTGATGGGGAAGATGATGAAGTGCTCCGCCTGGTAGTTATACTCCTTGGCAGCCTTGCGGAAGCACTCGTCGGTCTTCTCGATGCGGTTGTCAAGGATGTCGGGGAAGCGCAGCAGCACAGGAGCCGTGACATGGCGGGTCGCCAGCTCATCGATAACCTCTTTCAGGTCCACCTGCACGTTGTTCTTCTTAGGCGTCACATAGACGTGTCCCTTATCGTTGATGCCAAAATAGCTCACGCCCCAACCTTTGATGTTGTAGAGCTCTTCGGAATCTTCAATGCGCCATTTCTTCATATTCTATAATTTTTATGGGGCCAATAGGGCCAATGGGGCTAATAGGTTAGATATGCGTCATCTCACGGATGATTCTCACGCACTCGTCGATCTTGGTGAACGTGTCGAGCACAGAGACATCGATGGTGTATTTCGCTTGAGAATAATAAGGTTCGCGCGCCTGTAGCGACTCTTGTATATACGCCTCCAGCTCCTCGGGCGTCTTACCCTCGATGAGGGGGCGCTTGCCCTTGCCCATCTTCAGGTGCGTGGCCAGCACATCGGGCGTGGCCTTCAGGTAGATGGTGTCTGCCAGGCTGTTCATATATTCCATATTGTCGAAGAAGCAGGGCGTACCGCCGCCACAGCTGAGGACGACATTCTCGAACTCGGCAGCCTCATGAAGCATGCGGCGCTCCAGGTCGCGGAAGCCCTCTTCGCCGCGCTCGGCAAAGATCTCGGTGACGCTCTTGCGGTAGCGCATCGTGATGTACCAGTCCAAATCATAGAAAGGCACACCCAACGCTGCTGCGAGTGCCTTACCGACCGTGGTCTTTCCGGCACCCATATATCCGATGAGGATGATGCGAATCATTGCTTTCGTTGAACGTTTAAAGATGACCCTTTCGGCTTATGCCTTACGCTTTGCGAAGCGGCGTTTCGCAGGTGACTTGGGCTTCTCATCCTGCTCCTTGACGATGGCCATACACTCGTCATAGGTGAGCTCCTGGGCGCGCTCCTGCAGGGCCTTCGTGAGGCGGTAGTTGGTGCCTTTATAGGAGAGGTAGGCGCCATAGCGGCCGTTCATCACCTCCAGATCGGCATCCTCGTCGAACTTCTTCAGGTGGCGTTCTGCCTCCACCTGCTGCTTCTCGTTGATGAGCTGCACGGCATCCTCCAGCGTCATCGTCAGCGGATCCATCGTAGCGGGGATGCTCACGAACTGCTTGTTATAGAGAACATAGTTGCCATAGCGGCCTGTGCCGATGGTGACCGTCTTGTCCTTGTAGTCGCCCAGCGTGCGAGGCAGACGGAAGAGCTCCAGGGCCTCCTCCAGCGTCAGCGTCTCAATGCTCTGACCCTTCTTGAGCTGTGCAAAGCGGGGCTTCTCCTTTTCGTCGGCAGTACCAATCTGCACGACAGGCCCGAAGCGACCGATCTTCACGCTCACCGTGCGACCGCTCGCGGGGTCTGTACCCAGGACGCGCTCACCTACGCGCAGCTCCGTCTTGGTGCTCATGGACTCCTCCACGAGGGGTTCAAACTCAGCCCAGAAATGGTGCAGCATACCTGTCCACTCCTCCTTGCCGTCGGCGATGGCATCGAATTCCTTCTCCACCGCTGCCGTGAAGTTATAATCCATGATGCTGGGGAAGTACTGCATCAGGAAGTCGTTGACCACCACACCCGTGTCGGTGGGCAGCAGACGGCCGCGCTCGGCGCCGATGATGGCGGTGCGCTGCTCCTCATGCAAGCCTTTGGCGTCCAGCGTCAGGACGGTATAGGAACGTTCCTCACCGGCCTTGTCGCCACGCACGACATATTCGCGCTGCTGAATGGTGGAGATGGTGGGAGCGTAGGTGGAAGGACGACCGATGCCCAGCTCCTCCAGCTTGCGCACGAGGCTGGCCTCGTTGTAGCGGGGTGCATGCTGGGTGAAACGCTCTATGGCCTGCACCTCCACGCGCTGCAGCTTCTCGCCCACGCTGATGGTCGGCAGGATGTCCGTTCCCTCACTGCGCTCATCGGTTTCCTCGGTGTCGGTCTCGCGATAGACCTTCAGGAAGCCCTCGAACTTCACCACCTCGCCATTGGCCACGAACTGCTCTTCGCGTCCGCTGATGCTGATGGTGGCAGTCGTCTTTTCCATCTCTGCGTCGGCCATCTGGCTGGCGATGGTGCGCTTCCAGATGAGGTCGTAGAGGCGGCGGTCCTGCGTGTTGCCGTCGGTGAGCTCCGTGCGGTCTATGTAGGTCGGACGAATGGCCTCGTGGGCTTCCTGAGCACCCTTCGAGGAGGTGTGGTACTGGCGAATCTTCACATACTCCTTACCCATGAGCTGTGTGATCACCTCGCGGCTGGTGCCGAGGGCGAGCTTAGAGAGGTTCACGCTGTCGGTACGCATATAGGTGATGAGACCGTTCTCGTAGAGGCGCTGCGCCACGATCATGGTCTGCGACACGGGGAAGCCCAGCTTATGGGCAGCCTCCTGCTGCAGGGTGCTGGTGGTAAAGGGAGGCGCGGGGGTGCGGTGGACAGGGCGCGTCTGCACATCGTCGATGGTCAGCGTGGCGTCCTTCACGGCCACGAGGAACTCCTCCGCCTCGGCACGCGTCTGGAAACGACGGTTCAGCTCGGCCTTCATCTGGTTACCATCGGGCAAGGCCAGCAGAGCGACCACGCGGTAGGAGGCCTCACTCTGGAAGGCCTGCACCTCGCGCTCACGCTCCACGATCAGGCGCACAGCCACGCTCTGCACACGACCGGCACTCAGATTGGGCTTCACCTTGCGCCACAACACGGGCGACAGCCTGAAGCCCACGATGCGGTCCAGCACACGACGGGCCTGCTGCGCATTCACCAACGACATATCCACCTGGCGGGGATGCTCGATAGCCTCCAGTATGGCGGGCTTCGTGATTTCGTGGAACACGATGCGGCGTGTGGTGGCGGGGTCCAGCTTCAGGACCTCCTGCAGGTGCCACGAGATGGCTTCTCCTTCGCGGTCTTCATCGGATGCGAGCCAGACAGCGTCTGCCTTCTTCGCATTCTGTTTCAGCTGACTCACGATGTGTGCCTTGTCCGTCGGCACTTCATACTGCGGCAGGAAGGAATCGGTATCGATGCTGAAATCCTTTTTCTTCAAGTCGCGGATGTGTCCGTAGGACGACATCACCTTATAATCTTTGCCAAGGAACTTCTCGATGGTTTTGGCCTTGGCAGGAGACTCTACAATAACAAGATTTTTGGGCATAGTTCTTACGCTTTTTGAAAATGTGGGCGCAAAACTACACAAAAAACATGAATTACACCTTATATATATAGGAAAAAAACTTTTTTTATCCCTTTTCCGTGCTATTTAACCCCTCTTTTCGCACTGCATGAAGAATAATAAGGAGAAAAAAGAAGCAAACGACCACCAACATGCCAGCCTTCTCCGTACCCCCGATCAGATGGATCAGCGAGTCATCATCGGGCGACAGGAACGCCATCACACAGGCCGTCGAGTTGTTGAAGACATGGATGCACACGGGAGCCACCAGCGAACCTGTCCACCAATACGCGAAGCCCAGCACCAACCCCAGGATGAATGCCGCCGGCATTTGCGCCGGGTTCAAGTGTGCCACAGCAAAGATGACAGCCGACAGGAGCACCGCCGTTCTCCCACCGCTTTTCAGAAAGCCTTCCCCTGCGCTCGAAGGTTCACCCTTCGAGAATCCCCCTTGCACGCCTCCTCTGAACAGCAGTTCCTCCGCCAACGGCCCCAGCACCGCCACCGTCAGCAGGCCCACGGGGTTATACATAATGGCCCGGAACGTCTCCTCCCCTACCAAGTCCGGAATCTCGGGGAAGAACGCCTCCTGAATCAAGTTCACCAACACGATGATAGGCAGCGCCATCAGGAACGCCAGCGCCGAGCGCCGTGCATTCCTGCCTTGCACTCCGGCCATCGTCGTTGCCCAGGTGACCTCTCGCTGCCGCCACAACAGGAACAACCCTATCGCCAGCAGATTCGCCACCATCAGCGACAGCACCAGAGTCCACTCTCCCGCCGCCAGCCCCATCGCCGCCAGCACAATCGCCACCCCACCACCAGCCAGCTGGCTGATGATAAAGAACAAGACATAAACCCACCAAGCCCTCCTTTTCACTTCCATCATCGTTTTCGTTACCGTTATTTAATTGTCGTTATTACATTATTTCGTTATTACGTTATTACGCCGTCCCCCTTGGGGGACCATAGGGGGCTTTTAAACAAGCCTCCCTGTCTCGCTCCAACTGCCTGATTAGCTCCTCCTCGCTCGCGAAGCGCTGCTCATCGCGCAGACGTGCAAGGAACGAGACGGTGAGCGTCTTCCCATAGAGGTCGCCGTGGAAGTCGAAGAGATGCGCCTCAATGCTGACATCCGACCCATTCCCAATGGTCGGCCGACTGCCGATGTTTAACATTGATGATTGATGATTGATGATTGATGATGGCTTGTTGTATTCCTCATTCCTCATTCCTAATTCATCAATAAAAGCAGCGTACGCTCCCCTCGCCGGCAACATTTTCCCCACTGTCCATTGTCCATTGTCCATTGTCCCTTGTCCATTCTCCACTGCCTCCAGGTTCGCCGTCGGGAACCCGAGCTGGCGGCCTACCTCGTGGCCGTGCACCACACGACCCGTCCAGGTGTAAGGTCGTCCCAGCAGCTGCGCAGCCCGCTGTACATCGCCGGCAGCTAATGCCCTGCGGATCTCCGAGCTGCTCACATGCTCGCCCTCCAGCTCCTTCGCCAGCACCACCTCGATGCCCATTTCCCGGCCATACGCCTGGTACTCGGGGAATCCCTCTACTGCGTTCGCCGCCTGTAGTGTGCCCTGCGATTTTGTCGCAGGGGTGGGTCTCCCAAACCGATGGTCATACCCGATGACCAGCACCTCCACGCCCAGCTGCTCCTTCAGCACCTGCTGCATGAACTCCTTGGCCGTCAGCGCCGCCATCTCTTTGTCGAAGGGCAGGACATAGATCTCATCGACGCCCGTAGCCCGCAACAGCTCCATCTTCTCCTCGGCGGTCGTCAGCAGCGGCGGCACCGCAGCGGGCGCGAACACCGACCGCGGATGGCGGTCGAAGGTGATGAGCAACGACCGCATACCACGCCGCAGTGCCTCATCCCGCACTTGCCGGATGAGGCACTGATGGCCGCGATGCACGCCATCAAAGAAGCCGATGGAACATACCACTTAAACTAAATGCTTAACTATCTCCTCCCTGTCGCCGGGTAGCAGGTCGATGACGGGAATCTCGATCATCGTGTAGCAGCCGGGCTGCTGACGCATCGAGGCACGCGCCACGTTGACCAGCACCTGCGCCGTCAGGGCGGGGTTGTTGATCTTCATGTTGAACTCAAAGAGCTGGTTGTGTGTCTGGCCGCTGACGCCCTTGCGCACGAGGTTCACGCCGTGCCCCACGTCGTTCAGCGCATCTACGCTATCGACCTGGAAGACATGCGTCTCGTCAGAAGCGAAGTAGGGATCGGCCTTGATGGCTGCGGTGACCTCGTCGAGGTTCGCGCCGTCCTCCAGCTCCACATAGACCATACGACGATGGATGCCCTGACCCACGGGAATGGTCATCGACAAGGCATCCTTGACGCCAGCCTTGGAGCGGACGCAGACGCTGTGTCCCATCGAGCGGCCGGGGCCGAAGTTGGTGTAGCTGATGCCCTTCGGCGCCAGGCTCTCCATCAAGGTGCGAACCACGCTGTCCGAACCCGGATCCCAGCCCGCGCTGATGATGCTCACGGCGTTGCCGGCCTTGGCAGCAGCGTCCAACGTGCGGCGCAACTCCACAATCTTCGTGTGGATGTCAAAGGAATCCACGGTGTTGATGCCCAGCGCCAGGATGTCCTTGGCATAGGCTTCCACGCTACGCGTCGGCGTGGCCAGAATAGCAACATCGACATCCTCCAGCTCGCGGATGTCCTTCACCACCTTGTAGCCTTCCAGCTCCTTGGGGCAGTCCTCGGCACCGCGACGGCGCACGATACCCGCAATCTCCATATCTGGAGCCTCGATGAGAGCCTCCAGGGTGTACTTTCCGATATTGCCGTAACCAACGACGGCTGCACGAATCTTTTTCATTGTGTTTGTTTTTTATAAGGTGTTACTCTTTTCGGGCGCAAAAGTAGTAAAAAGGTTTAATGTTTAAGGTTTAATGTTTAAAGAATTTGCCTTTCATCTTGCATTTCTTTACATTTTGTCGCCAAAACCACCCTTTCACCTGTCAATTGTCCATTGTCCATTGTCAATTCTCAATTCTCAATTTTCAATTCTCAATTTTCAATTCCTAGTGCGCCTCCAGCCAGTTCTCCCCCCAGCCTGCATCGGCCACAAGCGGCACGCGCATCGTGAACGCCGCCTGCATCTCCTCAAGGACGATGCGCTCCACGCGGTCATGCTCCTCGGGTAGCACGGAGAAGTTCAATTCATCGTGCACCTGCAGGATCATCTTCGAGCGGATGCCCTCCTCGCGGAAGCGACGGAAGATATGAATCATCGCTATCTTGATGATGTCGGCCGCCGACCCTTGGATGGGCGCGTTGATGGCGTTGCGCTCGGCGAAGCCGCGCACGGTGGCGTTGGCCGAGTTGATATCGCGCAGGTAGCACCTACGATGGCAGACGGTCTCCGTGTAACCCTTCTCGCGGGCGTGGTCGATGCTCTCCTGCATGTAAGCCTGCACACGGGGATAGGTGGCGAAGTAGTTGTCGATGAGCTCCTTGGCCTCCGTGCGGCTGATACCCAGACGCTCCGTCAGGCCGAAGGCGGTGATGCCATAAATGATGCCGAAGTTGGCCGTCTTGGCACGTCCGCGCTCCTCGCGCGTCACCTCGTCGAGTGCCTTATGGAAGATCTTGGCGGCGGTGGCGGCATGGATGTCATGACCGAGGCGGAAGTCCTCGATGAGCCCCTCGTCGCCGCTGAGGTGCGCCATGATGCGCAGCTCGATCTGCGAGTAGTCGGCCGAGAAGAACTGCTGCCCTTCGTCGGGGATGAACGCCTTGCGGATCTCCTTGCCGTCGGCCGAGCGCACGGGAATATTCTGCAGGTTGGGGTTCGAGCTGGACAGACGTCCCGTGGCCGTGATGGTCTGGTTGAACGAGGTGTGGATATGCCCCGTGCGGGGATTGATGAGCTTCGGCAGCGCCTCGATATAGGTGCTCAGCAGCTTGCGCTTGCCGCGGTACAGCAGGATCTTCTCCACGATGGGGTGCTTTGTGCGCAGACGCTCCAGCACCTCCTCGCTCGTCACATACTGTCCCGTCTTTGTCTTCTTGGCCTTGCTGTCGAGCTGCAGCTTCTCGAACAGCAGCACGCCTACCTGTCGCGGCGACTGGATATTGAACTCCTCGCCGGCGAGGGCGTAGATCTCCTGCTCTATCTCGTGCATCTCACGCGTATGCTGCTCGCCCACCTGCCGCAACGCCTCGGTGTTGAGGCGCACGCCCGCCAGCTCCATGGCGGCCAGCACGGGCATCAGCGGCATCTCGATGTCGCGGAACAGCTCCCACGACCCCTCGGCCTCCAGCATCGGACGGAAGACATTCTTCAGGCGCAGCGTGACGTCGGCATCCTCGGCGGCATAGGGGCACACCTCCTCGGGCGCCACATCGCGCATATTCTTCTGCGGCTTCCCCGCCTTCTTCTCGCCGATGAGGGCTTCAATGGGGATAGTCTTATAGTGGAGGTATGCCTCCGCCAGGTAGTCCATGCCGTGGTGCATCTCGGGTTGCAGGACATAATGGGCAATCATCGTGTCGAACATCGGGCCGCGCAGCTCGATGCCGTAGCCCGCCAGCACCATCAGGTCGTACTTCAGGTTCTGTCCCACCTTCGCGATCTTCTCATCCTCGTAGATGCAGCGGAACTCTTCCACAAGGGCCTGTGCCGCCTCGCGCTCGGCAGGCACGGGGACATAGAAGCCCTCGCCCTCCTTGACCGCAAAGCTCAAACCCACGAGCTCCGCCTCGATGGCGTCCGTGCTCGTCGTTTCCGTGTCCAGCGACACCTCCTCGCATGTGCGTAATGTATTAATAAGGTTCGCGCGCGAAGAGGGAGTATCGCAGAGGTGATAAGAAGCGGACTTCCCGGACTCTCCCCCCTGAGACCCTCCCCCCTGCCCCTCCCTTGTAGGGAGGGGAGTATATACTTGTGCTGATTGGGGAACCTCAGGCTTCTGCGCAAACAAATCCCCTTGCCCATCGCCAAACAGGTCTAATTGCGTCCCTGTTTCCCGCCCGACTGGGCGGGAAACAGGGACGACCTTCGACCTCATCTCCAATCCCTCGAACATCTTGTTCAGCGCCTCCTGGTCGGGCTCTTCGCGCGCCAGCAGTTCCATATCCAGGGTGATGGGCACATCCCGCACGATGGTGGCCAGCCAGCGCGACGTCTCTATCTGCTCGCGGTTCGCCTCCACACGCTCGCGCAGCTTGCCCTTGAGTTCGGCGGTATGTGCCAGCAGGCCGTCGATGCCACCAAACTGCTGGATGAGCGTCGTCGCCGTCTTCTCACCCACGCCCGGGCAACCCGGTATATTGTCCGAGGCATCACCCATCAGTCCCAGGATGTCAATGACCTGTTCCGGACGCTCGATGCCCCATTTCTTACACACCTCCGCAGGGCCCATGATGTCAAAGCCAGGCCCCATCGCACGGGGCTTGAACATCACCACATGGTCCGTCACCAGCTGCCCGTAGTCCTTGTCGGGCGTCATCATATACGTCTCTATGCCCTGCGCCTCAGCCTGCGCCGCCAGCGTGCCGATGACATCGTCGGCCTCGTAGCCCGCCACCTCCAGCACCGGAATCCTGTACGCCGCCAGCAGCTCCTTGATGATGGGCACGCCGAAGCGGATGGCCTCGGGCGTCTCCTCGCGCTGCGCCTTATAGGGCGGGTAAGCCTCATGGCGGAACGTGCCGCCGTGGGGGTCGAAGGCCACGCCGATATGCGTAGGCTGCTCCTTCTGCAGCACCTCGTCCAGCGTGTTGATGAAGCCGTAGATGGCAGACACATTCTCACCCTTGCTGTTGATGCGAGGGTTCTTGATAAAACCGTAGTAACCGCGGTAGATAAGCGCGTAAGCGTCGAGTAAAAAGAGTTTCATGCGGCAAAGGTATGATAAATTTGTGAATCTGCGATGCAGTTTCACAAATTTATCATACCTTTGCATCCGAAATGTTAGAAGAAATACAAAAAACCATAGCCCCCGAGCTGGAGCGCTACAAGGCCATCTTCCGCTCCGCCTTGCAGGCCGACAACGAGCTCCTCGCTGCCGCCCTCACCCATCTCACCCGCAAGCCGGGCAAGATGATACGCCCCACGCTCGTCATCCTCTGCGCACGCGAAGGAGGAGCCGTCACCGATGAGGTGCTCCACGCCGCCGCAGGACTGGAGATGCTCCACACCGCCAGCCTCGTCCACGACGATGTCGTCGATGAGAGCGCCATGCGGCGCGGCCAGCGCTCCGTGAACGCGCTCTTCGACAACAAGGCCGCAGTCCTCGTGGGCGATTTCATCACCTCCAAGGCCCTCACCGAAGTCGCCTTGACCCGCCGCCTCGAGATTGTCGATAGCATGGCCCGCCTCGGCCAGATGCTCGCCGACGGGGAGATCCAGCAGCTCAACAACACCCACAGCACCGTCTTCAGCGAGCAGGCCTACTACGAGGTCATCACCAAGAAGACCGCCGTCCTCTTCGAGACCTGCGCCTATGCTGGCGCCCTCCTCGGCGGTGCCGATGCCGCCACCATACAGCGCCTGCAGCGCTTCGCACACCTCGTGGGACTCTGCTTCCAGATGCGCGATGACATCTTCGACTTCGACGAGAGTCTCAACGTAGGCAAGCCCAAGGGCAACGACCTCCAGGAAGGCAAACTCACCCTCCCCGTCCTCTACGCCCTTAACCAAGAACTCTCATCCCTCAACCCTCAACCCTCAGCCCTCAACCATTTCGGCCGCCTCGCCCTGCGCGTCCGCGCCCTCGAAGCCTCGCGCCTCGAGATTCAGGAGCTCGTCGATTTCACCATCCAGAGCGGTGGCATCGCCTATGCCGAGAGCGAGATGCAGCGCCTCGCCAACGAAGCCCGCACCCTCCTCAGCGACCTCCGCGACCCCGCCGTCGCCCACGCCCTCTCCCTCTACCTCGACTTCGTCATCAAGCGAACCCTCTAAATTTTCAATTCTCAATTTTCAATTCTCACCCATTAGCCCCATAAGCCCTATTGGCCCTAAAATTTTCAATTGTCAATTTTCAATTTTCAATTTTCAATTCCCCCTATGCGCCTCCTTCTCCTCAACGGTCCCAACCTCAATCTCCTCGGTCGCCGCGAGCCCGATGTCTATGGCAACCGCTCCTTCGAAGACTACCTCCAGCAGCTCCGCCAGCAGTACCCCGACATCCAGCTCGACTACTACCAGAGCAACCATGAGGGCGACCTTATCGACCGCCTCCACGCCGACGGCTTCACCGCCGACGGCATCATCCTCAATGCCGGAGCCTACACCCACACCAGCATCGCCCTCCACGATGCCATCCGTGCCATCACAGCCCCCGTCATCGAGGTACATATCTCCAATGTCCACCAGCGCGAGCCCTTCCGCCACACCAGCCTCATCAGCGCCGCCTGCCGCGGCGTCATCTGCGGCTTCGGCCTCGACAGCTACCGCCTCGCCATCGAAAGTTTTAGGAAGTAATTGTCTCTCGACGACTACATAGAATCCCACATTGAGCCGGAGCATGAATACCTGCACGCCCTGTGGCGCGCCACGCACCTCCACCTCAACTACCCCCGCATGGCCAGTGGCCACCTGCAGGGACAGGTGTTGCGCATGCTCGTGCAGATGATCCGTCCCCGCCTCGTCCTCGAGATCGGCACCTTCACCGGCTACAGCGCCCTCGCGATGGCCAGCGCCCTCGAGCCCGGCGCCAAGCTCCACACCTTCGAGATCAACGACGAGCAAGAAGACTTCACCCGCCCCTGGCTTGAAAACTCCCCTTGGGCTGATAAAATTGAGTTGCATATCGAAGACTTCTTGAAGACCCTCTCTCCGCCCTCAATTTTCAATTCTCAATTTTCAATTCTCAATTCCATCGACATGGTCTTCATCGATGCTGACAAGCGTCACTACATCGATTACTACGAGGCCGTCCTCCCCCACGTCCGCCCCGGTGGTTACATACTTGCCGACAACACCCTCTGGGGCGGCCAGGTCGCAGATCCCGCCGCCGTTGCTGGCAAAACGTCCGCCAGCCCTGACAACGCCAAATCCTCCCAACTCCGCGGCATCCTCGCCTTCAACGACCTCGTCGCCGCCGACCCTCGCGTCGAGACCCTCATCCTCCCCCTCCGCGACGGCCTCACCATCCTCCGCAAGAAATAAACCCACAAAGCCATCGCGCCCTGCAACTCTTTCAAGTTGCAGGGCGCGACGCTTTATCTATAATCCATCACCCTTTGGGGGATGAAAGTGGCCTTATTTCTCCCAGATGTCCCACTCACCATGTTGCTTGCTCTCGAAATCACCGGGGGCTACGCCTTCGTGTTCTTTGTCAATGCGGGCATTAGGATCGCTCCCTGCGAGGATTTGTTCGGGGGCAGCATTGAAGACCTCAGTCTGCGGCTGCATATATACCTTTTTCATTGTCTTTGATCTTAAATGTTATCTATTCTTTCACACGAATGACCCATGAATGAAACCATGAATTTATCACGAATTAATGAATAATTGATGACCTCATTCATGAGTAATTCGTGTGAAACCTTTATTTATCTCACAAATACCTTCTTGCCGTTCACAATGTTGATGCCACGCTGTACCTTGCTCATGCGCTGGCCGCCGAGGTTGAAGATGCTCTCCACCTCTTCGCGGGTAGCCTGGCGTGTCTCAGTGATGCCCGTGGTCTCATCTTCGAACACGAAGGTGAAGGACTTCACGCCAGCAGGAATATCAGTTGCTTTGATATAAGCCTTGCCTGCGTTGATAACACCATCGGCGTTGTTAATAACGAAGTTACTGCCTTTGAGACCATAGACTTCGCCAATTTCCAGGAATTTGGGAGCCGTAGTACCGATGAGCAGGTTGTCGTTCTCATCATTGCCATCAGAGCCGTTATCGAACTCTGTATCACCATCAGCGAAGTTGACGGTCACATTGGTGCTCTTGCCTTCAGCATCCTTGTTGTAGAGCAGCACGCCCTGACCACCCTTGATAGGCTCCTTAATCTTCTTGTAAGTGATGATGCCCTCGTCGGAGATGCTTTCCACGCGCCAAGCGGTGTAGCCCACAGTCGAAGAGGAAGAGAAGTCCATCGGATTCACAGAGCAGTAAGTAGCGTAGCCGTCCTTGTTGAGGGTCACGGTCTCGGAGGCATTAGATAACTTATAGAGCTGGATGTCTTGCTGATTAGTATATGAAGTGCTCTTATAATAGCGGAAACGTAGTTGATTAGATGCACTATTATATCGGAGATAAGCGCCACCAGACACAATAGTCACATTTTCATCTTCTTCTATTGAGATAGTGTTAGTATAGGCTGTCTCGTCAGAAGTTACCATTCCGTTTGCGTTGGATGTCTGTCCAATATAATATCCGCTTGCACTCTGAATGGTGCCTGCCGTAGCATCAATAGTGAATGTTGCAGCCTTTGTGTCGTTATTAGCGGCAATAACACCTTCATTAATCTCTACATCAATAGTATTCTTTGTTGCATCCAATGTCTCAAGACTACCGTCAAATGCCACACTGCCATCCTCATAAACAATCAGATACTCACCATCGGTGATATCCTCGGTGGCTGTCACCTTAGTGAATCCGTTGGCCGGAGCCGTTGTGCGACCTTCAGGAGCCGTCACCGTGAATACCTGCTGTACATCAACTGCAGGCAAGAAGTAAGCGGTTTCGGCAGCACTGAAGGTGACTGTTGCAGTACCCACAGCAAGGGGAGTTACCGTAACATTGCCTTCTGAATCAACAGCAACTGTCAGGACGCTGGTGTTGGATGATTCGGCTGTAATGACTCCGTCAAAGCCTGTGCTTCCGCTAACAAGACCTTCCAGTTTTGTATCATATACGGTAGAGTTGGTATCAAAAGCAATCTCGATGACATTCTCTTGTTTCTCAGCCGCATTCACGGTGACCTCGAAGGTTGCTGTGACATCCTTATACAGGTCGCTGTTAGACGCGGTTGCTGTAACAGTTACTGTAGTGGTACCAATTTCTCCAACTATATATTGATCGCCATCGATATAGAGAACACCCTCATTGCTGGAAGAGAAGCTGAAGATAACACCTTCGTCAGCCTTTACAGGATCTACAACGCTGATAGTGCCAACCTCTGCATTATCGGTCAAGCTGCTGATATTGATTGCAGGAATCGTGGTAGCGTCAACGCGTGTGTCAGCCACCGTGACAGGTATTTCAACAGTCCCTGCCTTGTAGCTGAGAGTTGCAGCTTGGTTGACAGTAATCGTTGTTGAGCCAACCTTTAAGCCAGTAACGACACCCTCTTCTGTCACAGTTGCAATAGTCTCGTCAGCAGATTCATAGGTATATGCACCTTCAGAGCTGCTGCTGATGTGGTCTGCAACATTTGTCGAAAGATCTGCATTCTTGAAATCAAGGGCAATATCACTTGTCTTGGAAAGGTCGCTCGCAGGCTTCTCTACACGGCTGACAATGTAGTTGTTGGCTGCTACTTCAGGGGCATTTGAGTATGTGGTAAGGCCACCATAAATGGTCACTACATCACCAAGCTGAAGGTCATCAGCGGAGCTGAAAGCTGCGTTGTTCAAGCCCTTACCCTTGTAAACAAGGAGTTGGTTGTCGGTGCCTCCGTCATCAGAAATGTAGTAACGGTAGTTGGAGCCGTCACCCATGATGCTCGTTTTGTAGAATGCAGATACAATACCTGTGATATATACATTTTCGGATGTACCACTTGCAGGGGTAGCTGCGATAGCCTGAGCTACAGTGTAAGGATTGTTCTCAGTGCCGGGAGCATTGGGATCTTGATTGGTGACCGTCATCTCATAGGTCTCAGCTTTCTCGCTGTAGTCGCTGTTGCCAGCGTAGGTGGCAGTGAAAGTAACAGTGCCGGCAGCTACAAGGGTAACAGCACCCGTTGAAGCATCGATAGTAGCTACTTCGTCGTTGTTTCCGCTCCATGTTACGACTGCACCTTCAACAGCTGCATCGTTATAAGTAACGGCTGCTGCGAGGCTACCAGCCTCTGTTCCATCAAAGACATTGGTATTGGTGATACCTGTTGCATCGATGGCAAGTGTGGGCTCTGCCAGATTCTTTGTAATCTCGACAGAAACGACAGAACTCTCATTCTCATCCTTCACAGCCTTCGCATAGAGGGTCGTGGTCGCTGTGATGGTGAGGGCCTCTGAGTAGTCGTTCCAATTCTCGCCGTCGAAGCTATACTTGATGGCAGCGCCTTCAGTTTCACAGGTGATAGTGGCGGTGGTTGAGAAGAGGAAAGGATTTGCGGCAACATTAATGGTAGGCTTTTCCACTGCTGCGGCTACAACAGTCGTGCAGTAGCTAGAATAGGTATCGGGGGTACCTGTGCTCCATTCAATGCTTATTTGATTAAGATACATTGCACCATTATTGGAACGCATACCGATATATTCATAGTCGTCAGAAATCGTTAATTCTGTGCTGGTTCCATAAACGATACTACCTATTTTTGTTCCTTGTACTGTTGCTGTTCCATACAAATTTGCGGCTTCAGTATAAGCCGTATTTTTTCCATAAACATCCAACGATCTGCCTGTTGAAGTACCGGCATTCCATTTAACTGTCACCTTTTTTACTTTACCGCCAGAAGTAGTTGATACAATACCGCTTGGCGATTGCGCACGTATTTGGATTGCGGTATCGGCAGGTTTTGTTGTGCTATTTCCAGCATACACAGCAGCTGAACCGTCTGTAGTACTCTTACCCGACCAGGTAGTATAAGATCCAGGACTTCCGAATGTGCTACTTGTCAGATTGTCAGTAATAATCGTTTGCGTTCCTGCTGTTACATCTGCAAACACAGCATAATAAGTAACATCGCTATCACCCATTGTTGCAGAGGTGACGAATTCAGGAGCATCATCGGTTGTGCCATCGATAGCCTCTGCTACCCAGCCTACAAAAGTCTTTCCATGCAAAACGCCAGGATTTGCGGGGAACGTAATTGCAGCACCTTCCTCAAAAGTATCGCTAGTCGTTTCGCCATTCACACTGAAGGTGGCCGTATGAGTAGGAATAGGTGTGCTGTCTGTGACAGTTAGGTCATAGGTCGCAGATGATTCATCATATTCTCCCTCCACACCCGCGTAGGTGGCGGTGAAAGTTACATCACCGGCAGCAACAAGTGTGACGACACCTGTCGCAGCATCGATAGTAGCTACGGCATCATTATCACCGCTCCATGTTATAGTAGCACCGTCTATAGGATTGCCATCATTATCCTTCACTATCGCAGACAGAGTACCAGCCTCTGTGCTTGGATAAACATCTGTATTAGTGATGCCAGTAGCATCAATGGTGGTGGTGGTGGCCACGGAAGTATTAATCGTGTAAGCAGCTGTAGCCACCTCACTATCATTGTTGCCATCCTTCACCGCAATAGCTTTGATGGTCATGCTCTCGCTTACGCTGATAGCAGTGGTATATTGTGTGCTGCTGCTGCTGGGATCTGTGCCATCTGTCGTATAATAAATGGTAGCGTCATTTGTCTCTGAGCTAATCGTCACAGACTGAGCAGAGTTGTAAGTACCAGCAGCTGGAGAGAAGGTAGGAGTGGCACAAGTGGGAGTGCCGCCGCCTGTTGTGTAGGTTACCTTCACGCTCTTTACATAAATGGCTTTTGTAGCTTTAGAAGGCTTTGTCACCGTTACAACAATTCCTCCACTTGCAGACCCTGTGAATGTGTAATTAGCAGCAGATGTTGATAAACTTTGGGAATCACCACCGAATGCATTACCTCCGACAGTAACAGAAGCTGTAGCTGATACACCACTAGCGGTACTAGCATTAACAACTACTTCTGTGATTGTCCCAGAAATGTCACTTGTGCTTAAGCGGATATATTGCACTTGTGCACTATTGGTTCCATAGTGGATACCTTTAGTATTGTCAAAATTTGACTCTGTGCCATCAGAAGTCACAGTCCACAAGGCACCATCATCTGCAGTGCCGGAACCATTACATTTAGTTGTAAATGTTAGAGTACTAGTGTCGTCTGCCCATGCCGCACTGCTGCCCATTCCGAGCAGTACCGCGAGCAACATCAGCAGCCTTATACTGCTGAGCTTGTGTAATAAATGTTTCATTGTGAATTTGTTTTTAGTTAAAGTGATGTTTTGCGCGCAAAGGTACTGTTTTTTTGTGTGAGGTGCAAAGTTTTTCGCATCTCTTTACCGCCATACGGCTATTTTTTGCTTTATATTAACCACAAAGCAGCATAGAAGGAACTTAAATCTGGTTTAAATCTCAACTTAAATCTTCTCTTTAACACGAATTAGCCATAATGAATCCACGAATTACCATAAAATCCTTCTACCATCAAAGACCACGGATTATGCGGATTCAACGGATAAAGACAGATTTAAGATCCATTCTTTATCCATGCAATTCTTGATAATTTATGGTTTAATTCATGGCCAATTTATGTCCGAAAAGATATTTAAGTCTTTTTTTATGTATGATTTACGTTCCCTGATAGAACTTTCGACACTGTACAACATGCCGCAGATATATGTGTAGCGGGCGAAAGAGCAAGGAGCGTGAGTCGGAAGAGCAAGGAGCGTGAGTCGGAAGAGCAAGGTGCGTGAGGTGGATCACCATGGTGGTCCACCCAGAAGGTATAGGCGCATCGGGCTGAAGGTATAGGCGCGTTGGGCAACGGGGTTGAGGGTTTATGGTTAAGGGATTATGGTTGAGGGCAGAGGGCTGAGGGTTAAGATTGATTATAATGTAAAAGTTTTCAATTTTATGGCAATATTTTGTTAGATAGCGGATAATCAAGGATTTAGTAGAAATTAAATAGGCGTTTTTAGCGTTTAAATAGGCATTTTTCGTGTTAAATAGCGGGTTTTTACTCGCTAAATAGGCACTTTTTCTTGCTAATTCGCCCTTTTTCAAGCCAATTTTGGTTGAAAAATATGCTAAATAGGCAGTTTTCGAGCGCAACGACGAGCCACAGACAGCCCAATCGCGCGACAGCGCACCTCATCAAAAAGTGCGTATTTATCTCAAAAAAATAGCGGTATTTAACAACAAAAAGTGCCTATTTAACGACTAAAACGGCCTATTTAACAAGAAAAAGTGCCTATTTAGCAAGCAAAACAGCCTATTTAAACGCAAAAAGTGCCTATTTAAATCAGCTAATCATTTGATTATCAGCAAACATCTATATAAATAAAAATTTTGAAACTTTTATTAAATTATTTTGAGACCGTAGGCCTACTCAAATAGAAGATCAAGCAAAAGGCATGTTTTTCTCGACCACGGATTACGCGGATTCCACGGATAAAGACTGAACTTAAATCGGTCATAAATCGGAACTTAAATCTTTTGCAGGTAAAATTAACTTATACATGCGAAGAGTCTCTTTGTTGGGATTGGGCAACTCTGCCGCAACAAAATCACAGTGATAGTAGAAGCCCACAGCATTATACCCATGTTGATTATAAGCCTCTACCGTAAGGAATTGGCATCCACCTATATTCTGGGACGGTTCCAAAGCCTTCTGTGCTACGGCTTCAATGATAAACTCTCCGATTCCTTGATGTCGTTTATCTTCTCTGACAGCTAAATAGGTTATCTCCAATGCCGGGTAATTGGCTTTCGCCCAGAAGGTGTCTTTGTAGCCATACGAAATATCAGGCTTTGGAAAGAAACTGCTTTGCATCTCCTCTTTGTCGTTAGAGTCAAGAATCAAAGAGTCGTAACTTAAGGCTACCATTGCAACAATCTCTTCAGCCTCTAAGACAGCATACACATGACAATAATTATAATCAATACACCATTGAAGTCCCTCATGAATAAATTTGTCCATAGTAGGGACTCCGCTATAGAATGGGGAAAGCACAGAGGTGTCGCGAATCCTTTCAAATCGGAGCTGCATTTTATGCCCAGACGGCTTCATAACGGCTGAGGACTTTACGTGAACGCCTCATTCGTGATTTGTCAGATTCATTAAGATGTCCCGTAGTCACACGATGTACTGATTCGCGGATCTCATCAGCGAACGTTCCCTGGATTGGTGTGCGAAGAGAGTTAATGCCTAACATGTTTATGTCTTTTTGTCGCTGCAAATGTAGTGAATTATCGCATTCGGACAAAGAAAAAGTGAGAATAAATGTGCATAATCGTATTTTTCCTCTTCCTAATCCGTGTTGATTCGTGCAATCCGTGGTCGAAAAGAAGTAAATCTCAATTTCTTGATAATTTATGATCAATTATGGTCATTTATGTTCAAAGAAAGATTTAAGCCCAGATTCCTGTCCGATTTAGGTTCCCCTTTAGATGCTCGATTTTTGTTCCACATTGAAGGGGCAGAGCACTTTGCAATTCTGCCCTACGCCCTATGATGGGTTACACTGTGCGTCAGTCCTCGCCAAGCCTCTTAACAATGCTCAAATCGTGCGAGGCATTTTTTGTATATACTCTTGCATCCAAGCGGAGGGGGGGTACATTTAAGTATCCTTCTCATATAAAGTACGAAACATCCGTATAGTATCTTTATATGGTTTTCTCAATTCGTTTGCAGAGAAACCACATCGATCATAAAAGCCAACAGCACTATATTCTTTTGTCACCAAAGCTTCAACGGTCAAAAATTGACAACCGGCAAACGATTGTGAGCGGGCATCCTCTGCTATTTGTTCTATGATGGCTGTGCCGATTCCACATCCTCGGTATTTCTCTTGTACTGCGAGATATGCAATATCCAAGGCTGGATAACGCGGTTTGGCATAGAAGGTTCCTTCATAATGGCTATCAAGATTCGGAGAGCCAGTTGAAGAAAGGCCCGCTTGTAGTTCTTCCTTATCGTCATAGTCAAGGTCTAAGGAATCAAAACTCAAAGCATAAATCGCCACCAGTTCCTCTCCAAGCCAAACACCATAAGCAGAGCAGTAGTGATTCTCTACGCTCAACCGAAAATCGTTTTGGATAAACTTATCCATTGTCCCGATACCCGAGCAAAAGGTATCAAGACAATCGTATTCTTTTAGTTTCTTTGAAACAAGTTGCTGAATAATGCCGCTCATTCCTTCACAATCTTCCATCTTCTGGCGGCAGCGCGACACCTGCGTCGCGCCTCTCTCTCCTCATCTGTCAGGTTTCCGGTCATGCTACGCCACAAGGCAGCCCGAACCTCTTTCGAGAATTCCGGACTTATTGGTTCGCGAGGTGAAAATACTCCTAACATAATAATACATATTCTTAAACTACGGGGACAAATGTAGGCTTAATTTGGGGAACCACCAAAAAATTATGAAGAAAAAAACACAGGGCTGGAGTTTTTATGCCCATACATGGTAATGTAGAGTGATTTTTTGTTAGATTTTCTGGAGATTTTGAGCGCCGCGACCATTAAGCCTAAAATGAAGAGGCCAGACTTCACAGTCCAGCCTCTTCGCGAAAAAAACTTTTACTATTCTATAAATGTGGGCTATAGAGCCAAACAAATATTTTGGACTTACGGATTCACGAACCCATGGACTCACGGACAACTCCGCGGTTCCGCTATTCCGCATCTCCGTAGATCCGTGGTTCCTGCGCGCAGGAATCACTCATCCCAAAGGTCGTCATCCCAGTCACCTTCGTCCTTGGTGAGGTCTGAGCCAGAACCTCCTACACTATTTATGTCTATGGTATTAGGTGAGTTTGCGATGATAGCACAAGCGCAGAGCTTAACTGTAAGCATTTCGGGTTGGATATATATCTTTTTCATAGTTGTAAGCCTTTAATTTATGATTAATTCGTGAATCAATTGATGAGCATTCGTGTTAAAGATCTTTTACATGAATTAGCCATGAATTACACATTAATTATTCATGAATTATTTAATGATAACCTTTTTACCGTTCACGATGTTCACGCCACGCTGCAACTTATTGATGCGCTGACCTGCGAGGTTGTAGATGACCTTGTCATTGTCCTTTGTCAACAGTCCTTTGTCAATTGAAAGAATGCCATCTGCATCGTCGAAACGGAATTTTAGTTCCTTTACATCTGCGGGTAGCTCGCTCGCAAGAAGATAAGCTCTGAATCCAGCGATTGTGCCTGCTGCCTTAGGATAGAAGCCGACAGTCAAATCTACATTGCTTGCCGTTTGTAAAGTATATGCGACATCTGCAGCCACATTCTGTGCAGCAGCCTGTCCCGAAAGCTTATTGGTGCCATCGAAAGCATCGGCTGTGGTTATCGGGAAGTCAAATGTTGTTGTTTCCGAGAGGCCATCGGCATAAAGGATAACAGGCACATCAGCAGGTATCGTGCCAGTGAGCTTGGTCAATGTAGCTTCTGTCTTTGTGACATTGCTGATATAATATGCTTTAATCCCTTCCGGTATTTCTAACGCTACAGGAGCACACAATGTAGCATACTTCGCTGCCGTAATAGTGACGGGAAGAGCAGTAACTTCCTCAATTAAGAAATCACTTGCATCAGTAGATGTGACGCGTTCTATCTTGTCACCATTAGATTGCCAATATTTATTTTCGCCTGCCCAACCAGTAGGCTCAGAACTAGAATAAACTAAAACACGTTCTGGTATCGATCCTGCTAAGAACGAGAATTGACCTCGCCAAGTAAAATTACTTACACGAGATGTATGATTGACACCTATAAGGTAAGCCCCTGAATTGTAAGCAATGATGTTGTTAGACGCATTCAAATAGAAAATGGATGCAGCATCAGTTCCACCATCAGTAAAGGACAATTGGACTTCAGTTGAATAATTTATGGTGGAAGCCTTTACATATTTTGAGCCATCCACATTCTTAACTCGGAAGAACGTAGGCATAACATATCTAAGTCCTGCAACTGCATTATTATAGTTCTCTGTATATGTATTGAACTGAGCAGCGGTAAAATATTCAGTTGGAGGATCTTTTACAACGTTTCTATCAGTGGCTTGCTGATTGTTTGTTATCATCATGGTTTCCTCGACGGTTTCAGTGTACCTTCCATTGATAAAATAAGGAAGGTAGGCAATGAACCTGTTACGCGCTGTCTTCAGGTTGGCCAACAGATTTACGAAATCAGGAGCTTCTTCAAATTCAACAGCTGTACCAGGATGGTTTGTATAAGTACCTAATTCTTGTTCCCCTTTACCATCTGCACTGCTATTGATTGATAGCCTCTGGGCTAAATTTGGTATTGCCCATCGATAATAATTGGATTCATATACATATTCCAGTGAAGTTCCTGATGAAGTGAGAGTAATAGCATCAGTATGAGTGTTGGTTTTACCCGAAGTGTAAGTCAAAGATGCGTTGGCTGCATTGTTTTTTATGGTGAAAGTAAATGCTCCATTTGAACAACTTGGTATTATAGCCCATTCATACGATGTATTGTTCCCGTTTGTGGGATAGACTTCTTTTTCAACGTATACCTTACCTCCTTTAGAATACCAGTAAAATTTTGAATTCACGTAGGAAGTTGCAAATTGTCTGATATATATCCAATTCGTCTTGCTATTTGAAGATACATCAAATGGAAAAGCGATGTTCGCTGTGTACGTGCGGGCTTCTTCATTCCATACCTCATTACTGAGTGTATAACCATCACATCCCGTTAATGTTGGAGCTGTGCCAAAGGTGCCTGAAGCAGACCACTCATAGGTCTTTCCATTCATATCTGTCAGAGTATATGTGATATTTGCGGTATAATTCAACGTAATGGTCTTGGCGCTTGTATCCACAACAATATCACCAGCTGTATAGTTTTCAACTGTTTTCTTTGTAAAATCACCCGAAGAAGGGGCAGAAGTAAGGATATAGAAACCACCATTGCCTTGTGCAGCTATTCCCGTGTAGGCCGGAGTAGGAGTATATGTTACACCACCTGATGGAATGTTACAAACAACGGTGTAAATGTCAGCGTCCGTCACTTCTTCAATGATATAGTCTGTTGTCCATTGATATCCGTCATTAACATGCCCCGACCCATAACAACCCGTATTGGGTCCAGAGTTAGCAAATCCTGAATAATGATTATTACCATCAGGTGACCATGTACCTAAATTACGTATATTGCTTACGTCTTTGTCCGTATAAGAACCACGCAAATGGTAATAAGTACTTGATGTTATATCTGTACAGTTGTTTATTTGCATCCAGCCTCCATCTACAGTTACGCCACCAGTTTGTGGGCTTAAATATTTACCATCACCTCGTCCGCTTTCAAATTTCCAAGGATAGTCTGCATTGCCACTGGAACGAAGAATCCAATAATCTTTGACACCATTGGTTGCTGAAGTGTTAAAAGCTAGAGTCCCATTGTTGTTTGTAAAGTACAGATTATTATAACTGTCACTTGTGAAATATGCTTGTATTTTGTAGATTTTCCCTCTTGAAATTGGAGCTTCATCAATCATAAAAGTGGAACCTGCGTCAGCCTCTGTATGGCGTTTGATTCCTGCAGAGTTATAATTGAGGTAAGATTTGGCGTCATTCTTTTGATAAATATTTTTATATAATGCAAAATATGCCTCAGCTGCTGCGCCATTACTTCCGTCTGTACCTGTGGCAATAGTAAAAGTCTGACCAGACGCACTCAATGTACATGGATTCGCATTGTCTATAGCTACGGAACTACCTGCTGCCTGATTATAGATTTTCACACCCTCAGTATCTTTTACAAATCCCCAAAGATATTTATCATCATTTGCCTTAGAGTCGCTAAAAGCAACGTTTGTCGTAGCTCCACTATTATAGTACATATAGTGAGTTGCGTTAGTATTCATTCGGACAAAATACCAATGAGAAATATCTGCATAGCTGCTGGCAGTTTTGATATTGAGATGCTTTATAGTGATATTTCCCGCGGAACTTGAGACGCCACTATTGATGATAAAACGGATTTTGTAGTTTCCACTTGTAATGTGATCAAGAAAATAATTATTATTACTCCTATACGTTCCCGTTTTTCCATAATGATAATGACTCCTAACCACCTCATTGGTCCCGTTTAACAGTTCTACGCCAAGTATTTCTAACTGATGGGTTCCAGATGAATATTCAAAGGTAATGAATAAAGCTCCATCGGCAGAAAGGGTTATATCCTGCGTCCTGGAATAAGCTGTGTATGAGCCTAAAGCAGTAACACCAGCAGGAGTTGCATCGCCCATTGCTGTCCAGTTGTCTGTAGGCAAAGCAGAAGTGATATTCCACGTGTCAGTGACATTGCCTGATTTAGCAATAGTGCTTGACGATAACGCGGCCCACGCCCCACTGACACCGGTCAGCAGAACGCTCAATAATAAAAGTAGTTTTCTCATTGTTGATATAATTTGAGTTAGTTGTTGTTCTTAGTTTTCTTATTCCAGTCTTTATGGCTAACAACTGCACTCAAATCAGGACATGAAAAAAGCGCAGGTCTTCAGCCATAGACATCTCTTGCGAAAATGTCACGCAAAACTACAAATAATTTATAACAATGAGCGCAAAAAGATGGATTTTTTGTGCTTTTCTTAAAAAAATGTAAAGAAATGGTGTAAAATCTACCCTTATTATGCAGGGTCAGGGAACATAAATCTGTCCTAAATCTGGACTTAAATCTGCGGTTTTAAAAACAAAAACAAGGAGAACACCTCTGAGCTACGTTCCTCGCAAAAAACATAAAAAAGGATCACCGCGATGGACGAGTAAGAAGAACATCGGAAGACACGAAAGACAAAAGAAATCAGAGAAAAAAAGATTTTTATTTGATTTTTGTTTGTCGATGTAATGAAAATGTGTACTTTTGCATCGTATAACAACCATATAATCGTCAAAAGCAATGAAAAAGGTTCACATGGGCGGATATTCTATAGTTATCCCCGAGAACTATGTCCACCAAGTTAAGGTGAGCCGTATCAAAGGTTCACAAGATGTTAGACTTGGAGTTAGAAAAGGACAGCAGTCTTCTACAACTGCCAGTGCTTTTACGCAGTATCCCTGCTGGGAAAGCGACATACACTAATCTTGCGCTTTGGGATACAGGCGCAGAGATGTCGGGCATTTGTGAAGAACTGGCGACTTGGCTTCAACTGGAGCCAAGAGATGAGGGTATGTATATGCAGTCAGCATCAGAAACCATTTCAGTTAAAGTTGCTAATTGTCAAATAGAGTTGCCCTCAGGTGAGGTATTCGAACAGGATGTTCTTATTCTCCCTACGAATGACACCCCCGTAATAATTGGACTTGATATTATTAAGCAAGGTCTCTTTTCTCTCGAACCTGATGGGGACATACTACATTTCCATTATGAAATAAAAGAATCATGACCCAACATACACCGAGAACATAAATCTTACAGAAATCTTGACTTAAATCTCTTTTATTGAACATAAATTGACCATGAATTAAACCATAAATTATCAAGAAATTGAGATTTACTTCTTTTCGACCACGGATCTCACGGATCTACACGGATTTTTTCTTTGATATCTGGAATTAGTGTAAAAAGAGAAAGCGAACGCGAAAAAGTGCCAGATTTCCTTTGCCCATACAAAAATAATCCATACTTTTGTATCGCATTTCCGCATGAATTCACCTTGTTTGTTCAAAATCATAAACAGCTAAGCATGCAAAACATCGCAATCAGCAATCAGATTTATGATAGTGCTCTATCTGTGGCCAAACGCCAAGATGTCAGCATTAGTGCAGTTGTTGAGAGGTTCCTGTCAGAGTGGGTAAAGGCTCAGGCAGAGGCCGGCAGCCAACATTACGACGAAGTGATGAGGCTTGCACATGACAGAGCGATGCTAAAAGAAAGCTATTCGTTAGAGGATGCTTACGGACTTATCATGAAGGAAATTAAGGCCGTCTATGATGAAGCGCCCGCCCTATAAGTATATTCTCAAGAACGATGCGCTGTGGAAGTCACCATACATGATGCCTGCCACGAACAAAATATGCACGAATAACGAACTTTCGAGCGATTCGTATTCGAAAAATTTACATGTAAATCCGAGAGTTCCGTGTTCGATATAAATCCTGTGTTTTTGCTGATTTTTGTATGTAAATACATATAAAAGATGTGAAATACTTGACAACGGCTTTCTGAGGTTGTATCTTTGCACCCGAATATGAGAAAGTTGTTAATAGAGACATACGGATGCCAGATGAACGTGGCCGACTCCGAAGTGGTGGCGTCGGTGATGCAGATGGCAGGCTATGAAGTGACTGAGGTGCTGGAAGAGGCCGATGCGGTGTTTCTCAACACGTGTTCCGTGCGCGATAATGCTGAACAGAAAATCCTGTCGCGACTGGAGTTCCTGCGAAGTGTGAAGCGGAAGAGACCCCTCATCATCGGCGTGCTGGGTTGCATGGCCGAGCGCGTGAAGGAGGAACTGATGACAGCGCACGGCGCAGACCTGGTCTGCGGACCGGACTCCTATATGACCCTGCCCGACCTGATTGCACAGGCAGAGTTGGGACATAAGGCCATCAATGTGGAGTTGTCGATGACAGAGACCTACCGCGATGTGGTGCCACAGCGACTGCATGCCAACATGATTGGCGGCTTCGTGAGTATCATGCGCGGCTGCAATAACTTTTGCCACTACTGCATTGTTCCTTATACGCGCGGCCGTGAGCGCAGTCGCGATGTGGAAAGCATCCTACGTGAGGTGCGTGATCTGCGAGATCGCGGCTTCAAGGAGGTCACGCTGCTGGGGCAGAATGTGAACAGCTACCAATGGACAATGGACAATGGACAATGGACAATTGCGTTTCCTGAGCTATTGAGTCGCGTCGCCCAAGCCGTACCCGAGATGCGGGTGCGGTTCACGACGAGTCACCCGAAAGACATGAGTGACGAGACATTGCGTGTCATCGCCGAGATGCCCAACGTCTGCAAGCATATCCATCTGCCCGTACAGAGCGGTTCGGATGCTGTGCTGCAGCGCATGAACCGCAAATATACCCGTGAGTGGTACCTGGACCGCGTGGCAGCCATCCGCCGTATCATTCCCGACTGCGGCCTCACGACCGATATCTTTGTAGGCTACTGCGGCGAGACAGAGGAAGATCATCAGCTGTCCCTGTCGCTGATGCGGGAGGTGGGCTACGACTCGGCTTTCATGTTCAAATACAGCGAACGACCCGGCACCTATGCCAGCAAGCACCTGCCCGATGACATTTCCGAGGCGGTGAAGATACGTCGCCTCAACGAACTCATCGCCCTGCAGAACGAGATCTCCGCCGAGCGCAACGCAGCACAAGTGGGCAAGGTCGTGGAGGTGCTGGTGGAAGGTACCAGCAAACGCAGCCGCGACCAACTCTTCGGGCGCACGGAACAGAACCGCGTCGTGGTCTTCAACCGCGGCCAGCATCATATCGGTGACCGCGTGATGGTGAAGATTACCAGCAGTTCGTCAGCAACGCTGATTGGTGAAGAAGCATGATAGTTGAGAGATTAGAGATTAGAGATTAAAGATTAGAGATTAAAGATTAGAGATTAGAGATTAGAGAAAATAAGATCCTTTTCATCATGAAACGAAAGAAAAGACACCTCATATTGAGACATATGCAATGGTTGACATCTTGCATTTCCACGACACTGGTCCTGCTGCTCCTGGGCCTTGTCGTGCTATTTGGTCTCTCTGCCAATGAACTGTCCAAATCCGTACGCGAGAACCTCACCGTAACGCTTCTCCTCGACGATGATGTCACCACCGCTGATGCAGACACACTGGCCATGCGTTTAGACATGAAGCCGTATGTAGCGCATACCGCCGTCATCTCCGCAGAGCAAGCGCTCAAGGAAGAGAGTGAACGCATGGGCAGCGACCCCACAGAGTTCCTCGGCGGCGAGAATCCCTACACCGCCAGCATCGAGATGAACGTGGCAGCCAGCTATGCCTGCACAGACAGCTTGCTCATGATTTCCAAAGAGCTGAAAGAGATGTGGCAGGTCACCGACGTCATCTACCAACGCGATCTTGTCGAGAACCTCAATACAACCCTCCATCAAGCCACCATCGTGCTCTCCGTGCTGGCACTACTGCTGATGATTATCTCTGTGGTACTCATCAACAACACAGTGCGACTGAGCGTATATGCCCGTCGCTTCACCATTCATACGATGCGCCTCGTGGGTGCTTCGTGGGGTTTCATACGTTGGCCGTTCATCAAACGAAGCCTCGGCATTGGACTGACAGCGGCCGTACTGGCAGACGGTCTGCTGCTGGGCGGCATCTACTGGGCATTCCAGGAGGATGAGTTTATCCCCACTATCGTCAGCAATGAGATCATCGCCATCATGGCGTGCAGTGTGTTGGTGGCTGGCCTACTACTCACCTTTGTATGCACATGGTTGAGTGTCGGCCATTTCCTGCGGATGAAGGAAAGGGAGATGTATCGGTAGGACTCTCCCCCACCCCCTCCCTAAGCAGGGAGGGGAGTATAATCCAATAACAAACAGTCAATCACAATCATATAGTAGAAATATGGAAAAAACAAATAATCAAAAGGTATCAACTCCCCTCCCTGCAGGTAGGGAGGGGCATGGGGGTGAGTCCTTTGCTTTTGGCCGCATGAACTACATCCTGATAGCCATCGGGATGGCGGTCGTCATCATCGGATTTATCCTCATGGCTGCGGTGGGCTCTTCAGAAGAGTCCTTCAATCCAGAGATCTTCAATGCCCTACACATCAAGGTAGCACCTGCCGTGGCCTTCGCAGGCTTCATCTTCATCATCTACGGCATCATGTACCGATCTAAGGAAGTGAAAAATGAAGGAGTGAAAAGTGAAAAATAAATAATATCTATGAATACAATTGAAGCAATATTGATGGGCCTCTTGCAAGGCCTGACGGAATACCTTCCTGTGTCCAGCAGCGGCCATCTGGCGATTGCCGGTGCGCTGTTCGGCGTTGACGGCGAGTCGAACCTGATGTTCACGATTGCCGTACATGTAGCCACCGTGCTCTCCACGCTGGTCATTCTGTGGCATGAGATTGCCTGGATCTTCAAGGGTTTGTTCCGCTGGAACGGTTCCCTCAATGCAGAGCAGCGTTATGCGCTGGCCATCGTGGTGTCAATGATTCCCGTGGGCATCGTGGGTGTCTTCTTCAAGGACTATGTCGAAGAAATCTTCGGCGCAGGCTTGTTCGTCGTGGGCTGTTGCCTGCTCGTGACTGCCGCGCTCCTGATTTTCAGCTACTATGCCCGTCCGCGCCAGAAAGAGAACATCTCGCTGAAGGATGCCTTCATCATCGGTCTGGCACAAGCCGTGGCTGTGTTGCCGGGTGTCAGCCGTTCCGGTTCCACCATTGCCACTGGACTGTTGCTGGGCAATAAGAAGGAGTCGCTGGCACAGTTCAGCTTCCTCATGGTTATCCCCCCCATTCTGGGTGAGGCATTGCTGGATGTCATGAAGATGATGAAAGGCGGTGCTGAAGCCGTCACTGCCGGCATCGGCACATGGCCCCTCGTGGCAGGCTTCGTCGCAGCCTTCATCAGCGGCTGCCTGGCCTGCAAATGGATGATTGGCATTGTGCGCAAAGGCAAACTCATCTACTTCGGCATCTACTGCGCCATCGTGGGGTTATTGTTGATCATCTTTGGTTAACAGACTCACCCCCGACCCCTCTCTTTCAAAGAGGGGGACGCCTGCGGGATGGTAGCCGAAATGACGAAATAACGAAATATCGAAATGTCGAATAATACAACAACTTCAACGCGCCAGCTCACCCCCTCTTTGAAAGAGAGGGGGCAGGGGGGTGAGTCTTGGATTGACCCCGGCCGCATCCTTTACATTGACAAGCCTTATCGCTGGACGTCGTTCGACGTGGTGAATAAGGTGCGTTGGCTGCTGTGCAAGCGTCTCGGCACCAAGAAGCTGAAAGTGGGGCATGCCGGCACGCTGGATCCGCTGGCAACAGGCGTGATGGTTGTCTGCACGGGGCGCGCCACCAAACGCATCGATGAGCTGCAGGCACACACCAAGGAATATGTCGCCACCATCCGCCTGGGCGCTACCACCCCCAGCTTCGACCTGGAGCACGAGATTGATGCCTACTACCCCACCGAGCATATCACCCGCGAACAGGTGGAAACAACGCTGAAGCAGTTTCTGGGACGTATTGAGCAAATACCGCCCTCCTACTCTGCCGTGAAAGTCGAAGGCAAGCGCGCCTACGACCTCGCCCGCAAGGACAAAGACGTGGAGCTGAAGCCTAAAGTGCTGGTGATTGACGAGATTGAGTTAGTGGACTGTCATTTGGCTTGCGAAGGCCAAATGGCCATCGCAAGCCAAATGACCATTCCACGCACGGGGATGAGGAATAAGGCTTTTCTCACATCTCCAGACACGCCTCAGGACACGAACGAGTTCCCCTTTATCACCATCCGCGTGGTCTGCTCGAAAGGCACTTACATCCGTGCCCTGGCCCGCGACATCGGCGTGGCACTGGGTAGTGGTGCCCATCTGACAGCCCTGCGTCGCACACGAGTCGGTGATGTCCGTGTGGAGGACTGCATGAATATGGAAACCTTCCCCGAGTGGCTGGAACAACAAGCAATCTCCCCATTAACCCCATAAGACCTATAAGACCCATAACAATATGAAACTCTCCCAGTTTAAGTTCAAGCTCGACACAGACCGTATCGCACAGGAGCCCGTCACCTTCCGTGATGAATGCCGCCTGATGGTACTGCACACCAAGAGTGGTGTGATCGAGCATCGCGACCATTTCTATGACATCATCGATTATTTCGACGATAAAGATGTCTTCGTCTTCAACGATACCAAGGTGTTCCCCGCACGTCTGGAGGGTAACAAGGAAAAGACGGGCGCTAAGATCGAAGTATTCCTCCTCCGCGAGCTCAATGAGGATCTCCGCTTGTGGGACGTACTCGTAGAGCCCGCCCGCAAGATACGTATTGGCAACAAGCTCTATTTCGGTGAAGACGAGAGTATGGTGGCTGAAGTCATCGACAACACCACCAGCCGCGGCCGCACATTGCGTTTCCTCTACGATGGTCCCCACGAGGAGTTCAAGGAAGCCCTTTATGCCCTCGGCGAAGCTCCCCTGCCCCGACAGATGATTACCCGCCCGGCACGCCCCGAGGACATCGAGGACTTCCAGTGTGTCTTTGCCAAGAACGAAGGTGCTGTGACAGCCCCCGTCTCCGGCTTGCATTTCTCCAAGAACCTGCTCAAACGCATGGAGATCAAGGGCATCGACATGGCCTTTATCACCTTGCACTGTGGACTGGGCAACTTCCGTGAGATTGATGTGGAGGATCTCTCCAAGCATAAGATGGAGAGTGAGGAGATGCACGTGAGTGCAGAAGCCTGCCGCATCGTCAATAACGCCAAGGATACCGGGCGTAAGATCTGCGCCGTAGGCACCACCGTGCAGCGCGCATTGGAAACCGCAGTAGGTGCTGACCTGCGTCTGAAGGAATTCGATGGTTGGACCAATAAGTTCATCTTCCCGCCTTACAACTTCAGCATCGCTACAGCCATGGTGGCTAACTTCTATATGCCCTACTCCACCCTGCTGATGATTGCCTGTGCCTTTGGCGACTACGACCTGGTCATGAAAGCCTACAAGGAAGCCGTCCGCGACCATCGCTATCGCTTCGGCACCTACGGCGATGCCATGCTCATCCTCAACGATTGATTCATCAATCATCACTCATCAATCATCATTCATCAATCATCAATATGATCGATGTTTACTTGGGCTTAGGCAGTAATCTCGGCGACCGCCACACGTTGCTTCTCTCAGCCATTGAGCTTTTGGTGCAGCGTGTAGGACGTCTTGTACGTTGTTCCTCGTTTATCGAGACCGAGCCTTGGGGCTTCGCCTCTGAGCACCCCTTCCTCAATGCGGTGGCCTTGTTTCGCACGACCCTCTCACCCCGTGAGCTACTGGTCGTCACACAAGCCATTGAGCGCGAGCTGGGCCGCAAAGAGAAAAGCATTTCCCACTATACCGACCGTCCCATCGACATCGACATCCTCCTCTATGGCGACGAGCACATCGATGAGCCGGATCTCAAGATACCTCACCCCCTCATGGGCGAGCGCGACTTCGTGATGCGTCCCCTTCATGAAATACAGAATCATTCATAAAACATACCATTTGCATGACACTAAAGAAAATCATTCTTTCGCTGACACTGCTTGTCACAACGATCGCAGCGTTTGCACAACAGGAGATGACACCGTTCTTGCAGCCACTGCCTGTTGATCCAAAGGTCCGTATCGGTCACCTCGACAATGGACTCACTTATTACATCCGTCACAACGAAGAGCCTAAAGACCAAGCCTTCTTCTACATCGCACAGAAGGTGGGCTCTATCCAGGAAGAAGAGAGCCAACGCGGCCTCGCACACTTCCTGGAGCACATGTGCTTCAACGGCACCACCCATTTCCCCGACAGCTCCATCGTGAACTATCTGGAGAGCATCGGTGTGAAGTTCGGCGCACAGCTCAACGCCTACACCAGCGTGGAGGAAACGGTCTATAATATAGATAATGTACCCGCACGCGAGGGCGCCATCGATTCCTGCCTGCTCATCCTGCACGACTGGAGCAACAGCCTGACGCTGGATGGCAAGGAGATTGACAAAGAGCGTGGCGTGATTCATCAGGAATGGCGCATGCGCAACACTGGCACGACACGCATCCTCGTGCGTCACCTCGAGAAGCTGATGTCCGACAGCCGCTATGGCCGCCGCTTCCCCATCGGCCTGATGGAGGTCGTCGATAACTTCCCCCATGACACCCTGCGCGCTTACTACCACAAGTGGTACCGTCCCGACCTGCAGGGCATCATCGTCGTCGGCGACGTGGATGTCGATGCCATCGAGGGTAAGATTCAAAAGCTCTTCAGCCCCATCACCGTGCAACAGCCCGTGGCACAGCGCGAGTACTATAGCGTGCCCGACAACAATGAGGCCATCGTCGTCAGCGACAAAGACCCTGAGGTGACCTCGCAGATGGTACAGATCTCCCTCAAGCACGAAGTCATCCCTGACAGCCTCCGCAATACGCTTGCCGCGTATATGGAGGAAGTCAGTAAGAGCATCGCATGTTATGTCCTCAGCCAGCGTCTTCACGAACTCTCTCTGAAGCCCGAATGCCCGTTCAAGGGTGCTGGCATCAGCGACGGCGACTTCCTGTTGTCCAGCAAGGTCACGGGGGCTTTCAACGTGAGCGTATATCCTAAGGAAGGTCGCGTGGAAGAGGCCGTACAAGCCGTCATGGCAGAGCTCTACCGTGCCGACCAGTTTGGTTTCACCAAGGGTGAGATTGACCGCGCCGTCCTCAACACCCTCAGCGGCATGGAGCAGCAGTACAACAACCGCGACAAGCAGAAGTCCATCGCCTATGCACGTGAGTACTACCGTTCCTTCCTCGACAATGAGCCCATCCCCGGCATCGAGGTGGAGTACCAGCTCATGAAGCAGGTACTGCCTCAGATTCCTGCCGAAGCATATCACATGAAACTCCAGGAGCTCGTCAGCCGCAGCGACACCAACCTCGTCGTGCTCGCCATCAATCCCGAGAAGGAAGGCCTCACCATCCCCACCGAGCAGCAGCTTCTCGATGCCATCCACGCTGCTCAGCAGCAGGAACTCACCGCATGGATCGATAACGTGAAGACCGGTCCGCTGGTGGCCGCCCTGCCCAAGCCGGGTAAGGTCAAGAAGGAAGTGGCAGGCCCCTTCGATTCCAAGATCATCACCCTTAGCAATGGCGTGAAAGTAGTGATGAAGAGCACCGACTACAAGGATGATGAGATCCGCATGCTCGCATGGAGCGAGGGCGGTATGGGTCGTTACGCCGACAGCGAACGCATCAACCTCGATGCCTTCGACGATGTGATGGGTCACTCCAAGATGGGCGGCTTCACCATGACGGAGCTGCAGAAGGCGCTCGCCGGCAAGAACGTCAGGAGCTCCGCCAACGTGGGTGGCCGCGAAGAAAGCTTCTCCGGTTTCTCCTCCAAGAAAGACATACAGACGCTCTTCGAGCTCATCTATATGACCTTCCAGCCTCGTGAGAAGGACCAGGATGCCGTAGATTCCTACCTCTCCAGCCTCCGCGAGAGCCTCCGCAACAAGAGCCTCAACCCCATGGCCAGCTTGGGCGACAGCGTACAGGCTACACTCTATGGCCACCATCCCCGTATCACCCCGATGACGGAGGCCGAAGTCGATCTCATCAACTACGACCGCATTATGGAGATGTGGCAAGACCGCTTCGCCGATGCCAGCGACTTCACCTTCCTCTTCATCGGTAATATCGACGAGGCACAGATCCTTGACCTTGCCACCAAGTACCTGGCCACGCTGCCTACCGTCAAGCGCAACGACAAAGCCGTAGATACGGGTGTACGCTTTGTGAAAGGTGATGTCCTCAACCGTTACACCAAAAAGATGGAGACCCCACAGAGCTTCGTCATCAGTGCCTGGACCGGCCCCATTGAGCTGACGGTGAAGAACGACGCTGTCATGGAGATTCTCGGCACTTGCGTGGCAGAGGTCTATCTCAAGAAGATTCGTGAGGAGCTGGGTGCCGCCTACAGCACCAGTGCAAATGGCAACATCACACGCGGTGCCGATGACAAGACCTACTACGTCTTAGAAGCCGGTTTCCCCGTAAAGCCTGAGATGACCGACACCTGTCTGCAGATTGTGCAGGCCGTCGTAGAAGACATCGCCGCCAACGGAGCCAGCGAGGAGAGCATCAACAAAGCCAAGGAGTATATGCTCAAGACCTTCGCCCAGAACCAGCGTGAGAACGGCTATTGGATGGGCCGCATCCATGAAATCCTGCGCCACAACTACGATCCCTCCAAGGACTATGAGGCTGTCATCACCGCCATCACCGCTGCCGATATTCAACAGATGGCTCAGGCCATCCTCAAGAACGGCAACCGTATACGGGTCGTCATGGATCCCGAACAATAAGTAAAAGAAAAAAGGAAACGCCCGACAGCTTGCCGGGCGTTTCTTTTACTTATTGATGCGAAGGACTGGGGCGATGGTGTTGCAGGGCTGCGGGAGCTGCACCTCAAGGCCCTCGGCCGTCTGACGCGCCTTCAGCTTGCCATGTCCCAGCAGATAGACGCTGGTGATGCTGCGCTTGAAGTCCTTATTTCCCTTAGCCAGCGACTTCACCACGAGGTGGCCATCCTCGGGCCAACCCATCGGAGTGACATAAAGGTATTTATTCGTTTGGTTGAAACGGATGTCGCGGCTGTCCATGCCGTTATACTGTCCGTCATTGAAACCTTGCGCGTTCATCTTGATGGTTTTCTCGGCGACAGGACCTTCACCAAAGCGCACCCAAGGACGTGTGCCGAAGATGCTTTCACCGTTCTGCGTCATCCATGCCTCCAGCTCATCGAGGAAGGCTGCAGCCTTTTCGTCGTAGGTGCCATCGGCGCGCAGGGGGATGTTCAGCAGCAAGTTACCATTCTTGGACACGATATCCACGAGCTGCTTCACCATGTTCGAAGCGGTCTTGTAGCCACGACGGTAGATGCCGGTGTCGTAGTGCCAGCCGCCGATGCAGTTGCATGTCTGCCACGGCTCGCTGATGATTTCATCGGGAGCGCCACGCTCGACATCCCACGTGAGTGCCTTGCGCTGCTCATCGTTCAAGATCTTGCCAAAGACCACACCTCGCGGATTCTTGTTATACATGTGAGCCGTAATCTTCAAACCCGCATCGCTGATGGGATAGAAGGGCAGCACTGTGACATCGAAGTAGATGAGGTCGGGCTGATAGCGGTTGATGGCATCGAGGGTGCGATCGTAGAAGTTGGTGACGAAATCCTGACTGGGCAAGCATGCGCCATGGCTCCAGTCCCATTGTCCGTGAATAGCTCCATTGTCCCATGAGCCCTTGCTCATCGGGTGGTTCTGCTGGTAGAGCATCTGCGGATCCAGACCTTCCCACCATTTGCCTTTGCCATCCTCCTTCGTGAGGTTGCCATCGTACCAGACACCAGCCTTGTCGCCTTCGAGGTCATAGCGCTGCGAGGGCTCAAACCACGTCCAGGCATGGTCGGCGTGGAAAGAGATACCCAATGGCAGCCCCGCCTTCTTGGCGGCCTTGGCCCACTCATCGAGGATATCGCGCTTAGGACCAATGTTCATGGAGTTCCAAGGTTGATACTTAGAGTCCCAGAGGTCGTAGTTGTCATGGTGGTTACCCAGTACAAAGAAATACTGTGCACCACAACGCTTATAACGCTCCACCAATGCTTCCGGATCCCAGTGCTCGGCCTTGAAAAGCGGGAGGATGTCCTTGTAGCCGACTTCTGAGGGATGGCCATAGTGCTCACGGTGGAAGGTGCTCTTCCAGTTCCCCTCCATATACAATTCACGCGCCATCCAGTCGCCGCTGCCCTCCACACACTGAGCACCCCAATGTGCCCAGATGCCGAACTTGGCATTACGGAACCATTCGGGCGTCTCATGCGTCTCCAGGGATTGCCACGTAGGTTCATATTGCCCTGTCAGCATGGCTTCATGCTCCTCGCTGACGGGTACCCGATACGTCTCTTGTGCCATGGCACTCATGCCTGCCATGCAAAGGATAGAAAGGAAGAACTTTTTCATAACACCTATCAATTTTCAATTTTCAATTCTCAATTTTCAATTCCCCTCATCCCACCGTATTCTCCAGGGAGACAGCGAGCAACTTCTGAGCCTCGACAGCAAACTCCATGGGCAGCTTGTTCAGCACATCCTTGGCATAGCCATTGACAATGAGCCCCACGGCATCTTCTTGCGGGATGCCGCGCTGCTGGCAGTAGAAGAGCTGGTCCTCGCTGATCTTCGACGTGGTGGCCTCGTGCTCCACGATGGCCGACGGGTTCTGGATGTCCATGTAGGGGAAGGTGTGGGCGCCGCAGGTGCTGCTCAGCAGCAGGCTGTCGCAGCTGGAATAGTTGCGGGCACCCTCAGCCTTCGGTGCCACGCGCACCAGACCGCGGTACGAGTTCTGCGAGCGGCCGGCACTGATGCCTTTGGAGATAATTGTGGAGCTGGTGCGAGGCGCAAGGTGTATCATCTTAGTACCTGTGTCGGCCTGCTGGTAGTTGTTGGTGACGGCGACACTGTAGAACTCGGCATGCGAACCTTCACCCGCCAACACACATGAGGGATACTTCCATGTGATGGCCGAGCCCGTTTCCACCTGTGTCCATGACAGCTTGCTGTTCTCGCCGCGCAGCAACCCACGCTTCGTCACGAGGTTCAGCACGCCGCCCTTGCCCTCCTTGTCGCCGGGGTACCAGTTCTGCACCGTCGAGTACTTCACCTCAGCACGGTTCTCCACGACAATCTCCACGATGGCTGCATGCAGCTGGTTCTCATCGCGCATGGGAGCTGTGCAACCCTCAAGGTAGCTCACATAGGCATCCTCGTCGCACACGATGAGCGTGCGCTCGAACTGCCCTGTGCCCTGGGCGTTGATGCGGAAGTAGGTGGAGAGTTCCATGGGACAGCGCACACCTTTGGGGATATATACGAACGAGCCGTCGGAGAACACAGCGCTGTTCAAGGCAGCAAAAAAATTGTCGCGGTAGGGAACGACCGAGCCGAGGTACTTCCTCACCAGTTCCGGATGCTCGCGCACTGCCTCGCTGATGCTGCAGAAGATGATGCCCATCGCGGCCAGCTTCTCGCGGAACGTGGTCTTCACCGACACACTGTCCATCACCGCATCCACCGCCGTGCCGCTCAGCGCCAGACGTTCCTCCAGCGGGATGCCCAGCTTGTCGAACGTCTTCATCAGCTCAGGGTCGATATCATCAACGCTCTTCGGGCCCTCCTTCTTCTTCGCCGCTGTGGGGTCGGCATAGTAGGAGATAGCCTGATAGTCGATGTCGGGCATCTGCAGATGGCCCCACGCCGGCTGCTCCTGTGTCTGCCAGTAGCGGAACGCCTTCAGGCGGAACTCCAGCAACCACTCCGGTTCCCCCTTCTTCGCGGATATCAGGCGCACGGTATCCTCTGTGAGACCGCGGTCGATGACCTCCGTCTCGATGTCTGTCGTGAAGCCGAACTCATAGGATTTATCGGCCACCGAGCGCACATATTCATTCTTTTCTTCTGTCTTACTCATGTGTGCATTCGCATTTTTCGGGTGCAAAGATAGCGTTTCCCCGCAACGCGGCCAAACAACGCGCCAAAAATCATCCCCTCACTGCAAAAAGCAACATCACAGGCACTGCAAAAGCAACATCACCGGCGCCCTCGAATTAAAGATTTCTTAACAATCTTCATGCGCACACCGCACTGGAATGCACACGAAGTGGTGACCTGTGCGGTGGATGCATTCTTCTGCCACCCTCTGATTTTTTGTTCCCAAAAGTAAATTTCATCCTTTTTCCTTTGCCCGCATCAATTTAATCCCTACTTTTGTGGCGTGAAACAATGATAAAGCCAATGAGTACCGACGTGATGATACAGAAAATTGCCGAGTATTTCAAGACGCAGCCCGTCCTGAAAGCATGGCTCTTCGGTTCATATTCACGGGGCGAAGAGCGGCCGGACAGCGATGTGGACATCCTCGTGACCTTGGATTACAGCCAATCAATTGGATTACGTTTTTTCGGCATGTATGAGGATTTAAAAGACTTATTGGGCCGTAATGTCGATTTGGTATCAGATCGAACACTGGCACCTTTTGCCCGTGAGAGTGCAGACCATGATAAAAAGCTAATCTATGAGAGAACCGCTTAGAGACCGTGAACGGTTAGTTCACATGAAGACTGCAATAGAACGCATTCTTCGATATACTTCGGGTAAATCCTATGAAGATTTAGTCTCTGATGACATGATGTATTATGCTGTTGTAAAGAATATAGAGATTATTGGTGAAGCAGCTAATATGCTAACCCCGTCTTTCCAACAGGCTCACCCGGAAACCCCGTGGAAGATGGTAAAGGGAATGAGGAATTATATCGTTCACGAGTATTTCCAAATCGATGACATCGTTGTTTGGGATGTCGTTAAAAATAACATTCCAGAACTTCGTGAGCAGGTGATTCGTTATCTCACAGACACCAATTGGGACGAATGGGAGTCGCAGAGAATAGATACATAATTATTAAACATTAAACCTCTTAAACAGTTTATGAAATAAACCACATTAGATAGACATACAGACAGAAGCGTCCGCTTAGATTCTTTTTTCTTCTGATATCTGCCTCTCCGCCACAATCGGAGAGGCATTTTTGTGGCCAACCACAAAAAATCTTTGATTCTTTTGGCTGATTCGGAAAACATTCCTACTTTTGCGGCGTGATACCTCAGATACACCACATTCTTACATGATGTGAGGTTGGTGATTGACGAGGTTGGCGGACAGCGGTCTGCCCACAACTTATCGAAATCAAACGAAGCGTTATGCTCTTCTCTTGCAAGCTGAAAACGTAGGAAACTTTCAACATTGCAAATCCCCGGAGGACCTACTTACGTAGGAACTCTGAGTGAAAAAAGAAAAGACCTAACAGCTTCACGCGTTAGCGTGGAACTGGCCTTAATCATCTTTTTCACTCGGGTTCATCCTACGTACCTCAGCTTGAAGATGGAACATACAGTTCCACGCTTCATCGTATCAATAAAGTTTTCCTTGGAGCTGGGAGGACACATAAAACTAACTATGAAACCTAAACGAATCCTCTCTTCTCTTGCACTTGTAAGTGCAATGTCTATGGGTACATGTGCCATGGCACAAAGTTGGGATGAGCCCGTAAAGCCCACGTATCCCACCCGTCCCGCTTTTGAAGGCGCATGGGTAACTCCTGAAGTCGGGAAATCCTACTACATCTACAATGTAGGCGCCGCGCAGTTTATGGGCTGCGGTCGCGACTGGGGAACACGTACGATCACTACGACAGACTCTATTGTGTCGCCAACTGGTACTCAATTCAAGCGTGCGACTAACAAGAACGCTGCTGTTCCCTACACCATTTCATCGATTGGTGAACAGGGTTATGTACGCTTTGCCGTTCAGAATATAGATTTGTCAGGATTTGTCACAGGTTTTGCTGACGGCAATGCATCATGGCAAGACGGTAATGACGGTCGCGCCGCTAACTGGCAGCTGATTCCTAGCAATGGCAACGATTTCCTGCTTCACGATGCTTTGACAGACCCGTATGATGCCGAAGCATACGTGGAAGACAATCCTGCAACCGAGGAAAACGAGCAGGACGCTGTCAAGAGCAAGTTCGGCGTACTGGGTATTGATGCCATTGAGAACGGGTCCTACACATGGACTGATGCATGGGCAGGTAGCAAGAACGGAAAGAGCTACAAGGTAGCTTGGAAGTTTGTGGAAGCCTCTGATGATGTCGCCAAGGCCATTCGTGCATGGCGTAATGAAACACAGGCTACGTTGGATGAGGAAACTGAGGCATACAATGTTGCATTGGGTATTTACAATGCAAGAGTAAGGCTGTATGCCACCCTAAACGAGGCTGTAGCTGCAGAGGTTGACTATACCGATGCATCTGCCATCTATCAGAAGGGCGATGCTACAGTGGAAGAGGTTCTAACGGCTAACAGCCAACTTCTCGTTCAGGTGAAAATAGCCACAGCCAATCTTCCCGTGGACATCACCGGCGTTCTGCAGAACCCCGACTTCGAAATCGCCACAGCCAGAGGCGAAGTACCTCCCGAATGGGATATCACCATCACTGGTAAGGATTGCGGTCAGCAGAACCGTACGGACACTAATGCCGAAACAGGCCTTTCCATCACCAACTTTATTGAGGCATGGCATCCCAGTGCCCTCGGCGACGGTGTCATCGCACAGACTGTCTATGGCCTGCCCCAAGGTATCTACCGTCTGGAGTGCGACGCTTCCATCTGCCACGACCCCGCCAACGGTGACGGTTCAGATATCGTAGGTGCTGGTTTGTTCATTGAGTCTGAGAGTCTGACAAAAAGAGTCCCAATTGGCACACCTCGTCTCGGTATTGACCACTTCAGTGTTCCATTCGTCAATAATGACGAAACCCCTATACAACTCGGCCTTTACGCTGAAAATACGAATGCCAATTGGATATCTGCAGACAACTTTCGGCTGTTCTATGATGGTCCACTTCCGAACATATATACAGATGCCACGGAGTTCTCCATTAAGGCTGGCGAGAGTGAATTCATCGAGTTGGGATTGAATAACCAACTATCCAACCTCGTCGCCTTCCAAATGGATCTGACCCTGCCTGAAGGCATTGGCATAGACAAGACAGGGTGTTCGCTATCCTCTCGCATCACGGATGCAGAGCAGACACTGACAATCGGTAAGTTGGAGAACGGAGCATACCGTTTGACGTCTTCTTCCCTGTCACTTACGCCCATCAGTGGCAATTTAGGCGAACTGGTTACCCTGAAGCTTACAGCTGAAGAGGGTTGCGTGGGTGGTACAGCTACAATTAGCAACATCCGCTTCTCAACTGCAGACTCCGAACGCGTGACACTTGATGATACTTCGTTCGACATTTCTGTTAAGTACGACATCATCTATAAAGTAGATAACCAAGATTACAAGACAGAAAGCATCGCCTATGGTGCTGACATCATTCCTCAATCAGATGCGACAAGAGAGGGCTATACATTCTCTGGCTGGAGCGAGATTCCCGAAACGATGCCAAATCATGATGTTGTGGTGACGGGTACCTTCAGCATCAACAGCTACACATTGACATACGAATTAGATGGAGAGGTGTATAAATCAACATCTGTCGTCTATGGCACCGCCATCACTCCAGAGGAAGATTTAATAAAGGAAGGGTACACCTTCAGTGGCTGGAGCGAGATTCCTGAGACGATGCCGGCAAAAGATGTCACCATCATCGGTTCCTTCACTATTAACAGCTACACTTTGACGTATGAATTAGATGGTGAGGTTTATAAGTCAACAAGTGTTGAATATGGTACGGCCATCACCCCAGAGGAAGATTTGACAAAGGAGGGGTACACCTTCAGCGGATGGAGCGAGATACCTGAAACGATGCCGGCAAAAGATGTCGTGGTAACAGGCTCCTTCTCAGTGAACAGCTACACATTAACATACAAAGTAGATGGGGAAGACTATAAGACGGCTATCATTGTCTATGGGTCACCATTGACTCCCGAAACTGAACCGACCAAAGAAGGTTACACATTCACGGGATGGAGTGAGATTCCAGAGACGATGCCGGCAAAGGATGTAGTGATCACTGGCAACTTCTATCTCTATGGCGACGTGAACATGGATACGGAAGTGGACGTCGTGGACGTGGTGGATATTGCTCGTTATGTGGTGGGGACTCCATCTGCAAAGTTCCTTGAGAAACTGGCTGACTTGAATGCCGACGATACGGTGAACCTCGGAGATGCTGTGGTGCTGGTGAACCACATTGCAGGCGACCAGAGTTTCGTGAAGGCCATGTATGCACCACGCCGTGCCGAGGTGAGCAGCGAGGTGCTGAAGCTGAGCAAATATGGTGATAACATCTCGTTGAAGCTTACTACCGACAAGGCTTACACAGCCTTCCAGCTTGACCTCGTGCTTCCTGAAGACACCGACATTGAACAGCTGATGCTCAATCCCAAAGGCGAACAGAAGCACCAACTCATCTACAATAAGTTGGAGCCGGGTCGCTATCGTGTGGCAGTCTTCTCACCTGCGAACCGCACATTCGAGGACTATGGCGATGAACTCCTCTCCTTCATCTCGGAAAGCGAGAATAGCATGAGTATTATCGCTGAGAGAATCCAGTTCTTCGACACACTTGGCAACGGCTATATGTTTGACACCGTAGGCGTTGAGCTGGAGACAGGCGTTGCAACCCTGAAGACTGGCACCTCTGCCAAGACAGATGTCTATGATCTACAAGGTCGCAAGTTCACTCAGCCTCAACGTGGCGTGAACATCATCCGCTCCGCCGATGGCACAACGCGCAAAGTGCTGGTGAAGTAATAATCCTCTTTCGAATTAACAATCTGCCGCCAATGTCCGTGATGGAGCATTGGCGGCAGTGGTGTACAGAGGAAATATGGCGGCGTTGCACACATTTTTGACATAATCTTTTGCTGATTCAGATGAATGCGCTACTTTTGCATCTGAGAATCACGCGTAAATACGCAAAGTTTTCGGAAGTATGAGTCGAATAGAAAGGAATTTTTATCTCACCCAACTCATTGAAAAACGCGACAATGGGCGCGTAAAGGTGGTTACGGGCATTCGTAGATGTGGGAAGTCGGTACTGCTATTTGATATATATGGTGACTACCTAAAATCCGAAGGCATTACTGACGACCAGATGATTGTACTGAAACTCGATGTGGCAAGGAATGCCCGCTACCGTAATCCCTTGGAGTTGGACAGATACCTGCGTGACCAGATAACGGACACCAAGAAGCGATACTACGTCATGCTGGATGAAATTCAGGAAGTGGAACCTATTCCCAACCCTTGGCTTGATGACGAGAACGCCACCATTGGTTTTGCAGATATCCTGTTGGGATTGCTGGACATCAAGAATGTGGATGTCTATGTAACTGGCAGTAACTCGAAAATGCTCTCGACAGATGTGATGACAGAATTCAAGGACAGGGGCGACGAGATACATGTGAATCCGCTGATGTACAAGGAATTCTATTCGGCTTATCAGGGTGATAAGAGTCGTGCATGGGCGGAATTTGTTACATACGGAGGGTTGCCAAGGCTGATGGCTCTTAAATCGGACAGAGAGAAGAGCCAGTATCTTCATGATTTGATACAGAAGACTTATCTGACCGATGTGATTGAGCGCAATCATATCCAGAAGGATATCTCTGTGCTGGATGATTTGCTGAACATTGTGGCGAGCAGTATAGGTTCGCTAACCAACCCGAAGAAGCTCGAGAAGACCTTTGCCACTGTGAAGCAGACGAAGATAGATGATGCTACCATCAGTATCTATTTGAACTATTTCGCTGAGGCTTATCTGCTACGACAGGCCCGACAATATAACATTAAAGGCAGGAAGTATATCAATACCCCTCAAAAGTATTTCCTAACCGATGTGGGGCTGCGAAACGCCCAACTCAACTTCCGTCAGCAGGAGGAAACACACCTAATGGAGAACGTCATCTATAATGAGTTGTGTGTCCGCGGATTCAACGTGGATGTTGGTGTGGTGGAGTATAACTATAAGGATGAGCAGGGTAAGAGCAAACGGACTAAGTTGGAGGTTGACTTTGTGGTCAATCGTGGCAATCGCCGTTGCTACATTCAGTCGGCCTTTGCAATCCCTGACGAGGTGAAGAGGTTGCAGGAAACCAATTCTCTGCGGCGAATCAACGACTCCTATCGCAAGATTGTTGTCGTGCGTCATCACATTGTTCCGTGGTACGATGAGAATGGTATCTACTACATCGGCCTGGAAGATTTCTGTCTGGGCTATATTGACGAGTTAGACAATTCGCTGTAAAGAATATCACATTTTACGCATCCCCAACACTCACCTGCCGCCAATGCTCCATCATGAGAGCATTGGCGGCAGTGCAGTTTACTATTCTGCGTAGGGTTCGTAGGGCTTTTCATAAAACTTTTTTTCACGACCAATTACTTTGCCGCATTTCAGTACGCAGCAACACTTCTTTTTGTCTCATTTTGAGGTCGGAAGTGAAAAAAATATCAATCCTTTTGGCCGAATCTCAAAAGAATGTGTAGCTTTGCAGCGAGAATACAGCAACACATAATAAACATCAATGATTTACAGTATGAAAACGAAAAAATGGACAACGTTAATGAGCCTGGTACTTATGGCAACTGTGGCACTTGGAACCATCGCTTGTAGCAAGGAGAATGAAAAGGACAATACTCCTGCGGAAGACCCTGTTAATTATGAGGAAGTCCTCGTAGGCACTTGGCGAGGTATGAGCAAGAACTTTGATGAAGAGTCAATTACTGTTAATGCAGTTTTCAATGCGGACAAGACGGGAAAGGTGAATTGGATTGGGCCTGTTCTATACAGCGCTGTTCTTTCGAAATGGTATGTTTCCGATAAGAAAATATACATGGAATCATCCAAATTCGACGAGCCGATGATTTGGAATATTTACAACTATTCCCCCGAAAATAGCAGTATTACCGTCTGTAGTAGCCATTACAGCGAAAAGAGATGGGAAGTGTGGGGACAATTTGATTTGAAAAAAGTCGATGCAGGCGGCGGAGGCTCTTCATCAACAGAGGATGATGTAGAAAGCACTCTGGCATTGGTCATCACACATTATAGTTCTACAGGAAGGTATGATGACTCAAGCAAGACTTGTTATAAGAAGACATCGGGCAGCAGGGTGGTACTGTACTCGGATCCGTCTTGTAACCTCCTGATAGGCTTAGCCAGTCGTAATACCGATTCTACTAAGGGTTCCTACAGGGTGTCGGCATATGATTATCGGGTGATAGACGCAGGATCCGGCTATACCCGTTACTATTACTTCGATTAGCGTTTCTCATAGCTGCGACTAAAAACAAAAAAGCCGCCTCCGTTGATTGCTACGGAGGCGGCTTCGTGTTCGAATCTGATTCTATATCTTGTTTTATCCACGAATTTACTTTCCCATGCTATTTATATTTTCCATCAACCTACCCAGTTCCGAGTAAGTATAATCTCTACCATCCTTTTGCTTCTCATCCATTGAACGTTTAGCATTGGCGATAGCTTTTTCGAGACTACCACCATTACGCTCAAAGTAACCGTGAAGTCCCTTGGTTTTGATGAAGAACTCTATCGTCTTTCGATACTCCACACATTGGTTGAGGTCTTTGAGCAATGGCTCTTGTTCGTCGTATGGACGTGAGGTGTAGCGGAAATAATAGAGGAAGAACAGTTCTGTGCATCGATGAGTTTCGAAGAACTCGACCTCGCAGTAGATACCTTTCTTTGGTTTGTCAATCGGCTTGGCGTACTTCGCCTTTAGCTTCTGGTATTGTGAACGCTCTGGCTCCTTGTCCTTCGTATCCATGTCGATGATGCAGAAGATATGGCTGTAACCCATTGCCACGCCCTCTGCAATCTTGGCTTCCAGTTCCTTGATATTGGTATGCTTCGGATAGTCTGGTTTGATAGTCAGACGCTTGAACACGTCGCATAGGGACTTGAAGTAGAAAAATTCCGTTGGTCCTTCGCCCAAGATGAGTGCTGTCTGTCGTAACTTTCCCATATCAGTCCTCCAGATTTATAAAGATACTACCCAGTTCTGGCTTGGCACCCAGTCGGCCAATGCGATATGAATTGTAAAGCGAGAGATTCTTATGTAAGCCGAAGGAGTCGCCACGGGCATATTCGGACGATGCAGTCTCCTTATTCTTCTCGACAAACCACACCACGCCTCGATTCTCGTTAATCATGTCTTGCGATAGAAGGGTGGTCTCCTGACTCGTGATAACCAGCTGCGACTTGTCAGAGTTGAAGATGAAGACATTGAGATAGTAGTACAACAGGTCGTTGTGCAGATCCTCGCCTAATTCATCAAGATAGTACACATGAGGACTCGTTATCAAGTTGTATAATGCATCGAGAATGCGGATGTACTTCTGAGTACCCTTTGACTGCCATCTGAGTGGAATGTCAAAGTCGCCATTGTCGGAATGGTTCAAGAAGGTGATGGAATCTGTGG